>JAFXSG010000002.1 GCA_017525875.1 Clostridia bacterium | reverse complement strand
TGGCTCACGAAGGAGCACATCATCAAAACGAAGCTCCTGCCGTATTTCGGAAAGCGGAACATCAGCGAGATCACCGCAAAGGACGTGATCGCGTGGCAGAACGAGCTGCTGGCATATCGGGATGAAAAGAAGCAGCCTTATTCGCAGACGTATCTGAAAACGGTCCATAATCAGCTCAGCGCGATCTTCAATCACGCCGTTCGGCACTATGAGCTCCGCGCCAACCCCGCCGCGAAAGCGGGGAGCATGGGCGATAAGGACGGCGGCAACATCAGCTTCTGGACAAAGGATGAGTACAAGCGCTTCGCCGATGAGATGATGGACAAGCCCATATCCTACTACGCTTTCGAAATGCTCTACTGGTGCGGCATCCGCGAGGGTGAGCTGCTGGCGCTGACGCCTGCGGACTTCGACTTCAAGGCCGGTACCGTGAAGATCAGCAAATCGTATCAACGGCTTCACGGCAAGGACGTGATCACGAGTCCGAAAACGAAAAAGAGCAACCGCACTGTAAAGATGCCCCCGTTCCTCTGCGAGGAGATACAGGACTATCTGAAAATGCAGTACGGCCTCGGCAGGACGGACCGTATCTTCCCCATCACCAAGAGCTATCTGCACCGTGAGATGGACCGCGGTTCAAAGGCCGCCGGAGTAAAGCGCATCCGCGTTCACGATCTTCGCCACAGCCACGTTTCGCTGCTGATCGACATGGGATTCACTCCCGTCGCCATTGCGGACAGGCTCGGTCACGAAAGCATCGAGATCACCCTGCGTTACGCACACCTGTTCCCGTCAAAACAGACGGAAATGATCGAAAAACTTGAACATGAAAGGATGGAATGAATTATGTCAGCCAAGAACAGAGACGAACACGGACGCTTCCGGAATATCACCGTCGGATTCCGCGTTTCGCTGGAAGAAAACGAGCAGATCAATACAGCCGTCGCGCTGTCGGGTCTGCCCAAGCAGGAATACTGCTACAGAAAATGCCTGAACCGCGATATCGTGGTTCAGGGCAACCCGAGGGTTTACAAGGCCCTGCGGGATCAGCTCGCCGCTGTACTCGATGAGCTCAAGCGCATCGAAGCCGCCGGCGAGATCAGAGATGAGCTTTACGAAAACATCGAGCTTATCACAAAAACACTGCTCGGTATGAAGGAGGGATGTTCGTGAACGAAGATAAAGAAAAGATGACCGCCGAAGAAGTATCTGTTGGCGCAGATACAAGGCAGTCACCGATCACAACTGCGGATATTATAGCAGATTACAATGGTTTTTGCAACACCGAAGAAGAATTTTTCATCGATCCGCGAAAGCTCGATCCGCGCTATATCGAAACGGTCACGATGCAGGGTCTGCTCGACACAGCGTTTACACCCCGAATACCCATAATTGAGGGGCTCCTGTATCCCGGGACCTACCTCATGGCAGGCGCGCCGAAGATCGGCAAATCCTTCCTCGTGACGCAGATCGGCTACTCGATAGCGACAGGAACTCCTCTCTGGGGATTGCCGGTTCGGCAGGGCTCGGTACTGTACCTCGCATTGGAGGACGATTGCCAGAGGCTCCAGAAGCGCGTCTCACGCATGTTCGGTATCGAAGGCACCGCCGCCCTCCATTTCGCGACGCAGGCAAAGTCGGTCGAAAACGGCCTCATGCAGCAGCTTGAGGGCTTCATCCGCGAGCACGACGATACCCGGCTTGTCATCATCGATACCCTGCAGAAGGTACGCGGCGACGAGGGCGAGAAGTACAGCTACGCCAACGACTACCGCATCATCGCGGGTCTCAAGGCGCTGTCGGACGCGGCGCCGGTCGCGATCCTGATCGTGCACCATACCCGCAAGCAGGACGCCGAGGATAAATTCGATATGATCTCCGGCACTACCGGGCTGCTCGGCTCTGCGGACGGCGCGTTCCTGCTCCGCAAGGAGAAGCGGACAAGCCCCGAGGCGACGCTCGACGTGGTCGGCCGCGATCAGCAGGATCTAAGATTCAAGCTGCTCTTCAGCTACGAGACCTGTACGTTCGACCTTACCGAAACGGAGACCGAGCTGTGGAAGGATCCGCCCGATCCCACCCTCGACGCGGTAGCGGCTTTGGTTAATGCAGATGCTCCGGTATGGGAAGGCACGGCTACGGAGTTGGCGCAGAGGATCGGAAGCGGAATGCTTCCGCACCATCTCTCCAGAAAGCTGAACGTGAACGTCGCGAGGCTCCTTGCCGAGTATGGCGTTCTT
The DNA here is from genome assembly GCA_017525875.1 of Clostridia bacterium. Taxonomy (GTDB): domain Bacteria; phylum Bacillota; class Clostridia; order Christensenellales; family CAG-138; genus PeH17. The sequence continues at coordinate 39,373 of JAFXSG010000002.1, read as the reverse complement.
TATGCCCCTTCCCGCTCACACGACGGACGCAGAGTGCGGTTGTACTTTGTAGAAAGGAAGGGCAGCCGGTGACGCTCAGTGACGCTCGTGACGCTGATTTGCATACTATCAAACTTAGCGTCACGGAGCGTCACGCGCGGGGCTTTGGCCTCAAAAATGCCTTATGATATATGGGTAAAATTGCGTGACGCTAAAATATCCCTGAGCGTCACGCGTGACGGTAAACCCACAAAAGGCGATAAGGTGAGTTTATCGAAGAAGCCCGTTATTCAAGAAGGGGCGGAGGCAGAGTGCTTCCCCTCCGCTCCTTCGGTGGGCAGGGCCGGCCCCGCAGGGCGCAACAGCACTTTTGGCGGGCGAAGACTGACGAAAGTGCTTTTGCGTTACTTTCGCAGAAAGTAACAAAGGCATTAACCCCCGGGTGATTATTATGAAAAGAACGATAAGCGCAATGGTTGGGAAGGGCTCGGCCAACCACAACAACCGCAGTTTCATCGCGGCGAACGTGAAAGCCGAGCGCACCCGATACAACATCAGTTACATCGATGAACCCCTCAAAATGGTTTATCACGAACTCTTCGACGAAGCACTTGCGCGCTACAACGCCAAGCAGAAACGCAAGGACCGGATCATCCCCGATTACTATGAGAAGATCCGCGGGAGCCATCAGGAAAAGCTGTTCCACGAGATCATAATGCAGATAGGCGATATGGACAATATGGCCTCCGGAACGGAAAACGGCGAGCTGGCAAAAGAGGTGCTTGACGAGTACTTCAAGGGCTTCGCCGCCCGCAACCCGAACCTCCGCGTATTCTCCGCTCACATCCACATGGACGAGGCGACGCCGCATATCCACATCGACTTCGTCCCGTTCACGACCGGCAGCAAGCGCGGTCTCGACACCCGCGTTTCCCTCAAGCAGGCGCTCGCCGCACAGGGCTTCACGGGAGGTACGCGCGGCGCGACCGAGTGGGCGCAGTGGGCCGAGTCTGAGAAGCATGCCCTCGCCGCCGTGATGGAGCGTTACGGCATCGAGTGGGAGCAGAAGGGCACGCACGAGGAGCACCTCTCCGTGCTCGACTTCAAGAAGCAGGAGCGGGCGAAGGAGCTTGCCGTGCTCGAAGCCGAGCTTGCCGAAAAGCATGGCGAGCTCTCCGAAGTGCAGCGCCGTCTCGAAAGCGCCGACACCGCCGAGACTGAGCTTTCCGGCATCAGATACAGGCTCGATCATGATGACGAGTACGAGGCTCCCGAGCCGCCGAAATTCACGAGCGCGAAGAGCTACCGCGAGAAATTCGTCCTCCCGCTCGTGCATCGGCTAAAGAATCTCGTACGGGCGGTGCTCGTCTCCCTGGTGAAGGCATGGGACAAGATCGCCCTGCTGCGCGGCGAGAACGAGGAGCTTGAAAACGAGAACAGCCGTTTGGAAAAGAGGCTTGCTTCGCTCGAAGAGAAGAACGACGACCTGCAAAAACAGACCTGTGACTACGCTCTCCTCCGCAGAGTTTTCGGCGACGAATACGTCGACAACCTCTTAGCGGAGGCGAGAGAAAAGCAACACAACTACGAACAAAACCGAAAGGAGAATCATTATGAACACCAACACTGAACTGCCCGCAACCGTTTATGACGAGACCAACGGCCTCACCTACGATCTCGTCGGAGATTACTACTTCCCCCGCCTCTTACTGCCCGAGGAGCCCGAAGGCGACATCGGCCGCTATGGCCGCATGCGTAAGCGGTTCCTCAAGGAGCATCAACCGGACACCTTCGCTCTGATGCTGATGGAAAGCACCCTGACACAGCACCTCATGGACATTGACCGTGAGGCGAAGGAACAGATCGAGCTCATCACCGCTCAGCTCGCCCGCGCCGAGGGCGTGACCGAAGACCTCAAGGCCCGCGACCAGCTCGGCTGGATCCGGGCAGTGAATTCCTGCCGCGCCAGAGCCGAAGAGCAAGTTCTGCAAGAATTGATCCTCGAGTAAAGTGCAGCAATGGCCCGCGCTGCTTTAGCGCGGGCCAAAATGCAATTTGGGAAGCTACTGTACTGTGTTTGCTGTCTTTTTCAAATCGGCTCGATTGAATCACTTTCACGGGGGCGGCGCGTTATAAAAACGAGATCTTCCTTTTGCTTTGCCGGATGATCGCCCTCAGGGATCTCAAGTTCAAAACGTTCCGAAACGTTGATTATCCGAGTTCCGCCGTTTATCTGCTCACGCGCAATATGCGCTCCGTAACGAAGATGTGTATGCCCGTGCAGGAAAAAGCGCGGTAGATATTCATCTATAAGCTCTCGGAACACTTCAAACCCCCTGTGTGCGGGGTCTTCCATATCACCGAGCCCTTTCGGAGGAGCATGGGCGATCACGATATCCACTCCGCCCGCTTTTTTTATCGCACGGCGCAGCTTGGCGACACGCCGCCGCATCTGCTTTTCGGTGTATTGATGCGGTCCCGGGTGATACCAAAGGCAGCCGCCGAGCCCGAGGATGCGAACGCCGTTATAGCTGACGAGCTGCCCGTCGATGTTCTCACAGCCCTCCGGGGGAGCTGAGGAATAGCTGCCATCATGGTTCCCGTGAACGTACAGAAGTCTTGCGCGGCTCATTGTTACCAGAAAAGTCAGGTATGCTGCTTTAAGGTCGCCGCACGAAAGGATCAGATCATATTCCGCGAGCCGACCCGGAACGTAATAATCCCAAAGGGCAGGACTCTCTTCATCGGCAACCGCAAGTATTTTCATATGTCAGTCCTCCGTGCCCGGCTTCACCCGTTCCCTGTGCACTCCAAGCTCGCGTACGAGCGCGCGCGACATCTCGAACACCTCGTCATACTCGGGGATGCGTCCCTCGACGCTCTCGGCAAGGCGGTCCATCTTCAGCAGCTCCATCGACGTAAGCCCGGTCGCCCCGTCGGAGATGACGCTCCCGTCCTGCGCGGCGAGCTTCTGCGCGAACGGGTCGAGCGCGCCTTTTTTCAGCCGGTCCGTAAGGATCCCGGCAAGCGCTCTCACGCCCTCGGGCACTCGGTCCGAAAGCGTCACGTCGATCACGCCGCTGTCCATGCCCCACCAGTAGTTGACCGCCTGATCCTTCTTTTCGGCGCTGCCCGCGAGGACGGAGCGCACGATGTTTTCATACAGCTTTCCCCACATCCAGCAGGGCGAGGCAAGCGGCACGAGCTCGCCGTCGTTCCCGATCAGGAACGTGCCGTAATTCCCGTTCCGGAGGTAGTTTGCGTCGGGCACGGGTACGTCGCGGTTCGATATCACGCGCACGCCCTTCTCCCGGAGCGTACGCAGGCAGTCCACGTTCGTGCAGGTCCATTCGAGAAGGATCCTCGCCCGCGGGTTCGTCATGCGCACGCCGAGCGCGAAGGCGTTGATCGAAGCGGGCACGCCGAGGATCGGATACGACCCGACGTAGCCCACGAGCCCGTTCTCCGCGAGCGCTCCCGCGATGACACCGGTGATGAATTTGCCCTCGTAGGTGCGGCAATAGTAGCTTTTGACGCTTGAGAGCGGCTGGCACGCCGAACAGTTGTAGAAGCGGACCTTCGGATACTTCACCGCTGACTTGAGAGTTGCGTTCAGCAGCAGCGGGGTAGTGGTGAACACGAGCTCCGCGCCGCCCGCGGCGGCCTCGGCTATTATCTGCTCCGCGGTCTCTTCGGTATCGGCGTGGAAATGCTCCGTGACGGTCACCGCATCGGGCATAATATGCGAAAGGTACGCCGCGCCTTCCGAATGCCCGCGCGTCCACTGGCTCTGCCCGGGATCGCTCTGATAGACGAAGGCGATATTCCGGTGCTTCGGCACGCCCGCGATCAGCTTTTGGATAACGCTCTTCTTTTCGTCAATTGCAGGAACGGTATTCACCTTCACCGTATCGGGCTCAGAGGCAGCCATTATATCGTTCCATAGTCCGGATAGTGCTTTTTTCAGCTTTGGCTGCGGCATCGACGCAAGCTGCTCATAGGTGTAAACGTCGAGGAAAAGCATAAGCGCATCCTCTGGGGAAACTTCCTTTTTTACGGTCCCGAGCCCGGAAAAAGCCTCGCGGAAATAGTGAAAAGCGGTATTGAACCGCCTGATCTCATTATCGGTCCATTCTTCATCGGACTTTTTACCGATAAGATGCAGCAAGCGCGCAAACTCACCGGGTTTGCGAAACTGAACGTCCCATATTCCTGTCAGCCGATGAAAATCTACGAACTCGTAATACGCGGCGATACGCGGATCGTTTGTCTTCGCAGGAAGAATCCTCAGCACTTTTGCCGGAATGCGAACTGCCCCAAAGTACTTTAAAACGCTTACACGCTTATTTCCCTCCTGAACATAAAAGCTTCCGAGGTATTCATAGCAGACTATCGGGTCACGTATTCCCGTATCGGAAAGATGCGCTTCGCACAGCATTATCCATTTATATGCAAACTCGCTGTCGGCATCCATCAGCGGCAAAAACGAGGCGGAAAACGCGTTCATCCTTCCGGCGGACTTAGTGCCGATTACCCTGTCCGCCGGGATATCCTGTACGTTAAGCTCCGTTACGGCCATTCGGGCTGTTTCGGGATGCTGCTCGTCCAGCACCGGAGGTAAACCCGTCAGCTTCCTTGCCTCCAGCTCTCTCTTTTCCTTCAAAGCAAGGCTCCTTGCCTTGAGATATTCGTTTTTGCCCGAGGTGTCGGATACAGCCATTTATAGAAAGTCCTTTCGGTAATTGCCTGATTATATATCCGTATGTCTGAATTGTAAAGTCTTTTACAAAAACTTCGGAGCCATGAAGCGCATCGGCTCCATGGCTCCTGCAGAGGGGGGTAACGGACCGGACTCGCGGTCCTGAGAATGATTGATCAGTTCCAGTTAAGGATCCTCTCGATCTCTTCGAAAACCGGCATAGAGCGGATAGCTCCTTTTTTCGTGGTGACGAGATATGCCGCCGCGTTGGCAAAGCGGAGCATTGCTTTGAGATCTTCCTCGGTGCGGCTTTCAACTCCGTTATTGAGGACGTCGTTCAGCACACAGGCACAGAAGGTATCGCCCGCACCGGTCGTCTCGATCGTTCCGCCGAGACGGAAAGCATCCGCAAAAACAAAATGGTCTTCATAGCGGCAATAGCTTCCGTCGGGTCCCGCGGTAACGTTGAGGAGCTTAATGTTCGGGTATTGTTCGGCAAGGACAGCAGAGCCTTTTTCAAAATCAGTCTCTCCGGTCATGAACTCGAGCTCGTTATCGGCGATCTTCAGGATGTCGCATACGGCGAGGCCCCACTCGATCTGCTCGCGCGCAAGCTCCATAGAACTCCAGAGCGGTGGGCGAAGGTTGGGATCGAATGATATGAGCGCACCTGCCTCCTTTGCGGTCTGAACAGCCTTCTTCGTTGCTTCGCGAACGCCCTTGTGGGTCATGGACAATGTCCCGAAATTGAAGATTTTTGCGGACTTGATGAGCTCACGAGGCAGTTCTTCCACGGTAAGCATCATGTCCGCGCCTGGGTTACGGTAAAACGAAAAATCGCGATCGCCGTTTTCGCTCGTATGAACGACAGCGAGAGTCGTATGAACGATGGGATCCATCAGCAGAGCCGACGTGTCTATACCGGCATCGTATGCTGCTTTTGCGAGCTGCCTTCCGTAAACATCATCTCCGACCTTACCGATAAACGCCGTTTTTCTACCGAGTTTGTTCAGCATAGCCAGCACATTGCATGGAGCGCCTCCCGGATTAGCCTCCCATAGCGGATTTCCCTGTTCGCTTATTCCGCTTTCTGTAAAGTCTATAAGCAGTTCGCCCAATGCGACCACGTCAAAAATCTTTTCCATATCACACCTCGAGTTCATATTTTTCAACATCGATTATCGCAGCGCCATCCGAGGAGAACGATATTGAATCCGCCATGACAGGGGTATAAATCACAAAGCTCGCCGCCTGCTCCCCGTCGTTGACGAAGAGTTCCAGACTGTACCGGTCCATGATTATCCTTAGCTTGAGCTCATCATGCGCGGCGATCGGGAAATCACGGACGTTAACTATATCGTGCGGGAAGCCGGAGCGTGAACGGTCGACCCGTATCGTGTTGTTCTCCGGCTTATGGCGTATCATGGTCACATGTTCTCCGTCCTTTGCCACATTCAGTTTGAAGTATCGGTACATCTGATTCTTGTTGCCGGGACGGACGGTCACTGTCATATCTATGAAACGCCCCTTAACGCCCTGCAGATTGGTCTCGTCGGAGATGATAACGTTTTCATATCCGACCTTTACCGAACGGAACCTTTCGATCTCATGCACGGGTTTCTGTATCAGCCTGCCGTCCTTTATCGACAGCTCGCGCGGGAGGGTCATCTGTCCGAAAAATGGGAGCTTATCCGGCTTACAGCCGGAGGTCTCCCAGCTCTGCATCCATGCGATCATAACACGTCTGCCGTCGATTGCCTTTACCGTCTGCATGGCGTAGAAGTCCGTGCCGTAATCGACTGCCTGAGTGTTGCTCCTGATAAGGTGTTTGCGCTCTCGATCATATGATCCGATTATGCAAAGTGTCGAATTGCCGGGATGAAATTCGAGCCCCATCGAGCTCATATCCTGCGGACTCGTCAAAAGAACGTGTCTGCCGTCCAGTTCGAAGAAATCGGGGCACTCCCACATTTTACCGAACTGGTTGTGGCAGGACGCGAGCACTGAAGAAAAACGCCAGTCAAATCCGTCTTCGCTTTCAAACAGGAGTATCGAGCCGCTTTTATCTGCGGTACGGTTGCCGACGACCGCATAGTACAGCCCGTTTTCAAACCATATCTTCGGATCGCGGAAATCTATGGGGTTGCCGCCCTCCGGAAGATCCTTTGCGTCGAGAACGGGATTCTTGTCGTATTTAAAATAGTCAACGCCGTTGCCGACGGCAAGGCACTGGGTCTGTGTACCGACGACAGTGCCGTTCGAACGGCGCGTGTTCTTTACGCCGGTATACATAAGGAGTTGCCGCCCGTCGTGAAGCTCCACGGCTCCGCCGGAGAAGCAGCCGTCTTTGTCATAAGGGGAATCGGGTGCAAGCGCGCAGGGCAGCCGAGCCCAATGTATAAAGTCCGTTGTTTTAACATGTCCCCAATGCATCGGGCCCCATTTTACATCGTAGGGATAGTATTGAAAGAAAAGATGATATTCGCTCTGATATACGGAAAACCCGTTTGGATCGTTTATCCAGCCCACGCCTCCCGTGACATGAAAGTGAGGCATCTCGTCTTTCTTCACTCGGGGAAGGTATTTCTTCTCGAAATTTCTGGCTCGTTCAAGATCGTTTTTCATAATTACAAACCATGCCTTTCTTTTCCTGATTTTTCAATGCCCCCTGTAATTGAGCTTTCTCACAGGGGGCAAGGAGGAGCATGGATCTTCGCGAAAAAACCGGAAACAGGCGAAGATCCGAACCGGCAATGTGTCAATCGTGGTCGGCAAGTTCTGCTTTTGTCTTTTCCGCGTCTTCTTCAGACATATGCTGAAGGAAGGAACGCTCGATCAAATAGCTGACCAGCCAAATAGAGCCGGCGGGAAGCAGTATTGCAAATCCCGGGAACACGAGGATGAGAGCTGCCGACAGGAGCAGAGCTGCCGCGATCCCTATAGCCCGCAGAGGATGCGCCATCAGCACATAGAAGCTGTAGCGTATCGAATTCTTCACGGTGCCTTTGAATCTGGCGCAGTATGCGGCAAGATGTACCCCCCAGACCGCGGCGACAACGAGCAGAACGAGCATTATCCCGTATACAGCTCCAAGCGGATGACCGTTTTTAATGAGGTAACGGAGAGTGATGATATCGAAGACCAAGAAGAGTATCATGCCAAGAAGCGGGAGCCAAGCAAGAGTCGAGCGTTTGAAATCCCTTTTGAACGGTTCCCAAAAGCTCTTCCAGAGGTAACCTTCACCAAGGCGCACATGGCGGTAGACAGCCGAATACAACGCGGAGGAAGCCGCACCCATTGTGACGATCGGGATCGAAAAAACGATCCAAAACACACTGAGGGCCATAAGATCGAAGATCTTTGTCAACACTCGCATTATTGGATTATCAACGTTAAACAGTTTCCTCATTGCTCAATCCTCCCGGATCTGTTCATTTCAAAACGTGTACTCGGCAAGCTCATAAAAGTGAACGCTGTTGTTTTCCGCAAACAGATATACGCTCTTTCCGCTCACACCGTAAATGCGTACGGTCAAAGCGGCGATGCCGTCGATGTAAAAAGTGCCTGCGGAACCTTCCTGGATATACGTAAAGCTGTATTCACTGCCCACAGTGAGTTCCGCTTTCGTTTCGGTGATCATTGTAGAGCCTTCGTTAAAATACAGTCGCAGCGCCCCTTCAGCAGGACATGCTGAGATGAGTTTATATTTTTCCTCTCTGCCGTTGAAATCGAACCCAAGGCCGAAGCTGCCGGTTCCCGTGTAAGTAAACTTGCCCGTGAGCATAAACCTTTCATACGCTGTAAAGGTCTCTGTGAAGGTGTATCGGGCTCCGGCTTCAACGGTCGTCTCAAGGTCGTCGAAAACGAGCTCGCGCCTGTCCTTGAATGCCGCCGCGATCTCTTCGACCGGCTTTAAGCACAGCCCTCCATTCTCGGTCTGAACAAGCTGCTGTACTCCGAGGTTGCCTCCCCATGCCGACACTTCCTGCATGGAAGACGGGGATTCGGAACGGCGTATCCAGCCGACCATATAATCCCTTCCGTCTGCATTTACGTGTTTCGCAGCGTAGAAGAGCTTGCCTTCCATTCGAACAGGTTCGTTGTATGGGCCGTAAGGAGAATCGGAGGAAGCGTACCACAGGGTATCATCCTGGCCGGAATATGTAATGTAATACTTATCTCCGATCCTGAAGGTATCACTGCATTCGAGATTCCAGAAGGAATTTGTCGGATCGGTCAAAATTATGCCGTCATACTGGAATCCTGATAGATCCTTTGCCAAAGTGAATTTGACAACTCGGGCGATACCGCCGACAGCTGCGGTGACAGTGAGTTCTATAACTCCTTTTTCCTCATTGTAATGAGCTTCGGGATCACGAAAATCATTTTTCTGTCCAAGTTCAGCCGGAGGCGTTAATGACCAGCCCTCGACTTTTGTGAACGAAGTCGGGCTTGTACCCTCGGCAACCATTATCTTTTCTTTGAACTCGTATGTATCGGAACCGGCGTGACCGGTATAGAAGAGATAATACTTGCCGTCGACCTTGATCATGGAGCCGGTTCCGACCCAGCCATCCTGCCCTCCCGAGCGCGACGCCTCAACGACCGGGTCCTCATATTCGGTGTAGTTTATAAAATCAGTCGTAGTGGCAAGGTACAGGGAATGGTTGTAGGAGTCGCCGGCTTCCTTAAGATAATACATGTAGAAGACGCCGTCTTCATAATAGGGCATCGGATCGCCAACATACGGCTGACTGACTCCGTCGATCTCCGGCAAGAAAAACATCTTATAATCATATGCGGCTTCCTGGCTTCCGGGAGTTCTCAAAGACGAGAAATCCTTGTCGTAATCGGGATGTGCAAACTCGATTCCGGAGGTCTTCTTGTTTCCTTTCGCGCAGCCGGCAAACGCAAAAGCCAGCAGCAGTATCGCCATAAACATAGCCACTGTTTTTTTGTTCATAATCAAAGCCTCCAAATTGCCTGATGATCATTGTAAGATCTGCGGGACTGCCTCACGGCGGGATCCATGCCCTGCTGTTCGGTCGGAAGAGCCGCGCTGCAGTCCCGCAAAAGAAGTCTTACATTACTTTCATCTGATAGATGGTGATGCTGATGAACTCGATCGTGACCTCGCCCAGAGCGGCGGTCTCGTTAGAGCCGAACTGGAACAGGAGCTCGAAGTTCATGTCGGTAATGAAGGTATCGGTCGTGGTAAAGGTGAAGGTCTGCTCCTCGGTAGTGATGTCCATGCCTTCGGAGATACGGGGATCCCAGCCGCCCAGCGGATTGAGGAACACGCCGCAGGAGACCGGCTTCGTCGCTTTCACCTTGATCTCGACGGTATAATAACTGTCCGCCTCAAGGGTGAGCGGATTCTCGCCGTAACCGCAGATGAGTTTGTTGTGCCAGTCGGTCACACCGCCCTGATCGATGCGGTAGAAGAAGCTGCCGTTCTCAGCCCAGATAGTGCCAACGCCGAGATCGTTATCCTCGTCGGTGCCGTTGAAGGTCGTCCAGGGGATGTCAGGATTTTCCGCGTTGGGAGTGCCGTTGCCGAAAGCGATAAATTTATCAATGATCTTGCTGACTTCCTTGTCGCCCTCGAGTTTACCGAACTCTACATTGGTAAAGCGAATGACGTTATCGGCTGCGCCGTTCATCGGATTACCGATCTGGAGGCGGATAACGGGATCGTTTATGTCGCGGTCGGCAGTGAAGGTGCCGGATATGACCACGTCCTCACCGGCGGGAGCGTTGACGCCGTTGAAGTGTACACGAGCCTCATGATACATTGATTCACTCTCGACGAGGCACTCGCCCTCCTGACCGTTCGCGGCGTTCATGGTAAAGCGATAGTAATACTTCGCACCGTTCTCGATCGCGAGATCGCCGAGGCCGAGATTGGCTTTGATGCTCCATACGCCGCCCTCGGTGGGATAAGCGGTGATGGTCGCGACAGCCGCGTCACCATCAAAGCTCGCTTCCGCAGCAGCGCCGTCTCCGGCTTCCACAGTGAGACCGTTACCTGTCGTGAAATCGGCGTTGTAGAGCGGTGCTTCGTTCTCCTCACCGGAGATCTCGTAGATCTCAACCTTATCAATGGTCACGGTGAAGTTTTCGGGAGTAGTATCGTCGGGGTTATCGGGATTTGGAGTGATCTTGCCGAGATTCAGAAGGATCTCAGCGCTGCCCTCGCCGCCGGAGGAAAAGTTGATCTCTATGGGAGCGATCTCCTGACCGATGCGGACGTTGAACGCGCCGGCGTAGGTAGCCCAGCCCTCGGCGTTTTCATCGCGAACGAGGAGGTGGCAGTAGGTGTCGGCGGAGGACTTTGCCCAGATCTTTATACGATAATCCGCTTCCTTAAGGGCAAGACCGGGCTTTGCGAGCTGAATGGCTCCGTCTCCGTCGCCGGGATTCGTGATGTCGAACACATACGCGCCGAGCTTGAGCTCACCGGATGCGTTCGCGCTTTCGCCGATACGGGCTTCCCAGCCGTGAGCGTCGGTGACTTCACGGGTGGAGAAATCGAATTCCCTGTAAAGGACCGCCTCGGCAGTCTGACGGGTAACGGTCAGTGTAGCGTAGGCCTCCGCGGTCTCACCGGCCTTATCGGTAACGGAATAGACGAGCTCATAATCGCCTGCGTTGGCGGGGGTCGCTTTTCCGTTGGAGAAGGTCAGCGCGGGGCTTGACTCAATGGTTATCATCGATGTAAGGTCGCCGTCCTCCTTATCGGAAGCGGTCACGCCCTCGAGCACATCAATGGAAGAGCCAGCCTCTACGGTCATATCCTTCACGCCGGATATAGTGGGCTTGGTATTGTCACCCGTGTTGTTATTGCCGCTGCAGGCAGCAACGATAAATACGAACACGAGCGCGACAGCAAAAGCAAGGATTTTTTTAGTAATGCTCATTTTTATTTCCTCCGAAGTTCATCAGTTTGCGGCGAACCTGTCGTATGCGTCCTGATATACTTTCTTTAGACCTTCAATGTTGACCTTGCCGGAAAGCTCATTCTGGAAGCTTGTCCACTCGGAATCCGAAACACCTCCGCCAAGCAGCCAGCGGATCAGGTTGGTACGGACATAATCATTGAAATTAGTCTCATAGTTTGCGAGAGTGTTCAGTTCTTCAAGGGTGAACTGAAGGTTCGGGAATGGCTTTGTATTCGTCGGCATATAGGGAGTGACGAAAGCGGTCAGGCGCTCAAGACGAAGCTTGGCGCGGGGCTCCATATTGACGACGTTGTTCCATGCGTAATCGGAAAGGTAAATAATCCCGAGAGGAGCGTTCTGGAGGCGGAGCTCATCCGAAGTGATGCCTTCGGGGATGGGCTTCTGAACGAGCATGCCGTTCGCGTCGCGCTCTTCTTCATAGACGATACCGATGGGGCCGTAGTTGATCTGCGCGGAGATGACAGGATCGTAGTAGCGATCGAAGTAGGCAAGCAGCACCTCGAAGTTGGGGCAGTCGGCGAAAATAATCAGCTCGCCGGTGCCGACCTCGGGATTATTGGAGATGCAGACGGTCTGATCGCCGTTCGGCCCTATTATGGGGGCGCAGGTGATGTAGTTCTCGGGATTGGAGACGACGGTCTCGCTCTCCCACCAGTAGAACGCGCCGTAGGTCTCAAGGCCCTTTCCGTTGGCGAGGAAGTTGTCCTGGGACTGTTCGAAGGAGACCTTGTCGATATAACCCTCCTTGACCCAATTGGCGATAAAGTTGGTAGCTTCCTTGAAGCGCTCGTCCTGAACGGTGTACGTTACCTTTCCGTCGACGATCACGCGATGCTCGAGGTTATCGTTAAGGCCGAACATACCGTAGAGGTCGCACTGATTGCCCTGCCAGTTGTTGTAAACAAAGCTCAGGGGACGCTCGTCGCCGACGTTGCCGTTGCCGTTCATGTCGTTATCGCGGAAATACCTGAGCAGTGCTTCCATCTGCGCGGAGGTAAGGGCAAGGCCGTCCTTGAGGTCGGCTGCTGAAAGGCCGGATACAGCGCCGGCAGCTATGGCGGCTTCCGTCCATGCCCTGTTCAGGAAGAGAATGTTGGGGTTCTGGAGAAGGCCCATCTCCTCTATGCGCGGCAGGGAGTAGATCTTGCCGTCCTCAACATTTTCAAGCTGCTTCTTGATGTCGGGACGCTCCTCGAGAAGCTTTGAGAAATTGGGCATATATTCGAGATAATCGCTGATGGGAAGCAGCACCTTGCGCTTCGCGTACTTGATGATCTCGCCCGCGCCCATGCCTGCGTGGTAGATGGCGTCGGGACGGTTGTCCGCATTGCCGAAGATAAGGTTCTTTTGCTGAGAGTAAACTGACTCGGATACGTTTTCCCACGTTACGAAAACATTTGTCTGCTCATAAAGATCCTGCATGATCTTCATGTCGTTGTAGTCGAGCGCGGACGCGTTCTTTGAGGAATAGACCGTGAAGGTAAGATCTTTCGCACCCTGTGCGTTGAGAATGGGTTTTGAAGTGTCGGTCCACTGGAAGCCGTAATCGCTGACAAGCTTTTCAACGCCATGGCTGTTCTGCTTATTGGAACCGCTGCTTCCGCAGGCTGCAAGCGAGAGCGCCATAGCTGCGATGAGCAATACTGCAATTATTCTTTTCATACTGTCCTCCTATAAAAACTTGTTATTCCTTGAGCGAGCCGATCATAACGCCCTGAGCGAAGTACTTCTGAACGAAGGGGTACAGGCATAGGACGGGCAGGCTCGAAACGATAACTGAAACGTACTTGATCTGGTTAGCCAGACGGTACTGCTGAAGGATAGTCTCGCCGCTGCCGCCGACTGTGCTCTCGGAAGCGATGAGGATCTCCTTAAGAACGAGCTGCAGGGGATACATGGTCTCATCCTGCAGGAAAATCATGGCATTGAAGTAGCTGTTCCACTGGCCTACTGCGTAGTAGAGAGCCATGACCGCGATGACCGCCTTTGAAAGCGGAATAACCAGAGAGGCGAAGATCCTGAACTGCCCCGCGCCGTCGATCTTGGCGGCCTCGATGAGACCGTTCGGAATGCTCGACTCAAAGAAGGTCTTCGTCATAAACAGGTTCCATACCGAGAGTATCGACGGCAGGATGACCGCCCACATTGTGTTCACCAGTCCCAATGACCTCATGACATTATAGAACGGGATAAGACCGCCGCCGAAGAACATCGGGATTATGAAGTAGATCATGAACAACTTCTTGCCCGGAAGGGTCTTCCTGGAAAGCGCCCAACCGGCGGGTATGGTCACGATCAGTGAGAGGATAACGGTGAGTCCGGTGTAGATAATGGTGTTCAGATAGCCCCTCCAGACGTCGGAGCGCTGCATTATCTTCACAAATCCGTCAAAGTTGAGCTTCACGGGGTAGAGTACGACCTCGCCCGCAAGAACCGCGTCGGGATCGGAGATAGCTGCAATGATTATAAAGTACAGCGGATACAGGATTATCAGGGCAACAAGCGCGAGGAAGAATGCGTTGATCGCATAAAAGACTTTATCGCCGACTGTATCCCGAAGAGCGTTTTTCTTTTTCAGCTTTGCCATAGTTGCGCCCTCCTTACCACAGTGAGTTCTCTGAGAATCGCTTTGAGGTCGTGTTAGCAATCACCAGAAGAACGACGTTGATGATAGAGTTGAACAAACCGATAGCCGTTGCGTATGCCTGATCGGGAACACCGGTAAGGCCTCGTTTGTACACATAGGTGGAAACGAGCTCACTGACAGCAAGGTTGCCATCGGTCTGCATGAGCAGCGCCTTTTCATAACCGACGCCCATAAGTCCGCCGATGGACATGATCAGCATGACGCTTATCATCGGCATTATCGCCGGTAAGTCAACGTGAATGACGCGCTGAAACCTCGTCGCACCGTCAAGTATTGCCGCCTCATGCTGCTGAGGATCGACGTTCGACAGCGCCGCTATGTATATGACCGCGCTCCAGCCGAAATCCTGCCAGTTGCTTGACAAGATGTACAATGGTCTGAAAGCCGATGTTTCCAGGAAGTACGAATACCTCTCGCCTCCGGCATGCGCTACGATGTTGTTTACGAGACCGTAACGACCGAAGAACAGGGTCAGCATACCGACCAGGACGACCAGCGAGATGAAATGGGGAGCTGTGAATATCGTCTGAAGAAACTTAGCCGTCTTTTTGCCCTTTAGCGCGTTCAGCATTAGGGAAATAATGATCGGCAGCGGGAAACCGATTATAAAGCCGTAAATACAGATGAGGAAGGTGTTCTTCATCAGCGGCCAGAACTGCGGATCGGAGAAGAACCGCTTGAAGTTTTCAAATCCAACCCATATAGTGCTGCTCGAAAGGATCTTATCGCCGGGCATGAAGTCCTGAAATGCGATCAGGACGCCGTAGATTGGCAGATAGTTGAAAAGGAATACGACCAGCACGGCAGGGAAGATCATCAACAGGAAAGGCGCGTTTTCCTTAAACTTGCGAAGCCTTCGCGTACTCGCGAGAGGATCCTTGGTTCGGGAAACAAGCGTCTTGTTTGCGCTATTTGCTTCCATAGTCAATCCTCCTGTTCGTTAATTATCAGAAATTATAGGATTTGCAAACTGGAGCATCATTCTTCGCGGACTCGTCATCATACCAAATAAGGTTGTGACCGGTTTCCTTATCGAAGAGCTGGATCAGGTTGGGTCTTGTTGTGAAATTGATCGTCTTGCCCATGGAAACGTCGGTCGTCAGGTCGACGGTCGGGATAAGCATTACGACTTCATCGCCTTCGCAGCGGGCGTGGATGTTGTATTCGCTTCCCATCATCTCGGAAACCTCGATCTTGGCAGTCAGTTCGCCTTCGCCTACCGTTACGTGCTGAGGCCTGATGCCGGCGACGATATCGCAGGACTTTACGCCGTTTTGCTTCAGCGCTTTCTGCTGGAACTCCGAAAGCTCAAACCGGACGCCCCGGATCTCGGCATAGAAAATCCCGCCCTCCTCAACGAGCTTGCAGTTATCGAAAAAGTTCATAACAGGCATTCCGATAAAGCCGGCGACAAAGAGATTGACGGGTTTATTGAACACTTCCTGAGGGGTGCCGATCTGGTTGACATAGCCGTCCTTCATGATCACGATGCGGTCGCCGAGAGTCATTGCCTCAGTCTGATCATGGGTAACATACATGAAGGTGGTATTGATGCGTGAACGGAGCTTGATGATTTCGGCACGCATCTGGTTACGGAGCTTGGCGTCAAGGTTCGACAAAGGCTCGTCCATCAAGAAGACCTTCGGGTCGCGGACCATGGCGCGGCCGATCGCGACGCGCTGACGCTGACCGCCGGAAAGAGCCTTGGGTTTGCGCTCGAGGTACTGGGTGATGTCGAGGATCTCCGCGACCTCCTGTACCTTTCGTTTGATCTCGTCCTTCGGCGTTTTGCGGAGCTTGAGCGCAAACGCCAGATTGTCGAAAACCGTCATGTGGGGATAAAGCGCATAGTTCTGGAAAACCATCGCAATATCGCGGTCCTTCGGCGCGACTTCGTTGACAAGTCTCCCATCAATGTAGAGCTCGCCGTCGGAGATCTCCTCAAGACCCGCCACCATGCGAAGCGTGGTGGATTTGCCACATCCGGAAGGTCCGACAAGCACGATGAATTCCTTGTCCGCAATATGGAGATTCACATCATGGACGGCGGTCACCTTGTTGTCATAGACCTTTTTCAGTCCCTTCAGGATGACTTCTGACATACTTCCTGTATCCTCCTTTGTTTTTATGTTCATGGAGCGCCGGCGGCTCTCCGAATCACAATCAGATTCAGCACATTTGTGCATAATGTAAACTATAATTGGGATAATAGCCCAACATATTTACTGTATGCCAATTTCATTATACATATCAGTTTTAAAATGTCAATAGTATATTGAACATTTGTTGGCATATTTTGCAAATATGTGCATTTTGCACATCGACAACTTAAGTATATCATCGTTCGATGCTTATTGATTTTCATTTGATACTGTGGTATAGTTTACAATAGTTTATGTAGGAGTGCGCAAAATGCCCAAAAAGAGAGTGACGTTACAAGATATTGCAAACAGCTGCGGTTTATGTCGGAACACTGTGTCCAAGGTATTCAACGGTCACAGCAACGTCCCGGAGGCAACAAAAAGGCTCGTTATTGAGACCGCCCGTGAACTCGGTTACGGCCGTTTTCCCGGTGAAATCAGCGCTGTTATCCCGGACAGCAACCAGCCTGCTAAGCATGATAAAAGCATATCGCTTCTGACTCGGCATAAGCTTCTGAACCATAATTTCGGTGCTTATTTTATAACGAGCTTTACCGACCAGATCAGCCGTTTGGGATACACCTTGAAAGTATTCGAGATCTCCACAGAGGAGATCCTGCAAAGGAAGCTTCCGCCTCAGCTGGATCTGGCCGAGACAGCGGGGATCCTTTGCATAGAACTTTTTAACAGGGATTATCAGGATATGATCACCGGCCTCGGTATTCCATGTCTTTTCGTGGACGGTTATGCGCGGGTGTGCCGCTCCATCCTCAACTGCGATTTCGTCAGCATGGAGAATTACGCCGCCATGTTCGTCCTCATGGACAAGCTGTTTGAAAACGGCGCGGAACGAATCGGTTTTGTCGGAGACAGTGAACACTGCAACAGTTTTTTCGAACGCTGGACGGGCTTTGCAACGGCACTGATGACGAAGGGTATGACGTGGAACGACTCTATTTCGATATTGGATGAGGATTCCGATAATTACGGCGACTCGGCATGGTACATTGAAAAGCTCAGAAAAATGCCGTTTATGCCTGACGCCTTCGTTTGCGCGAACGATTACATCGCGATCCACCTGATAGCTGCGCTGAAAAAGATCGGATGCCGTGTTCCCGATGATGTGATGGTAACCGGTTTTGACGGCTCTCCTGAGGCATCGCTCGTCGAACCTACGCTGACGACCGTGTCGATAAAGAGCTCTGAAATAGGGACGCTTTCAGCAGCAGCGCTTGACGAGAGGATCAAGCACCCGGATCATCCCTATCGGCGTGTTTCTGTACTTTCAAGCCCCATCTTCGGAGAAAGCACTAACAGAAAGAAAATCTGATCCCGGCGGATCCAGGTTCTTTGCCGGCACAGTGCGAGGATCCCTGCGCATTACTTTACTGCAATAAACCGATGATTCGTTGTCAATTAAGTACAATAACATTGTATTTATCCACAGTCGCTGCCGTCCGTTATCAACGGTGATAACAGAACGATAATGGGGCGGGTGACAGGCAGGATAATACGGATCTATCAAATAATCAAAGGCAATACAGATAGCACGAACAATATTCGGTAAACATAATTGTTTAATGGCTATCGAGTGGGAATGATGACCGCAAAGCGAAAAAGCCTTGTAAAATAAGGGTTTTTCAGAGGTCAAAACACAAAACGATAGCAAATTGATATCGGATCCCGACCCGGGAATCATTCCGGGTGCGCGGCCGGTATGCGAATAGAGGGTATTTTCCTCGCGATCGCGACGTATCCGAAGCCCCCGCTGCAGCAGCGCAGCGGGGGCTTTTTTGCACCTTGAAAATCGAATAATCGACAAACAACATCATACACCGCCGATCGCGGACAAGCGGCGGCGGAATGCGAAACGGGAAATATATTTCACCAAAACGGCCTGTTTCTTTCGAACACCCACCTGTTTTTTTGCCAGGTATAAGTGAGGGGAGTTTTGCAAAGCGCCGGAAAGCCCGCGTTTCGGTCCCAATGCGGTCAGCTGGACCCGCTTCTGGTGCGATTTTGCTGCAATTGCTCCAAAGCGACCGCATTTGAAACCAGGGTATGTTCTCCCGGAAAAAAGGGTCTGAATTCCATGACTTTTGGCTCAAATAACGCAAAGCGCCGGTTTTGCGGCTTTTTCAAAAAGCTATATGGCGATTGGGTTTTTGAGAGGTCAAAGAATATATTTGTGAGCACAGGCTTTAAAAACGGCGTTTTTTCAAGCTAGTTATTAGAGGGGTTTTTTCGGGACCTGCCCGCGAGCCGCCGTCCGAGGCAAAAAATATATTGTTTGAAAACTAATCATTTTTTGATCGAAAAATGCGGCTTTTGGGCGGGTTTTCGGGGGGTTGCGCAGAAAAAAGTCAATGATTTGCAGGATTTTTAACTGCTCATTTTTTGAGCTTCCGCTCCGGCCCGACCCGGAATATAATCCCGCGCAAGAAAGGAGGTGATCGCCATGCGCTGTCCGCCGTCAAATGCCGTTTTCGGTATTTGATAACTACCGCCATTTTTAAATCCATTCGAAGGGAGGTGAACTGAATGGAAGACGAAAAACGCTTTATCACTGCCCACGAGATCGCGAAGATGCTCAGCATCTCGGACGCTTACGGATCCAAGATCATCCGTGATCTGAACGACGAGCTCAGAGAAAAGGGTTACATGACCATCCCGAGGAGGGTCAACAGAAAGTATTTCTACGAAAGATTTTATGATCCGGAAGAAGAACAGGAGGAAGAATGATATGCCGGCTTATAAAGACAAAAACGGTACCTGGTATGTCTGGTTCAGGTACAACGACTGGACCGGCGTTAACAAAGCGAAATGCAAACGCGGGTTCAAGACCAGACGAGACGCGGTGGAGTGGGAGCGCAAATTCCTGCTCGAATCACGGGAGGATCCCGATCTGACCTTCGGAGACTTTGTGCTCCTCTATGAAAAGGACGTCCGCCCGAGACTCAAGCTCAGCACATGGCTTTCGAAGGATCATCTGATCCGCACGAAGCTGCTGCCCTACTTCGAGCACAAAAAGCTGCGGGACATCAGTACAAAGGACGTCATGCGCTGGCACAACGAGCTGCTGAGCTACCGGGACGCCAGGGGCAAGCCGTACTCGCAGACCTATCTCAAGACCGTCCACAACCAGCTGAGCGCGCTGCTCAATCACGCCGTAAAGCACTACAACCTGAAGTTCAATCCGGCGTCTAGGGTCGGCTCGATCGGGCAGAAGGAGGCCGGGGAGATGCAGTTCTGGGTGAAGGAAGAGTACCTCAAATTCGCCGAAGCGATCATGGACAAGCCCCTCGCCTACTACGCCTTTGAGATGCTCTACTGGTGCGGCCTCCGCGTGGGCGAGCTGCTCGCACTGACCGCGAAGGACGTCGACCTTGAGAAGGGCACCGTCACGGTCAACAAGACCTATCAGCGGATCGGCAAGCAGGACGTCGTGACCACGCCGAAAACGCGGAAGAGCAACAGGACGATCAAAATGCCCGGTTTCCTCCGCGACGAGATGCGTGACCTGATCACGATGATCTACGACCTGCACCCCGACGACCGCATCTTCATCGTCACGCGCAGTTTTCTGATGCACGAGATGGCGCGCGGCTCGAAGGCCGCCGGCGTGAAGAAGATCCGCATCCACGACCTCAGGCACAGCCACGTTTCGCTGCTGATCGACATGGGCTTTTCGGCGGTCGCGATCGCGAACCGCGTCGGACACGAGAGCATCGACATCACGTACCGCTACGCGCACATGTTCCCGTCGATCCAGGGTGAAATGGCGGACAAGCTGGACGAAGCGAGGAAGGTGGGCTGATATGCGAAAGAACGTGACGAATACAACCGCTTCCGCTGCAAATCGGTCGTCTTCCGCGTTTCGCCCGAACAGGCGGCGGAGCTCGACCGGGCGGTGGCGATCTCCGGCCTTCCGAAGCAGGAGTTTTGCTACCGCCGCTGCATGGGAAGGGAAATCACCGTCGTGGGCAATCCGCAGGTCTACAAGGCCCTGAAGGACGTCCACGCCGAGGTGCTCGCGGAGCTCCGCAGGCTCTCCGCCGGAGACACGGTCGAACCCGGGCTCCTTGAGACTATCAGGCTCATGACCGTGACGCTCCGCGGCATGCGAAAGGAGGGCAGGAATGAGCCAAGATGAAAAAAAGATGACTGCCCGGGATGTATCTGTTGGCGCAAATACGGGGCAGTCACCGCTAACCACGGTTAACAGTATAGCAGATATCGGGGATTTTTTCAATAGCGATGATGAAGAAATTATGCGCGAGATCGAATTCGATCCGCGCAGGCTCGATCCCCGCTATCTTGAGACCGTGAGTATGCCCGACCTTATGGACACCGTCTTCGTGCCGAGGATCCCGATCATCGACGGATTCCTCTGCCCGGGTACCTACCTGCTTGCCGGCGCTCCGAAGATCGGCAACTCCTTTCTCGTGATGCAGATCGGCTACGCGATCGCGACGGGCACCCCGCTCTGGGGCATGCCCGTCCGCAAGGGCTCGGTGCTGTACCTTGCGCTCGAGGATGAATACGCGAGGCTGCAGAAACGCCTCTCCCGCATGTTCGGCGTCGACTGTGCCGAAAACCTCCACTTCGCGACCCACGCGAAGAGCATGGAGAACGGCCTGATGAAGCAGCTCGAAGGCTTCATCCAGGCGCACAGCGACACGAAGCTCATCATCATCGACACGCTGCAGAAGGTGCGCGGCGACGACGGCGACAAGTACAGCTACGCGAACGACTACCGCATCATCGCGGGTCTCAAGGCGCTGTCGGACGCGGCGCCGGTCGCGATCCTGATCGTGCACCATACCCGCAAGCAGGACGCGGACGACAAGTTCGAAACGATCTCCGGCACGACGGGCCTGCTCGGTTCGGCCGACGGCGCGTTCCTGCTCCGCAAGGAGAAGCGGACAAGCCCCGAGGCTTCGCTCGACATCGTCGGCCGCGATCAGCAGGATCTCCGCTTCAAGCTGCTCTTCCGCTACGACAGCTGCACGTTCGACCTCACCGAAACGGAGACCGAGCTGTGGAAGGACCCGCCCGAGCCCCTGCTCGACGTGGTTGCCGCGCTGGTGAATGCCGACGCGCCGTACTGGGAAGGGACTGCCACGGAGCTTGCGGAAAGGATCGGGAGCGAGCTGCCCGCGAACCACCTTTCCAGAAAGCTCAACGTGAATGCTTCAAGGCTGTATTCGGAGCACGGCGTGCTCTGCGCTTCGAAGCGCACCCATGAAGGGCGTGTTATCCGGCTCGTCATTGCGCAGGCGTGACGATAAGTGACGGTCGTGACGATAAATACGGTACTGCATGTTTTATCGTCACGCTGTGGGGTCGAATGTGCCAAAAACCGTTATGTGATAAGGATAAAATCGCGTGACGATAAACTTAATTTTATCGTCACGCGTGACGGTAAACCCGACCATGGCGATAAGGTGAGTTTATCGAAGGAACCCGTTATTCAAGAAGGAGCGGAGGCAGAGTGCTTCCCCTCCGCTCCTTCGGTGGGCAGGGCCGGCCCCGCAGGGCGCAACAGCACTTTTGGCGGGCGAAGACTGACAAAAGTGCTTTTGCGTTACTTTCGCAGAAAGTAACAAAGGCATTAACCGCCGGGTACATTTCATGAGAAGAACAATATGCGCAATGATCGGGAAGGGCTCCGCCAGCCACAACAGCCGCAAATTCATAGCGGAAAACGTGAATGCAGAGCGCACCCGATACAACATCAGTTACATCGATGAACCCCTCAAAAAGGTTTATCACGAACTCTTCGACAAAGCGCTTGAGCGGTACAACGCAAAGCAGAAACGCAGGGACAGGATAATCCCCGATTACTATGAGAAGATCCGGGGAAGCCATCAGGAAAAGCTGTTCCACGAGATCATACTGCAGATCGGCGATATGGACAATATGGCCTCGGGAACGGAAAACGGCGAGCTGGCAAGGGAAGTGCTTGACGAGTACTTCAAGGGCTTCACCGCCCGCAATCCGAACCTCCGCGTGTACTCCGCTCACATCCATATGGACGAAGCGACGCCGCATATCCACATCGATTTCGTCCCGTTCACGACCGGGAGCAAGCGCGGCCTCGATACCCGCGTTTCCCTCAAGCAAGCGCTCGCCGCGCAGGGCTTCACGGGAGGCACGCGCGGCGACACCGAATGGGCGCAGTGGGCGGAGTCCGAGAAACACGCCCTCGCCGCCGTGATGGAGCGTTACGGCATCGAGTGGGAGCAGAAGGGCACTCACGAAAAGCACCTCTCCGTGCTCGACTTCAAGAAGCAGGAGCGGGCGAAGGAGCTCGCCGCGCTCGAAGCCGAGCTTGCCGCAAAGCAGGGCGAGCTCTCCGAGGTACAGCACCGCCTCGAAAGCGCGGATACCGCCGGCGAGGAGATCGACCGTGTCGAGTACAAGCTCAGCCGCGATGAGGATTATGCGGTCCCCGAACCTCCGAAGCTTATGAGCGCAAAGAACTACAGAGAGCGGTTCGTCGTCCCGCTCGTGCAACGGCTCAAGGATCTCGTTCGTGCGGTGCTCGTCTCCTGCGTTAAGGCGTGGGACAAGATCGCCCTGCTGCGCGGCGAGAACGAGGAGCTCGAAAACGAGAACCGCCGTCTGGAAAAGAGGCTGACTTCGCTCGAAGAAAAGAACGACCAACTACACAAACAGACCCGAGACTACGCTCTCCTCCGCCGGGTGTTCGGCGACGAATACGTCGATGACCTCGTTGCGGAGGCGAGAGAGAAACAACAAAAAGCCAATGAACAAAATAAAAACCGAAAGGAGACACAACATGACATACATTGACGAAACCGACCTTACCTATTCCCCCGTCCCCCTCGACTATGACGCGCTGCCCGCCGCGATCCGCGACGATCAGTTTGAAGGCGTCGAATACCGGCTCAACCTCGAACAGGGCAGCTATGATCCCTACTATGCGGAAGACGTAAAGCACGCAAAGCTCCCCAAGAGGTTCTTCGAGCCCGGTATGAGGCCGATCGACCCGCCGATCGAACTGATCTCCGCCGTGCTCGGCATCGAAGACCTTCATAAGTTCGGACGCATGCGCCTCGACTTTCTCCGCGGATACAACATCCCGCTGTACGCGAAGCTCGCCGCGACCTGCACCCTCCCGCTCGATATCGGCGCGGAAGAATCCAAAGGCTGCAAGCGGGCCCTCGCGCTCACGGAGCAGCTGATGCAAGAGAACAAAGAAGAGGTGCGCGGCGAAACGGACGTTGTTGTGCTGGCAAGGTTCCGGTACAGATGCCTTGAACGAGCGATCGAGCAGGTCGCCGGGGAGCTGCTGCACGAATGGCAGGAAGAGATCGCTTGACCGGAAGGAGACTGTTATGAAACGACCCATCACAGGAGAACTCCCCGTCACGATCCGTGACGAGGAAAACGGACTGACCTATGACCTCATAGGCGATTACTACTACCCGCGCCTCGGCGCTCCCGATGAGCCCGTGGGCGACGTCGGTCGCTTCGGCCGGATGCGCAAAAAGTATCTCAGGGAACATAACACGGACGCTTTCCTTGAGCTGCTGTACACCGGAGCGCTCGAGCACCACCTCAAGGCCGTCAACGACGATGCAACAGCGATGATCGAGCGTATCACCGACCGGCTGGCAAAGGCCGAGGGCGTGACCGAGGAGCTCAAGGTCCGCGACTGGTTCGGCTGGGTGCAGGCGATGGATTCCTGCCGCGCCCGCGCCGAGGAACAGGTCATCCGGGAGCTTGTGCTCTCGTAACAAATAACAGAGGCCGTGCTTTCCCGCGCGGCCCCGGAAAGGAGAATTATGAGCAATTCAAGAGCAAAATCACACTACCAGATGTACAGGACGGACTTCGTTTTCGCCGATTACAGCTTCATCGACGAGGAAGGCACCTTCACCGCCGTGCTCGACAACAAGATGTGGGGCAGGATGAATCTAACCGCCTTCTTCACCCTCGAGGATGGGCGGAAGATCATGGCCTCCGCGTTTCAGAACGACGGCAACTACCTCGGCCTCGGCGAGATCGACCCAGGCTCCACGGTCGAGCTCACGTTTCGCGGCGGCAAAAAGAGCCCCCGCATCTACCTCCGCGGCGTCGAGCTGATTGCTCCCCCGCCGGACGAACCGGACGACGGAGAGGAGGATGAGGAGTAAGGACTAATTGACAGGAAGGGCTGCGCCGAAAGGCGCAGCCCTATTCATTTTCAAATCATTGAATCAAGCTTGCAGATATGATAAACTTGTTAAGTCCGGTCGGTTTGCAAATCACCGTAACCGATGGAAAATGGGAGAGCGAATATGAAGATCATACTTTCACGAAAAGGTTTTGATTCAGCTAACGGCGGCATGCCCAGCCCGATCATGCCCGACGGGACCCTTTTGTCAATGCCGATCCCATCGGATGATAATATGCTTTATGATGAATTGACCTATGACAGGCTCTCCTATTCCGAAATATTGCATCAACTTGCTCCCCGTAAAAAGTTCGGCCAATGTCACGTCGATCCCGATATTCGGAAAAACTGCCGCCAGAAACCGGTGCCGAACTGGACTCCTGCTTTTGGTCAAATAGGAGCAGCTCAAGGTGTTCTGAGCAACGCAAACGTTGAAGTCGGCGATATTTTCCTTTTCTTTGGATGGTTCAGAAGAGTGGAACTGCACGATGGAAAGTTTCGTTTCGTTCGCAGGAATACCGGGGATTTCTATGATCATTCCGACATGCATGTCATATACGGATATTTGCAGATTGGCGATATAGTTTCCGATAAAAGCCTGATCTCAAAGTTTCCATGGCATCCGCATTCCTCTGTCAGCCGCTTGGAAAACAGCTCCAACACTTTATATCTCCCTTCGGAAACACTTTCCATTGTTCCCGGCCTCGATGGTTACGGCACTCTCGGCTATCGTAATGATCGCGTATTGACAATGAGAGGAAAGAGCCGGGCAACCTGGAATGATCTGCCTTTTCTGTTGCCCGAACACATTTACGGGCAAAGGAAAAACGGTGCCAAAGGAGCCGGTCTATACTATGGCGGGATCTGGCAGGAACTGGTGATAAATGAGTCAGAGGGACTCATAGACTGGGCAAAGAGTATCATACAGTAAGCCCTTATCGCTGTATAGTCCTCAAAAAACATCTTCCTGCATGGATGCGCATTTCTGTCTTGAATTCTTGTAAACCCAGTTATCTCACGGTCTATGCTTTCGAGGTATTCCGGTTCTGTTTCGACGCTTACATAATGGGTTGTTTTTAAACGAGTATAGTAAACCCACATTATGTCTTTATAGTCATTAAACACCTTGTACAGAATATCATTGTTTGATCGCGTTGATGGCTTTTCAAAATGGTCGTATGCGAGCCTTACAGTATAGCGCGATGAAAGATACTCTATCGTCTTGAGCAACGACTCCTTGATACTATTGGTACTTACCACAGGAGTATCTGCTATTACCGGAGTATCCGGGGTTTCGCTCTCTTCAGAGTATTCGCCAATGTATCTGAACTTCGGCATGCCATACAGGTTATTCCCGCACTTTTCAGACCATGTTGCGTTTGACAGTACATCAAGGGATACGAAATAGGATATCTGCGGCTTAAGCGCATCCTGAAAGTCATAAATTGTTATGCCATATTTCATCTCTTGAGTAAGTTCATACAGCTTTTTCCTAATCCGCTTATACTCATCTGGGTGCTTCCGCTGAAGCCACTGATCCACGGCTGAATCTTGCTTAGGCGGTTCCTTGAAGGGAATAGGCTCCGGTTTTTCCTCAATTATGTTTATGTTGCTAGGTGAGCTATCTGTCGTCCAATATGCCTTTCTTCCGTCTGTAGCTATTCCTCCATCGGGCTTATAGACCAGCACCATACCAGCAGCTCTCAAAGGATTCAGAAGGTGATCAATGCTTGTTCCACCGATAATCCAAAGGCAGCCCTGATTGGCGCGAGAATCGATGTACTCGATACTTTTGGACTTCAAGTACTCCAGCACGGTGTCCGAGGTCTCGTTCAGTTCAGCTTGATCCTTTGCTGCTGTATCAGCATTGCTAGCCGGGGCTGTTTCAGCGGGTTCAGTAAACACTTCTCCGGCAGCACCAGACGAATCGGCTTTCAGCGTTGAAGCTTTAGTCAAACCATTTTGAGCTTGAGCGGCTTTACCACTTTTTACGAACTTATAGTAAATGGACACCGCTTTGTGAATATCGTTCCTGCGATTTTTATATGTGAACCGGAAAACTCTGTCTGATTCTACAGTAAGAAAGACTCGCTTAACTATCGAAGGATCAGTCGTCTCCAGCAAAGGAGCTCTAAGTATCAGCTTTTTGGTGCAGTATTCCTCTGCGGCTTGCAAATCACGCAAAATAGAATCCCAGCTGAGTTTGGGATAATTATCATTGAGCCACTCCTTGAACGCATCAGCAATTGTCATTGTAGCTTCTATCATAGATTGTGCCTTGGATAATACCTCAAGGAATCTCTTTTGATCATTTCGGTATATCTCAACTATATCGTGAAAGACTTTTGCGGATGCTTTTTCTTTGTCAATTCCCAAATATGTTGTCGAAATATGATAAAGCTGCATTGAGATCCCATTTTCATTTCTGTAAACCTCATCAATTTCAGCGCCTTGGTTTAAGGCCATCTTCCTAAGAGCACACGAAACTTCCTCGATCGCTTTTTGCCTTGCAAGCTTGCCATCGCGGACTTTCAAATATGCTTCGAGCAATATCGCAGCTTCATATTTGTCCCATTCACGCATTTTAGCCATTTATGTTACCTTTCCGCCCATTTGAATCCTGTTAAAAACAAATACGACAGCCGTTATTCCGATTTCTTCTTTTTCCTCCGCTTCGGCTTTGTGCTCTTATCCTCGTTTTTATCCAGCCGCATCCATTCGACTTCGTTGTGAGCGGATTTGACGACGCGGGTGGCGTACTCTTTCCGGAGCGTTCTCGGGGCGATGATCTCCACGGCGCCCATGAACTGGAAGATCCAGCCGAAGAAGGTGGGACTGACGTCGACGCTGACTGCGGCGCGGAAGCAGTCGGGCTTCACGGGCGACGGCGTGATGCGGGTATCCTCGCCGAATTTATCGTAGATGCAGCCGATGAGCTGGCGGTCGAATTCGAGCGTGACGCGGGCGGTCTTGCCGGCGAACATCTTGAACGCCCTCTTGACCTGCGCGTCGACGTCAGCGCGCATATCGATCGCTTTCTGGCAGACCTCCGCGTCCTCGACCTCAACGATATCCATGCGGTCGATGCGGTAGGTCGTCTTATTGCGGTACTTGGTGCTGTACGCGAGCAGGTAGTAGAGGTCCTCGTGCATCACGAGCGCGATCGGGTCCACGACGTAGCGCGCCTTGTCCTTGCGGTACACGCGCTCGCCGTTTTCATCGAGATCGTAATAGAAAAACGAAACCTTCTTCCTTTCGAGAAGAGCGGTCTCGATGTTCTGGACGGCATAATAGACCTGTTCGTTGGTGTGCTTGCGCGAATTGAAGCGGACGATACTGCTCCTCATGCGCTCCTCGCGGTGGCTGCTGCCGAGGTAAGCGAGCTTTTCGGTGAGCTCCTCGGACTTCTTTTCGGTGATGAAATTCACTGCCTGCACTGCGTCCACGAGGATGCGCAGCTCCGAATCCGAGAAGGTGCGGTCGGTGAGGAAGTAGCCCTTCTTGTGGCCTACCATGCGGTTCTGGACCTCGTAGCCATACTGGTTGAGCAGCTCGATGTCCTTCGTGACCGTGCGCCTGTCGCAGGAGATCTCCATCGCGATAAGGCGGCGGCAGATCTCCTCCGTCGTCATGGGGTTTGCTTCGTCGGCGTCCCGGCGCAGCATCTCCATAAGCTTGAGCATCTTGATCTTTTGATAGTTCGAGGTCGCCATAGTTTATTTAACCGTCCTTTGCACAGGAAACATTGAGCCAGCCTGTATTTTCATTACTTCACGCACCTTTGGGCAATATATGAGCATAATGATTTTTCGTTGTCATCCGGTGCTTTTCTTTTTTGAACCAGAAGGATGGTTGCGGCTGCTGCCGCCCATCCTATCAGTGTTCCGGCAAGGTTGCAGATCACATCCGATACGTCGGTATACCTGAATGAATACCCTTGTACGGCGGCTTGCAGCAACTGTAAAAGCTCAATGGTCGTTCCGAAGATCAAGCCTGCGGTCAAGGCGGTTTTCCACATTGCTTTTTTCTTTACAAAAGGCAGTAAAAAGCCAAATGGGATCGCCATGATCACGTTGAGAAAGTCATCGCGTGATATCCCGTCACGAAAAGGGATCAATACAATACTGTCGGTGATTTTCCACCCTTCTTCTGCAAATGCCTTTTGTATTGATGAATTGATCTCTATCGGAAAGATCGTTAAATATGCAACGTACACTAAGTATGCGGAAAGCACCGCCCATGCAGTATATCGCCAAATGCTTCCCCGTTTTACGGCAAAAACGATCGCCCAAACTATTGCCGAGAGCACTGCGATCATTAGAAAATCCTTAAGCATATCATTATCTCCTCTGAATACTCCCGGAAATGAGCAAATCATATGTTTGATTGCACGAATACCAATAGTTCGAGGTCGCCATTTTAGCTCTCCTTTTGCGTATACCGACACTTCGGATAGTTGCTGCAGCCGTAAAACTCGCCGTATTTTCCTTTTCTCAATACAAGCGGTGCCTTGCAATAAGGGCAGAGTTTTTGCTTACTGCACTCCTCGAGAGTCTGTTGATACTCCTTAACGTCCTGTTTGTGGATCTCCCTCTCGGCCCATCCCTGAATCTGATTATCCTTGATGTACCGGCAGATCTCCTGTCTTTTCGTCTCGTCGAGCACTACCGGTTTGTCGGCTCCGATCAGGCGCATTCCTTCCTTCATCGAAGGAAGCGAATTACACACGCAGGTTTCAACACTTCCGGGCTGATTGATAGTGGAAACCTTGTAATCATCGCAGATCATCACGATAACGGAAAAAAGCGGCACGTCACCGAAAGCGCTGAGGAACTTTCGCAAGTGATCGATATGAGCCTTGTTCTGCTTTATCGGGCTGTAGATCTCATACTTATGGCCGCCCTTGTAATAATACCAGTTTTTCCTTAGCCCGTCGCCATAGACTTTGGCACCGATAAACGTTTTGACCTCTGCGACGTAAATCCCTTTTGCGCCGATCATCAGCAAATCGATTTGAGTTGTCTTCCCGTTTGAGCCTTCGATCAGGATATCGTTAAGCACGAGCGTATCGGTGAATATGTTCGCATAGTTCTTGGCCATGAACTCGCCAAATCCACCCTTCATCTCATTAACAAAGGGTGATTTGCTGAATAAGCCAAGCAAGCTCGTCATAACGACCTCCGCTCCTTCCGGTCGATAGATTATGCCGAATGGTATTATACCATAATGAAGAAGGAAACGGAAGTGAAAAAGACGAAAAATGTCTGTGTAAGTGTCTCCGGAAAGCGACAGAAAACGCAATTTTCCTCACGCAAGGCACGCGGGCCGGGATCGTCGGTCGCGCAGAAGACGGTCGGGGTTGCTCCGCGGTATTGCCCGGTGCCGAACCGCGGTATTGCTTTCGTTGAAAAGCGGCTGCGGATGTGGTAAACTTATTTGCGAAAATACGGGATCAAACGAGGAGAGGGACAGATGAAAAACAACGTTTCCGCAAAAAAGCGGCTGGCGGCAATGATCGCCGTTGTGATTCTCCTTTTATCGCTGAGCGGATGCGCGAAGCAAAAGTATCCGCCGTTGCCTGCGGACGCCATCGCGTTCGGGATGGGGACCTATGAAGACGCCGAGCATGACGGCGCGCTGTTCGGGACCATCGAGTATAACGGCAGGCTGTACGTCCCCTACGGCACGACCAGCAGCGCTTATCGGCCGACCTATGCCGAGAAATGCATCGGATACATCATTCAGGACGAGAACAGCTCTTCGGTCGTTGATCCCGGCAACAAGGACAGGCGGGTCTACACCCTGTCGGGGGATCCCGATAATAATTTCCTGCTTGAATACGACGAAACGATCCGGCTGATGAATACGCCTTCCGTCTTCCGCGCGCTGGATACGAACGGAAAAGAAATTGAGATACCCGGATATATCGAAGCTTACGGGTATGAGCTTTGGCATTGAGCGGCGGATCGAACCGCTAACGTAAGTCAGCAAAAATAAACAGCATTTGGAGCAAAGAAAGGAGCGGCTCATGATCGTAAGCCTCGGATACAGAAAAAACGGTTTTGACGCTTTTGGCGGAGAGATTTTGAGAAAAGAAAACATAGCCCGCTGGGATGAGGAGCTGAGGTGCGATCCGCGGGGCGTGGCGCTGGGCCTGGGCGAGGAGATAAGGGAAGTCGAGCCCGATCTCTTTGAACTGCTGCCGACCATAAACTCGGTCTGGATCAACAATCCCGAGTGCGACCTTCACATGACCGAAAAGACGGCCGAACTGTTTCGAAAGAACAAGGTCATCCTGCGCGGCGTTTACGATACGGCGGCGGAGCGCCTGGCGCGGAAATACCGACTCCGCTTTCTCCATCTGGACGTGGAGCTGGCCAGCGTGGGCGACTATTTCGAACATGGCAACGATACTGTCACCGTACGGTTCCGGGAGGACGGCAGCGCCTATATCCATCAGGATTGCAGGTGCCAGGGAAGCGCGCCGGGCCAAACCGGCGGCGGAGAAGTCAGCTTTGATATCCCCGATGATTTCTACCTTTCCATGACAAGCGATGAACTGGCGGAAAAGTGCTGGTGCACGAAGACTATCATCGCAAACGGCGTTCTTGCCGCGTTTATGGAAAAGGCAAAGAGCAAGGGCGGCTGTTTTCTTGACTTCACGACGCCTGACGAGCTTTGAAGGCGATCTTGAGAAATCGGGATTTAGTGAGGTAAAGATGGAATTCAAAAGTGGGTGTGGATGGAGATGTTGTTATGATCCTGAAACGGGTCTTTATACGGCCGAGATCGGTGCCGGGACCAACCATGATCTGTATGAGATAACAGAAGAGGTATACGATCTGGCTGATGATTCAGATACCGAAGGAACGAAAGCTCTTATCCGAACAGGAAGACATTTATATATGACGGTCAACGATCGCTGTGGTTTGCCATATACGGTCATTCTTGACTCGGATTATAAAATGCTATGTCCATGGGCGGAAACTGTGGTATCCGGGGAGATATGGGATGAAGACTTAACCGATGCTGCTGTCGAAATATTTGAATCTGAGAAAAAGAACAGAGATCAACGCCGAGCGAAGAGAGCAGAACGGCAAAACAAGTTGGATAAGAAACAATGAATTTAACAACTTCCCGCTTGCCGGGACGGCGGAGGGAGAATTGCACAAAACGGGATTTATGGGAGTGACCGGTGTATGGATATTATACAGACCTTCTATGATAATTTTGCAACTCAGTATGATAAGCTGTTTCTCGATTGGCAGGCCACAACACACGAACAGGCTATGATTCTGAATAAGCTCTTTGTCGACAGCGGATTCGATAAGACAGCCCAGATTCTTGACTGTGCATGTGGGATCGGAACGCAGGCAATCGGACTGGCCGCGCTCGGTTATTCAGTGACTGCATCGGATATCAGTGACGGAGAACTTGCCGAGGCAACTATGCGTGCTGAGAAAAACGGCGTGAATATACGTTTCAGGCATGCTGATTTCCGCGCCCTGTCCGACGCCTTTTCGGAAAAGTTTGACATAGTGATCGCTATGGACAATGCGCTTCCGCACATGCTTACAAGCGAAGCTCTGGAATCGGCTGTGAGAAGCATCACCGGTCAAATCAGACCGGACGGTATCTTTGTTGCCAGCATCCGTGATTATGACAGCCTTCTCGCTGCAAAGCCGCCGTATTCCCCGCCTTATATCCACAAAACAAATAAGGGACAGCGTGTTTCTTTCCAAACGTGGGTCTGGAACGGAGACAACTATCAGCTTACACAGTACATTATAGACGATGAGGAGAACCTTCAGATCAGTAAGTTTGTGTGCGAGTACAGGGCTGTTCGCAGAGAAGAATTGACGAACCTGCTGCTCTCATATGGATGTCGGCAGGTATTATGGAAATTACCGGAGGAAACAGGATTCTATCAGCCGATCGTGGTTGCAAAGAAGTGATCATTTCCCGTTTATCTGGAGGGATGATAAGACAAACGAGCGCATTGGTATTTGCGGAGGGGAACATGACAGAGATAACATTGCTTCAGGCGGAATTGCTTTTTGCACTTATCTGGCTTACATGCAGGATCGTTGTCTGGATACGAAAACGGAGGATAGATTGGAAGCGTGAAGCCGTCCTTCTGCTGATGTTCGTTAATCTTGCGGTGATCATCCGGTTTGTTTTCTTTCCGATGTCCCGCGTTAACGGGAAGGTGCAGCCGCTGAGGTTCGATCCCTCCGCGGTCTTTCCTTTCAAGCTCAACCTGATTCCTTTCGTGCACCTTTTGGAGTATGACAGCAAAAAAGAGCTGCTTCTCAACGTAATAGGAAATGCGGCGATTTTCATCCCGACCGGCGTCATTCTTCCGATCATCTATAAAAAGCTGAATTCTTTTTGGAAGGTCATAGGCGTCGGCGCGTTGATCTCGCTATGCATAGAGATGATCCAGCTTCCATTCTTTGAAAGGACTTCGGACGTCGACGACCTGCTCCTTAACACGCTCGGTGTTGCGATCGGCTGTCTGGTTTATAAACTCGTGCTTAAACTGATCAAGAGCAGACGCTGAATTTCCGTTTTTCGAGCCGCCCGCGCGGCTCTTTTTCTTTTCCGTGCCCGGTTGAATCGGATCCGCGGATATGGTAAACTTATCCCGATAAATCGACATTTGTGGAGGAGTTATGGGAGTAAGAACAGACTTAGGAACGGTCGGAAATGATCTGTGGTCGAATACACATGTTTCTATTCGACCGCTCAAAACGGAGTCCGATTTGATCTATGCCGCCTATGATTGCCAACTTGACGACAAGCAAAAAGATTTGGTTAACCCTGCATGGTATTCTATTGGAAGGGCATATCTATTCCGAGAAGACAATTATCCCTGTATCATATACGACGAACAAATGACGCCGATCGGATTCATCAATCTTTGCAAATGGCTTGGCGAAGGCGATGCTTATACTTGGAGTTTTTATATTGACAAAAGCCATCAAGGAAAAGGGTATGGAAAAAGCGCCGCCGAAGCAGCTGTTCGGCTTCTGAAAGCAGCAAATCCTGACAAGCCGATCAAACTTGCAGCGGAAAAGGACAACAGAAAAGCACAGCTTTTGTATCAATCGCTGGGGTTCTGTCTATTACCAGAACTCGATGGAGACGATATTGTATTTGGTTTATAAATTTCAGTTTTTAGGGATCTCGACAACTCGGGATTTGTGAGGAAAACAATGATAAATGAAAGAATACAGAAATATGTAAATGATCATTCTTTCTGCTCAGAATACCTCTTCAAAGATTGGGAAGCGTTCCTGGATTTTATCTATGAAGAAGGTGGTCGCGTTTCGTCCATCCTTTGGTGGGAGCACTGTAAAAAGAGTTTTCAGCATGGATACGGTGGTTATTCCGATCCAGATGACGGGGAATGGATGTATTCTGAGACCTGGTTTCATGAAGATGGATTTGAAGAAAAATCCCTTGCAGATATAAAGGCTTATATTCATGAAACTAGAGAGCATGGCCTTATTCTGGGCGACAAGTACATCGCCCATGATTTGGTACCATCTTTTTATCTTGCAGATTGACAAATTCCCGTTTGTCGGGATGATCTACAAAACAAAATGCGCAAATCGCTGACCGAAGGGGATACCTCTATGAAAGAAGAATGCTTGATCTGCAAAGCGCCGCTCGAATACCTCGAAAGGGACGAGCTTATGGAGTGCGCGATCTGCCATAAAAAGGAGAGCAGCAAGACGCGGTGCGTCAACGGGCACTACGTATGCAGCGAGTGCCATACGATGGGCATGGATTCCATTATCGGGCTGTGCATGCAGGAAGCCTCGAAGGATCCCGTCGCAATTGTCGAGAAGATGATGGATATGCCCTTCTGTCACATGCACGGGCCTGAACACCACGTTATGGTCGGCTGTGCGCTTTTGACGGCCTATAAGAATGCGGGCGGGGAGATAGACCTTCCTTCCGCGCTTGCCGAGATGATGAGTCGCGGGAAGAAAGTCCCCGGCGGAGCCTGCGGCTTCTGGGGCGCTTGCGGAGCGGGAGTCAGCACCGGGATGTTCGTTTCGATAATCGCAGGAGCGACGCCTCTTTCAACCGATTCATGGGGGCTTGCGAACCTCATGACTTCAAAAGCGCTTGGGGCGATCGGCGCAGTCGGCGGCCCGCGCTGCTGCAAGCGTGATTCTTTCCTTTCGATCCTTGCCGCAGTCGATTTCGTTAACGAACATTTCGGGATCGATATGGAAAAACCGAAGGTGACATGCCGCTATTCCTCGCGCAACAATCAATGCATAGGAAACAGGTGCCCATTCTCCGCAGCGGGAAGGACGCGGATCGAATAAATCGAGATTTGTGGAGGTCAGTATGAAAGAATCCTTAAAAAGAATCGTGGATTCATTTCACAGATATAACACGGAACATATGGCGGCGCAGGCTTTTGGTTTAAGTGAGGATGTTGTCTATGATGCACTCGTGATTGCCCCGAGTTTTACACCGTATAAACTTCATATGGAAAAAACCTGTAAAGTTACAACATTAAAAGAAGGAGCCTACATAGCAGGTTATCTGGTTGAAAAAGATGGATTGAACATTGCCTGGATCAAGATTGGATCTTCGGCAGGCAATTTGATCGACCATATGGCTATATGTGCGGAGTTGTCCTTCAAAAGAATGATTTTTATTGGAGCGGTCGGAGGCCTGAAAGAAACCTTCAAACTGGGTGATGTCTGTACACCATCTTATTCAATATCAGGAAGCTATGCTGATTCATATCTTATGAAAGACTCCATTCAGGAGAGCATGCTGTTTACAGAAGTTGTCCCAGACATGAAGTATGTTGATAAGGTAATAGAGATTGGAAAGAAGAAAGGCTATTATCTCCGCAAGGCCAGTGTTTTTTGCACTCCGTCTATTGCGTTGGAATATACACATTTAGATGAGATCAAGTCATTTGATACGGATCTCATTGAAATGGAAACAAGTTCGTTCTATTTGATGACGGATCTGTTTGAACTGCCAGGTATTGCTTTACTTGTAGTATCTGATAATTCAGCGTCTGGCGCTGCCCTGGTGGGTCGCACAGAAGAAGAACAACAACAATACGATTACGGGAGAAATGTGGTGCTTCCAGATATGATCGTTACACTTGCAGCTGAATAAATTCCCGTTTGTCGGGATATCACTGAATCGGGATCTGCAAGGGGGAACTCAGTATGAATCTGAAGCTGATAAAGCTCACAAAGGCTTATGAGTATCAATTGGGAGAAATGATCGACGAATGGAGAGAAAAATACCGGCTTATCTGAAAACCATGTCAAAAGAATCCGGAAAAAAGAAGAAAGAGAAACGGATCAGGCTTCCCGCAGAATACACGGAAGGTGCGCTCCGTTTCAAGACCGGACCGGGATGGAAAGCTTGCTTTGACAGCGACAGAAAGCTTTATACCGCCGAAACCTTTTGGGCGGGCCATTACGATCTCTATGAGATCAACGAAGAGATATTCAATAAGCTCAAGACGAAAGGCATGGAAAGAAGAGACGCCCATGAACTGATCCATACAGGTCGGCACCTGTATAAAAGCGTGAGCTCCACAAGCGGTGCATACGATATCGCGCTTGATGAAGACTATGCCTCGCTCTGTCCGTGGGCGGAAGTGCAGAAAACCGGTGAAAAGTGGGATCCGGAGCTGACCGACCTGGCGGTGGCTGTCTTCGATTCCGAAAAGCAGAACCGCGGGCAACGGCTGAAAAAGCGAAACGACCCACAAGACACGGACCAGTGAATCCGGCTTCGCGTTAATCGATCTGCCCGCGCGGCTGACAAATGGCGCAAATCAAAACCTCCCGCTGCTTTCCAACTGCAGCGGGAGGTTGGGCGCATTCACTTAAGGAGATGCGGGTTTTCATCCTTCAATAAAACAATGAATAAAAGAGATCCGAGAATACTGCGTGTATCCCCGGATCTGTCATGTTATAGGGGCTGAAAACCGCGAAGCGCCTCAAAAGAGCAGATTTTTGTGCCAGGCGAGGCAAAAAGCGCAGGAATACTCGAAGGGTCTTTCGAGCATTTTTAACGAAGCCGGGCGCGAAAAGATGCCTTTGGGGGCCGTATATCCTTATGTGAATGCGCCCTTTTCCGTATTCTTCTAATTGCCGATCACGCCTTCCAGAGGCTGTGCAGATTGCAGTAGGCGTAGACGGCCTCGACCTCGTCGCCCTCGCAGATGCTGAAGCAGACCTTCGGCTCGTCGCCGGGGTTCAGGGCCTTGCGCTGGTTGCCGGCCTTGGTCTGGAGGGAGACCCATTCGATATAGTGCTCCGGGAGCATCGGGTGCGGCGCCGAACCGACGGTGACCTTGACGGTCGTTCCGTCCACTTCAACAACGGGCACGTGCTTTTCAACGGAGGCGTCGGTGGATGAGGGGATGATCTCCTGCATGGGCTCGCCGCAGCAGATCACGGGAACGCCGGTCTTTTTGACGATCGCGATGATCTGGCCGCAGTGCCTGCAGCGGTAAAACTTCATTTCCATGGTGATTATCTCCTTTCGGTATTCGATGATCTCATTATAGCAGAAAGCGCTTGAATTGTCACCATTTTTCGAGCTGTATTATTCGCCTGTACGATCCGGCTTTTATCTGTCTTTCTCAGTCGATTATGAAACCGACGCGGATTGACTTGATCGCCGTGAGCGGCTATAATAACGCATGAAAAGCAGAGAGCCGACCGAAAAGCGTTCGCTGCCCGATGTATCCCGGTCACGCTGCTGTTTTATTTGTTTGTACAGGAGTCATACCCATGAGAAGAATAACGAGCCTGATAATGGCCGCATTGATCTTTATATCGTTCACCGCGGCAGTCGGATGCAGCGGCAAAGTTCCGGCTGACGATACGACGCCCGAACCGAGCTCCGAGCCCACCGCGGCAGTGACTGCGGAACCGACCGCGATCCCGACGGCCGAGCCCACGCCCGAACCCACGCCCGAGCCCACCCCGGAACCTCCGGCTTATGAGTTCAACCCCCACCTTTACCTTCCCCTGCTCGATCCGGACGTTCCGCAGGAATACTGGGACGCGCTCCACAATCTCTGTGACGCGCTGCGTGCTGGAGAGACCACCTTTGAGTGTGCGAGCGAGGAGGCTTACAAGTGGGCTTTGGATCCCGCTGTCATTACGCAGCTCTTCCCCGCCGCATGCACCAAGGCCCTCGGCAAAAGCAACGACGGCACGACGCCCTTTGAAAACGGCGTCGGCAGGATCTATTATCAGATGCCGATAGACGAATTCGTTGAGCGGCAGGCTCAGTTCGAGGCTCTGGTCGAAGACGTGCTCAATACATGGCTCGAGCCCGATGACGACGATTTCGAAAAATGCCTCAAGCTATACGACTATATGGAATCCAGCTATTACTACAACTATAATTTTGTTGAGGATCTGTCTGACGGAGCGATCTACCTTGCAATAATGAACGGTACGGGGCAGTGCGTAGAGCTGAGCGGCGTCTACGCGTATTTCCTGCTCCAGGCAGGAGTTGAAGCGCTGCAGGTCGGATGCACCGTTCCAACCATGGCCCATGCCTGGACCTACATCGTTATAGACGGCGAGGGATATCACTCCGACCCGACCTGGTCTCTGAAAACGA
This sequence comes from Clostridia bacterium, assembly GCA_017525875.1. Classification (GTDB taxonomy): domain Bacteria; phylum Bacillota; class Clostridia; order Christensenellales; family CAG-138; genus PeH17. The sequence goes on along the minus strand of JAFXSG010000002.1, from coordinate 1,116 downwards.
CCCTCGGGAGCGATGAGCTGGCTTTGTATTACTTTATGATGACCGGTGAGCGCAGGACCGATTCCGGCTGCCCCGTGGACGAACTGCAGGCGCCGCTGCTTCCGAGGTACTTTGCAGTCTCCTCCGCCACTGAGTTCCCTGCCGACAGCGACAAATACAGTTTCCCGTCCGCCTCCTTCCTCGAATCTATCGACGAAGAAAACAAAACGGTCCATTACGAATGCTTCGGAGAGGAGTGCGTGCTCAGCTACGGACAGAACTGAGCGAAAAAAGGAAAGCCAACAGGGCTGCGCCGAATGGCGCAGCCCTTGTTTGTCGAGCAAGCAGATTCGCTTTATCCGGTGAACCAATTGCTTTGAGTATCGCAGAGATCTTCACTGCTCACAAACGCGAGAGCATACAGCAGCCGTGACGGAGACGTTTGAGTACCCCATAGATTTACACTACTCTCAAACCGTCGCAAGCATCTGCATCGTCGGCCTCAGGTTTGAGTACCCCATAGATTTACACTACTCTCAAACGGTCTGACTAACCTTTCTAGCCAGCTCGCGGTTTGAGTACCCCATATATTTACACTACTCTCAAACCGGCGCTCATCACCATCGCCGTTTCTTCTTGTTTGAGTACCCCATATATTTACACTACTCTCAAACTGCTGAAACAGATCGGGTAATCAAGCTCGCGTTTGAGTACCCCATAGATTTACACTACTCTCAAACATCCATCTGTCCCCTTTTTACCTCCTTTCCGTTTGAGTACCCCATAGATTTACACTACTCTCAAACAGCAACCGCGAATTGTCGCGGCCCTGTACTGTTTGAGTACCCCATAGATTTACACTACTCTCAAACTTACCAGCAGCATGTCCAAGTCATTCTTCGGTTTGAGTACCCCATAGATTTACACTACTCTCAAACAATTGCATTCAGAATCAACTATAGCGTGAAGTTTGAGTACCCCATAGATTTACACTACTCTCAAACTTGAACCAGGTCGAACCCGGCGCAGTGCTCGTTTGAGTACCCCATAGATTTACACTACTCTCAAACAAGCGGTCTACTGGGCGACGGTTTCGCTCAGTTTGAGTGCCCCATAGATTTACACTACTCTCAAACC
>JAFXSG010000018.1 GCA_017525875.1 Clostridia bacterium | reverse complement strand
GCCACGCGCCCCGAGGATGAGGCAGCGCAGACGGCCATGCCTTTTACGGACGTACTGTTTTTCTCCAGCGACGGAGGGGATACCGGTGCGCTGCGCGAGCAAATGAGAGACTATCATGCGCGGGGACCGCGGCTGGTCGTCGCGATGCTGGGCGAGAAGGGCAGCCTCTGCTTTGACGGAGAGCGCTTCCACAGCTTCGGCATCGTCCCCTGCGAAAAGCTCGTCGACACGATGGGCGCGGGCGACAGCTATATCGCCGGGTTCCTCTTCGGCCTTGTCGAGGGACTGCCGCTGGAGGACTGTATGGCAAAGGGCGCGGCAAACGCTGCCGTGACGCTGGGCTATTTCGGCGGATGGTAAAGCCGCCGCACAGGCTGACCGGCCGCGGTTGATTCAGCTCTGCGGCACGGAGGATTTTCTTTCGAGCATAACGGCGCTTTCGTCTCGCGGCGGAGGAGGCCGGATACGGACACTGCTATGGCGAGGGACTCGGCGAGCACGCCTGGCCATACTGGGATCGAGCTATTCAGACCGCACTCCGTTTCTTCCTCGGACCGGAGACGGACGGAGAATTCTATTAAGGAGTCGTACTATGAGTTTTGAAGCGAAAAAATGGCAGGAGACAGAGGGTCCTTGCCTTCGCAATTTTGATGAAAAAGAAGCGATTGAAAGCGTGCAGGGCGCTCTGGCGCTCCGTCCCCGGATCGAGGCGGTCATCGACCGAATCTGGGAGGAAGGCTTTGACGGGATCTATTTTATCGGCATCGGCGGCACCTATGCTTCCGCCATGCAGGCGGAGGTCTATATGCGCGGCCGCTCTTCTCTGCCCATCTATGTTGAAAACGCCGCAGAGTTTCTCACCACCGGCAACCGCCGCTTTACCGAACGGTCCGTGGTCATTTATTCCTCGGTTTCCGGCAACACCAAGGAGATGGTGCGGCTCGTCGAGCGCGTCCGGGAAATCGGAGGCAAGATCTTCGCCTTTATCGACACGCCGGATTCGATGCTGACCGCGCCGGACAAGCAGGATTATCTGATCCTCTATCCGAAGAACGAGCAGCTGAAGTTCTATATGGTCGCAAACTATCTCATGTACAAAAACGGCGAGTTCGCCGCCTATGAGGAGTACAACTGCGAGATCGAGGCCCATCTCGCCCTCGCGCTGGCAGAGGTAGAAAAGGCTGCGGACGCCTGGGCATATGAGTACGCGAAAAAGACAGTCGCTTTCCACCGCGAGCGGCCCGATCTGCCGCACTACTTCATCGGCTCGGGCAACCAGTACGGAGCCACCTACTCCTACGCCATGTGCTACTGGGAAGAGCAGATGTGGATCCGCACCAAGTCTATCAGCTGTCAGGAGTTCTTCCACGGCATGCAGGAGATCATCGTCGCCGACACACCCGTCACGCTCTTCATCGGCGAGGACGAACAGCGCCCGCTTGCAGAACGCGTCGCGCGCTTTCTGCCTCGTGTCTGCGCCAACTACACGATCATCGACACGGCCGAGCTGGAGCTGGAGGGAATTCGAAAGGAGTTCCGCGGCAGCATCTCGCATCTCGTGATGCACGCGGTCAACAATCGCGTGGACGCCTATATGGAGCTGTTCCTGCGTCACCCGCTCTCGATCCGACGTTACTACAGGCAGTTCGATTATTGAGCCTCACAATCAAAAGGGGCTGTTGCAAATGCAAGAAGATTGCAGTGCAACAGCCTCTTCTTTGCATGGGCCCTTCACTGTATTGTAGTTAGGAATTGCCTTGTTTCGATCATCTCATCCAAGTGCTCATTCAGGGCATCCTTGCACAGCAGTCTCTCGATTTCATCTGGGATCTGGTGCAGAAGCGCGCGAAGGAAATCAAGGAACAGGCGTATGCGGAAGAAGAATGATTGGATCGAATGAGATGCAGAAGAACAGAAAAGCCCCTGATTCAGGGGCTTTTCGCTTTTTCAGGATTCGGGGAACAGGTCCGCCGCCTGTTTCAGGAAGGACGTGATCTCCAGATGTTGCGGGCACGCGCGCTCGCATTGGCGGCATTCGATGCAGTCGGAAGCCGCATGTCCTTCGGATACCGCGTTCCGGTACGTCGCTTTCGCTTCCGCCATCTGCCCGTTTCCGAGATGCAGATTCATGGCGGCAAAGATCTCCGGGATCGGGATCTGCTTCGGGCACCCCTCCGTACAGTACCTGCATGCGGTGCAGGGAATGGCGGACGAGTTTCCGAGAATGCGCTGCGCTTCGCGGATCGCCTGCTGCTCTTCCGCGTCGAGCGGGCGGAAGTCCTTCATGTACGACAGATTATCCTGCATCTGCGCCACGTTCGACATGCCTGACAGAACCGTCAGAATGCCGTCCAGCGAAGCTGCGAAACGAATTGCCCACGACGCGCAGGACATCTCCGGGTGAACGGCCGAAAACAGCTTTTTCACTTCGGCGGGCGGATTGGCAAGGTTCCCGCCCTTGACAGGCTCCATGATTACGATCGGCTTGCTGTGCTTCCTTGCAACTTCGTAATTCGCTCTCGAAGTGACTCTCGGGTTTTCCCAGTCCGCGTAGTTGATCTGCAGCTGCACGAAGTCGATCTCCGGGTGTTCCGTGAGAAGCTGATCCAAAAGCTTCGGTCCCGCATGAAAGGAAAAGCCGATGTTCCGGAGGATTCCGTTTGCCTTCTGTTCGTTGACGAACTCCCAGATGCGGAACCGATCGTATTTCGAATAGTTGTTTTCCATCAGCGCATGGAGCAGATAATAGTCGAAATACCCGGCGCCGGTACGTTCCAGACTGGTCGAGAACTGCTTTCTCGCCGATTTCTCGGTCGGCGCGACCATTGCATTCAGCTTTGTCGCCAATGTAAAGGAATCGCGCGGGTAGCGTTCCACCAACGCCTTGCGAACGGCGGTTTCCGATCCCGGATACAGAAACGCCGTATCATAATAGGTAAAGCCCGCTTCCATAAACAGGTCCACCATGGTCTTGACCTGTTCCACGTCGATGAACAGCCCTTTTCTCGGCAGACGCATCAACCCGAAACCGAGCTTTTTCGGGTTCGTTTCGTGAACCGTCGGCATACTTGCTCCTTTCTTATGTCGTTACTGTTCCGTTCCGGTCAGCCCGAGATCTTCGGCATACGGTTTCATGCCTTCGATGCAGATTTCCGCAACCGCGCTGACGGGCAGGCCGAGCATTTCACAGCCGCGCTGGATCAGCTCCCGATCGCATTTGGCGGCAAAACGCTTGTCCTTGAACTTCTTCATAAAGCTTCTCACCTCCAGATCGGTGATGCCGAGTGGCCGCATCCTTGCGCACGCCTGAATAATCCCCGTCAGTTCGTCGACGGTGAACAGACTCTTCTCCAGATTGGTTTCCGGCTTGACGTCGGTGCAGTGTCCGTACCCGTGGCTGAGGATGGCGCGGATGACGTCGCGCGGGACCCCGGCTTCCGTCAGCGGCTGCTCCGTGTGCTGAAGATGCGCATCAGGGTATTGCTCATAGTCATAGTCGTGCAGGTATCCGACCGCCATCCAGCGTTCGCGGTCTTCGCCGAAATGATCCGCCATCGCGCCCATCGCGTACATCACGTTCTTTGCGTGCAGAATCAGATGCGCTTCCTTTACCTGCGAATCGTTCAGCTCCTTAGCCCGGGCAAGATTGAATTCCCGTTCCATTGCTTTTCCTCCTGTTTTCTTCCGCGTCGTTATCTGGTCGGGATGATCTCCAGCCAGTATCCGTCCGGGTCCTGAATGAAATAGATCCCCATGGACGGGTTTTCAAAGCAGATGCAGTCCATCTGTTCGTGCAGCGCATGCGCCGCTGCATAATCGTCCGTGCGGAACGCGAGATGAAACTCCTCTTCGCCGATGTCATACGGCTGCGGATGATCCTTCAGCCACGTCAGTTCCAGTTCGAATTCACCGGCTTCATTCCCGATATATACGATGATGAACGATCCGTCTTGCGCGGTCTTGCGGCGTTTCTCTTTCAGCCCCAGCGCCTGCTCATAGAATGCCAGCGACCGGTCCAGATCCGTGACGTTGTAGTTTTCGTGAATCATTTTGAATTGCATGGCGAAAGCCTCCTTTTCAGATTTCCCAATGGGTTTCTTTTGCGGTGTTGATCAGCACCGTATCCGGATTGCAGGCGCCGGGCAGCGCCAGGAATCGATCCGTCACGGTTTTGTCCTTCCAGAAATGCATTGGCAGCACGTACCTCGGCTGACAGACGGAGAGGAAGAACGTCATGCCTTCGGCAAAGTGTTCCTCCAGCCGGTCGTCCAGAACGACACAGGCGGCGTCGATCCGTATCCCTGCAAGCTTCCGGATCTCGGCCTGAAACAGGGTTTTCTGCGCGGCAAGCCAGTCCGGATCCTCGCCGGGCCAGTCCCACCAATGCAGATCGCCCGCATGGAACAGCGTTTCGTCCGGCGTTTTGACAAGAAAGGCAACGCCCTCGTCGGTGGAACGCAGCGTCTGCACCGTGCCGAGCCCTTCGACGGCATAGGATTCGTCCGCATTGAGGAAGGACACAGCGCAGCCTTTCGGCACGTTTGCGGTTCCTTTCAGGTCAAACGACAGAAGAAAGCGGACACGTCGGCTCCCGTCTGCCAGCGAAAAGATCGCCGGGTTGAAGTGATCCGCATGCGCATGGCTGACAAACACAAACAGCGGTTTCTCCACAGGCTTGTGCCGCAGCGGCGGGCAATCTTTGCGCGCATTGTCAAACAGCAGAAGCGCGCGGGCGGTTTCGAACAGAAATCCGCTGTGTCCCAGATAATCGATGATCATGGGCTGTCCTTTCGCGGTTGATTATATAGTATATCACCTGTAAGCCGAATTGAAAAGCCCCGGAATTGCGGGACTTTTCGCCTGCCGACGGATGTGCAGGACGGGGCGGGAGCGGAACTTCGGCATGCGGAATCGTTGGACAATCGGACGGAAGTATGATAAAATAAACCATCACACACCGGCAGACCGGCATACGGCGGAAGAAAAGAGCCGGAAATACGGGGCTTGTATTTTTCGGAAAAGGTGATATTATCCGTTTTCCGAAAAGAGGAAACGCTCTTTTCAAAGAAAGGAAGAGACGATTGAACCGTAAACTATCGAATATCTTTCATTGGCAGCCGATCGGCCAGCGGATTTTGAAAACCTGTGTGGCGGTTACGCTGTGTCTGCTGTATTATATGCTGCGCGGATACCGCGGAGCGGACATGCCTGCGGAAGCGGCGATCACCGCCATCATCTGCATGGATACGAATCTGCGCGGAACGAGGGACAATGCGCTGTCCCGCATTTTCGGAACCTTAATCGGCGCATTCTGGGGATTTGTGTTCCTTGTTGTCGTTCCGCTGATCCCCGCTGTCACGGAAACCCTGCCGGTTTTATACCTGCTGATGGGGCTCTGGACGCTGCTTGCCTTATACACCGCCGTTCTGGTGAAAAAGCCGGAAGCGGCGGGTCTTGCCGCAATCGTGTTCATCTGCGTCGTGGTGAGTTATCCGGACGTCGAAAGCCCGATGGGGCAGGCGTTCCACCGGATTCTGGACGTGCTTGTGGGAACGGCGATCGCAATCGGCATCAACGCGCTCCGGCTGCCGAGAGTCAGACGGAAAGGCCGCGTCTTCTTCGTTCAGCAGAAAGACCTGACGGTGAACGAACAGCCGCAGCTTCCGACGACAATCCTGTATCGGCTGAGGAACCTGCTTGCCGACGGTGCGAAGATCTGTCTGATGTCCGAGCATGCGCCGGGCGCTTCGGCTCTGCAGCTCGGGGAACTGCAAAGCGCGGTGCCGATGATCGTCATGGACGGCGCCGCGATCTATGATCCCAACGAGAACGTGTATCGTGCGATCACGGCGATCGATCCCAATTCCTGCCGTTGGCTGATGAAGCGGCTGGACGGAATGAACCTCAGCTATTTCATCTTCACGGTGCATCGCGACAGGAACTGCATTTTCCACCACGGAGAACTGACCGAAGAGGAAAGCGCCGCCTATCAATACCTGAAGCGTTCGCCGTACCGGTATTATCTTGAAGACGACCATTTTCCCGTAGCGGACGTCGTATATCTGAAGATCCACGGAAAACGGAAGGATCTGGAACAGATCCAGAGCCAGCTGCAGTCCGCGTTTGAAAAGATGAAGCTGCGCGCGGTCGTCCGGGAACAAGCGGGATTGAAGGACAGCTTCGGTCTGTACTTCTATGCGGCGCATGCGGATATGCAGCATGCAAAGGAGCATCTGATGCAGCTGCTCCGTCAGAACGACAGCAGCCTGATCGCATGCGAGATCCGTTCCGGGAACGGCTGCCGTTCGGAGTATGACGCGATCCGCCTGATGCGCAGGCTCTGCCGTGCGTACGAACCGGTATGGCCGACGAATCTGTTCCAAAAACAAAAGCCCGAGTCCTGCAAGCTGTCCGAATCGTAGAATCAGATCGAGGACACAACGCTGCGCAAACGAACGCACGGCCTTTTGCTGAGAAGTTCTCATAAAGTAAAACCAGCCGACGGACCAGGGTCTGCGCTTAGCTGGCGCATCCTGAGTCCGCCGCTGGCTGCGTCGATTTCGTCATACCGCATCCGTATGACTTATCTATGCAGAACGCTCGCAAGCATTCCGCGCTGGTGGGCAGGGATGGATTCGAACCATCGTAGCCTGACGGCGGCAGATTTACAGTCTGCTCCCTTTAGCCTCTTGGG
>JAFXSG010000017.1 GCA_017525875.1 Clostridia bacterium | reverse complement strand
GCCTCAAGCGTACCGAGCTTGTCTTCACAAAAAAGGTTGTAGGCCCCGCCGCGCGTCCATGCCGTCAGGAGTTCGGCGGCGGTAAGCGTGTTCTGTCCGTTGAAGGGCTCGCCGCCCTCCGGGAAGAAGCCGCCCACGGCGTGATAGACGGATTCCGGGATGTCATCGATCAGCAGCGGGAGATCGGTGCCGCAGCTCAGGAGAACGCCGCTGTCGGCCATCTTGCGCCGGTTCCAGTAAAAGCGGCCGCGCTCTTCGCCGATCTTTTCGCGGATCATGGCCAGCTTGCTCTCCCGCTCAGCGATGGACTGGATCTGCGGATAGATCTCCGCAATCGCGCCGAGCGCTCCCATGCGCTCAAGATCCTCCGGGTCGCTGAACTCGAGATCCGTGATGCTGTGACGGTTGATCAGCCACCCATTTTCGTCGCGGCGGCAGCACTCATAGAGATCCAGTACCTTTGCGATCGCCGCGTCTCCCTGCGCGTGGAGGGAAAAACGGAAGCCGTTCTCGTCCGCCGTACGCAGTTCCCCGGCGATAGCGTCCCAGTCGATGGAGATCGCGCAGAGGCAGTCCGTACCGCAGTATGCTTGTTTGAGAGCGCCCTCCATCTGGCTGATCGAACCGTCGGTCATGCGGTTATAGCCTGAAAAACGCAGATAGTCGCTGTGAAAGCGAGCGCTCATCTCTTTGCCGAAAGCGAGGTCGAGCGGCCTGTCGAAAGGCTGGCTCATAAAGCTGACACGCAGCGTCAACTCGCCCTTTTTCTCCAGCTCTTCCAGCAGCGCGGGAAAGCCGTGGAAGTCGTCAAAGCCCATTTCCTTGACGGAGGTGACACCGCGGCTGTTGAGCAGGCGCATGTAGTCGCGAAACAGCGGCAGGATCCGCTCGCGGTCGCGCAGCATAGCGTCCTGCTGCGCGCTGTTTTCGGCATCCAAACCGAGCTTCTGCGCAGCATAGCCGGTAAAAAAACAATGCACGTCGAAAAAGCCGGGACAGATCGTGCCGTCGCCGCAGTCGAGAATGCGGCAGTTGTCCCTTATCAGCGCGCTCTCCGGTTCCCCGTGCCCGACGGCGAGGATATGACCGCCGCCCAGCGCAACGTAGCCGGCAAAGGGCGGCTCACCGGCTGCGGTAAAAACACAGGATGATTTCAAAATCAATTCCGCTTTCATGACGTCCTCCTTTGATGTTTGTCGTGAAAAAGTGCAAAAGCCGCACCGCTTTCTAAATAAGCGGCGCGGCTTCCGGCTTTGCATCACAAGAAGAGAGAAAAGAAAATGAGCTTCCGGAGCGCCTGCACACAGCGTTTCCGGATATCTGTGTTAAGCCTATCATTTTGGTCCAAAATTTTCAATAGCTTGAATGTTTTTTGTATACTCGCTCGAAATTGCTCTATCAAAACTGTCATTCCTGCTGAAAGTGGTATAAAATTCAGGCATTTTCTCCCTTCGGATCGGGATAAAACAATCAAACAGAACGAAAAACTGTTCCCCGAACTCGGTTTTTCCTCTTGACGAACAGCCCGATCCTTTTTATAATAGGACGAAAGTGGTACAATAAACACAGTTACTCATCTGTCAAGGAGGCGGTTGCAATGAAGGCTGCCATGATCGGAGACAACTGCATCGACGTCTATCGTTTCATCGACGGAAAGGCGCTCAATCGGCGCTACCCGACCGGCAATGTGGTGGACACCGGCG
>JAFXSG010000016.1 GCA_017525875.1 Clostridia bacterium | reverse complement strand
TTGCACATTCTGGTAGTTTAGCCGCTTGCTATTCCGGGGAGATCATGGTAATATGTGACACAACGGAAGGGCAAACGCCCCGCCGAATAAAACAAACGGAGGATTCCACCATGAACTTTTTTGAAACCGAACTGAAGAAGATGACCGCAAAGGTCACCGCCATGAAGAACCCCAAGCTGGTCGGAAGCGCCTGCATCGCCCGCCTGACCGACACCACCACGGTGAAGGTCGAGTTCGCAAGATGCATCGAGGCGGACCGCCGCTACGGCATCCTGATCACGGTGCTGAACCGCACCGAGGGCAAGATCGACAGCCTGACGGTGAAGTTCGAGGACCTTTGGGGCAAGCACGACGGGCTTTACGTCTGGACGGCTTACAACGAACCAAAGTGGTACGGCTACCGCCCCACCGCAGCGGACTACACCAAAACGGCAAAGGCGATCAGCGACTACCTTGAAAACTTCGCCGACTGAGAAAACCGAGCCGCCCTTCTCCGGAGGGGCGGCATCCCCGAAAGGAGCGCATACATGAATACCGAAATTCAGAAGGCATTGGAGCAGATCGCAATGGAAGAAAGCCTTGTGCTTGCGGAGCGCGGCGGGCTGGACTTCCGGGGCATCGATGCGGATACCACCGAGGTCAGCATAATGACGCTCCGCATGATGCTGGCAAGAGCCTACGAGCTGGGCAGAAACAGCAAGCCCTGACTTGCGCCACGTTCGCCCTTGTGGCGGCTTTCGGCTTTCCTGCGGATCACTTGCCCTGCGATAAAAGCCGCCCACACGGCGCGTTCTGGCGCGATTTACGGCAAGCCATAATGTACACAATTCGGTGCAAAAAACAGCCGGAATGATCGTGATTACTCACACTTGATAATGTGCGGAAAAAGAGTTATAGTGTGTACAACGGAACGGGAAACCGAGCCGAAAACAACGAAAAACGGAGGAAATCTACATGAACGAGAACACTACAAAGCGCGGCGAAGCCGAGAATCTGGAACTGACCGATGCGCAGGCAGACCGCAACGATGACATCTACGAGGCAGCCTTTGAATTCTGCAAGGTGCTGACCGAGAACGATGACCTCGAATGGGACATGGCATTCCTCGGTGAGATCGCCGACCTTGCCGCAGGCATCATGACCGAGCAGGGACACAAGGTACGGTTCCCCAGCGTGGTCACCGAGGAGGACGGCACACAGTACATCGAGGAGTACTACGGCGGCTGATTGCCAAAACGGAGCAGTCCTTCTGCGGAGGGCTGTTCCGCGCCACGTTCGCCTGTGTCGCGGCTTTTGATGCTCCTGCGGATAACTTGCCCCACGCTGAAAGCCGCCCACACGGCGCGACAGTGTGCGTCCTGCCGCAAGGCATAATATGTACAATAAACGCCGAAAAATCGCCCTGCACATTCTGGTAGTTTAGCCGCTTGATATATCTGCCGAAAAGAGTTAATATGGGTACAACGGAAGGGCGGAAAGCCCACCGAAAACTACGAAAGAGCGAGGTAAACACTATGTGGCATGAGGGCACAATTCTGATCCCGACGAAGGACGGCAAGACAGTGGTTCACTACTGGGCGAAGGTCTACGATGAGGGCAGCCAGTTCGGCATCGAGGGCGGCCGGATCAGCAAGCTGATGCTGAAGGCGAACGGAAAAGTCATCTACAACTACGAGAGAGGGCTTGATGTTCCGCCGCAGAACGAGGCTGCGGAGATCGCGCTGGCGATCCTGATGCACGAGTACAAGTAAACAAAACGGACGGCGGGCGGCACCGAAAAGCCGCCCAATCGCCCTAAGACGGGAGGTGAAGCGGATGGGAGCAATCAGCGAGTTATACCGGGGCAGAATCAGCGCACCTACAGATATCAAGGTCAGGGCGGACGATTACGACAACCTGAACGGGCGCGCGGAAGATCTGCACAATCAGATCGCTGACGGAATGAAAGCGGATACTGCGGAAGCATTCGAGGCATTGATCGACCTTCACCGACAGATGGAATCGATCACCTCAGAGGACAGCTACACGAGAGGCTTTCGTGACGGCGCAAGGCTGATGCTGGATATGCTGAACGGATAAATTCATGGTGGTTTTATACATAGGAGAGGCTTGCAGTATGCAGGCCTTTTCTTTATGCAGATTTTTTGAGGAAGGAGTGATGCGGATGGCTCAGAGAGGCAGAAAACCAAAGCCGACAGCGATCAAAGAGCTGGAAGGAAATCCGAGCAAGCGCCCGCTGAATGATGCAGAGCCGAAGCCGGAACGCAAAGCGCCACCTTGTCCGAAGTGGCTGGAGCCGGAAGCGAAAAAGGAATGGCGCAGGCTGTCTAAACAGCTCGAACAGATCGGTGTGCTAACCGAAGTCGATCAGGCGGCATTCGCATCGTACTGTCAGGCTTATGCCCGTTGGAAGGAAGCCGAGGAGTTTATGACGCAGCATGGTACGATTGTAAAAACGAAATCCGGCTACTGGCAGCAGGTTCCGCAGGTGTCCATTGCTCAGACATACCTGAAAATCATGAATAAGATCGCAGAGCAGTTTGGTCTGACTCCGGCGGCAAGAAGCCGTATCACAGCCGGTGCGGATATGAAAAACGCTGCCGTTGACGATATGGATGAACTTCTCGGAGGTGGCTGATGGCAGGAACGGCAAGGGCGCGGGAGCGTCCAAAGAATTATCCGAAGCTGAAAGACTACAAGCCGACACGCTTCATGCTGCCGGAATCGCACTACGATGCGGCGAAGGCGGACAGGGCTGTGCGTTTCATCGAAAACCTCTGCCACACCAAAGGCCGCTGGGCGGGAAAGCCGTTCTGGTTATTGCCATGGCAGGAGCAGATCATCCGTGACATTTTCGGCATCGTCAAAGAGGACGATACACGGCAGTTCCGTACCGCCTATGTCGAAATTCCAAAGAAAAATGGAAAGTCCGAGCTTGCCGCTGCGATTGCGCTGTATCTGCTCTACGCTGATAACGAGCCTTCTGCCGAAGTCTACGGTGCTGCCGCTGACCGACAGCAGGCATCTATTGTGTTCGATGTCGCCAAGAGAATGGTTGAAATGACACCGGCACTTTTGAAACGCTCCAAGATCATGGCGGCGACAAAGCGTCTGGTGAATTACAGCAATGTCGGCTTTTATCAGGTGCTTTCCGCAGAAGTCGGTACAAAACATGGACTAAATGTATCCGGTCTGGTTTTGGATGAGCTGCACGCCCAACCGAACCGCAGCCTTGTGGATGTTCTGACAAAAGGCTCCGGTGATGCCCGTACTCA
>JAFXSG010000015.1 GCA_017525875.1 Clostridia bacterium | reverse complement strand
GATTTCGACAGGACTCCGAGCGGCACTAACTGGTCGGGCGAAATAACGAGCTTCGAACCTTCATGGCCGACGGCGAGCGTTCACGTTGACGTCTGGGATCTGGAATTTCAGCTCATTCTGAACCTCAGGTTCGATATGGATTTCGAGATCGTGACCACCGGCTCGAGCAACGGCCGTGAATCCGCAACGATCGCGGGCGTGCACATTCCCATCAAGCTGTTCACCATAAACGTCATATATAAGCTCCAGGCCGAATTCAGCGAAACCCCGCTCGAGATGAAGGGCACGCTCACCACGGATATGGACATTACAATGGACCTTATCCGCGGCATCAGCATTTCAAAATACAGGAACCCCGTGCGCTTCAGCGAGCTCAAGGCGCGGAGCGAAAACGACTTCAACAGGAACGTAAGCTTCTATATCGGCTCCGAGCTGCTGATACAGGGCGGCTTCCTCGAGATCAATATCGATCTGTGGCTGTTCTCCGTTCATATCGGCCCCGTGCTCTCGCTGAACCTTTCCAATTCCGGCGGCTGCTACGTCACGTTCAGGCACGAGAAGGACAGATTTGATGAATCCGAGCTCGACTCCCAATTTGATATCCATACCTGTGCGAAGACGGGAGAGGAGGGCTGCGTAAGCGTCCATATCCGGGAGATCTCACGCAAACGCATCTATTTCAAGGTAGATCTCTATTTCGACGACTGGACCTTTAACCTCAGTGATTCCGGTGAACAGACGGTCGGCGAAAGGGATTATTATAACTCATATACATTCGGCAGCGGCTGGCAGGACGGCCTCTGCCCGCATCACCTGTACCGGGTGCCCGTGGCCGTATGGAATGACGACGCCATGACGCAGCCGGTCAGCGGCGCCGTAGTAACGCCGCTCGATCCCCTCTATCTGAGCGAGCAGGAGAGGCCTTATTACAACCGGACCACCGGTTCGGACGGCAGAACAAATCTTTTCCTGCCCTATCAGGAGAATTCCAAATATACCATCATTGCCTCCAAGCAGCTCGGCAGCGTTTTCGTTTCCGGTCAGACGCAGCAGACCGATCCGATCGATGAAAACTATAATTTCACGGTCAATATCATCCTCAAGTCGGACTCGGAAACGAAGCTCCATATCGTGCATAACTGGGTCATCGACTGCGACGATAAGGACAGGCCGAACAGCCTTTCCCTGCTGATCCAAAGAAGGACCGATCCCGGGGCTGCCTGGGCGACGGTCGAAACGATTACGCTCAATGCGGACAATAACTGGAGCGCGGATTACACGGGTGAGAAATTCGACGTTGTTGCCGGCCTCATTTATGAATACAGAGCCGTGATCAGCGACATGATACCGGCCGCGGGCTACTCGACGACATTCATTACGCGCTACGTTACAAGTTACACGACGATCGGAACCGAGGCGGAGCCGGATCATTACACGCGGTATTACGCTGAATACAGCACCGTTCCCACCGAGGACGGGCTCGACATCACCATCACCGAGACCGCGATGGTCAGTGTGACGCTGAACAAACGATGGGATATCGCGGATGAGGAAAACAGAGCCGTTCCGGTGTATCTCGTCCTTGAGCAGAAGCCCGCAAACGGCTGGAGAGAAAAGGCGAGGGAGCGGCTGGTGTCGACAGAGTGGACTCCGATCATCCACCCGTTCTCCGGCAATGCGAATTCGATCAGGGAGCTCGTCGACAAGGGCATACTGACTGTTGAATCGGTGCCCGCCGTTGAGAATATCCCGCTTTCCATCTGCGAGGTGTCGAAGGACAGTAATTGGAAAACGATCTTCATGGTGCCGAAATACAGGAACGGCATAAAGATGCAGTTCATGGGCAGCGAGCTTAGCGGCACTTCTATCAAGAATCTGCTCAAAAACGAGTATGACGTGAACGTTGTCGCGTCCGTCGCCCCATTCGGAGATTTTGAATCGGTACCGGGCGTGGCCATCAAGGAGTATTTCGATAACTGGAAATTTGCTATAGACGTCCTCAACCGCGATACAGACAAGCACACCATCGGCGGTACCGTAGAATGGCTCTATCATTGGTCCGCTCCAAAGCTCAGCGTCAATATCCACGTTTTCGATAAGGACGGCAACGAGGTCGAGGGATCTCCGGTCTACCTTGACAAGGACGCCAACTCCTCGGATTGTTGGACATGGTCCCTTACCGGGGACGGCATCGATCGCAGCGCGGAATACACCATAACGGAAGAATACATCGGGACGCGCCCCGATCACTGCTACTGGATCCCCTTTATCAACGGGCTGAACGTGATAAACTACGACAACGCTGGATCGCAGGCGTCGCTTAGGATCAAGGCGATCTTTGAAGGGGCGACCGAGGATGATGACCTTCCGGACGTCATCTACGTATCGGCGACCGACGGCAGCAGGACAGATATACAGGGTTTGTATAAGTCGCGGGACTATTGCGTATCCTGGGACCCGTTCCTGCACGGGATGGTTACGGTATCGGCGCCGGAATATGAAGGCTGGGTCGCGGAATACAAGCCCGTGGAAGCTACTTATGTCGGAGGCACCTTCAGACTTTATTACCTCATTATCTACAGGCGCCAGATGCCTGTACAGCTTCGCATTACGAAGTTTCGCGATGCCAACGGCGATCCCTCTGTGTTCAGCCCCGGCTGGTTCGATGCTGACGTCTTCCGCAACGGGGAACTGATAAAAACCGTGAGACTGGAAAGAAGGGGCACGGCATACCGAGAGCAAATCGTTGAAACGGACCAAGACGGGAATCAGCTCATGCGTCTGGCGCCGGACGGCACAAGGTATGAATATACTGTTGTCGAACGAAAAACTGACGGTTATACTCCTTCAGTAAGCATGGAAGAAACAATGGATTCAGGTCTCGATACAGTTACCCTGAGGATCACCAACACCTGGATCGGCGCCGATCGCATAAACGTTGTCGGCACGGTCTCGTGGGAGGGCGACGAAGGGCATGAGGATCTCCGCCCGGAGAGCGTACAGATCTCCGTTGTCAACAGCCGCGACGAGTACGTAAGGACCCTCACCGTGCCGGTGAGCGACGGCACGTTCAGAGCAAGGTATCTCCCGAGCAAGGATGAAAACGGCAATGAGCTGCGCTATGCCGTGCTTGAAAGCCACGTCCGCGGCTACACCGCGTCTTACAGCGAGCCCGTGTTCGATGAGAACACCGGAAACTGGACCTGCAATATCACCAACAAGCTGACCGGCTATACGACGATCACCGTCAAAAAGGCGATCGAGGGCGAACCGGGAAACGGAAACGAAGCCTATTTCTTCCATATTGAGCCGAATACCGAGGCGGACAACGGCGAGCACGAATTCCCGGAGCCGCTGCATGCGGATATTACCATCAATGGGGCAGGCGAGAAAAAGGCGGAGTTCATAATCGACGAAAACGGCCTCTGCCTCTATTCCTTCAAGGAAACGAAGGGCGAAGCCGAAGGCTGCGTGTACGACGAGACCGAAAGGCTGGTGCTGATCGTCCGCACCACCGGCAGCGACGGCAGCGTGAAATTCCGCAGCTGGGTCGGCAAGAAGGGCGACGATATTGCCCCGACCGACGAAATGACCTGCGATACGGTGACCTTCACCAACGTCTATCCGAACCTCACCGTTGAGAAGAAATGGGATATCGACCTTGAGCAGAAGGACAGGCCGGACAGCAGCGAAGCCGTCGTTCAAAAGAAGAAGGACGACAAGTGGGAGACAGTGAAGCTCGTCAAATTGGACGATGACAACGATTGGAAGGCTCCGCTTTATATTGAGGGCTACAGCTCCGGCAGCTCCGATTACCGCGTGCGCGAGCTGCGCGAGGAAACCGCCCTTCAGGAGCTCGGCGGAAGGCTGCGCGAATTGATCATTCAAGGCAAGGAAAAGTATGACGAGTTGATCTCCGTTTTGAAGACCGATGGAAAGACCTATTGGGACGGTCTGCCGGAGGATATCAGAAACGCCGCGGACGAGGGCTACGATTCGCTGCTCGACAAGCTCGGCACAACGCCGAATAACCTATACGAAAAGCTGATGGAGCTGCTCTCCTTCGCATCTGCTGACGCACGAATCGTCTATGACGAGGACGACAGCGACAAGGGCGAAACGACGAATGAGGTCACTTATCACGTTGACGAATACGTTTCTGTCCTCTCCGGGGGCACTGAGGACGCGCACGTCACGAAGTATAAGGTGGAGTATAAAAAGAGCGGCAGCACATACACAATCACCAATATGGCGATCCTCGAGATCGACGTTATTAAGCGTTGGATCGGCATCGGCGTTGACGACGACGATATGCCCGATTCCGCCTGGGTCGTGCTCATGTGCAGCCCGAAGGAGGGCGCGCTCGACAGCGCGTCCGATCTTGCGAGCGGACTTGGCGTCGATATCGGCGGCGTGCTCGATTACGAATTCCCCGTGATAAACCCGGAGGAGGGCGGCAAGGACGCGCTGACGCTGCTCAGCGAGCTGTCGATCGGCCTTGACGTGAGCATGATC
>JAFXSG010000001.1 GCA_017525875.1 Clostridia bacterium | reverse complement strand
ATGGAAGCAAAAGAAAAGATGACTGCCGAAGCCGTATCTGTTGCCGCAGATACGAAGCAGTCACCACTTACCACTGCCGATATTATAGCAGAACTCGGGGATTTTTGCAATACCGACGAGGAAGAAATTTTCGTGGACCCGAGGAAGCTCGATCCGCGGTACATCGAGACGCACACGATGCAGGACCTGCTCGATACGGCGTTCGTGCCGCGACTGCCGATAATCGAGGGCTTCCTCTACCCCGGCACCTACCTCATCGCGGGCTCGCCGAAGATAGGAAAGTCCTTCCTCGTGACGCAGATAGGCTGCTCGATAGCGACGGGAACGCCGCTCTGGGGGATGCCGGTCAGGCAAGGCTCGGTGCTGTACCTCGCTTTGGAGGACGATTGCCCGAGGCTCCAGAGGCGCATCTCGCGCATGTTCGGGGTCGAGGGCACCCCCGATTTCCATTTCGCTACACAGGCAAGGTCGGTGGAAAACGGTCTCATGCAGCAGCTCGAGGGCTTCATCCGGGAGCACGCGGATACCCGGCTTGTCATCATCGACACCCTGCAGAAGGTGCGCGGCGACGAGAGCGAGAAGTACAGCTACGCGAACGATTACCAGATCATAGCGAGCCTCAAGGCGCTGACGGATTCGATGCCCATCGCGATAATGATCGTCCACCACACCCGCAAGCAGGACGCGGAGGATAAGTTCGACACCATCTCCGGCACGACGGGTCTCTTGGGCGCGGCGGACGGCGCGTTCCTCCTGCGCAAGGAGAAGCGGACAAGCCCCGAGGCGACGCTCGACGTGGTCGGCCGCGATCAGCAGGATCTCAGGTTCAAGCTCCTGTTCCGATATGAGAGCTGCACGTTCGACCTCACCGAGACGGAGACCGAGCTGTGGAAGGATCCGCCCGATCCCCTGCTCGAGGCAGTGGCCGCGCTGGTGAATGAGGACGCGCCGCTGTGGGAAGGGACGGCAACGGAGCTTGCGATGAGGATTGGAAGTCAGCTTCCGCCGAACCACCTCTCCAGAAAGCTCAACGTTAATGTCTCCCGTTTGCTCTCCGAGTATGGCGTGCTCTGCGCTCCTCAGCGCAGTCATGAAGGCAGGCGGATCTGGCTGCGTTACATGAAGGCGTGACGGTCCGTGACGGTCGTGACGATAAAATAGACACTATGCGTTTTATCGTCACGCGCGGGGCTTGAAGGCCGAAAAACCTTTATGAAATAAGGGTAAATCGGCGTGACGATAAACTTATTTTTATCGTCACGCGTGACGGTAAACGAACCAAGGCGATAGGGTTTGTTTATCCCATGGACCCGTTTATGGGAGGGAGCGGAGAGCGAAGTGCATCCTCCTCCGCCCCCTCCATGCACCGAAACGGCCCCGCAGGGCGCAACAGCACTTTTGGCGGGCGAAGACTGACGAAAGTGCTTTTGCGTTACTTTCGCAGAAAGTAACAAAGGCAATAACCCGAGGTTAATGTTTATGAAAAGAACCATAAGCGCGATGGTCGGGAAGGGCTCCGCCAGACACAACAACCGCAGTTTTATCGCGGAGAACGTCGACGGCTCCCGCACCCGATTCAACATCAGTTACATCGATGAACCCCTCAAAAAGGTTTATCACGAACTCTTCGACGAGGCCTTGGCGCGCTACAACGCCAAGCAGAAACGCAGGGACAGGAACATCCCCGATTACTACGAAAAGATCCGGGCAAGTCATCAGGAAAAGCTGTTCCATGAGATCATAATGCAGATAGGCGACAAGGACAATATGGGCTCCGGAACGGAAAACGGCGAGCTGGCGAAGGAGGTGCTTGACGAATACTACCGCGGATTTCAGGAGCGTAACCCGAACCTGCGCGTGTACTCCGCGCACATCCATATGGACGAGGCGACGCCGCATATCCATATCGATTTCGTCCCGTTCACGACCGGGAGCAAGCGCGGCCTCGACACCCGCGTTTCTCTCAAACAGGCGCTCGCCGCGCAGGGCTTCACCGGCGGCACACGCGGCGCGACCGAATGGGCGCAGTGGGCGGAATCGGAAAAGCAAGCGTTAGCCGAGGTCATGGAGCGTTACGGCATCGAGTGGGAGCAGAAGGGTACGCACGAAAAGCACCTCTCCGTGCTCGACTTCAAAAAGCAGGAGCGCGCGAAGGAGCTTGCTTCGCTCGAATCCGAGCTTGCCGAAAAGCGGGACGAGCTTCACGAGGTTCAGCTCCGGCTGGAAAGCGCCGACACCGCGCAGGAGGAGATCGACCGTATCGAATTCCGGCTTTCCCACAGCCCCGACTATGAGGTCCCCGATCCGCCGAAGCTCATGACCGCCAAGACCTACCGCGAGCGGTTCGTCCTGCCGCTCGTCGACAGGTTCAAGGCGCTCGTGCGCACTGTGCTCGTCTCGCTTGTCAAGGCATTCGATAAGATCGCCCTGCTGCGCGGCGAAAACGAGGATCTCGAAAACGAGAACAGCCGGCTGGAGAAGCGGCTTGCTTCGCTCGAAGAAAAGAACGACCAACTACACAAACAGACCCGTGACTACGCTCTCCTCCGACGAGTCTTCGGCGACGATTACGTCGACGGGCTCGTTTCGGAGGCGAAAGAAAAACAGCAAAAATCAAATGAACAAAACCGAAAGGAGAAATATTATGAAAAACTCTGACAACACGTTACCCGCCACCGTCTATGACGAGTCGAACGGCCTCACCTACGATCTCGTCGGCGACTACTACTACCCCCGCCTCGCCGTGCCCGAGGAGCCCGAGGGCGACATCGGCCGCTTCGGGCGCATGCGAAAGAGGTTTTTGAAGGAGCACCGCAAGGGCGTTTTCGCGGAGCTGCTTCTGACCGGCACCCTGCACTACTACCTCGTCGAGGTCAACAACGACGCGCTGACTATGATCGAGCGCGTCACCGATCAGCTCGCAAAGGCCGAGGGCGTGACCGAGGAATTGAAAGCCCGCGATCAGCTCGAATGGATCCGAGCGATGAATTCCTGCCGCGCAAGAGCCGAGCAGATCGCCGTCCGCGAGCTCATCCTCTCGTGACAAAAATGACCGGGGCCGCTCCCCCGCGGCCCCAATGAAAGGAGAATTATGAGTAAATTCAAAGCACATTCGCACTATCAGATGTACCGCTCGGACTTCGTGTTTGCCGACTACAGCTTCATCGACGAGGAGGGCACCTTCCGCGCCGTCCTCGACAACAAGATGTGGGGAAGAATGAATCTAACGGCCTTCTTCACCTTCGAGGACGGACGCCGGATCATGGCCTCCGCCTATCAGAACAACGATTACTACCTCGGCCTGACCGAGATTGATCCCGGCTCCACCCTGGAGCTCACCTTCCTCAAGGGCAAAAGGAGCCCCCGCATCTGCCTGCGCGGGGTCACGCTCATCGCTCCGCCTCCCGCGGAGGATGAGGAGTAAATGATGACAGGGCTGCGTCATACGGCGCAGCCCGGGACATTGCTAAAACCGTATTTCGGTATTGTATTTTTCTTTCATTTGCTGTATAATACTTTTCGGATACAGATTTATATTTCTGTATGCAGAAAGTGTTAGTATGAGCAAAACCGAAATTGCAGAAAAAACAATAGCCGAAAAAGGCGGGATAGCAAAGACCGCGGAACTTCTTTCGGCGGGGCTCTCAAAGTCCGACATCGGACGCCTCACCGACAGCGGCGTCATCGTGCGCATCCGGCATGGCTTTTATCGTCTGCGCAGCGGGAAGCATCTTCCCGAAGCGCTCAGCATCGCCGTCATGCTCCCCGACGGGATAGTCGCCGTCGAATCCGCGCTCTTCCTTTACGGCTACAGCGATTTCACGCCGCGCGAGTGGAGCATCGCCGTGCCTCGTTCCATCTCTCTCGGCAAGCTGAAGATCGACGTGCCGATCAAGGCGTATTTCATTCAGCGCGAAGTCTACGAGCTTGGAAAAACAGCCATGCTCGTTGACGGTATCGAGATGAACGTTTACGACCGCGAGCGCACCGTCTGCGACTGCTTCAAGTACCGTTCGAGGCTCGACAGCGAGCTTTTTGCCAAAGCGGTAAAGGCATATGCTGCCGATGAAAACAAGGATCTCAGCCGCCTTGCGCGCTATGCAAAGGCGCTGGGAGTTTACAAAAAAGTCAAGGATACTATGGAGGTTTTGCTTAATGGCTGATATAGCAGCATCCGTGCTTGCACGGCTCAAAAACAAGGCTGAGGAGAGCGGCAGAAGCATGCAGCTCTGTCTGCAGCTTTTCTGTCAGGAGGAGTTCCTGCGCCGCGTCGAGCTCTCGAAATATGCGGACAACCTCGTCCTCAAGGGCGGGCTCTTCCTTTACACGCTTACGAATTACGACAGCCGCGTCACCGTAGACATAGATTTCATGATGCGCCGTCTGTCGAATACTCCGGAGGATATGCGCGGCATTCTGGAGGAGATACTCGCCGCCGACACAGGCAACGATTTCATCACTTTCGAGATCAAGGAGGTCTCTCCCATCGCGGTCGAAAAGAAATACGCCGGCGTCCGTGCGGTCATGACAGCGCGCATCAAAAACACGCGCACGCCCGTAGGCGTTGATTTCGGAGTCGGCGATGTGATCGTCCCGCACCCGGAGAAGCGCACCATACCCGTTCAGCTGCCGAGCTTCAAGGCCCCCACGCTGAACACCTATTCCCTTGAGACGACGGTCGCCGAAAAGCTCGACGCCATACTTAGTCTGATGGAATTTTCAAGCAGGATGAAGGATTATTACGACCTCTTCTACCTCTCAAACAGGTTCGAATTCGATACCGCTCTGCTTGCGGAGGCCATGAGAAAGACCTTTGCAAACCGCGGGCACGAATTCACCATGGAGCGATTCGATACGGTTTGCGGCTTTGCTTCCGACGCCGCTATGCAACTCAAGTGGAAGGCCTTTACCCGAAAGATCCACGAGGAAGATCTCTCGCTCGAAGCCGTTCTCGATACCGTCCGCGCATTCCTCACAGAGCCTATGAAGATCGCGTTGAAACGCTGACCTTTTCAAGAAAGCTCCGCAGATCTGCGAATCTGCGGAGTTTCTTATAAAACTTGTATTTATTTGTGCGATTCGGTCGTCTACAAAAGATTATGCGCCTGTCTCTCTGTCCGGAAAACCTCGCAGCCGTCCCTTTTTCCAACGGGTTTGAATCCGAGCTTTCCGGCGATATGCTTTGTGACTTCCTGGGTGGAAGCGCACTCGATCACGGCGTCCTTCCCTTCCGCAAAGGCCCTTTGCATAAGCTCCTTTGTAAGCTCAGTCGCACAGCCCTTCCCCCAATGCTCGGGGTAAAGCACCCAGCCGATCTCACGGCTCGTTTCGTCGTAATCATGATAGATCACGTAGCCGATGAAAGCGCCGTCATCCTCGACCGCCCAAACGAGAGGTTCTATGCACAATCCTGCATGCTCAAGAAAAGCTGCCGTTTTCTCCAAATCGAAAACGGGCTCGATATGCTCCATCACTTTTTCATCCGTCAGCAGCCGGTAAAGCGGCATGAGATCGGACTTTTTCATCCTGCGGATCAGCATTACAGTTCCTTCTCCATATACCTCGGTTCGTATTCCGCATAGCCGTGCTTGGGATAGAATGCGTAGGACTCGAACCACTGCTCGCGCGGCTCGCCGAGATGCACCTTCGATACGGCGATTCCGCGTTCCTTCATTTCCGATTCGATCCTTTCAAGCAGCGCAGAACCGATACCCCTGCGTTTTTCTGACGCCTTGACGTAGAGCCTATGCACGAACGCTTCGTTCGTATCTCGGATGCGCGAAAAGCCGCCGCAGCCGATCACGCGGTCATTCTCGTCGATCGCGAGAAAGAACATATCTCCCCGGTCAAAATAATTGGCCTTCACGTCAAGCAGATCCGGATTGATGCTCGGCTTCCTTCCGAGCGCGTCCTTCGCCTGCAGAACCATGAATATCATGTCGTCGCGATATGACTCGCTAAATTCGATTATCTTCATTCTCTTTCCAGTCCTTCGAATGACTCGAACAGGAAGTGCATCCTGTCCACATGTTTATCGGTATGCCAATGCCCGCAGTACCACGCCTTATAGTCGATGCTCTCCTCTATGGTATCGAGCCAGCGTTCGGTGCTGTCATCCACCCCGCTTTGGTCTACACCAGAGAGGAACATCTCGACCGGCTCGTACTTGAACGGGCAGGTATGTGAAAGCACGACGTCGATCGCGTGCGCGGAAAGCTGCTCTTCGACATATGCCTTTATCTCATCCGAGGGCTGCTCGTCCTCCCACCAGCCGTAGCCGCGCGCAAGGCGGTACGGTTTATCAACGCTGTACGCACCGCCAATCACGATGCAGCGGAGACCATCAAGGTCAAATATCTCGCCGTCCTTGGCAAAAAGCAGGTTCGGAAGATCCTCCTGTACCCAGACCTTGCCGCCTTTCCATTCCTTGAGCTGATAACCCGGCACGTTCCACGGACGCATCTCATGATTGCCATGGATGCAAAGCAGCTTTGGCCCGCACATATCGAGCATGGCCTTTACAGCGTCGTCCCTCTGCCCGCCAAAGAAATTCGCGCCGACGTCGCCCAGGAGAACGATGATATCATCCTTCCCCGGCTCCATTCGCCTGCAAAAGTTCACTATTCTCCACGGATCCCCGTGAATGTCGCCTGTGAGATAGATCATGCCTGTATTATAGCAGAAAGCATGTCTATAGCAAGTTTTTGTTATATTGAACGATCCTTTTTTGATTCCTCTCTGCATATCGAAGCGTTTTACCCGCCCCGCCGAAGCTGTAAATGACATATGCGACCACAACATCGGCATGATTGACCATGTACTCATTCCGTCTTGAGATCGCATACTGCCTCGGCACGTTTTCGAGCGGAGGATAGAGCGTTTCATCATAAGCGGAAGCATCATAATTCCTATCCAAATACGGCAACACCAACACGGAGCGGATCTGCGGATACCGCTCCTTTTTCTCGCGCACGACTGCCGCTGCCAGCATATCAAATTGCCCATACCCGCCTAGATAAAAGGTGACGGCTCCTTTGTGGATCAGCCCTTCAACGACCTCTTCCAGCCACGCTTTGACCATTTCCGGCTCATGCACTTCCCTGTGTCCGCAAAAAGTTACGATCATAATCGTTCTCTCCTTCTTGTACCAACATTCGTTGGTATATAGCCAATGATAATCACCTACAATTGTTCTGTCAAGAACAAACGCAGGTGGTGTATTTATGCGAGAGATCTTAGCCGAGCGCCTTAAGACGTGCAGAAAAGAAAAGGGCCTTACTCAGATGCAGGTCGCAGTATATTGCGACATAACCGAGAAGGCCTATCAAAACTATGAACTTATGACGCGAGAACCCAAACTGGAGATCCTGATCCGTATTGCGGATCTTTATGGAGTGTCGCTGGATTATTTGGTAGGCAGAATCAATCACAACAAGTACGGTGCTATTTAATAGTTTTTTCTGGCAGGTTGCAAGAAGAGATTGGGGGCTGAAAATGCTTGATTATAATAAACTTGAAGACCTAATTAATCAATACAATTGCTCAATTACACAGTCCGAAGCCGAAGTAAGATCAAAGTTTATTGTTCCATTAATTGAATGGCTTGGGTATCCTATCGAAAACAGGGCTGAGGAATTCCCCATTTACCCATATGATTCCGATAAACGTATGCCGACGAGAAATATTGACTTTCTTTTATTTGATGATAAAAACTTCGCTGTGCATCGCGGTAAAACTGATAAGGACATACAATGGGTTCATGATCATAGCTTGCTAGTGTTTGAAGCTAAGAAAGAGGGCGAAATGCCTGACGTATTTAGCCAACCAGAGTATTATACGATATTTAGCAAAGCTACAGCATACTTAATATCTGACGGAAAAAAGATACTTGGACGCATTTATAATCATTCGCGCAGTGATACCACCATTGTAAACTGTGATGTTAATTCATTACCACAAATGGGTGAATTATCCGTATTTTCGTATCAAAGTACGCTTGAATTAAAAAAGCAGTATGCAAAGCAAGCGGAAGCGAAAGTGGATGAAATAATTAATAAATCAAAAGCCACGGATACCTGCAATACTGCGTTTTTCGATTATAGCGAGCTAGTGCCTGATGCAATGATTAACGATATGAAAAAGATTCTGGGTAAATCGGCGCGCAAATTATCTAAACGGCAAGTGCTTGATCAGTATTTTAGTAAAGTAGGGCCTTTACTGCCTGGTCAATTTGATAAAAAAGCGAGCAAGAGCTTATTAAGTAATCCACAAGGCGAATACCAAGCCACCCTATACATAGATAACACCATATTCCCTTTTATGAGCGGCATGGTCAGTATATACCGATACAATGAGTACAAGAGAATTGTATTTAATAACTCTTCATTAGCTTTGGATTTGCTCTACAAACGCTCCACTATTCAGGCAGCATTATTGCCATACCATATTATGGATCATTCTGTTTCCGCACGACTTAACAATTTCGAACGCATGAAAAGGATCCATGATGCGGAAACTATAACCATCAGTTATGTTGATGCTGAACACAACCCACAAAAGACCGTTTTCCCCATTAAAAAATACTTAAAAGGCAACCCGCAGCTTCAATTAGAGACCGATTTCTGGATTAATGGTCTTACGAAAATGAAGCTAATAGAAGAACACTATAATATTGAATTCAATCTTGGCCCAGTTGATCCGGAGAAAACCATGGATTTATATACCAATGTAGATTATGTTTACAGAGGTATTGCTATGCTTCCCAATTGCCATCGTATTATTCCGGATATAGATTTGGAAGAAGACCTTATTATTGATACTCCTGAACTAGTTGAAAGCGGTAATATTAGTATACCCACACTAAAGATCCACAACTACACATTTAAAGCAGAGAAGATTTATTTGCCTGCTTGCAAGATCAAAGCAGGCAAATCGCCGATAAGTGTAGCTATGTGTGCAGTACTTAAACCAGTAAAGCGATCGAAGCTCTGGTCGTGATTATTGTAGTCTTGCTCTCTATTATCACTTTGGCATTGCAACACTGTGAATAGTGCAGGTTATTAGTGATGTCTCAACAGGCAATTGATCGCAGAAATAGTTAACAAAAGACACAACATCTCAAAGATTCCTATCGGCGATTATCTTTACTGTAAAACTATTATTATCCCTCGAACAAGTCAAATTTGCCCTTAAAGCCATACCGTCTCAGCTTGATCTTTTTTATTTTCAGCGCTCTTGCATCTAGCGATTCATATTTTGTAAAGAACCAAGTGGCATCAGGTGAAATCATCTTCAGAATTCTCTTTATATATACACTGTCAACACTTCCGTAACCAAATCCATACGAATAGACGTTGTCAACATTATCATTAAGCTTTTTAAAGAAATCATAGTATTTATTTAGTGCTGATGAGGTATCTTTTTTAAACGACATTATCATATCGTCAAGGAAGGAAGAACCGATGCAAGGTCCATCTTCTATACTGTCAACAAGCGGAGAATACATTGCGTTCTCTTTTCCATGACCAAAAATCAAGTTCTGCCCCACTCGATTATGAATATGAATAACTTTTTTCACTCCATAAAGCTTTTGCAGGGTTTTTGTATAGTTGAAGGTTAAGAACTGAATATCATTGTCAGAAATAATAGTGTTTAATGCATCTCTCTTTCTGAATTCGTTATTATCGATGCGTCTTTGCAGTTCTTTAATCCAAAGGCGAAAAAAAACTTGCCATATCTTTGAGCAGTTAATAAAACCATTGGTGAGCTTATCCATGTAAAGAAGGTAATGGGTCATTAGCTCTCGGTCTTCGTCTTCTGTTTCGTTTTCTTTGTGATTGGGCCTTGGCAATTTGTTGTCGAAGCTAACATAAGCCAATGCTTCTTCAAAATTCCACCAGTTTTCTCCTGCAGCTTTATCCATTGTATTTAACAAGATTTCCGCAGCAAACTCATAAGGATCAATATCATTGAAGTCTTCTAAAAACACTTTTTCGTCTCGCAGCTTAAGCGCTTCGGGATATGCATCAATTAAACGTGCTCTAAAATCGCTATATTTTGAAGGAATACCATGTGCTATATCAAACCCATTTCCTGCGATGAATAAGCTGCTCATATGTCTTCTTTTCCAATTGAGAATACTATTAAAAACTCTCCGGCACAAGTGCCAGTTTATTGATCGACTCATGTGCGCGCACCAGGGCGTCATAAACGGCGAGGACGTCTTCGCTATTCCATGTGCGAAGGGATTTCTCGTCGATGACGCCGGCGCTCTCGCGAATGATCTTCGCAAGCTGTTCTTCGTCTGCCACGGCGACAACGGCCTGAACGGCGGCGTTGCTCTGTGCCTTTTTGAGATTCAGAATCAGGCTGTCGATGGAGCCCTTGGACTGGACTTCAAACACATATATCGCCTTTCCCATATTGCCTATCTTTGCTTCCCAGACGGCATCGACGACCGCACCGGTGGTGATCTTCACCTCTGATCGGCTTTCAAACCCCAGCAGCTCACCTATGGCAACGAGTTTTTCCTTTATCTCTTCGTGCAGCGATTTGGAATCACTGGCTGTTTTCGGCGTGCCGGTCACGGGGACCTGATCTCCGGGTTCCTTCTTTTCGGCAAGCGGCAGAACCTCATCCCACAGGAAGTAATCGACCGCCAGCAGATCGCAGTCATCCACCCCGGCAGCCTTGAGCGCAGCCGAAATATCCTTCGCGATCGCACAAGCCTCCAGATACTTCTTCCCCGTGTACTGATAGTTGTATTTGGGCATATCCGGAATATCGAGGTATGTATAGCAGAGGATCGTCGTCTTGTTGAAAAGGATGTATTCGTTCGGGTTGGTATAGGTAAGAAGCTCGCTGATCGTGGACGGCCCCATGCCCTTCACTTCTTTCAAGAAGGTATTCCACCGCTTTTCAAACGAAGCCGAACCATACAGCAATTCCGCGAGATGCTTTTTCAGCGCTTCAAAGCCGTTGTCGGCAATCAGCTTGTCCACAACAAAACGTTTGTTGCCCCACATGACCATGGACCAAAGCCTGCTCATGTACTCGAAGAAGTCCTCCTCGGTCATAGCAAGGAGCTTGTCCCGCGTAAACGACTGATAATAGGCTTTGCGTTCTTTGCGTTCGGTCCAGTTATCATCATAGTAGGCAGCGTTGGCCTTTTTGTTTTTGACGAACGCTGATATGGCAGATTGGAGTTTGGTATTGTTCATAATCTGAGTCCCTTCCTGATTTGCTTCTTTCTCAAATTCTTACGCTGAAAGGTAATGACTTAATGTATTCCTCCATAAATGCATAATCTGGATGCCCATCTGCGTCGACAGGCAAATAAAGTTGTGTTTCAGCGATTAGGTCCTTGGTGAATGCACGTCCAAAAACAGGGTATCTATACTTTTCCTGATTTAGTAGCGTGATTACGAAAAGGGCAGAATACACATTTATCCAATTGGCTCGAACAACTATCATGTGTGGACCAGTAAGAAAATCATGATCTTGAAAGAAAATGGTGGCAGTAGTATCGCCAATCGTAATGGCATTTGCCTTCTCTAATCCGGAGTAATCCATTGCCTGGACACACATCGATACTCCATTGTTTTGCTCTGTACGAGTAATATATAGGATATAATCGTCGATGTCAGCCGCAACTAGATCTACGTTATTATAAGACTTTCCATTATGAATATCATCAATAATGCGTTGAAACTTAAATACTGACCACGGCCTATCTGTTAAGGCAAGTTGTTTTTCAATTAATGATGGAGAATACCGTTTTTCAAAATCAGTATAGTTATCAAGTAGCCAAAGCATTTTCTGCGAATCTTTTATATCTAACGCTGATTTTGAATCCATATACTTATATAATGCATAATTGCGAACTACATTTTTGAATAGTTCTTCCGTTATTTTCTTGTTGTCAGTTTTGACATATGCTTCGGGAAGTGCTTCGCCGTTACTGTTCATTTTGTGCTTTAGCCACATTGTCTCGTTTGGCTCAGCTATTCCATCAAGTTGATCAATCCACCCTTGACGAATGGCAGACCATTTTCCGGTATCCTTCCGTCCATTATGCGGTATAACCGAAAACCCATCATCATTCCAAACACCAAAAAAGACTGATTTTTGTTCATCGTGCGGTACGTGGGCTTTAAATACCATGATGCATGTATTTGCTCCTACATGGCTATCAAAGAAAAGATTGCTGGGCATAGTCATGCATGCTAGTAAAGTATGGTGCTCTAACAAAGATGTTCTTAACGAGGTGCCACTGCTCCCAGCACATGACATAGGTACAATAGCTATACCAATGCCACCCTTTTTGAGATAATGGAGCATCGAAGCAACAAAATCCAGCTCATCTTGTCCTTTTGAAATGACGATTTCACGGAAACCACTATCATCCAATTCGTTGTCCTGTTTAACTATCGCCGCTTCTATGAGCCGGATGTCTTTCTCCAGCCTCATCAGTTCCTGCTGTGTAGCTTCCGTTTGATCCTTCTTTTTCAATGCTCTTTGAAGTTGCTTAAGTCTTTTTAATTTGTCTTCTAATTCCGTTTTCTTCTGGATTATTGGATACTCACGAGAAGCTGAGTTATCTTTTTTATCTAGAGAGTATGGCGGATTAATCATAGCAATATCTATATCGCCAAAGCTCTTTAAGGCCTCGTGCAGGGGCACTTTAGTATCCTCTAAATATGTCTTCCCACTATCATCAACAGGTGCATAAGAATCAATCAGAAGTGACGAGCAGTTAAATAGATTGGCTTTTCCGTCTCCATGAAACCGCATATTGGCATATGCTAAGGCGTACATAGACGGATCTTTTTCCACACCGATCAAGCTGCTTTTCTGTGCCACTTCATATTTTGCTGCCTTAGCGCCTTCACTAATTTTCAGCCCAGATATGTTTTTCTTCATGCGAGCAAGTGCAGCAATAAGGAACGCACCCGTTCCACAGCATATATCAATGACTTTTGTATTTTCATTAAACTTTGTGTCAGAATAATACTCGGCAATATCACAGAACAACTCAGTAATGTGTTTGGGAGTTAAAACAATCCCTTTCTCTTTTGCGTTTCCTTTAGTAAAGCGCAAAAATGTTGTGTAGAATTCTCCCATAACATCGATTCCTGTGTATTTCTCCAAAACTTCGATTACATTTTCGTATAGAGAAAACACGCAACGAGACAAGACCGTTACGCCGTCAGGAAAGTCTTTATAATCGCCTTTTGGAGCATGCAATAGTTCATCCTTTGACAAAAGATTGTCATAAAACTTTTTTAATGAAGTTCTTTTGCCACGGGGAATTCTGTCAATGTCCCATATTCCCTTAATAAAGTCTTCGTCATATTCATTTCCGTCGCCATAGAGTGATGCCTTAAGCAGTTTGACCGCATTCCTTCCGAGGGGATCAGACAACAGTTTTTTACTCTTTGAGGCTCTTTTGGCATCAATAGCCGCTTTTGTATCCTTATATAGTTTTGATTCGTGATTCGTTAATCCAAGGATAACAGCCGAGATAAACCCAGCTTTTGAATTATCTTCAATACCATTTGAACGCAAGAAATTCGCACATGTTAATGTATAGCGTCTTAGTTCCTTCTTTATCGCTGCTTCTGTTCCTGCAAATCGATCTAATACTACATCCACATCTTTTTCGTATTGCGAAATAGATACGAGTGCGCCAGAGAGATAATCATCTTCCAGCAGCTCAATGTCTTCGATTTTCCCACCGCGTGGCAAAACGAAAGATGTAACTCTACATGCTACCTCAATCTGTCCGGAAACCCCTACTGCAATAACATCATATCTGTCATTTAAAAACGTTGCATACCATAAGGCCCCGTTAATAGCATAGGCTTCTGTTTCTGCAGGAGTTCCATATCCAGAATACTTAAATGCATTAGAATCAGATAGACTCGAATGATGGGTAATGTCTCCCTTGCACTCTATAACAACAATTACACTTGAGTCTTCTTTAGTTACAATGAAGTCAGGGGTGCCTTTGCTTTGAAGAGTCTGTTTCTTCGTGGCTTTTGAAAACACACTATCCAGCCAGTTATAGCTTGTCCCCTTATAACTATCTTCCTTAAACCATGTGATTCCGGAAACTGTCACATTTTGTGAAGTCGGATATCCCAAAGTGTTTTTCAGTTTATCTGCGACTAAACCTTTTGTGGTTTCTTCACTAATTTTGCTCATAGGGCTTCCTCCGTTTACAGATGGAAGCAACAATTTCCTCCTAAGGAAATGTTGTCCGTTCGATTTCAGTCTGACTGATCGGCTTTCTTCTCTCGGAAAGCCGTTATTTTTCTTCCTCCGGCACGAATTCCATGATATCGTCGATCGTGCAATTCAGCGTTTCGCATATCTTCCCGAGGACTTCCGTTGAGACGTCCTTACCTTTGGAAAGCTTGCCAAGGGCATAGTGCGTGATCCCGGCTTTGCGCTCGAGATCGCATTTCTTCATATCCTTATCGATCAAAAGCTTCCATAGCTTTTTATAGCTGACTGCCATGCGGATTCTCCCTTGTGCGAGTATATTCTTGCTGACATTATACAGGAAACCCGGTCAAATATCAACATAAAAAGATGAAAAACGATACAATAAACCGATTCATGCTTCAGTTACTTGCAGAACAACTTCATCTTCACCCTGCACACATGCCCCCGAGATTCCCGAACGAGTATCGTTTCGGGGATCTTTTTTAGGTAAAGCTTGCTGAAGTTCGTGGCGCCATAGTAGGCTTCGAAATTGGCGACAGGAAGGACGACCCAATCGGTATCCTCGCGGCGGTTGGCAAGATAGAATGCGGCAATGTCCTTTAGGACGTCCATGGGCACATCCTCCGGGCAGAGTATGGAAAGCATATCGGAAACGTGCTGCGGAAGCTCGTATTCCTCCATGCGCAGCGGTCCTGCCTCAAGCGCATCGGCGAGGATATCGTCAAAGCGCAGTTTCCAGCCGGCTTTGGTGTTGAGCGCGAATATCGGCACCTGAAGACCGCGGACTTCCTTCTGCCATTTCTTTGTGAACCCCCGGCGCATGCCCTCGCACTTTTTCACGATGGAGCTGTGCACTATGCCGGGGTTCTTTTTCGCATAGTCCATTACCTTCTTTGCATGGCGGTAATACCAGCCGTTACCGTTCTTATCCACAAGCTCCGGAAAGATATCGGCCAGCTCCCGAAAGTCCACGGGCGGGACGAAGCTTTTGCTTCTTTCCGGTACACTGCACCATGCCTTAATAGCGTTCAGCGCATAGTCAAGCCTATCGCGCGGATCTACCGGCAGAAGGCTCCCGTCCTTCGCATGGAAAAGATAGCCTCGGGCGATTGTCGTGAGGATACGCTTGAAGCCGGTAAACTCACACATCATTTCGATAGTGAATCTGCCGAGAAAAGTCCTGTCCTTTTTCGAGGACGACCTATAGACCGGCTTGCCGGTGTAGGCTTTGAATTCCTTCCATTCGTTCGTCATTTCCTTCTCCTCCCGCGTTTCTCGGGAACGGGTTCCGATATGTTCCGCATGACCGCTGCCGGAAGGACCTTTAGCGCGAATTCCCTTTCGCCCAAGGCTTCGACACATTTGAGCACTTTGTCCTGATCAAGCGTCTCCGCGTCTCTATATGGAGGAGCTATGAGGTTTACACAGTTCAGGGTTATCCTTTCTTCATAATTCCCGTGCAGTTTGACTCCGATAAGCAGGCTCCTGATATCGCTGCCGTCGCCCTTGCGGACGATGTGTTTTGCAATATCGTTTTTGCGGTTAATATCATCCACGTCACAGATCAGATCGCCGAGCACCCTGTAGCCGCTGCAGCTGAAATCACAGAACAGCTCGGCCTTCCGGAGCAGTGCATGTATGTTAAAGTCATAAAGCGCAGGCTCTCTTTCTTCCTTTGGGAGCAGATGCCATTTCATTTCGGAAAGCTTCGCCCTCGCTTTTCGCACAGTGGCCGGTGCGGTGAAGTCGAACAGCGCGTACAGCTCGTCAACGCTGTATTCGTTCTCCTGCCCGCGGGAATACAGTATTTGCTCGATATCGGACCTGCGCCCCCTGTCTTTGGGAAGGTGTTTTATGTAGCGGATACGGCTCAGCGCTTCGCGATATGCCGATATGATAGCCTCGGTTCGCTCCATTGTGTGAGGATCGACGGTATCCCTCCAATCCGGATCCCGGGCGAAAACGAAAAGCTTATCCGCAGGAGCGGGTTTGGTCTCGTGCTTTGGCGTTCCCTTTTCGAGCATATACGCGTAGTACGGCAGACGCTCAAGATCGGAACTGACCTTATCCCATTTCACGGAACCGATATAGTTCTTGATGCGCTCAAGCGTTGTGGCCTCATACCATTTACGATCCTCGGCGTCGTCAACGATGTTTTTGTATCGGAGGAAAAGACTTTTCTTTCCCTTGCGATTTTCGAGGTATTCGGAAAGATCCGGCTTAATGCCGCTCTTGGCGGAGTCGATCTCAAGCCCGGTCAGGATAGCGAGCACTTCCGTGTCCATGCGCGCGAATTCACGCTCTTCGCTGTCGCTGTTCTCGTCATATGCGACGATGCCCCTTCGCAGCGCAGCGTTGCTTATCTGCCCTACGCGGGAAGAAAAGGTGCTCCTGACGCAATCGAGCCTTGCCTGCCAGTCGTTGGCATCGGAGATAAGCGGTTCGGCGGCGGGTATCTTCAATACGGGCAGAGAGCCGGAGGCCTCATAGCCGTGGAATACGCAGCCGTTGACTATGGGATCGGCTATCGTCTTTATCATATCGCCGTCGTAATCCGCACCGCCCAGGCGCTCCGGAATGAGCGAACGTGAATCTACCATCAGCACATACGACAGATGCGACAGGTATTTCTTCCGCAGCCTGCCGACGTCGGAGAGCGGCACGGCAAGCGCTTCTTCGTTTCTTGCGATATGCGGGCTGCGAAGGAGCGTATAGATATCCTGTTCCTTATACCCGGGGAGAGGTGCGTACATCTCGTTTCCCTGCAGGAACTCCTGTTCCAGCAGGCTAAAGGCTTTGCCTTCCCCGACAGAGCTTTTCACGATATAGCCCAGGAGCCGCATGAGATCGTCGGAAAGATAGCGGCTGTCTCCCGCGACAAGAAGCATCCCCAACGCATAGTCGTTGCGGATGCTTTCCGCCTTTTTCTCAAACTCCCTTGCAAGGATCGGTTCTTCGAGCAGGAGCGGGTTCTTTATCGCTGCCTGCAGGAGCGTTTTCCGTCTTTGCGACGGCGCACCTTCGGCATCCTCCAATTCATCGATACAGTGCTTCCTGCGGAAATCGGTATCGGCAATATAGGACCAGTACCGTTCCTCGGTGGTCTTGGTGAGCCACTGCCTTTCGTCGTTCGCGGGAGAGCTTTCCCAGCCCGAAGGAAGATCGGCCGGGCGGAACAGCTCGCGATCTATCGCAAGTGTGTTCAGGAACTGATAATTCAGCTCCGTCGTATCCTGCATACTGCTCTTATCCATACCGGATACATACAGCCCGTGGCCGTATTCTCCGCATCTTGCCAGATACTCGCGCCATGAAAGCCCGTTCTCCGTCATCCATCCGAACCCCTTGAACATGCTCTTCGTTATTATAAGATCCACCTTGCGTACGTCATGCTCTTTTCCCCAGATATCGCGAATGACGGGGACCTTCAATTCGGCAAACAGCTTTTTGATATCCACCTCATGCACGACTCCCTTGATGTAAGGCAGACGTATCTGGAACGAATGATGCTCGCCGCTCCATGCAAGCCTTGAAGCAAACTCTTTTGACACTATACCCTCGCCGTCGAATTCGAGCACTTCGATATCGGCGGTCTTTTCGACTCGGCTGTATTTGCGCACCGGAGCATCCGTGCCGTCATCCTCAACGGTGATGATATCCGCATCCCTGACTATGCTCTTCGGGTTGTCGATCACTATGATGCTGTCATCCGAAAGGCTGCTGCAGTCAAGACAGCGGAAGCCGTTAGTGAACATGAGACCGTTATATGCATACAGCTTCGAAAG
Organism: Clostridia bacterium; assembly: GCA_017525875.1. Classification (GTDB taxonomy): domain Bacteria; phylum Bacillota; class Clostridia; order Christensenellales; family CAG-138; genus PeH17. The sequence goes on along the minus strand of JAFXSG010000001.1, from coordinate 130,555 downwards.
CTGACACAGACCTATATCCATTCCCAGCATCATCCGCTTGCGGAGCGGTTCGAACACTTCCTCGCGCACGAACGCAAGCACGTTATTGCGGCTCATGCTCGCCGACCGTTCGAAAGCGACATATCTGCAGGAGCCCTGACGCTTATAGATCTCAATGCCTTCTTCACGGAACATGTGTGCGGCGATCTCCTGCTGTTCCTTTACTCTTCCAACGGGCTTCCTGTCGAATATGCCTGAGAAGTCTATATAGATAAACGTTTCGGAAAGGCAGTCTTCACCAAAGGGCATATCTATCCCAAGCTCCTGCAGAACGGCCTTTGCCTGATAAAACATCGGGCAGTCATCCTGATATGTTTTCTCTACAAGGTATTCACTTGAATCATCATACGGATCGAATTCGAAACTGTACCCCTCGCCTTTTTTGCGGGCAGCGGCAATTATGTTTCTCGCCGGTATTTGGAATATCTTGAATCTTTCGAGCTTCACGGTCTTCTCCATCGTTCGGTTTTCGAATAATTGTACCACTTTAAGGCTACGGAATCAACTGTTTTGTTATTTAATAACTACCCCCAGTTTTTATCAAATAACATGCCTCCGTAGAGGCGGAAAGGAGCAAAAATGAAGAAGCCGAAGCTGACAAAAGAGATCATGCGATCGGAATGCCTGCGCGCGAAGTACGTGCATGACGTCATCAATTATCTGGCTGATAAATGGGACATGGACCGTATCCTGAATGAGCCGGTCGAACCGATCGCGGCAAACGCGGAAGGGAAGTGACAGTGTGATCCGAAAAACGTTTCGCACCGCAGTAATGCGGGAAGAGAACTCAAAGGACCGCCCATCCCAGGCGTAATGGGGAAATAAACTATAAGGAGAAAGTAGCAGAAAATGAAAAGAATCAATGACGCCGTCATCATCGGCGTCGACCACGGTTACGGGAACATCAAGACCGCGAACCACATCTTCAAGGCGGGTATCGCGGGGTACGATCACGAGCCGCTGTTCACGGGCGACATGCTCGTGTACGGCGGGAGGTACTACGTCATCGGCGAGGGGCACAAGGAATTCGTGCCGAAAAAGCAGAGCGACGAGGATTATTACCTGCTCACGCTGGCGGGGATCGCGATGGAGCTTGCGGACGAAGGGCTGACCGAAGCGGACGTTATCATCGCCGCCGGGCTCCCGCTCACATGGACCACGGGACAGAAGGCGGAATTCGCCGCATACCTCACGCGGAACGCGGAGGTAAGCTTCACCTTCCGCAAGGTCGATTATCACATCCGCATACTCGGGGCGAGGATCTACCCGCAGGGGTATGCCGCCGTCGCGGAGTACGCGCCGTCGATGAAGGACATGAACGTCGTAGTCGACATCGGCAACGGGACAATGAACACTCTGTGCATCATCGACGGCAGACCGCAGCTCGGGCGAATGTTCACGGAGAAGTTCGGCACCCACCAATGCACGCTTGCCGTGCATGAGGCCCTGATGAGTGCGCGCGGTGCTGAGATCGACGACTCGATAATCGACAGTGTGCTGATAAACGGAACGGCGGATATGCCAAAGGACGATCTGATGCTCATCCGCTCGGTCGCGGAGGAATACGTCGGCGGCATATTCCGCAGGCTGCGCGAGTATGGGTACGACGAGAGCACGATGGACCTCATAGTCACGGGAGGCGGCGGGTGTCTTGTGAAAAACTTCTATCGCACGAAGGGCAGCCGCGTGCGGTTCATAGACGATATCCGCGCTGCGGCAAAGGGTTACGAATACCTCGCTGGGCTGCAGCTGAAAGCGGAGCAGGGCGTATGAAGGACTCTCACAGGATCAGCGTAAGGTTCGACCTTTCGGATCCTAATCAGCGGAAGGTGTACGAAGCACTGCATGAGATCGACCGACAAGAGCACGGATCGATGAGCGCGTTTGCGATAAAGGCGATCGGGGAATATCTCGATCGCCTTTCGTATCCGGGAAGATTCGATTTCAGTCTTGAAGACGTTAGGGCATTGTTCCGCGAGGAAATACGGGAGCTCGATCTCGCCCCGCGTGAGGCCGCACCCACATTCACGCCTACCGCGGAAATGACCGATGAGGAGAGACAGGAGAATGATCGAAATGTACTTGAAACGCTCGATATGTTCACGTGACGCCAAACCGCCCATATTTGGCGCCATCAGGCCTGCGTCCGATAGACCGATGGCGCCACATGGAAGCACGAATAACCACGCCCGGCGGAAGCACCTATCCCCGCCGGTCGGCATACCGGGTATCCATGTAAAAAACGATAGCCAGCAGGGAACTTGTACGGCAAGTTCCGCTCCGCCGATTCGGGGAACGGCGGTCTTTTTAGGGGATGCCCCTAATACCCCGGCAAAGGCGGTGGCGCCATGAAAGAGAAAAAGGAACGTCTGGAGCTGAGGGTAACAAAGTCAGAGAAGACCGCCATATGCCGGAAAGCCGCAAAGTGCGGGCTGACGATAAGCGAATACGTGAGAAAGAGAGCATTGGGATACGAGCCGCGATGGGCTCCGACCGATGCTATTTTCGATATCACGGGAAGGCTCTCCGAGCTGACAAACGGAGGGTTATCACCTGAGGCGGAAAAAGCGGTATTGGATCTGCTGACGGATATCCGCCGCGCCTTCTTTGAAAGCGAGGGGATGTGATATGGCAATAACCGGCTTCTGGCCGATAAAGGACAGTATCTCAAGGGTCATCGATTACGCCGTCAATCCCGAGAAGACCATAGCTCCCGAGGATATGACCGATGACCTCAAAAAGGTCTTGCGCTATACTTCCGATCCCGGCAAGACGGATAAGCTCATGTACGTATCCGCTCTCAACTGCCCATGGCAGCAGACGTATGAATGGATGACGGCGACGAAGAAACGATACGGAAAGCTCGGAGGGAATACCTGTTATCACGGGTTTCAAAGCTTCTATGGTAAAGAGGTCTCTCCCGAGGAAGCTCACGCACTGGGTATGGAAACGGCACGGCGCATGTGGGGTGATGAATACGAAGTGCTCGTTACCACCCATCTCAATACCAAGAACGTACATAATCATTTTGTGGTCAATTCCGTTTCCTTCCGAACGGGAAGAAAGTACGAGAACCATAAAAAGGATCATCAGCGATTAAGGGAAGTATCGGATGAGCTCTGCCGCGAACACGGGCTTTACGTTATCGAGAACCCCCGAAGTCATGGCTTGAGCTTTGCGGAGTGGCGGGCTCACAAGGACGGTCAGCTCACCATGAAGGATATGCTCGAGCTCGATATGAGGGAGTGTATTGACAGGGCGATCGATGTACAGCACTTTTACCGCCTCATGCAGGAGATCGGCTATACGGTCGATCATCGATGCAAGTATCCTTCTTTCCTGCCTCCCGGAGGAAAACGTCCTCTGCGTCTGAAAAAGGATGGTCAGAGCATGACCGAAGACGATATCGAGGAAATGCTTTGGGACAGCTTTGAGCGGCAGACGGAGATACTTGTTCCGAAGGCTGAAAAGCCTTTCGTGCCATATCAGAAGCAGCACGGCTTCAGGGCGCTGGTGCTTTCGTGGATGTACGTGCTGGGATGGCTCGGCAAGGGCAAAAAGGTCGTGTACCGGGTGAACCGCGAAGAGGTACGGAAGCTCAAACGGTACATCAGACAGCATGATCTGCTCGATAAATACGGCATCGACAATGAGGATCAGCTTGACGCGCACGCCGCAATGCGCAGTAAAGAATACAGCGAGCTGAAAGCAAGGCGCGATGCGCTCCGTAAGGAACAGCGGCGCACGGGCGGACCGATCCCCGAGATCGCCGCGCTGACAGAGCAGCTGCGCTTCGTCCGCCGGGAGCTGCGTATCTGCGAGGATATCAAGGCCGATATCCCGAAGATGCGGGCGGCGTTCGAGGATGAACCTATGATCGACGGTAAGCCGATGTATTATGAAGAAGAACGATAACACAATTTCACCGGGAGCGTCCGAAAGGGCGCTCCTATTATTCATCAAAAAAACTGAAAGGAAACAAATATGCAATACACAATTAGTACGCCGGTCATGATACCGGCAAACAATATCCGTCCCTTAAGGGACACCCTTACAAGGTGCTCGATAACAATGAGATGAGCGCTCTTGTAGAAAGCATCGGTGAGCATGGGATTATGTCCCCGCTCATCGTAAGACCCATTGAAGGCCGCCCGGGTGAATATGAACTGATCTCCGGTCATCGCCGTCTGCATGCGGCGAAGCTTGCGGGGCTGACAGAGCTCCCGGCAGTTATCAAAGCGGTCACCCGCGATGAAGCGGTTATCATGCTCGTGGACAGCAATCTTCACAGGGAACGTCTGCTCCCGAGCGAAAAAGCATTTGCGTACAAGTTGAAGCTTGAGGCGCTGAAAAACCAAGGCGAACGCACCGATTTAACTTCTGTCCAAGTTGGACAGAAGTTGTCGCGGGCAATCGTTGCTGAAAGTGTCAACGAGAGCAATACGCAGATCCAGCGCTACATCCGCCTGACGCACCTCATCCCGCCGCTTCTCCGCATGGTAGACGAGGAGCGCATCGCGTTCACTCCCGCGGTGGAGCTTTCCTTCCTTTCACAGGAGGAACAGGAAATGCTCTTCACTGAGATCGGCGTTACGCTGGCGACGCCTTCGCTTTCCCAGGCCTGCCGGTTGAAGAAGCTCAGCGGCGAAGGGAAGCTCAACGAGGAGACGATCGCCGCGATCATGGCGGAAGAAAAGCCCAATCAGCGCGAGAAGGTCAGTATCCCCATGAGCAGCATAGGCAAATACCTGCCCGACGCCGAGCCTCAGCGGGTACAGGAATTCATAATCAAGGCTTGCGCGTTTTACAAAAAGCACTTACAGAGGATCAGAGATGAAGAGAGATAGATATGCCCGAAAACGAAGAAACAAAGATAGAGTATGAAGAAAATCTGCTTGAAGAATTCGCCAAGGCCATAGCGCCGGATATCAAAGCTTTCTTTCAAAGCGACGAAGGGAGGCTGTGGTATGAGGAATGGCTGCGTGAACATCCCGAATATCAAAAATAGTTCTGCCCGCACATTCGACTATGCTGCGGGCGTCTGCTATCATAACGGCAAAGCGAGAGAAAGGAGCCGCGTATGAACATAGTCATCTACGCCCGCTTTTCGAGCTACAGCCAGACGGAGCAGTCGATCGAAGGTCAGCTTAAGGTCTGCTATGAGTATGCAGAGGCCAACGGCTATACCGTCATCGGCGAGTACATCGACCGCGCAGTTTCGGGTACCACCGACAACCGTGCAGAGTTTCAGCGTATGATCGCCGATTCGGAGAGGCATACGTTTGAGGCGATACTCGTCTATCAGCTCGACCGTTTTGCTAGGAACCGTTATGACAGTGCCATCAACAAGGCAAAGCTGAAGAAAAACGGCGTTCGCGTGATATCCGCGAAGGAGAACATTGCCGACGATCCCTCCGGAATACTCGTTGAAGGCGTGTTGGAGAGCATGGCGGAGTACTACTCCGCCGAGCTCTCATTGAAGATCCGAAGGGGTATGGGCATTAACGCGCAGAAATGCATCTCGAACGGATCCAACCCCGGGTTGGGCTTCAAGGTCAATCCCGATAAGACCTTTCGCGTCGATGAGGAGGAAGCTGCGATCGTCCGTGAGATATTCGAGCGATACGCTCAAGGCCAGACAAAGGCCGAGATAATAAAGGACCTGCAGAGGCGCAAGGTCAAGACCTCCCTCGGGAAGGATTTTACTTATAACAGCCTCAGCAAGATGCTCCGAAACCGTCGTTATCTCGGCATCTACATCTATGACGGTAAGGAAACGCCGGGCGGTATGCCCCGGATTCTGAACGACGATCTTTTTGAAAGGGTACAGGTTATGCTTGACAAAAATCTGCATGTTCCCGCACGCAAGCGGGGCGAAGGTGAGTATCTGCTCACGACAAAACTATTCTGTGGTCACTGCAGGGAAATGATGACGGGTTACGGCGGTACGAGCCGTTCCGGTGCATACTACCCGTATTATGTTTGCAAGAAAGCCCGCCGCGGGAAATGCGATAAGAAGCTTATCGGCAAACAGAAGATCGAGGACCGAGTTATCGACGCATGCCTCAGCCTGCTGACGGATGAAAACATCGCGTTCATTGCAAAGCGAGTCGCCGAGGAATGCGGTAGGGATCCCGACAGCCTTACGGTAAAATCCCTGCGTAAGGCGATACGCGAAGCAGAAACCGCGATCGACAACCTTTGGAGGATGATCGAAACCGGTCAATCGGTCGATATGCTTACCGAGCGCCTTGAACAGCGCAGAGCGGAAAAAGCGGAGCTCGAAAAACAGCTCGCGGCTGAGCTCAATCGCAAGGTGTATCTTTCGGAGCCGCAGGTCATGGCATACCTTGATTACATCCGCACCATGCCGCTGCTGGACATTGAGAAGCGCAGGGCGATAATCAACATTTTCGTTCATGCGGTTTACCTGTACGACGATCATTTCACGCTGATCGTCAATGCGAGTACTTCACCGCAGAGGGAAAAGGATATCCCCCTTGACGACATCGAAAAAGCTTTTGAAAACAGTGAAGAGGCTGACTGCGGCACATGTTCAGCGTTGAATGATACTGTTCCACCATAGAAGAAACCTCTTTTGTCTGCCAAGGCAAGAGAGGTTTATTTGTTGTATAATCGGAGCAGCTGTGGTATAATCATTTCAACAAATCGGGATTATGAGGAGCATTATTATGCGGGCACCGTTTCAGATACTGGCAATTCCATATAGACTGAAGCCGAATCTTCAATACTGTGTTTTACATCGTTCAGACATTGATCAATATCAGTTTGTGGCCGGCGGTGGCGAAGATGACGAAAAGCCGATAGCAGCCGCAGCAAGAGAAATCTACGAAGAGACATCTATCAAAGCGGTACATATCATGCCGCTGAGGTTTTCTTGTTGAATGACTTGGGCAGCGATGGTATAATCATCTTAATAAACATTTATGGAGACGTATATGCTGAAAATAATATCGGAGTATCAGAAGGTGGATACAAGAAAGCTGATGGACGTGTATTCCGAAAGCAATTTTGAAAACACAGATTATTTTTATCCGGACGATTCGGACAAAGAAGCTGCTGTTCGGAAGGTCGAAGCGGGCTTCTTGGAATTTTTGAAGAACGACTTTTTCAATAAAAACGATGCAACCTACTGGGTCCTTGAGATAGATGGCGTTTGGGTCAGCGCATTAAGAACGTGTAAGATCCAGGACGGTCTATACTACATGGAAGCACTTGAAACGCGTCCGGATTACAGAAGGAAAGGATATGGAGCCCAACTTCTTTCAAGTGCGGCAGCTTCCATGAAGAAAAACGGCTCGTTTCGGCTTTGCAGCTGCGTAAGCAAAAAGAATATCGCTTCTTTGAGGACGCATGAGAAATGCGGTTTTCGGATCGTATCAGAAGAAGGGTATGACTACCTGCACGGTGAAGCAGACGAGCATGATTTCAGCCTAGAGTATCGTTATTCCGGAGCGTGATCGGTTGCTGTTTGTCACGTCAATCGTCAATGTCTTTTGCGCGGTCTTTCACATCAAATAAACCTCGTTTATCCGCCGGAACAAAAAAGGGGTTTCGTTGTTTCACAAGGTTGGGCCAGGTATTTTTTATAAAGTATTGCAAAAAGCACCTTTGCAGTTTATACTTTATGTTATAATAAATTTGTACTCCGCAGTCTTGCTTGACGGCGCTATGCTGTTTGGGAAACCGGGACTGATACTGTTTGAGCGCTGACAACGGTCGGTATGATATAGTACACAGGAAGGATTGGAGCATCAGGATGAATAACGAAGTGAACAATAACGGATCTTGGGAACTCAGGCCCCTTGGGAATACCGGTATTCAGGTCACGCCGCTGTGTTATGGCTGTGCCTCCGCTTACGCCAGAGATCTGATAAGCGATGATACCGCGGTCGAGCTCTTTAAGAAGGCTTATGACCTGGGGATCCGTTTTTTTGATACGGCGATCAATTACGGAAAAGCAGAGGATAGGATCGGTCTATCTCTGAAAAAGCATAACATCGACAGAGATGAGATCGTGATCTCGACCAAAGGCGGCAAAAAGTTCGTTGACGGCAAATGGATGCAGGATATCAATCCCAAAAGCATCAAAGAAAACGTTGATACCAGTTTAAAACGAATGGGTATCGATTACATAGACGTATTGTATTTGCACGGATCCGGTATTCAGGACCTGACGGACGACGTTCTCGAATGCTTCGCCGAGCTCAAACAAGCGGGGAAAATACGCGCCTGCGGTGCAAACACATTTGATGATGATGTCATAAATTACATCATTAAAACAAAGTGTTTGGACGTGGTTATGCTGGACTACAACGTCGTGAAGCAAAACCGGGAGCCTCAGATCAAGGCTTTGTATGATAACGGGATAGGCGTTGTTGCCGGCCAGGCGCTGGCAGAGGGCCTGTTCCTTTCCGACCTCTTTAAGATCCGCGGGAAAAAGGATCTTTGGTATTTGGCAAGGACATTGGGACGCAAAGCCTCGCGGGAACTGTTTTTTGAGGCGAGAAAACTATCGTTTATGAACAGACTGAAGGGCTATGACGGCTCGCAGGTCGCGCTGAAATATGTTATAGACAATCCATACGTTGCCTCCGCAGCAGTAGGCACCTGCAGTTTTGATCATTTGCAAAAGAACGTTGACGCCTTGGCTGTTGATATCCCCGAGGATATCAAAGAAAGGATCCGGAAGGCCGCAGCGAAATGAACCGATAAGTCCATTGCGCCGTCCGAGCGTGAAGCCGTGGACGGTAAATCGTGAGTCCTTTGGAAGCTCACGCGTCATTGTTATAAATCGATCCCGCCACGTTTGCGTTGTGAAATGGCATGAGCGGGATCCGTCAAAACGATCATTCGAGCAAAAAAGTATTGCCGTTCCGAAAGGAGCGGCAATTTGTATTGATCCGTTTTTCATGCGCTTTATATCAAGGCCCTGCTCGTTTAGCCTGCCGGAACGATATCCAGCACGGTTATCTCCGGGATATTATTGAAACGCGGCAGGCGCCTGCTGCTTCCGAGCCCGCGGGAGAGGAGCATTGCTCTTGTTTCGTCATTTGAAAGATACAGGCCCGAGACCCGGCCGGGGAACCAGCCCTGATCCGGCGCCCACAGGCCTCCGATGAACGGGAGCCTGATCTGCCCGCCGTGAGCGTGCCCGCAGAATACACAGTCTGCATCCCATTCTTCAAGCCCGTCCAACACGAGCCAGGTATACGGCATGTGGCACATAAGGAGTTTCAACCGATCGGTATCGCTGAATGCTTCGATAAAGTCAGCTTCCGACTCTCGGGCTTCATTGCCATCCAAATACCTGCGCGGGACGCTGTAGCCGTTTATACCGCCAAGCCTTATCAGCTGCCCGTCAAGCTCGAGGTCGACCCATTCGCGGTCGAACACTGCAGCGCCGCAGGCAGTGAACGTCGCCCGCAAATCGCTGCCGTAGTTTTTTTCATGATCCGCTTCGTGATTGCCGGGAGAAATATAAACCGGTGCTATCTCGCAAAGCCCCCGGATGAGCGTTTCCGCTTTCTCCGTGCCGGCGTCATCCCGGTCGACCAGATCGCCCGTTATGAGGATCAGCTGAGGCTGCTGCGCCGCGATCTTTTTTATCAAGCGAGTATTGTCATTACCGAATTCGACATTGTGCAAATCGGAAAGCTGAACGATGCGGAGCACGGAAGCGGTTTTTTCGGACCGCAGGCTGAATCTCGATACAATAAGCGCCTTTTTTGACAGGATATAGGAAAAGAGGGCTGCCGTCAACAGCAGCCCTACTATCAACAATATCCATTTGACCGTTTTTCTGTTTTTCACTCCCGGGGGCTGATTCACAGCTTGATCAAATACTCTATGAACTCCCTGACCGCTCCTCTGCCGCCGCAAGTGCTGCAAACATAGCTGACTTTTTGCTTTATACTTTCCACAGCGTCGGCAGGCGCGCCTGACACACCGGCAAAAAGAATGCAGGAAAGGTCGTTCAGGTCATCGCCTATAAAGGCGATCTCGGAAGGGGCGGCGCCGTATTTTTCGGCGACGGATTTGAGCGCAGCGAGCTTGTCGGAAACGCCCTGATAAAGCTCCGTGATGCCGATCTCGCGGGCGCGGTTCTCGACGATCTTCGAGGTCCGGCCTGTGATTATCACGGGCACAATGCCGTTTTCCGGGAGCAGATGCGCAATGCCGTAGCCGTCCTTTGCGCTGAAAGCCTTCATAGCTTCTCCTGTGGGCGCCATATATATATGCCCGTCGGTCATTGTGCCGTCCACATCCATTGCAATAAGCTTTATCTTACTCATCTTCGCCCTCGTAAACGGACTCCGTTATGAAACTCACCGGCACGGTCTTTCGAAGCTCGCGAACGTATTCTCTGAAGAATTGGTTGCGGGCTTTCGCCTGCTCCGCAGTGATCGGGTGGTTCATGCCTTTGTCGTAATAGTTTTTGCTCACATTGACGTGGAAACCGTCGAAGCCGGCAAGCAGGATCTCGGAGGCGCGGCATTCCTTAATGAGATTCAGCGCCATTACGCCTGAGGAATCCTGCACTTCGCCGTCAACAAGGATCCATTTCTGATAGTCGATGACCTTTACTCTCGGATCGTTAGTGTTGGTGACGCTCGTTGCGGTTATGACCTTCCTGCCCGCCGCAAGCGCCGGCTGCAATGCTTCGTGCCTTGTTACGAAGACGAAATCGGTCGGGAACAGCTGCCAATGGTTCAGGCTGATGCTGACTGTGTTTTCGGTATTGATCTCGTTCAATATCCTTTCGCCTGCGTCGGTGATGCTGCGGCCGGGAGCGATCAGCAGGATGCGTTTGCCCTCGAATTCACGGCGCAGCTCGTTCACAGCCGCGGTGTCGTCCAGCTCGCGTCTGGCGTTGTATTCCAGGTAAAGCTGCTCGGCATATTCCTTATCGAATGAGATCTTCTTGTCCTCGCGGATCAGGCTCAACAGCTCCGCGACCTGGTCTATCGGCAGCATATGCTTGTTGTAGAAATGGCCGGCATAGCTTGGCGTGCAGTGGTTGATCGAAGAAAGGTAGTATTCGATCGCATAGCCCCATGTATACTCGGTGCGGATCTGGTTGATCACCCGGTCGATTACCGAAAGCAGCGGCTCTGTGCGGTACTTCTTTCCAAAGAACAGGTTCATGTGCTCCACGAGCAGCTCCGTGCTGAGGTTGCCGGCACCTTTGCCCATACCCATGATGGAGCAGTCGAGCATTATATCCCTGTTGGTCGGGAAGCGGAGCAGCGATACCGCGTTTGAATACGACATCTGCAGGTTGTTGTGGCTGTGGAAGCCGAGCGGCATGGACGGGATCAGGTTGTGATCCACAAGATTCATGATGCGGTCCATATCGTTCGGGCGCATCTCGCCGAAACTGTCCACAATGTAGAACCCGCTGGCGTCGGGCAGTTCACTGTTCACGTTGTCGATGAGCTCGAGCAGCTCCTTGTCGCTGTAGCGCAGGGTTATCATCGGCTGGATGAAGAACTTATAGCCTTTGTCGATGATCTTCCTGCCGAGGGCAAACATATCGTTCCTGTTTTTCTTGTGGAAGGCCAGCCTGATGCCGTCGATACCCTTCCCGTCGCAGGGTTGAAGGGCGTCGACGTCGAACTTGCCGTAATCCATCATGGCAAGATAAGTCACGCCCGGCTTTTTCTCTTTCAGGAAATACTGCGGGATGACCTGCTCGTTTGCGTATTGCGTTCTTCCCTGCTCTGAGCCTTTTTTATTATCAAGGTAGCCGAGCTCTATGCACTCCACGCCGGAAGCTTCGAGCGCAGCGAGGATCTGGTCCATATATGACTGCCCAAAGTTAAAGTCGTTTACGCAGCCGCCATCGCGCAGCGTAACGTCAAGCACTTTTACCGATCTCATGCGTTTTCCTCCGTATCAAAGCTCGATATCGAGCAGCGCTTCCGCAAGAGCAAAGTCCTCCGGATTGTTGATATCCACCGCTTCCTTGAATGAAACTTCCTTAACAAACGGTTTTGAACCGATGCGGCGGTGGAGCTTTTCAAACACGGCCTTCGTGAAGACGTACACGCCCGAGGTCTCGCGGAAGATCGGGTCGAGATCCTGGCTGCGCGGGATGTTCGCCGCGTCGAAATTAAGCGGCTCGCCGTCTTTCCAAAGGAAGTCCTGGATCTTGACCGCGCAGAAAGCGGAGTCGTATTCACCGGAAACGACTGCTTCAATGCACTGGCGCATCGTGTCGACGGTGATGTACGGCGCTGTCGCATGCGCGTAGACGTAGATATCCGCGTCGACGGTATTCATGAAGCTCTCGAAGATCTGTGAGAAATTAGCCGTGGGCAGATCGAGGCAGGCGGGGCGCTTTATGAACTCCACGCCCTCCGGCAAAAACGGGCAGACGGCTTCATCGCTGCAATAAACGCAAATACGGTCGCAAAGGCCGGTCTCCGCAAGGGAGAGCAGCTCGTATTGAAGCAGGGGTTTATCCCCAAGCAGCTTTGTGTTTTTGCCTGGCAGCCGCTCGTTTTGCAGCTTTATGGGCATGATGGCGATAATACTCATATTCGTTATTCTCCGCTCGTATTGTTTAATGCTGAGTTTACAGCGTTGCTGAACCATTCTTTGGAAGCCGAGATCCATTCGCCGAGCACTTCGTCGACCCTTGAATAGTCTATCGCGGCATCTATGCGGCCGATATCATCTGTTGATTCGACAAATCGATCCTTTAAATCTATATGAGACAAAAAGTCTTCCAGCCGGACGCTCATATTGCCTCTTGTGAAGGTGATGAATCTCTTGTGGAAAATGATGGAGAACGCAGTTCCGTGAAACGTATCGGTAACTATGTAATCCGCATTTTTTATCCTGCTCAAGAACTCCAGCGGACCGTCCGAAAGGGAGGATTCGCCCTCAAAGCCGATATCGCTGTAGTTGGTATGGAATACGATCTTCAAGCCCTTTTGCTCGGCAAGCTTTTGGGCATAACGGCATGCCTCTTTGTTATTCCCCATCAGGTAAACATACACATAAGCATCATGCTTGGGCGCGATACCCGCGATCAGCTGTTCGTACTCGTTCGCTGTGCGCAGGAATACCGGATCTATGCAGTTTGCCACTTCGGTATCGGGGAGCAGTTCGCCGATGTACTTCTGCGCATTCCTTTCGCGCATTGAAACAAAAGAGAACCTTCGTACCGCAGCCTTGTATCTTTTGCTGAGCCGCCCGAGGATCTTCTCGTCCGAAATCCCTATACTTGCCGCATAAGCAATCCCGGCGGACTTTTTGACGCGGGTCAGGAAGTATGCGCAGTTTTCTTCTTTAGCAAGCAGCCTTTGCGGTTTCCATACCACGTCGCTTCCGACAATTATCACGTCGTAATCGAGTTTATCTATGTTTTCAATGCTGATCGGTTCGGAAAGATGCAGAACCCTGCTGTGGAACGATTCGAAATTTTCCGCTCTGAGCCTCTTCAGCTCAAGTGTTTTATCATCAGCACACGCTTGTTCCGGACTGCCCTTTTTCAGGAGCCTTTTTGCCAATCTGAACAGCGCGGTTTTCCTTATGCCGGCACGCAGCTTATATTTCATTCTTTTGAATGATGCTGAGACCTTTCCCCCGATCCCGGCAATCCCGTTCATTCTGATCGAGTTTAAAAGCGTGTTTGCCTGTTTTAAGGATTTTTTTCGATCGGGAAGAAAGCGGATCGTGGTCACTTCTGCGGTATGATCCGTTGCAAGTCCGGCTTCCTGCTCCATCGAATATGAGATCAGGTTCGCTCCGTAGTTATCTATATGCTGAATATTCAGCAGACCGATCTTCTTCATCATTCGTCTCCGATAATCTCAATCTCCGGAAGCATTAGATGGCCCCACCATTTGGTATTCCACGCCATCTGATTGTTCTCATCTGATTGGGCTTTTTCAAAGGCACAGGCTTCATCGACAACATCCATATTCCTGTTGGCGCCAAGTGAGCCCACTTCAAAAGCAACAAGCTTGAGTACGTAATATCCCGGTGCAAGCCCTTCGGTGTTCAGTCGGATCTTCACCTTGTTCTCCCCCTCGGCTAAAGAAATGCCCGGCGCAGAACTGGCCATGCCGATAACGGACATATCCCTGCCTTTGACCGATATCCTTATCGCGATATTGTCCATACGCTTCTTTGCCGTGATCATCAGCTGTATATCGACCGGCTCTTTGAAGAAATAGATCGGTTTTTCTTTGTTCAGGAATCGAATGCGGGTGAACCTGAGCTCATCGGAAAGCATATCCTTCCTGCTGCGCTTGCCTGTAAGCTCATACTCTGCGTTCAACTGTTTTGCGGAGCTCATATACACCTCGATCGCTTCTTCAACGTCGCCGTCAAAGATGATCCTGCCCTTATCGAGAACTATGCAGCGGTCGCAGAGCTGGCGGATGGTGTTCATATTATGGCTGACATAAAGGACGGTACGGCCTTCCTTTTTGGCGGCTTCGCGCATCTTATCGAGGCATTTCTTTTGGAACGCCATATCGCCGACGGCAAGGACTTCGTCCATGATCATGATCTCGGAATCGAGATGCGCGGCAACGGAGAACGCAAGCTTGACGTACATACCGCTCGAATAGCGCTTTACGGGCGTGTCAATAAAATCGCGCACCTCCGAAAACTCGATGATGTCCTCCATCTTGGCATCGATCTCGGCCTTGGTCATGCCGAGGATCGCGCCGTTCATATAGACGTTTTCGCGGCCGGTCATCTCGCCGTTGAAGCCGGTGCCGACCTCCAGCATGGAAGCGATGCGGCCGTAGATATCGATCTCGCCCTCGGTAGGAGCCGTAACGCGGGAGAGCAGTTTGAGCATAGTGCTCTTTCCGGCGCCGTTGCTGCCGATTATGCCGAGCGCTTCACCCCGGTAGATGGTCAAGTCAATACCGTTAAGGGCCATGAAGGTCTGACCGACAAGACGCTGCCCCTGCCCTATCTTGGTGTTCGGGTCTTCCCTGCCGCGGACGCGCGCCCACCAGCTCTGCAGATCCCCCTGAAGCGTTCCGCCTCCGATCTGACCGAGCTTGTACATTTTCTTTACACCGGAGAGTCGTACCGCAACTTCGCGGTTTTCGTTTGCCATTTCCATTGCGGTAACCTCCTCAGACGGTATCCATAAAGGTCTTCTCGACGCGGTTAAAGATCATTATGCCAATCAGAGCAACGAGCACCGTTACCGCTGCGGAGATGCCGAGGAACAGGCAGTTTATCGTTCCCTGCCCAAGCACGGCAAGTCGGAAAAGCTCTACCGGCGCCGTCACGGGGTTGATCAGCAGGATCGTGCGCATCGTTCCTTTTCCAAGCTGCGAAAGCGGATAAACGATCGGGGTTATATACATCCAAAGCTGGACGCCGAAAGTCACAAGGATAGCAAGATCCCTGTATTTCGTTGTCAGGCTGGAGATTATAATACCGAATCCAAGACCCATGACCCCAAGATGGATGAGGATCAGCGGGATAAGAGGCCACATCGCCCAGTTTGGATGGACCTCGCCCTTGATAACGAAAAACACGAGGAAACCCATGACCATCAGCATTTGGATTATGAACTGGACCATTGACGATAACACGTTTGAAATCGGAATGGTCAGACGCGGGAAATAGACCTTGCCGAAAACGTTGGCATTCGCTTTAAACGCGGTGGCGTTTTTGTTTACGCAGCTTGAGAAAAATGTCCAGATCGCATTACTGCACATATAGAAGAGGATGCTGGGTACGCCGTCCGTTCCGATACCGGCGATACCTCCGAAAACGAAAGCATAAATAACGGACGTAATGAGCGGACTGAGGAAGATCCATGCGGGGCCGAGGACCGTCTGCTTATAGGTGAGCTGAAAAGACCGCTTTGTAAACAGAACGATCAGATCTTTATAGCGCCATACCTCCTTGAGATTCAGGTCGAACCATCTTCTCTCGGCAGTTATATGAGTATGATATTGTTGAGCGGTATTCTCAGTCATCATGCCATCCCCCCTCAAACTTAAATTATACTATAAAAGTGTATCAAAGTCCACACGGTCAAACACTTCGAGTTTGCCGCCGCGGGTGGCGTTATACACGTGGATGCCGTGCTCATCGCAGTACTGTTTCGCCTTGCGGTATGCGATCGTGTTCTGCCGCATGTCATGCACCACAACGTTTTTGATATCGCTGTCGTAATCATTGCAGAAGTAGTCCTTCGCATTTTCGTCAACAACGGTGTTTCCGTCCTCATTGATGGTGACCTGATAATTGTGGTCGACTCCGACGAGATAGATCTCACTGAAGCCCATATACGCGGCAATGTCGATGCAGGTGAAGGTGACCGTTCCCATGGAATCCATCTGTTTGTCGATCGCCGGCGAAAAGCTGAGCGGGAAGTCCTTCTCACGGTTGTAATTCGCGTAGAAATACACCGCGTCCCTGATATCCACTCCGTTGTACCACTTGTGATTTACGGGAATGAACTTGAGCTTTGCGGGAAGCGCGTTGATCTCCGGCTGGCTTTCGTGGAAGATGTTGATATCCTCGCAGACGTAATACGTCGGCCTCCAGCTCGTTTCCGGAAAGATCTTGTAGATGCGGTTCATCGCGAAGGTGATCTCCCCCGCCGCCTGCAGGCGATCCAGGTCCTCCGCCCGGAGGCTCGGGCCGTTCGCAACGATGAAGCAGCGTTCTCCCTTGTGGACGTCTTTAAGGCTGCGAAGGCGGCGGCCGTAACGGGTGCGGTCAAAATGCTTTACCTGCCATGGCCTTATGACACGGGCGGTAAAACTCTCGGCAATCCGTTTGAAGAAACGGTTTTTTATCATATCATCCATATTATCACCTTTTTCTGCCGCCGGATCTGAGATCCAAAGCAAGACTTGCCGCAGCCAAAATGGGTCTCTCTATTCTCAGCTTTTTGGCATACTTTGCAAACTCTTCTTTATTCGGTTTAAAGCTTTCGGACGGGAACCGGTCAGTGTCATAAAAGAATCTGTTGCTCGTGTTGATGCTGTCCACGATATCGTGCTCCCTAAGGAACGTTTCAAATCTCTCATACAAGCCTTTGAAGCGAGAATTGAACTCAGAGTAATCGGCTTCCTCATATGCCTCGAGCAGGTCCTCTTTCGAATACCTGTGTCCGAGTTTTGCGAGCTGCATCGGGATGCCGAAGAACTCCGCGATTTCCCTCGTTCTGGAATCCGTCGCTATCATTGTAGCGGGTATTCCGGCAAGGATAGGCATTATGCTGCCGTGCACCTTGGTGCCGAATGAATAGTTGAATGAGTGAGATCTGATATAGTTGAACCACTCGTTCATATCTATTATCATCTTGATCCTGTCATTGGCAAGCAGGTCGGCCTGCGCAATGCCGTGAGTTCTGAAGAATCTCACGTCATTCTTAAAGCCTTTGCGTTTAAAGTAGTCGGGGTCGTACAAACAATCGAAAAACACGTCCTGGCTGAAATAAGTGCTTTCGGGCATGCTTTCAAGAATCTCTTCCACACTTTCGATCCTGCCGTTGATGATCGGTTTTATGTTTTTCTCATCGTTGTTTTTGTTAACTGAAAGCTCCGGCCCCATCTGAAACAGCGACGGACAGCCTGTGACTACTGCGCCGGTAAAACCGAGTCTGTTGAAAAACTCCTTTGTAAAAAAGCCTCTGAGGGCAAATTCCCCGCCTGTGCGGTAGATGCTTTCGATAAAGGCGCTTGCGGGATCGCCGATCCTTTTCACAAGCTCCTCAAGGTGATCGTAATCCTTTGCCTGAGCTCCGCAGGCGATAACATACACCGGAATGCGTATTCCGGAAAAAGCTTTGACGAGCGCAGAAGTATCGCTGCAGAATTCTTCGCTAAAGAAATTGGCCATGGGGTATATTATCAGATCGTAATTGTCATTGATCTGATCTGCAGTTTCGTTCGTTCCGTAAGTGATGCTGTTTTCCGGAACGTCGACAGCGGAGCAAATCCCTTGGAACCATAGCTTGTTTCCCCAGTTGACGTTTTTCCACTTAGAAACGCTGAATGCAAGCGAATAAATGCTGTCGTACTCCGTCCGGTTGAAAATATCTATGTCGCTTCCCTTTAAGGGTTTTCTCCAAATCAGGATCCTTCTCATAAAACTCACTCCAAATTCGTTTTTTCAAAACACCGATCGTCCCGGTTTTTATCGTTTTATTTTGGCCTTTGCTTCAGCAAGTTTATCAACGAGCCTTACCAGCCTGTAATCTCCGATGGAAAACGCCATTTTGTACAGCGGATGGATCCTGTCGGACGCTTTTGCCGCGGCTTCCACGAACCGTTTGCTTTTCAATACTCCATTGTTTACTGCGAGCTTTTCCTTTTTCTTCATCGGATTCACAGGGCTGTAATTGTTCTTCATCGCCCTGAATAGCATACTGTAAACGGCACTGTAGTATCTGCCCTTTTCGTTCTCGTCAAGGCCCCATTTGTCAACATACTTTCCCATTCCGTCCGAAAGGCGCTCATAAATCCGCAGCAGATCCGGCCTGTATTTTGTGTTCAGAGAAGCGCCTCCGCCGCAGTGATACCGATAGAGCGGTTCATTGATCAGCTGTATCTCCGTATTCCGGCAATTATCGAGGTACTCGAAATTGAACAGCAGATCCTCGCCGAGAGAAATGTCCTCGGGCATGGTTATAGAGTTGTCAATTATTATTTCCCGCCTGAACACCTTGTTCCATACTGCGGCGGCAAGGAAGCTGTCGTAAAGCGACATTATTGAGCTCCTGTCTTCGGTCACGAGCTTTTTTTCAGAGCCGTAAAGCACGGCTTTCGTTCCCTGCTCGGAGTCGATGGAAGCATAACCGCACCAGAAGCTGCCGCATGTGGGATGTTGGGTTGTTGCTTCATAAAACTTCAGAAGGTAATCCGCCGTGTACTCGTCGTCGCAGTCGATAAAGGCGATGAATTGTGCGGCCGCCTCGCTAACGCCGCGGTTTCGCGCCGCGGATACGCCTTTGTTTTCCTGATAAACATAACGGAACCTGCCGTCGGTATCGGTGAATTCCCTGCAGATCCCGCCGCTGCTGTCTGCCGAACCGTCGTCAACTATTATGACTTCAAAATCTATAAACGTCTGAGCCTTTACGCTTTCAAGGCAGCGTCTGAGAGACTTTTCGGCATTATACACCGGGATCACGATCGAAAAAAACATACTGCTCCTCTCATCCTTTGCGCTGCGCCGGGACCCCGGCAACGAGGCTTCCCGGGATCAAGACGGATTTATTCACTACCGCGTTTGCTCCGATCACAACATTGTCCGCTATCTCGACGTCTCCGATGACCATTGCTCCATAGCCTATATCGACGTTATTGCCGATTCTTGGAGCCGCCAGTGCCTTTCCGGAATTTCCAATACAGTTCGAGCCGTGAAGCCTGCAGTTTTCACCGATCCTGGCCTCATAGTTGACCAGAACGAGCCCATGATCGATAATAACGCCTTTGCCGATGCAGTTCGGGCATATCTCGATCCCCAGCTTATTGCCTAAGCGGTTCTTTTTTCTTTCGCAGATCAGCGCCATTATTCGACTCAGCCTGCTGCCGTTTGAGGTGTTCAGGCGGTACTCGAGCCGTCTGAGCGCTTTCAGATACTTACCGACGGCATACGTGGGCTGCTGCGAAAATGCGGCTATAAACCTTCCTTTTTTCCCTTTCGGCCTGTACGGAGCGTTGTCGGATTCTATGTATTCCTTAAGGTCCTTTTTTGATTTTATCATTGCAGCCTCCTTACGTTTGCGCCGCATGAACCGTCTTTTGGGAAACGGTCATTTTTTCTCAAGCATTTGTTCCGGGAGTGAAGTCAGATACTCTCTCTTCTTTGCCCGCAGTCCGTCCTTGTCAAGGTTTACGCATAGATGTTTTTTCTTTTCCCGAAAGTCGTCTACCGTACACAGCACCTTTGCCGGATTGCCTCCCAGTACCACGTTCCCTTCCGGGAAACTCTTTGTAACGACGCTTCCGGCTCCGACTATTGTGCGGTCTCCGAGTTCGACACCGGGCAGCAATATGCACTTCATCCCGATAAAACAATTGCTGCCAATTTTGATCCTTCCAAAATAATCCGTCGCGTCGATACCGCATTTGATAACGGAGTTATCATGTGTCAGGAGCACTGTCCCGCCGGCAATGGTAACATCGTCTCCTATCTCAACAAAATACGGCTCGCCCGGCATATCGCAGTAAAACTTGAAGTTTTTGCCGCATTTGCCTCCGGCTTCGACAAACTGTTGGATCTTAAGACGTAAAAACCCGGCTTCATTTCCGGTTATTGCGTACCACTTTTTTCCCAGACCCCTTAAGACTCTTTTTATCATGCCATCCTCCGTTCATTTAACTCCGCGCATAACTGCCAATCTGCAGGCTAAGCCGAGAGACCTCTTCATCATCGTCAGCTTGATCTTTTTTGAAAAGCTCAAACCGGAATAGTAATCTTTAGTGAATTCGCACTCCGAAGCAGCTTGTTTGAGTTGTTTTATAAAATCCCTGCGTCTGTCGCATTTTTCATGGTTGATGACCTGAACGCCCTGATAAAAACACGTGTTCAAAAGGTTTTCGGAATCGATATCCGACAGCGCAGGTATTTCTTTCACGATATAATCATGTCTCTGCTGCTTCGCGCGAATGACTATCATGGGAAAGCCGGTATACCCGTCGCCCATAATGCCGTCCGCTCTTTGACGATAATAATAGAATGCTTCGCTGACCGTTGCTACGCGCGTGGCGGCCCCTATCGCCTGCCAGCTCCAGATCTCATCTTCATGGATCTTTCCCTTTTCAAACGGGATCTTTTTCACGATCTGCGCTTTGTACAGTTTATTCCACACTGTCATTATAAGGCAAGTGGATTGTATCAGCGCGCGCATGGCCTCGGTCCTGTCGAGCACATGAGGCTCATTGTCGCGCATCATTTTCCGTTGAGGGGTGCTGTCGTCCCACACCCGCACCGCGTCGCATGAAACTATATCACTGTTTGTTTCATTCATGCGCGCAAGCATAAATCCGCACATTTCGGGAGCGATCCAATCGTCGCTGTCGACGAAAAGTATGTATTCTCCGCTTGCGGCCTCCGTCCCCGCGTTTCGCGCGTCGGAAAGACCGCCGTTTTTCTTATGGATCACCTTGATCCGGCTGTCCTTTTCAGCCCACGCGTCGCACATCGCGGGGCAGTTATCCGGCGACCCGTCGTCGACGAGGATTATCTCGAGGTCAGCATAGGTCTGCTCAACGATCGAGCGCACGCACTTGTCAAGGTATGGTTCCACCTTATAAACGGGGACGATTATACTGATCAAACTTTTGCTCGCCATAGCTCTCTCCTATCTGTAAGGGCTGGTTCGGAACTTGTCGGAATAGATCCTGTAGATGCCGCTGTATGCTCCGGGCAGAGCTTTAATGAGCAGCGCAGCGGCGCGTTGTTTTTTTGAAAGAAGCCTCGTTTTGTCCCAATTGTCAATGATGAGTGTTCTAACTTCTTTTTTTTCTTTGACAAACTCCTTTTTGCCGGTAAACGCAAGCGAGTTGAAAACATTGACGCAGGTGCTGATAAACGCCTTTTCCGCCGCTTTTGCGACACATTCGGGCGCTGTATCGAGAATTATGCGTTTTACTTTTATTGGATCGAATATCTTGTTTTCATTCAGCTTTTGCCTTGATGCGGAAGCGCCGCGGACTATATAGCGGTATGGGCAAAAATCTTCAAAGACAGATCGTTCTGCCTTTTTGAAGAGGAGATAATTCATCAACAGATCCTCGTTGATCTTTATTCCGGCATCCAGTTCGCCCGCCAATCCGTCGAACAGTTTTCTTCTATACAGCTTATTGCATAAGCCCGGTTCGACTATCGAACCGTCCAGAAGGTCGGCCATGCCGCGTTCCGTATCCTGTTCGAAAAGCATGCCCGTGTTATGGAAGCAGTTTACTCTTCCGTCGGGAAAAAGCATCTTATAGCCGCAATGCGAAATATCCGCGTTATGCCTGATCGCGTTTCCGATCAAACGCTCATACATTTCGGGCTCGATCTCATCGTCGCCGTCAACGAAACCCAACCATGCGCCGGTCGACTTTTCTATCCCCGCCAGCCTGGCTGAAGTGACTCCGCCGTTTGGCTTATAAACGCAGACTATCCGTTCGTCTTTTTCGGCAAGGTCCCGCATAATGCAAGCGGTGGAATCACAAGAGCCGTCATCGACCAGGACTATTTCCAGTTCGGAGTATGTTTGAGCAAGAATGCTGTTTACACAGCGTTCCAGCTCATTTGCCACGTTATAGCAGGGCACTATTATTGATATCTTCGGCCTGCGCTCCGTTCTCATTTTTCGATCAGCGAAAGAAGCATGTCTTCAACCGCCTTGACCGTGGTCTCCGTGCTGAAGCTCCTGCCTCTTTCCTCAGCCTTTCTCGTGTAATGTGCAAGCAATTCGGGATCGTCGAGAAGGCTCTTAATGCCCCGATACAATCCTTCTTCGCTGTTTTCGGTAACGATCCCGTACTCGTTGTTCTCCCCCAGCATCTCTTTCATGCCGGAAACTTCCACCGTACAGACCGGCGTGCCGACGATGAGTGCCTCGGTCGCTGCTGTCGAAAACCCTTCTGCATGGCTTGCGCATACAAACAAGTCGCATCTTCTGACATATTTATACGGATTTACCCGATAGCCCAGAAACACCACCTGTTCTTCCAATTCGTTCTCCTTGACAAAGTTCATCAGCTCGTCCTTTTCTCTGCCGTCTCCGAGCAGATAAAGCATGACCGGGCAGCCCTCGTCCTTCAGGCGCTTCAGGACTCGGAGTACTCTGTCAAATCCCTTGCTTTTCAGCAGTTTGCCTACCCCGACCATTTTGAACTTGTCTTCGGGGAAAGCGATTTCATCCGTGTTTTCTATGGACAGCTCGCGGATTTTGCTGCTCTCGTTGGTATTGTATAATACTTCACCCTGTTTTTGTATCTTCAGAGTCTTTGCAAAACATTCCCTGACGGTATTCGAAACGAAAGCAAGCATGTCAAACCTCTCATAGCATTTTCTTGCTTCGGAAATGCTTCTGAAGGCTCTTGCAGCACGTTTTTCGGTATGGATCTCAATATGCACCCAACTCACCAGTTTTGTGCCCGTATCGGGACATCCGCTTACGACCCTTGCGCTCGGCCCCTCCAGGTATGATACTTCGATATCGTATCGTTCCTTAACTATCATTTTGTGCAGCCGCTCCGGAGAGAGGAGCTTCATCAGCTTGGAGTTGCCGGGTATCGTTCGTTTGCACCAGTACAGGTATCTGACATGCTCGCTTAAAAACTGCCGGTTGACCCCGCCGTCGAAAAGAGTCATTACAGTGATATCGAATTTTGAATGATCCATGTTGTTGACAAGGTTGACGAGCACCTTCTCGGCTCCGCCCTTTCCGAGATCATGGATAAGAAACAACACTTTGATCTTTTTCTTGTTCATTTGCACTTAATCCTTATATAAGCAGATAACAGCAAACCCGGTATTATCGCAAGTACCGAAAGCATTTTCTTCGGAGACTCGGCTATGAATCTTTTATTCTTTGCGAGTATGCTGCTTGAAACGTAATGCACGCAGTCGATGATCATCCTTTTCGTGCTCGTCGGATACTGCATGCAGACCTTTCGCCAGAATGCAAAGCCCTTCGGATTGCGCAGATACTGCTTTAACATGTTTTTTGATGAGCCGTCGGCCTGATATTCAACATTGCACAGTATCTCGTTAAGAACGGCCATTTTATATTCCTGATCGATAAGCCGGTATTTATAAGACAGGGACACATATTTTTCCCCCTCGAAGACCGGATAAGGCGGATACTTGTTGATTATTTCCGTTCTGTACACCAGCTTCTTGTCGCCGCTACCGTCCGATGCGTAGTAGCCAATCACAGTGGTTTCGGTCATGCCTTCCGGGAAACCCTTCCCGATTATTTTTCCGGAAAAGTCTGCGTCAAGACCGATTATTCCGGCATAGCCCTTATCCTTGACCTCTTCCCATTTGTTCAGGATCTTCTCTACCGCATCCTCCCCGAGCGCATCGTCAGAATCAATGCATACGTTGAGTTCAGTATCGATGCTTTCGTACGCTGTGTTATGGGCGGTATGCATACCGCCGTTCTGTTTATATATGTATCTTATCTCGAATCCGTTTTCTCTTCTCTGCCAGTCCCGAACAAGCTCGCTCGTGCTGTCAGTCGAACCGTCATCGACTATCAGCCAAATAAACCCCTTGTTTTTCTGAGAAAGCAGCGATTCGTACGTTCGGGGAAGCGTATGCGCCCTGTTGTACGCAGGAGTAAAAACCGTCAGTATTATATTCTCATTTGCTTTTTTCAATATAAAACTCCTCGATCCACTTTGCGGTCTGTTTGATATCGAATCCCGCTTCGGCAACATCGCAGCTATGATCCCGTCTTTCTTCTCCTAATTTGGATATAACATGATCGGCCCATATCTCGGGAGAATCCTTCAAACTGCAGACGGTAACCAGATCCTTAGCAATTATGGAATCTGCCGGCACTCCATCCGAAATAACGCACGCCAGCCCCGAAGCCTGAGCCTCCACGAGCGTTACCGGCAAGCCTTCGTTTTTAGACGGGAATACCATAATATCCATAGCCTGCAGCAGATCCGGAACATCGGATCGTATTCCGAGGAACATGATCCGGTCCGTCAGCCCAAGTTCTTCGGCTCTGAGCTGGACCTTCTCCCTCGCGGAGCCGTCGCCGACAAGTATCAGCCTGACGTCTTTACGCTTTTTATTGATCTCGTTAAAGATCTCTATCAAATAGATCTGGTTTTTTGCCGAATCGAATCTGCCGACATGGCCTATTACGTATTCTTCTTCGCGAACTCCGAGTTTTTCGCGCACGGCGGTTCTTAGATCCGGATCGTATTTGAATCTCTCCACGTCAACTGCGTTATTGAATATCCTGTATCTGTCTGATCCAACGACCTTTTTGCCGAACCTGTCCTCTCCGGCTATTGCAGAACAACCGAAAAAGAAATCGGCAATGAATCTCGTTCTGTATGAAATAAGCTGATACGCGGAAGTCCTGAAGCTCTTCACGCCGTTCTTTCCATGGCTGTGAGCTATCGTGTACATCCCGTGTTTTTTTGCAGCTTTAAGATAAATGGCTGCTGTACTGCCGATGTGCCCGTGAACGACCTTATACTCTCCGGAATGCTCGCGGAAGAAATCATCCCACCATTTTTTGTAGCGGATGATATTTTTGCCGACGAATTTCGGGCAGTGGTATATCCGCCCGCCGAGCGATAGGATCTCCTGATCGAATACAGCGGGCTGTTCGGTCTCGTTCTCAACAAAATCGAACTGCACTCTGCTCCTGTCGATATTGCGATACAGATTCAGGACCATCGTTTCCGCCCCGCCCCTGTTCATGATACCGATCACCTGAAGTACCCTGATCGGCTGTTCGTTCATCTCCGTTTTCTCCCTCAATCGACCGAATTTGTTCCCTCTGCGTTCACTGCGCCCGACGTTCTGTTTTCCTTTGCTATCTCGTCATACCCGCGCTCGAAGTCTATCAATATGGGATGATGCTTCCACGCTCTGTCCTCTTCGGGAGGGAGCTGCATATAGTCCCCGTATTTATGAGTAAGATACTCGTCCCATGCTTCGAAACACATGTATTCTCCGTCTTCAAAACGAAGCGTCGTGTATCGATCCAGCAGATCACTCGGAAGGTCGCAGCGGATCGTATTGAAAGTCTCTATCGCGATCGTCGGAGTGTTTGTAAGCTCCTTGTATCTTGTGATCCTTGCCAAATACTTTTTTCTTATTTCGGGGCGTTTCCTTTTCGGAGTAGTCATAAGGATCGCCCTTGCGACCGTTTTCTGAACAAAGCTGCCCTTTGGCGGAACAAACTCCCGGGTAAGCAGCTGATAGCGCAGGCAGTCCCACCTGAAGAGCTTCCTTTTCAATGCTTTTTCCGGAAGCCTGTCTATCGGGAAAACGTCCAGGAAAATGCCCGTATAATACTTGTCCGGGGCATCTATATCCTGAAGGAAGCAGGTATGCTCCTTCCTTATCTTTGTGAACGACTGTGAGAACCCGCGCTCGGTCTCCTTGTTCTGCAGTACATACCCATCCTGCGGGTCGGACGCCCAGGCGCTGAGAAACCTCTCATATTCCGATCTGGCCATACAAATATCAAGGTCGTCATCCCATGGAATGAAGCCCTGATGGCGCACCGCCCCCAAAAGAGACCCGGCATACAACGAATACTTTATCCCGTGTTTTCTGCAGAACTCATCCGCAACTTTCAGTATTTCCAATTGAGTAAGCTGCAGACGCCTTAATACCGTATCCATCAATTATCCGATCCCTTCAGTTCCGCTTTGATTTGGGAAGTTGATATTTCGGGAGTCCTCGGGAGATAGACCACTTCACAGTCCTCCTTAAGAAAATCGAATTTCCCTTTCCAGTCGTCGCCGATAACAAAAGTATCGATATGGTACTCCTTTACGTCCTTCGATTTTTGATCCCAGTTCTCCTCGGGTATCACAAGATCGACGTACCTTATCGCCTCAAGCAGCTCTTTGCGCTGCTCATAGCTGAAAAAGCTGACCTTATGCTTTTCGTTCCAGTTGAATTCGTCGGTGGAAAGGCCTACTATCAAATAGTCTCCCAGCGCTTTCGCCCTGCGAAGCAGATTGATATGCCCGTAATGGATAAGGTCGAATGTTCCGTAAGTTATAACTCTTTTCATAAAGATCCTCCTTGGAGCTGTCAGATTCTGTTACATGAGTCCCCAGCTGATGCTCATCTGGTAGTAGAAGAAAAAACTGTAGACTCCGATAAAGCACGCCCGGATAAAGAATGCCGAGCCCTTATTGAATACATTCTTTATCAGCCACGGAATAAGGATATAGTTCGCAAGCGTAAAATAGATCGGAAGCCGTCCGATAAGTATGCCGCTCGTAAAGTAGGCGAAAACATAGAAGCCCATTCCGATAACGGAAAGATTCGCGCACATGTTTATCATAGGATCGTTCGCCTTGTCAAGATTGCTCCGGAATGCGAATGAGAGCACTGCCGGCACGGAGTAAAACAGGGCGCGGAACAGGTTTACTCCGTCGTCGTTGATGAGCTGTTGGATCTCGCTGCTGTACGCGGTATCCTTCATTGCATTTGTGATAATGCCCGTGATCCTGTCGATAAAAACGACCGATACCAGTATGCCGACTATGAAAAGGACAGTCCTCCAATTCCATGCTCTGCCATTGATAACGAAAATAAACGGAAGGAATATCAGCGCGGACAAGTGTATCTGTGTCGCCAAAACCGCAATTATCAGCATCGGAATGTATTTCCCTTTGATAATCAAAGGTATACTGGCAAAAAGTATGGCCGCGGCGATAAACTGCCTCATGCCGTTGTGCATCCAGGAGATATAGTCCGTGGACGCGATGAAAAGGAAGATGCTCAGCCAGTAATCCTCCGAATACTTACGATACATCGCCGCAAGGCATATCATCTGTACCGCCGCGATAAATAAGAAGAAAAAAACGTCGGAGCGGGAGACCAGGGTTTTGAACACGACCACGAGCAAAGAGTAGCCCCTGTCCTTCGTGCGGCCCGAAACATACGATACCAGATTCGAGAACGATGCGGGAGCATTCAAAAACTGCTGTCTGTATGCCGCGGTATCTCCGAAAGCATTTGACCTCCATGCAGCCCAAATAATGAACGGCAAAACGAGAATGAGCGCAGGGATCCAGTGCCAGCGCGTTTTCTTCTGCCCGAGCACGTATTCCTCACGCTTCGGGATCAGAACTGCGCTGACACCGCCGAACAATAACGGCCATATCAAGAGCAACCATAAGTTATGTAGAGTCATCCTGCTAACCCATTTACGCAGAATTGCCGCCGGCTGTTCTCCGCGGCTTATGCTGCCGTGTTATTCGTTCGTGTTCTTTTTGCCGCGGGATTTACGGTCACTGCCGTAGCCGTACCCGTAACCGTAGCCGTAGCCGCGGTAGCCATAGCCGCTGTAATGACCGTAGTGACCGTAGCGGCCATAGTAGCCGTAATAGCCTTTGCTCGTATTGGACTGACCTCCGTTCAGGATGCAGCCTGCAAGCGGCGCTCCGCCGCTCGTGAGCTCTTCGATACCGTCGATGATATAGCGGCGGCGCGCATAATCGCTCATGATAACGTATGCGATCGCATCGACGTGCCTGACGAGCATTGCCGCGTCGACCAGCACTGCGGAAGGCGGTGTGTCGAGGATAACGAGATCCGCCATGTCCTTTAATTTTTCGAGCAGGTCGGCCATCGCGTCGCTGCTGAGTATCTCAACGGAGTTAGACGCCTTGTCCGAGCCCGGCATAAGCTTGAGGCCGATCGGTTCGGCATTGTTCATAACTTCAACAAGCGCATCCTCGACAGCCGCGGTCCCGTTGAGCACGGAGGCAAGGCCTGGGCAGCTTTCTATGACGTTGAATATTTTTCCGATTGAGGGATTTCTGAGGTCGCAGTCCACAAGTATGACACGCTTACCCTTGAGCGCCATGGAAATAGCGAGGTTGGCGGAGACCGTGGATTTACCTTCGCCGGCAACAGAGCTTGTGACCATCAGTATCTTTTTGCCGTCCAGCTTTCTCTCAAGGCGCGTTCTTATGAGGCGCATTGCCTCGACGTATTCGCCTCTGTTATGGTCGGTCAGGATGTTGATCTCAGTTCGCGTGTTCTTGTTGCGGTGTTTTTTCTTGCAGTTAGGCAGCGTGCCGAGATACGGAACGTTCAGCACGGATCTCAGCTCGCTCTCACTGCGGATCGTGCGGTAAAGGAGCGCACGGACGGTTACGAGCAGAAACGCTGCGCCAATGCCTATCAATAGTCCCTTTCTGAGCGAACCTCTTACAACGGCTGTCTTGCCGGTGTCCTTCGGGACGCCGCTCTCATCAACGACGTCGATCTCGATCTGACCGATTATCGATTGTGCGATGTCCGGCATCGTCTTTAAAACGGATTTCAGGACTTTGTACGCTGTCTCCGGATGCCATGCACTGACGTTTATCGTTAGCAGATTCGTTCCCTTGATATCCGATGCGGTCACGGTGCCGGGGATCCCGTTTGTGCCGAGATCCTGTGCGACTACGTCCGTCAGCGCACCGCTTGAAACGATGTACGGGAAGATAGCGCTCATCTGTTCCGCCGTGCTGCGGCTTGCATAAGCGCCGCCGTTGACAAGACTGATCGCAACAGTGGCGTTTGCGACATAACGCGGCGAATAGCTGCGCGTTGTTCTGAAGTAAAACAGCGCAGTTGACGCCGCAATTATCAGGATAACGGCGATCCAAAGCCTCTTGAAGCTGTGAATGAAGTCCTTGATGAGGACGGTGACGTCCAGCTTTTTCGGTTCTTGTTCATTTATTTGCTGTTCGTTCATAGCAGTTCCTCATTCTTCGGTATCGTCATTCTCGGTCTGCTCGGCCTGCGCACCGTAATGACCGTAATAGCCGTAGTTGCCGTAATGACCGTAATTCCCGTAGCGGCCGTAATGACCGTAGTTGCCGTAGTTGCCGTAGCGCCCGTATTTTCCGTAGCGCCCGTATCTTCCGTAACGCCCGTATCGGCTGTAACCGCCGTAGCCGACGACCGCTTTGCGTTCGCCGGGCAGCGAGCGCACCTGATTAAGGATGCAGCCGATAAACTGAGCATGGCAGCCGCGGAGCGAATCGATTGCGTCGTTAAGATCCTGCGCGAGCACCATATCGTATTTGACTACGAGAATGCTCATGTCGGCAATGTCCGCAAATACTTCCGCATCCGCCATCAGCGACATAGGCGGCGAGTCAATGATCACGAACTCAAAAATGCTCCTTGCCTCCTCAATGAGCAGGCTCATGTTTGCGGAGGAAACTATATCCGTGGAATTTGAATACTTTTTATCGCTGAGCATGATCCACAGTTTACGTTTTTTATCATATTGGATGCTGTTAATCAGGTCGATCGGGTTCTCGAGCAGTTCGGAAGGCTTCGCGGTTTTGAACTCGCCTTTCTCGTCGAGCAGGCTGTTCAGCGTCGGCCTTCTGAGGTCGCCGTCGATCAGCAGTACCTTATGTGCCTGCTGCGCAAGCGACAGCGCAAGGTTTGCGGAGACGGTGGATTTGCCTTCATGCTCGCAGACGCTGGTTATGAGTATTACCTGTGCCCCGCTCTTCTGCGCCTTTGTTGAGATCAGGGCTGCGATCTTCTTAAAACGCTCTACAAATTCGAAGCCTGCCGAGACCTCCGTTACCAGCAGTTTATTCTTCTTTTTGCGGAAGAGATTCTTGAGCTTCCTGCCGTTGTAGTTGTAAAGGACGCCAAGCGCAGTTGTGTCGAGCTTTTCATCGATATCGTTCTCGCCCTTGATCGTGTCTTTTTTATATGAAAGGAACATGAACGCAGCTGTCAATACAACTCCCGAAATCAGCGCTGCGCGGATCATTTGGCGGCGCGAGGTCCTCGAAGTGGTATCTGCGCCGGTGGGGACCGCAGGCGCCTGCAGCACTTCCATGACCATATCTTTTGAGACATATTGGTTAAGCTCCGCAGTGTTTTTCATTACGGATCGGATGATGCTGTATGCATTCCACGGCGTATCCGCCGTCACGCGGATGGTCATAAGATTGGTTTTGGATACGACGCTTGCGGACATGGTCGCGTCAAAGCTTTCGACGCCGAGATCCTCGCAGACTTTTTTCTTGAGCAGGCTGCTGTTGAGGATGTTGGAATAACTCGTCGCTGCGGTCGTTGCGGCGTTCAGATTGCTGTACGCATAGTTGCCCGAAGTCCTTGAGGTAACGACGAAAAGCGCTTTTGTTGTATATGTATTGTCTATTTTGGAGTGAGTATAGGTGTTGACAAGCATTGCGACAGCAATGGCCCCAAGCACGATCGCCCACAGGTTGCGGATCACGTCCCTGACGATGCTGTACAGGTTGATCCCTTCGATTATGGACGGATTAGCGGCAGTCTGGCTGGTTTTTGTCTCCATATTCAATCCTCCACAATTACGATCAGCTCAGCAGTGCCGAGCGGTTCTCTGGCGGTGTTGAAAAGCTGATAGGTGACGGTGTAAACGCCCGGGGTGCTGACGTCCAGACCGTTTTCATCGATGCTGATATCCCGTGCCGGGTCAAAGCCTGAATTCTCGAAGCCTCGCGCAGTACCCGCGGTCCAGATGCCCGAAATATAGGAGGTCAGGCTAATCCTCCCGTCCTTTTCCACGTATGCGATGTATTCGCGCAATGCCGGCGAGGGAGTGCTGTATGACGCGTAATTCTCATTGCTGACGGTCAGCTCGAGCACGGCGTTGTCTCCGCAGCTGTTCGTGACCTGGATATCCATTTTCTGCTTTGTAGCGGCTTCGCTGACAGCCGTCGTCTGACCCAGGCTGATCTTTATCTGCGAGTTGAGATTGCCGTCGATGCAGTCCTCGGCGGTGATATTTTCCAAATAATCGATGCCGGAGCTCCCCGTCGGGAAGCGAAGCGGAGCGTAAAGATGGAACCTCGGCGAAACGTAGTCCTCAAAAGTCACCGTCCTGACCTTAGTGCCCACGTTGCGGCTGCTGTCGAACGCGGCATAATTGACGTGGATGACGCCTTTCTCAATGAACTTGCTCCTTGACACCACGACGAGCTTTGAAGTTACATCCCCGTCGATATTGTCAAACGCCGTCATGCCTTTCATAAGGTCCTCGTCGGTCGCGGTGATACTTACGGTGAGTGTGTTCGTGTCCGCAGTGATCACCGGCGGCGTTCTGTCCGTCAAATACCTCCTGCGAACATAGGCGGCAACAAACAGAACTGCCGACACAAGGAAAAATATCACTATCGCGAATCTAAGTCTTTTCATTCAGCAAACCTCCGTATGCCGTTTCCGAGTGATCGTTTTCAAGGGAATGCCCGTTCCCATGTATTTATTCAAGGGTGAAAGAAGCTGCAGTAGGCGGAACCCCCGCATCCGCGGCCCGTTGGGTCAGAAATCCATGACGCTCTTTGCGGATTCGTCTTCGTCCAGCTCCGTTACCGTGCCCTTCACCACGCGGTAGACGCGCTTGCAAAGGCTGAGCACCGTCGGGCGGTGGGTCGTGACGATGCAGGTCTTGTTCGGCCGCTGCTTTATGATATTGCGCAGGACGTTACGTTCCGTCTCGACATCGAGAGCCGAGGTGGCCTCGTCGAGCAGCAGGATCGGTGCGTCGCGCAGCACGGCGCGCGCTATTGCAAGGCGCTGAGCCTGGCCTTCCGAAAAACCGCGGCCGCGCTCGCCGACCTTTGCGTTTATCCCTGCGGGGTTTCGCGAGACGAAATCCCATGCGCAGGCGACCTTAAGAGCGTTTATGATCTCCTCATCCGTCGCATCCTCGCGAACGAGGCGCATATTCTCGGCGATGGTGCCCGAGAGGATCGTGTTGCCCTGCGGAACGTATGAGAACATCGAGCGGCTGTCGGCATTCATCTCCACCTCGCTCCCATCCGAAGCACGCAGGAAGCAGGTGCCGGAATCCGGATGGATCAGGCCGAGGATAAGGCGG
This sequence comes from Clostridia bacterium, assembly GCA_017525875.1. GTDB lineage: Bacteria > Bacillota > Clostridia > Christensenellales > CAG-138 > PeH17. The sequence goes on along the minus strand of JAFXSG010000001.1, from coordinate 97,944 downwards.
ATCAGCGTGGTCTTGCCCTCGCCGGACGGGCCGATGATCGCAACGATCTCGCCAGGGGCTGCGCGGAAGGCGGAATCGATGATGACCTGCTTTTCCTTCACGTAAGCGAAGTTCACACCGTCCATCCTGACCTCGAACCCGTCGTTTTCAAGCTCCCTGAGTTTACTGCTTTCCGGGATATGCTTTTCGCGCGGGAGATCGATCAGTTCCCTGATGCGGTGGGCGGAGACGGAGCTTGCAAGGAACGACGGTATGATGCCGACCACGTTGTTGAATGCGGACGAGAGCTTCACACGCTGGTCAAGGAACAGCTGCATCGTGCCGAAGGTTATCTGCCCCGTCCAGAGAAGGAACAGGCAGTAACCGAAAGCCGCGTACTGAACGATCATCCCGAGGACGGACATGAAGACGTTCGTCTTGATCGTAAAGAGGTTGTAGGCAAGGCTCAGTGTTTTGAGCTTCTCCTGCCATTGGCGTAGTTTTCGCCCGTAGCTCTCCATGATGCCGAAGGACTTGATAGTATCGAAATTATAGAAGGTCTCCACTTCGAAGCCCATCATCTCGCTGCCGGTCTCGCGGACCTTTTTCGCGTATTCCCGCTGCTTGTTGATGAAATACTTGCTCATGACCAGCATCACAGGAGCGCTGGCAAAGGCGAGCAGCGACATCACCTTGTTGTAATGCCAGATCACGGCGAAGGTAACGACGAAGCTGTAGATAGTTATTATAATGGTAGGGAGCCAGCTGATCGCGTTCTTGCTGACCGTGCTGACGTCGCCGTTGAAGCGGTTGATAAGGTCGCCGCTCGAGTACTCGCTGATTGCCTTCCAGTCCACGTCGATTATCTGGTCGAAGATATCCGCCTGGATATCGTTGTTGATGCGGATGCTGATCTTCGCCGAAAGCCTGCTGATCAGGTTCGAGAACAGGAGGCTGAACGCCGCGCTGCCGAGCATCACCGCGATCATCAGACCGAGCTTGGAGGTCTGGCGGCCGGTGATGATATCGATCATGTACTTGCCCGCAACGCTCGCAACGAGCCCCATCGTCGTGCTGAGTATGCCGAGGACGGTATAGAACACAACGGCAAGCCTGTGGCGCCTGGTGTAGGTAAAGATCCATCGCCAGTCGTCGATTATCTCCCCAAGGCTGCCATCGCGCTTTCTTTTCGCGAGCGTTTTCAGTGAGCTGAAAAACGCCTTTTCGGTTTTATTGTCATTAGCCGATTCCATATTAACTTATTATATAGCACACAGGTTGAAAAAGCAACAACCGGACCGGGGCTGCGCGAAACGGGTCTTGTCGGTATATATTACAATTCGTAATTCTGTTTTGAGCGGATCCCGGGCTGTTGTCCATGGCTTTTTCAGAGTGCAGCTGCACCTAAGCGGTGTAAACCTTTTTTTCTATATTTTCCTTGATTTTTCTGCCGCCTGTTTTTTGAAAATATAATCAATATATTGGCTCTGAAATGTTGACATTGCCATGCGTGTGTAGTAAAATGAATTGGTATAAGGTTTACTATGCCTTGCTATGGCAATTGATGAAAACAAGGCATTCTGAAACCCGTAAAACACAAAAATTTTTCCACAAGGAGGAAGAATATTTTGAAACAGCGTTTTGCGAAGTTCATCGCGCTGGCGCTCGCCGTCATCATGATCGTCACGGCGTTCCCCGTTTCGGCTTATACCGGAGCGCAGAATCCTGCCGACGGCAATGACCGCAGAGCTGCCAAGGATTTCCTTGACTGGATCGCCAAGCCCATCGCCGACCAGTTCAAGCCCACCTATCCTGCGCAGTCAATGGAAGACAACGTGCTTGGCGGCACTTCAGTGCACGTCGACGCACCCAGAGGCGCTCTGCCCGCCGACACCGAGCTCGACGTCGTGACCATTGCGGATCTCGACGCGGTTCAGGACGCGTTCAACGCAGCGTCCGACGAGCGCGGCCACGTTTTCACCGCGGTCGACATCAACTTCATCAACAACGGTGAAGAAGTCGACCCCAGAAAGCCGGTCACGGTCATCCTCGACAACAGCGTCATCGCCAACCTCGAGAATATCCGCCTTGTCCACTTCAAGGGCGGCGCGGATGAGATCGATACCGCCGAGATGGAGGTCGTCGAACAGTTCTACGTCAGCGGCCAGACCATCACCTTCGACGCGGAGGACTTCTCCGTTTACGCGGTCATCGGCGACGCCACCGGCGAAAATGCCCGTCTGCAGGTTCGCTTCTTCTATCATGACGACGATACCGAGCCCGCGTACGTAGTCAACGTCACTCAGCGCGATATCGACATCCTCGGCACGATCATCGAAGACCCCGAGCTTCCCGAAGTCAACGAGGGCGAGATGTTCTGCGGCTGGTCCGTCGGCAACGCCTACACCACTGCCGATATCGACGGTCAGCACACCATCGACTATATCCGCGCTCAGGTAAGGACTCGCCTTGCAAGCCCCGTCACCGAGGGACAGACCTTCGACGTATACGCGATGGTCTACAAGTATTTCAACGTTGCATACGTCGATGAGAACGGTGCGACCACCCTCGATTTCCAGACCATCTTCTCCAAGGATAACTCCATCAACTACACCATTTACCATCTGTACACTCCCGAGGAGCAGGGCTACCGCTTCACCGGCTGGCAGAAGGACGACGGCGACGATACCGTTTACCAGAACAATTCGGAAGTCACCATCACCAATACCCTCACCACGCTGCGTGCGCAGGTGCAGCAGGGCTATTGGCTGACTTTCGAGGAGAACCCCGGCGGAAACTTCAAGGGCGCTACCTATAACGCTCCCATTTTCTGCCCGCACGGCAACATCCCCTCGAATGCAAGGCCCACCCCCAATCCCGAGCTCGCGGGCTATGATTTCGGCGGCTGGTACACCACCTATGCCAACGGCACCTGGTCCAACCAGTTCAGCTTCACAGGAACGATCTCCCAGGATACCACGGTCTACGCCAAGTGGACTCTGAAGTCCTCCGTTCCCTATACCCTTATCGTCTGGAAGCAGAGCGTTAACGACGATAAGAACGCGGCGGAAGCCAACAAGACCTACGACTATGCGTTCTCCACCACGCTGAACGCCGCGCCGAATACGAACGTTTCCGCTCTCGATCTGAGTTATTTCAAAACCACTCACACCTACACCGTGGATAGTGATACCAGCGAATATGGCATCAATACCAAGCCCGACGGTTCCGGTACTTGGAATAACTTCTTCGGATTCAAATACAACAGCACTCATCAGGCAGCTTCGGGCAGCGGCTACGTCACCATTGGCGGCGGCGTGACTGCCAACAACACCACGGTGCTTCCCAACGGCTCCACGGTAGTCAACCTCTATTGGGATCGTGAGTTGGTCACTTACACCTTCCTCATCCCCACCGGCTACTCCAGAGCTACCAGCGTCAATTTTTCATCCGGCGTCTATTATTACTATGAGAACGGTACATACTATCCTATTACCAACCACAATTCGGCCGGTACCTATGGATACTATGTATGGCCCGGCAGCCTGACAAGTACTTCTTCCAATACGTACTTCGTGCTGATCGACAACACTTTCTACGCGCTGACGTATTCTTCGAGTTATTACGATTATTACTTTACGTATAATGGCTCTACGTACTGGATGGAATACAATTCCTCGTTAACGGTCTACAGGCGTGTATCTTCCTCGAGCAGCTCGATCTATGTTCCGAACTATGGCGAAAGAACGACCTTCTCGGGTCTTTACGGCCAGCGCTTGGTAACAGCGGGTTATACCTGGCCGACCGACTACCGTTGGTTCAATTCGGCCTCAGGCAGCACCTTTACCAGTATTGAAGATACTTTCGGCCAGAGTGCGAATGAGGATCCCGCAGACGTTTACCATACCGACTTCTACGGCCGTTCTGAAAACTTCAATACCAACGTCTACCATTTCCTGATGGACGAAAATGGCAATTGGCCTGCGTCCGCGAACTACACGATCCCCACTCAGACTGGCAACGGCATGGTATTCAGGAGCTTCCAGGGCTTCACACGTTCCGTATTCAGGATCAACCTTCCTTCCGGTGTTACTACTTATACGACCGGTACGGAGTATAACGGCGACAACCTTGTAAACCCCGAATCCCATACTGCTGTTGATGGTTGGACGGATTGGTTTGAATATGGCACCGGCGTTGAGTATGAAGGCAATACCCGTCATGAGCTTATACGTTGGAACGCCACAGAGGGCGGTATCCAGTTCCGTTACACCCGCAACAAGTACCGCATCCACTACATGGTCGGCAAATATGCGGACGGCAACGGCAACGCCGTAGACGGCCCGATGGCCGGTCAGCTCAAGCAGTCCCCGACTATCTACTACGAGGCTTCCATCGATTCCTACAAGGTCGGCGGCGCCAACTACTACGATCCGATCTCCGCGGGCGATTTCACGGATGAAAGCTTCATCTTCGACGGCTGGTACGTCGACCCCGGCTGCACCACCGCCTATGATTTCACCGGCAAGACCATGCCTCTTAACGGCGTAACGGTTTATGCCAAGTTCATCAAGCGCCAGTACCGCGTGTTCCTTGAGCCCAACCTCCCCTCCGATCCCAATTTCCAGGTCCAGTGGGCGGAATCGAGCCAGGCGATGAACTTCCGCGTGGATTACCTCGGCCAGATCTCCGACGGTCAGCCCATCGAAGCCAGCGACGCGAACGGCAACTACGTCCTTGTCGGCTGGTACATTGACGAGGCCTGCACGGAGCCCTACAACTTCGCCACTCGTCTGAATGACGAAATCGCGGTGAACTATCCCAAGACCGAACCCACCGAGTCCAACGGCACCAATGGCGATATCAACCGTCCCTGGATCACCAAGAAGGTCGTCATTTACGCCAAGTGGCGTAAGGTCCTTTCCGGCGCCAACGGCATCACCGTCAGGTACAATGCCATTGAGCAGGAGAACGTGGCCGGCCATACCGGCACCTTCGCCGAGCTGGACGGCACCCCCACCTACTGGGAGGATCCGCTCCGCTACATGGACAAGGCGACCGCCTATACCCGCACCGCCTCCACTCCGGATATCCCCAAGGATTGGCAGTTCCTCTATTGGGAGATCCTCGATAAGAACGGCAATGGCACCGGCATCTACAAGCATCCCGGCCAGGATTTCGAGGTCGACGCTCAGTACGCGGTGGAAGGCACCATCACGCTGAACCCCGTATACGGCACCAGGAGCACCTCCGTCGATACCAAGGCCGGCGAGACCTGGGTCGAGTACACCGATACTACCATCGATACCAGCAAGACCTACCTGATCGGCTTTGAGGTCGACGGCACGGTTTACCTGATGGTCAGCTATAACGCGTCTCAATCCGGCAATGCAAGATACTATGTTTCCGATAGCAACTATAACTATTACGGCTATACCGCTCCCGCTGTATTCAACGGCGGCAAGATCGTAGGCGTATCCGGCAATGCGACCGATCTGCAGTACTGCCAGTGGAATTTCTCAAGCACCACCGGCGGCAACATCACCAGCGTATACGGCAGCAGGTATCTATATGCTTCTGCCGGCAGCTACGTTGACTTGTATCCCGATCGTTCCGAACCCAGTTATAATTGGACATGGAATGCCTCAGCTAACACTTTAAGGTACAATAACAACAAGTACGCTTCATATTACAGCTACGACGGCGGTAATAATATGCGTGCGGTCACAACAACCTCCGGCAACGACGTTACAGTCAAGCTCTACGTTCAGGACGACAGCGGCTCCGGTTCTGACGAGACCGTGACCTACAAGAAGGTCGACGCTCCCGTTGTCGGCGTTCCCTACGTTATCGTTTCGGATGCCGCCGATGCTTACGCTCTTTCGAAGGATCATACTCCTAATTCATTTAATGCAGACGGGTCTGATTCAGGTAATGCAAGCAAGAGCTGGCTGCTTGCCGTTGTTGTAACAAAAACCGGCGATACTATCGCCGTTCCCGCAGATTCTGTCAACGATGTAACTTGGGTCGCAGGTGGCAATGCAGCCAATGGCTATACGTGGCGAAATGTTGCAAATAGTGAATATCTTGACCTTACTGATTATGATGACGGTTACCTTACCACATCGTCGACGGCTTTAGCATGGCTGTACGACAGCAGCCGTCGCTTTAATAACCAGGTGGAGGCGGGTGGCTATTACTACCTGTACTTGGATACATCCAGCACCGATTATTATGACTATTCTGTTGCTAAGGCAAGTTCTGCCGACGCCATCAGCATCTACGCCCGCGCTTATAACCTCACGGTCAACTACGTGATGGCAGACGGCACCACCGCTCCCACTGCGCATAACTCGCAGGTCGCTCAGGGCGAAGACTACAGCGTAACCGTTCCGTCCATCACCGGCTACACGCCGAGCCAGACGACCGTATCCGGCACCATGGGCACTTCGGACGTTGAGGTCACCGTCACCTACACGAAGAACGCTGCTGCCACCTACACCGTCACCTTCCAGGATTGGGACGGCACCGTTCTGAAGACTCAGACCGTCACCGAGGGCCAGGCTGCGACCGCTCCCGCGGATCCCTCCCGCGCCGGCTACACCTTCACCGGTTGGGACGTCGACTTCTCGAACGTCACCTCCAACCTCACGGTCACCGCTCAGTATGAGCAGAACTCCTCGCAGGGCGAAGGTCACTATGAGTGGAAGCCCGTCACCACTATCGTTCCCGATGACGATTACCTGATCGGCTTTGTCGTAGGCGATACCGTTTATCTTGCGGTCAACTACAACGAAACAGCGACCAACCACTACTATTATAATAACAGTAGTAATTACCTCGGCTATACCGGCGTAGCGATCAGGGACGGCGAGATCGTTACCGGCGTTACCGGCAACGCGACCAATCTTGATTACTGCACCTGGACCTTCTCTACGACCACAGGCGGTACTATCACGAGTGGCAGCAACTCCAACTATTACCTCAGGACTTACTCCAGCACGGGATATAACGATCTGTATCCCGACACTTCGAACACTTATGCTACAAACTGGGTCTGGAATTCGGCCAACAAGACCCTGACGCGTTCCGTCAACGGAACGACGATGTACGCGGAGTATGCTTCTGCCGGCGGTACCGGCAACTACATGGGTGTGTTCACGGAGCATTCTTCCAGTGAATACGTCCAGCTCTACCACAAGGAGTGGGTCGAGGAGCAGGTTGCCGTTCCGCACACCGTGACGTTTGTCGACGGCTATACCGAAAGCATCATTCATGCCTATGAAGTCGAGGACGGCGGCGCGATGCCCGCGACTCCCGCCACGCCCGACCACAGCAACGAGAACTACTACTTCGTCCGCTGGAATCCCGATCCCGCTAACTACACCACGGTCACCGAGGATCTGACGTTCACCGCGTATTATGAGTTCCAGCAGGCCGGTCACTACCTCGTCACCTTCAAGGATTGGAACGGCCGCGTGCTCAGCACCCAGACCGTTGCCGAGGGTGAAAGCGCTTCTGCGCCCGCCGATCCCACCCGTCCCGGCTACAACTTCACCGGTTGGGATAAGGACTTCTCCGAAATCACTTCGAACCTCGTCGTTTACGCGACCTATTCGAAGACCGTCACCAAGACTTACACCGTAACGCTCCGCGCGACCTACGGCCCGAGGGTCATCCAGGAGAAGACCCACATCACCTGGCACGCGAACAACAACACCGGTGATTACAAGAACTCCACCGACGTCATCATGAACGAGACCATCGCTATCGAGTATCCCGAGGCGGATACCACCACCCCTGGCGGCGCCAAGGCCGACGAGCTCATCTGGGGCGACGACGACAACCTCGTTTGGGAAGACCACGTGTTCCTCGGCTGGGCAAGGATCCCGATCAGCGATACGAACGGCAACATCGGCACCGAGTTTATGCCCACTATCGAGGATCCCGATACTCATCAGCAGGTTGCGAACCCGGATTATACGAAGGTCCGCGATCTGAACGAGGACGACCTGTTCCTTAAGTACGTCTACCCCACTGAGGGCGAGACCCACGGCTACTTCCTCGCGAAGTTCGGTGACGAGTGGAAGCCCGCCACCGCAGTCGCCGCGGACGAGATCATGCCCTACCACGGCATGTACGCCGTCTGGGCAAGCGTGTTCTACGTCTACCATTCCGGCACCAACCAGGTCGAGAAGATCGTCCGCACCACTAAGGACGGCACCTACGACCTCGCCGGCAGCACCACGGAGAACTACCTCTACGCCGGTTACTACAAGTACTATGACGGCGTCAGCGGTCAGTTCACTCAGGAAGACGGCGCAAAGGTCATGACCTGGGATGACGTTAACGTCTCCTGGAACAACGGCGAGCTCGTTAAGGACGCTTCCTGGGCACAGCAGAAGCAGGACGCTCCCGTGAACGGCACCGCAGCAAAGGCCTACAACGGCTATAACGTCAAGTGGACCGCAGTGCCTTACAAGCAGGCTGACAATGCCGACTACGGCACCGAGCTGAATCCCGTTGCCGGCACGACCTACTACATCAAGGAGGTCCCGGCCGACAAGTACCTGAGGCCTTACCTGCACTACACCTACTACCTTGCCAGCGGCAGCATCTCCACCGCGTGGCTGATCTCCGACGTTGACCTGTCCTACACCGATTATCTGGAGACCGGTTACGTCGTTAAGTCCGCTAATGACGCTGCAGAGCATATCGTCAGATCCCTTACGGTGACGACCACGCACGGCGACAGCTCTCAGACGCTGACCGCAACGAGCCTGTTCCGCACGAGGGGCTATCTGAACTATCTGACCGTTATCAACCACGGCAGCAACGGCCAGCCCGTTGTGAATCTGCTGAATAACGGCGACACCGTTGCTCAGTACTGGGTAACGCCGGACGGCCTCAGGGTCACCGGTTATGCGATCAGGACGTATCAGGGCCTCGATAACATCAACTCCGTTGGTATTGCGTCCCAGTCCGACTCTGTTGCCAACTATTCAGTTACCAAGTGGAACTGATCAGAAAGAGGTGGAAATACATGAGCAAGAATAAATTCGGTATCCCCGGTATCGTATTCGAAGCCAGTCCCTCGCCTACCGGCGTCATCGGCGGCGGTACTGCTCAGGACGGTCTGGGTAACAACGACCTGCCGATGAACTTTAACGCTTGGGCTACTCACCCGGATAACCTTTGGCAGTTCTACGATCAACAGAACGACAAGGGTACGTCCGGCCAGCCCGATATGTACGACTACGGCATGTGGTTTGCGGACTGCGATTACAGCCTCGCTCAGTGGAAAGCCCTTGGTTACAGCGAAGAGGATTTTGGCATCTACGTTGTGCCCTATCAGTGGTAACTCATCTGAACCAACAAGCAAAAGCGCGGAGCAAGCCTCCGCGCTTTTCTTCTTGACAAGGTAAACGCACCGTGTATAATAAAATAGATGAAAAGGGTCTTTGCAGTTGAATATGCGGGGCATGAGGTGCGGTATTCGTTCCTCTGCAGGAGGACGTGGCTGAATTTTCGCTCCTATATCCGCCCGGTGGCCGGGGAGGAGTTTGACATTTGCGCCACGCCCGAGCTGATGGAGACCGGACGGAAGCTTTTGCCGGAGTACAGGGACGATTACGTTGAGTACCGCCTGCTGATCGAGCTGACATCAAGACATTTGCTCAAATGGGGCTGCTGCATTTTTCATTCCGCAGCGTTCGTTTGCAAAGGCAAGGCATGGCTGCTTGCCGCTCCGAGCGGTACGGGGAAGACCACTCAGTTTTTGAACTGGTGCCAACTGCACCCCGGTGAGATCGAAATGATCACAGGCGATATGCCCGTGATCGAACCGCGGGAAGACGGCACGGTGATGATCCATTCCACGCCGTGGTGCGGCAAGGAGAACTTCGGAAACAAGGACCTTCGCGCTCCGCTCGGCGGCGTCATACTGCTTGAGCAGGGCGGTGAAAACAGGCTCGAACCGCTTGAACCGAGGGAAGCTGTGATCCCGTTTTTCAATCAGGCCATCGTTACGCCCGGGACGGAGACTGAGATCCGTGCGCTTGCAAAGGTCATGGACCGCTTGATCGGCGCCGGCAAGCTTGCGAAATTCATCAACAAGGGCGATGATCCATCCACGGAGATTCTTCGTGCGTTTATTATAGGGAACCGAGAAGGAGGCGCGAATGGTTAAGTACAGAACAAGACCCGGCATAGTGCTGACCGATATCTGCGGCGAGAATATACTCGTTGCGGCGAGCTCCCTGACGAACCTTTGCCCGTACGTCACACAGATCAACGAACCCTCCGCGTTCCTGTGGAAACAGCTTGAGAAAGGGGCGGACACGGAGCAGCTTATTGCCGCTGTCGAAGCAGAGTTCGAGGTCGATGACCGCGAAGCGCTGCGCACCGTGATCGAGGATTTCATCAAGCAGATGGCAGGACTAAACTATTTGCTCTCCGATGAGCAGAAAGGATGATCGAATGAACAAAAGACTCATTGCAATAATCATTGCGGCAGTGCTTATCGTCGGCGCTCTCATCGCCGTAAAGCTGTTGTGCTGCAATCCGAACGGTGATCCGGCCGGCACGGATCCCACAGCGGCTCCTGTCGTGACCGATACTGAAGCCGCCGCTACGCCCGCTCCCGGGGACGCAACCGCGGAACCTGCCGAATCGGCGGAGCCCGCTGAAACCGGCGAGCTTGTTGAGACCGGTGAACCCGCCGAGACGTTTGACCCCGACGCATGGATCGATACTCATGGCGAGGATATAGTCATTGAGGTCCCAACAGATCAGGGATCCGGAGGACTTTGATCCGCCGTATGAACAATACGGAAGCAAAACTTTTAGAAGCATTCAGCTGCGCGCTGCATGACGAGCACGTACAGTGGGCGGAGCCTATCCAAAACGACGATTGGCTTCGCCTTCTTCGGCTTGCATCCGAAAACCGGCTCCTGCCGATGATCGCGCAGGCCACATATCTCTCCCCTGCTGTCACCTCATCCGCCCGCCGTGCGGAATATCTGACCCGCAAGGCAAAAAGCGAAACGCTTGCTCAGGCGAAACAGACGGCGGAATTCACGCTGTTCTACCGATATCTTGCCGGAAAGGGGCTTCTCCCTATCGTCACAAAGGGCATCATGTGCCGTGAGCTTTATCCTCACCCGGATCAGCGCATATCCGTGGATGAGGATCTGCTTGTCGATCCGGATGACTTCATGCGTTATCATCAAGCGCTCGAGGATTACGGATTTGAGCTGTATGATCCGGACTCGCGGCTTGACGTTGATCATGAGGTCGCTTACAAGCACCCCGATAACCACATGTATATCGAGGTCCACAAGTGCTTTTTCCCGCCGGACAGCGAGGCATACGGCGACTGCAACGCCGCGCTCGAGCATGCCGCCGAGCGGAGCGTTGAGGTGAACGTCTGGGGCGTCACGATGCGCACGCTTGCGCCGACCGATCACCTGCTCTATCTCATCCTGCACGCCTACAAGCATTTCCTGCACAGCGGCGTAGGCATCCGCCAGATCGCGGATATCAATATGTTCGCAAAGCATTACAGCGCTGAGATCGATTGGGAGCGCATTGGCACCGAATGCAAAAAACTGCGCATCGACCGAATGACCGCGGCTATGTTCGGCATCGGCAGAGAATACCTCGGGTTTGAGGAGCGGCCGAGCTGTTTTGCGGATAACGAAATTGACGTTGAACCGCTGCTTGAGGATATCATCACAGGCGGTCTGTACGGTACGAACGATATCAACCGCCTGCATTCGAGCAATATGACGCTCGACGCCGTGGCTGCACAGAAAAACGGCCGGAAGGCGCGCAGTACGCTGAAGTCGCTGTTTCCCTCGGCAGCTGCCCTCGAATCACGCTACGCATACCTGCGCAGGAAGCCTTGGCTGCTTCCCGCAGCGTGGGTGCAGAGGGCATGGAGGTACATGATCAAGCGCGAAAACGGTCCGGTCAGCCCGGCAGAAAGCCTTAAGATAGGAAAAAACCGGATCGCGCTGCTTCAGCAATACGGAATAATCGATAGTTGACCGAATTACGGCTTGGCATATGCGAAGCCGTTTTTTGCAGTTTAAGCACTGTAACCAAAGCCCGGCGGAATGCGATATTAAGGGTGAAACCGAAACGCACGAAAGGAGGCTCCGATGAACGATTCGAAGATCGTTGATCTGTATCTTGCGCGAAGTGAGGATGCTGTAAAGGAGACGTCCTTAAAGTATGGCGCAAGGCTGAGGTCGGCCGCACTGAAGCTCGGCTGCGACACCGGGACCGCCGAAGAGTGCGAAAACGACGTATACCTGCGTGCCTGGGAGCTGATCCCGCCGAATGAGCCGAGGGAATACCTGTTTGCGTTTCTTGCAAAGCTGCTGCGCTCCGCTGCGATAGACAGGCTTCGCAGAGCGTCTGCCGGAAAGCGCAGCGCTGAATTCACGGAGCTCACGCACGAGCTCGAGGAATGCCTTGCAGGGAACATGAGCGTTGATACCGAAGCGGAAGCAAAGGAGCTGGGGCGAATGATAAACGCATTTCTTGCGGCACAGCCTGAGGAAAAACGGATGCTCTTTATCAGGAGGTATTGGTTCTTCGATTCCGTTGATGAGCTTTCAAAGCGGTTCGGTTTCTCAAAGAGCAAGGTCAAGACAGAACTCTTTCGCATGCGCGGAAGGCTTGCCGATTATTTGAGAAAGGAAGGGTATTCCTTATGAAAAACGATTATTTGCTGGAGTCGCTGAATTCCGTTGACGATCGGGCTGTGGAGCAGGCCGGGGACTATCGCCCCGTGCGCAGAAGAGGCTTTGGATTGGCGATCGCGGCAGCGGCAATGTTTGTTCTCGCGCTCGTGCTTGCGCTTGCGATCGGCAAGATCGGGCACAAGGGCGGAGAGCAGACCGCTAACGGGAGCGAACAAACAGAAGCGCCGGCCGACACTCACGTACCCGGCGATCACGCCCGCATTACGCTGCTGCATTCAAGCGGCGGGTTCGATTCCAATATCGTGCTGTCCTATAAGCGTGATATGGCAGCAGCAAGAGGTGAAAAGGTGGATCTGACAAATCATTTCGACGTTCCGGAAAACACGCTGGTGGAATGGGTGCCGTTCTTCAAGTATGACGGAAGGCTGTACTGGAGCGCTTTCGGGGAGCTTGATCAGGCTGCATACCTCGGCGAACGGGTCCTGACCGTCAAAGAGGTGTATCATCGCCTGCCAAGTGAGTACAATGACGGTGAAGGGGTGTTCAGAGGAGAGGTGTATGCCGTAAACGGCTTCGATCCTTCGTTCATGCTGTGCAGGGAAAACCCCTACTACGAAGGCGAGCTCGTCGTCTATATCTGCGATAACGGGTACTCCGTTGCCTACGGCGCGGACGTCATCGAGGAGCGCTTCCACGTCGGCGAAAGGCTTGAGTCGATAATCTACGAGGATATGGAGTCCGAAAAGCATGCTTACGGTATCAGGCATTCCCTTGCTGCGCAGAGCGAAGCGGCAAAGGCATTCATGCAGGCGATCGACGAAGGCGCCTGGTGCGTCCCGTACGAGACCGAGGAGGAGCTTGAGGCACTTGCAAACAGCGATCATTGGCTCGTTTGGCTTGATCTTGGGGACTTCTCGATAAGACTGCGGATACTTGAAGGTAAATATGCCATGCTGCTTGGCAGCTTCGGCGGCTACTTCATAGAGCTGGACGAAGCGAAAGTGCGCCCCTTCCTCGACGCTATGGAAAGCGGTGAAGGCGAAGCGGTTGAAAACAACGCCCAGCTGCGCGGGATGAAGCTTGAAGACGCTGTTCTCGAGCCGACATACGGCAGGTATATCCCTGACTACATCCCGGAAGACGCCCGGTTCGAGTACTGCATCGGCGAATACGAGGTCGAAAGGAAAACCGGGCGGACGATCGGTATCAAGCGCCTGAACCTCAGCTACGAATACGCGCCGGGTTCGAAGGTCTCGGGCTATATCAATATCTATATCGGAGATCTTGAGGCGGTCCACGCCGTGCAGGGATACGAAGACCCGGTCCGCAGGTACGATGTCAGGCTTGAGGAGCTGACTGCAGATTCCTTTATCAGCCAGACCGACGATCCGGAGTATCCTGTCTGGCGCGCCGTTGTCTACAGCGGTGAGGTCAGTATAGACATTACCGCCGGGAACGTGGACAGGGCAGAACTCGTTAAGTTAATCCGTTCCTGCTTCGATTAAAGACCGCAGAGCCCCTTGCTCAAGCCTGAGTAAGGGGCTCTTTTTTGTTATTTGCCTTTCTCCGCCGCATATAGTATAATCACAATAAAGTAAACAGAATGAGAGGTCTGACTATGAACGAAAACATCAGAAAACGCAACGCGCTCCTTGCCGAAAAGGTCATCAAGGGGCTTGCTTCCCGCAATATGACCGGCTATTACGCGGAAAGCCGTGAGAAGGCGCTTGAGACCGCGCTTTCACTGATCCCCGAGGGCAGTTCGGCAACTATGGGCGGCGGCATGAGCGTTCACGAGATCGGGCTCGTTTTCGCGCTCAAGAACGGCAACTACAACTTTATCGATCGCGACGAGACGCCGGACAAGCGCGCCGCGATGCTTGCAGCCTATGATGCGGACGTGTTCCTTTCAAGCTGCAACGCGATCACCGAGGACGGCGTGCTCATCAATATCGACGGCAACGCGAACCGCGTTTCCGCGATCGCGCAAGGACCCCGCAAGGTCATCTTCATCGTGGGCATGAACAAGGTCTGTTCGGACGTGGACGGCGCTATGAAACGCGCGCGCAGCGTTGCCGCGCCGATCAATGCCCAGCGCTTCGGCCTCAATACGCCCTGCGCCAAGACCGGCTCCTGCATGAACTGCAAATCACCTGACACGATCTGCTGCCAGTTTCTGATCACCCGCTATTCCCGCCATCCGGGCAGGATCTACGTGATCCTTGTGAACGACGAGCTCGGATTCTGATAAAAAAGCGCAGAAAAGGCGCGGCCCGGATGAGGCTGCGCCTTTTGCTTATCGTGCTGCGATCGTCTGAAATTCACTTCATAGATATGCTGTGCGAGCTTTGCAGAGGCGAAATCTACGATCACCCAACCGTGGAGCTGATCCTCGCTGAGATCAAGCAGTTTGGCGTTGAGCTGTTTTGCAAAGGCGTAGGGATGCCCGTAGGTCGCCGTGCCCTTGGTGGAGAGGAAGTTTACAAGCACCGAGTTATCGCCGGTCTCGCAGGCTGTCAGGCCCTTTGTGAACGCCGTCCATTTGTCCGCCGCGCCGTATTCAAAGCGATCCTGCACGGTAAGCGTGTACGAGCCGTTGTCCGCCGCAGCGGCTGCAAGGCTGACGTCGTCATGCCCGCCCTGGTCCGGCCAGATCAGCGGGATCCCCGCGCGGTCGCCGAGTGCGGCTTCGTCCTGATAGCGGCGCATCAGAACGAGCTTGCCTCTTGCCTCGCCGACAGTCGGCA
This sequence comes from Clostridia bacterium, assembly GCA_017525875.1. GTDB lineage: Bacteria > Bacillota > Clostridia > Christensenellales > CAG-138 > PeH17. Next base: position 82,505 of record JAFXSG010000001.1, on the reverse strand, counting down.
CCGAGGACGTGTGCAGCCACATATCCTTATTCTTTGAAATATAACCGTCAAGGAGCCTTTCGAACTGAAGGACGCTCTCGTCGCCATGCTCCTGCTTGACCGCAAAAATGACGGTCTCGCCCGGATGCGCTTTGAGGAAGGAGTAGCAGTCCGCAAGCACATTATCAAGATAGAGCGCATTGGACCACGGGAAGCCGCCCTCGGTACAGTTTGTGAAGCCGTGCATTAGCTTCAGCTTATCGCCGTCCGCACCGAGGCGTATGTCGAGATAACGATAACCGGCTTCAAGCTGTTTGCCGATCGAAAGCGCCTGGCATTTTGAAAAATAAGCGAGCTGGACGAACTTCGTTGCGCTGTCGTGCGTGCCTGGCAGGATGACGTCCGAAAGGGGCGTATCGTCGCTTAGATGAGACATCCAGTCCGATGAACCGCCTGCTTCGGTCCTGTCAACGCCTTCGAGTGCCGGAATGACGTACATCATCACGGCAAGGGCGAGCACTGCGATAAGCGGAACTATCCATATAAGGTTCCATCCGCTGAATCTCTTTTTGGGTTTTGCGCTCATTTCTTTTCTCCTTTGATATGGTCTTGCTGAACTGAATATAGCAAAAACGCGCCTTATTGTCAACGGCGCCGTTCTTTTCGGCTGCTCGGTTTTCGCCTTTTCACGCATTTGCTGTGCCCTCTTTTCACTTGATTTCCCGCCGGATCCGATATATAATATTTAGTGGTATTCCATCTTTTCGGAGGGCGGAATGTATCCCATCCTTTTCGGGTTATGGCTCATTCTGAACGGAGCATTGACATTTGAGATCGTGCTGTTCGGCATTGGCATTACGGCGCTGCTCGCCGCCGCTGCCTATGCCCTGTTTGGCTACTCGCCGAAGGACGACCTGCGCCTTCTCACCCGCATCCCGCTCTTTCTTGCATATACCGCCGTTCTGCTTTACGGGATCATTAAGGCAAACTTCACCATGCTGCGGATCATTCTTTCGCGCGATCTTTCAGTAAAACCGGCGCTCGCAGTGGTCGATACCGGGCTCAGCTCGCGCTTCACCCGTTTTCTCTTTGCAAACTCCATAACGCTCACACCCGGCACCATCACCGTCCGTACGGACGGCGAACGCTTCACCGTGCACTGTCTCAGGCGTGAAATGATTGACGGCATCGAGAACGGCACGCTTGCTAAGCTCCTTCGGAAAATGGAGAAATGACATGGAAAAAGCTTATCATATCCTGTATCTCTGCATCCTGTTCGGCCTCGGCGTCGGCATCCTTTTCGCGCTCATCCGCGCTATCCGCGGGCCGAGGACGGGCGACCGCGTGATGGGCATCAATATGATCAACACACAGACTTTGCTTGCGATCGCCGTCATAGCACTGTATCTTAACGAAAGCTGGCTGCTGGACGTATGCCTCATTTACGCGCTGATCAGTTTTCTTGCGGTCGCAGTGCTTGCGATGATCTTAATGAACAGGCGCAAGCCCGGTGAAGCGGGAATGGAGGACGACAACTATGATCGATAGCGTCCGTTTCGTGATCGCCGCGCTGCTGTCGCTCTTCGGGCTCGTTTCGATCCTGCTTGCGACGCTTGGCGTGTTCCGCTTTAAATTCGTTATGAACCGGCTGCACTGCGCCGCCATCATCGACACGCTCGGAGCGCTGCTGATCATCGCGGGGCTGCTCTTTGCGGCGCAGGCTCCGGTCTTCTTCTGGAAGCTGCTCGTCGTGCTGCTGTTTCTCTGGGTCGGCAGTCCCGTCGCTTCGCACCTTCTAAGCCGGATGGTGCTTGCGACCGAGCCCGACGCCGCTTCGCACATGGAGCACGACGAAGTAAAGGAGGATGAGGATGGATTACTTTGAACTGCTGCTTCTCGGCCTGCTCGTGATCTGCGGCATCGCCACGTGCATTACAAAAAACCTTTTGTCCTCCATCGTCATTTTTATGGCGTACAGCGTTATTATGTCCGTTATATGGGCGCTTCTCAAGGCGCCTGATCTTGCCGTGACGGAGGCTGCCGTCGGCGCCGGTATTTCAAGCATCCTCATGTTTTTGACCCTGAAAAAGCTCAGGGACATTCGAAAGAAGGCTGAAGATGAAAAACGGGAAGAAGAGGAGCATTAAAGCGTTCCTCCGCGATTGGGACGCGGGCAGGTTCGATCTTGACGCCGCAGCAGCGGAGCCTTATTCAGCCGCGCCCGAGGGCGAGAGCGCAGAAGGGACAGCGACCCCGGAAGAAAGCCTTCCCCGGCGCGACGTCAAGGCATACAGGGCGGTCTATCCCCTGCTTGCCGCCATGCTCGGCGCGATTATGATAGTCTTCCTGTTCCTTGCGGTGCTCGATCTGCCCGCGTTCGGGAAAGCCGGGAATCCATCTGAAAACGAGGTCGTAAGGCGGTACGTTGAAAGCGGGCTCTCCGAGACCGGCGCCGTGAATATCGTTTCCGGCGTTATCCTCGATTACCGCGCTTTTGATACGCTTGGTGAATCGCACGTGCTGTTCACGGGGCTTGCCGCAGTACTGATCCTGCTGCTTGAACTCGACGGCAAAAAGGAAGAGCCCGATCTCGGTCTTATCCGTATGAAAGCGGACAGCATACTGGGCACTGCCGCGCGGCTGCTCATACCCATCATAGTCTTGTTCGGCATTTACGTGATCCTGAACGGGCATCTCGGGCCTGGAGGCGGGTTCTCGGGCGGAGCCATCATCGGCGCGGGACTTATCCTGTATGCGGAAGCATTCGGCTATGAAGGGCTCGAAAGGTTTTTGAACTTCAGATCGTTCAGGATCATCTGCCTTGCCGCGCTGTGGTTTTACAGTATTTCAAAATGCTATTCGTTCTTCTGCGGGGCGAACGGGCTGCACACGGTCTTCACGACCGGAACGCCCGGCCGCATTCTCTCCGCAGGGCTGATACTACCGCTCAACATCGCCGTCGGCGTGGTCGTCGCGTGCACGATGTATGGGCTTTACTCGCTGTTTCAGAGGGGCAGAATATGACGGAAGTATTGCAAAAACTATGGGACGTTCGTGTTTTTCTCGCTGCGGTGGTGTTGTTCGCGGTGGGTTTCGTGACGCTGCTTCTGCACCGCAACCTGATGAAGAAGATCATAGGGCTCAACATCATGGACACCGCCGCGTATCTGCTTCTTACTGCGCTCGGCTTCATCGAGGGCAGGCTTTCGCCCATCGTGCTCGGCGAAAACACCGACCCGCTGCTGTACGTCAATCCCCTCCCCGCCGGGCTCGTGCTTACGGGCATCGTCGTCTCCGTTTCCGTTACGGCCGTACTGCTCGCGCTGACGGTGCGGCTGTATAAGCGCTATCATACCCTTGATCTGGACGTTATCTACGCAACGGCAATGAAGGAGCATGGAGTGAACTGATGGCTTTCTCAGTTAATTTCCCATTGTTTTCAATAGTGCTTTGTTTCATGAGCGCGGTGCTTGCGGCGCTGATCTCCGGCCGCGCTGCGCGTGCGGTGACGCTTGCGCTCTGCGCTCTCACGGCGGCAGGAGCGCTTATTCTGATGTTCTTCGGGATCAGGACCGGCGCTGCGACCGAATATTTGATGGGGCATTTCCCCCGCCCGTGGGGCAATGAGCTGCGTTTCGGCATCCTTGAACCGCTGCTGGTGCTGCTGTTTTCGCTCGTGATGCTGCTCACTCTGCTCGGCGGCAGGAAGCAGCTTGAGCTGGATCTTGAGAAGAGCAAGAGCAATTTGTACTATATGATGTGCGATCTCGTGCTCGCCTCGCTGATCGCCCTTTCATACACGAACGATATCTTCACCGGCTACGTTTTTCTGGAGATCTGTACGATCGCAGCGTGCGGCCTGCTGATGATCCGCCAGATCGGGCGCACGACGCTTGCCGCAACGCGCTATATGATCTTTTCGCTGATCGGCTCCGGCCTTTTCCTGCTGGGCATAGTCTTTCTCTATGCGGTCACAGGGCAGCTTCTGATGCCGGATCTTAAGGCCGCCATCGTTTCGCTTTGGGCAAACGGCAGTTACCGCACAGTGCTCATCACGGGCATCAGCCTCGTTTCGATAGGCCTTGCCGTCAAAAGCGGCTTGTTCCCCTTCCATTTCTGGATGCCCGACACCTACGGCTACGCGACGCCTTCCTCGGGAGGCATCCTTTCTGGGCTCGTTTCCAAGGGATACATCTTCCTGCTTATCAAGCTGGTCCTTTCCGTTTTCACGGAGGACGTGTTTTACAAGAGCGGGCTTTCGAACGTGCTGTACGTGCTCGGCGCTGCGGGCATCATCGTCGGCAGCATCGGTGCGCTGATGGAAAAGGACGTTTTCCGCATGGTGGCGTACTCCTCCGCGGCACAGATCGGCTATATCTTTATGGGCATCGGCATTTCGCCGGACCTCGGCATGCTCGCCGCCGTGTTCCACATCATGACACACGCGCTTACAAAGCCGATGCTTTTCCTCGCTTCGGCGCAGCTTTCGCAGGCGGCAGGTGGGAAGAAACGCGAAAACTGGCTCGGTGCTGCTCATTTCAACCGGGCTGCAGGTGCGGCGTTCGGCTTTGGAACGCTTTCGATGATCGGCATCCCGCTCACGATGGGCTTTGTGAGCAAATACCGTTTCGCGCTCGCCGCCTTTGAGAAGAGCGAACTGATCGTTCCGACGCTCGTGGTGCTTGCAGCAAGCACGATACTGAACGCGATGTATTTCATTCGTGTGCTCGTGGTGCTCTATTCCTCCCCTGCTGAGGATAAGCCGCGCGTGCGCATCCGCGACCAGATCCCCTTTGCCGTTTCGGCGGCGCTGCTCATTCTGATGAACCTTGCGGCAGGTACCGCCGCCAAACCGCTCGTCGGCCTCATAAGCCGCGGACTCGGGCTTATGTGAGCCCTTTGGAGATGCTATGAACAAACTCTTCCTCATTCTGCTTCCGGCGCTTCCCCTCGCTTTCGGCGTTTTGATCGCGCTTGTTAAAAAAGCCGGCGACCGAACGCGCAGCGGCCTGTTCATAGGCGCGCTCGGCGTGCAGGCGCTGCTTACGGCGGCATACCTTTTTATGCCGGACGCGTCTCTGCACCTGTTTTCGATGACGCCAACGCTCACTGTGGAACTCGGCACCGACGGCGTCAGCAGGCTTTTCCTCGGCGTGACCGCGGCGGGCTTTCTGCTGACCGGTGTTTTCACGCTGCGCTATATGCGGTCGAACAAGCTCAAGGCGACGTTCTACAGCTGCATGCTGTTCACGCTCTCGGCGCTCGTTGGAATGTACCTATCGAAAAACCTCATTACGATGTATCTTTTCTTCGAGGCGGCAACGCTCGTTTCGGTCCCTCTCGTGCTGCACGACAGAACGGAGGAGGCTTCCCGCGCGGCGCTGAAGTATCTTTTCTATTCCATCGCCGGCGCTTTCATCGCGCTGCTTGCGATCTTCATTCTCGCTCTCCACACCCCGAGCCTTGATTTTGCGCCGGGAGGCATGCTGAACGCATCGAATGAGCACAGGACGCTCATCGAGGTGGTCGTGTTCCTCGCCTGTATCGGCTTTGGCGCAAAAGCAGGTCTTTACCCGCTGCACGGCTGGCTGCCGACCGCTCACCCCACCGCGCCGGCGCCTGCAAGCGCAGTGCTCTCCGGTATCATCGCGAAGGCGGGCGTGCTGGCGATCCTGCGGCTGCTCTTCTACGTTGTCGGAGCTGACTTCCTGCGCGGGAGCTGGGTGCAGTATGCGCTGACAGGCCTTGCGCTCCTCACCGTGTTCATGGGTTCCATGATGGCGTTCCGCGAAGATCTGCTCAAAAAACGCCTTGCCTATTCCACGGTCAGCCAGGTCTCATACATCCTGCTCGGCCTGTTCCTGATGACCGAAAACTCGGTCGCCGGAGGGCTGATGCACCTTGTTTTCCACGCATGCATCAAGATCTGCCTATTCCTCTGCGCGGGTTCGATAATCTCCAACCTGAAGCTCACACGCGTTTCGGAGCTTACGGGCATCGGCAAATCGATGCCTATCACGACACTGATGTTCACGATCGCCTCGCTCGGCCTGATCGGCATCCCGCCGTCCTCCGGGTTCGTGAGCAAGTGGTATCTTGCGCTTGGTTCGCTTGACAGCGGTCTGCCCGTCATCAGCTGGCTCGCACCGGCGATACTGCTCGTTTCCGCTCTGCTGACTGCCGGATACCTGCTCCCAATCACCGTTCGGGGCTTTTTCCCGGGCAAGGACTTCCCCGCCCCCGCAAGGAGCGACGAGGGTACGGCGCTGATGTGGCTGCCGATCTCCGTGCTTGCGGTGGTCTCCTTGCTGCTCGGCATCTTTGCGGCGCCGCTGACCTCATGGCTTCTCGCCCTCGCCGGCGGCATTGTTTGAACCTTTATGCCAAGTATTCTTTACGTCAGCTCAATAATGCTTCCCGTGCTCTCCGGCCTCGGGCTCTACCTTTTCAAAGGCATGGCCTACCGCCTGAGGGTCTCGCTTGCGCTCGCCGTTTCGGTGGTCGTGAGTCTGCTTGCGTGGCTGCTTATTCTTGTTGGCGGTGAAGAAGCGGCGGAAGTCATCCGTTTTGCCCCTAATCTGACGATCCTGCTGCGTCTCGACGAAAGCGGCAGGTTTTTTACCGGGATAATCTCCGCGCTTTGGCCCTTCACGATGCTCTACGCCTGCTCCTATATGAAGCACGAAAAGCACGTGCGCTCGTTCTTCAGCTTTTTTCTGATGGCCTACGGCGCGTCGCTCGGTATTTCGATGGCCGGCAACCTGTTCACGATGTACTGCTTCTATGAGCTGCTGACACTGACGACGGCGCCGCTCGTGATGCAGCCGATGACGAAAGAAGCGTGGCGTGCAACGCAGCTGTATCTGCTGCTTTCGCTCGGCGGCGCGGCGTTCGCATTCGCGGCGATGGCGTTCCTGCTTGCAAACGGCGCTTCAGGCCCGTTTACGATGGGCGGCGTGCTGAGCGGCATACCCGGCAGTACGACCGTTGCAAGGCTGTTCTGGCTGTTCGGTTTCCTCGGTTTCGGCGTCAAAGCGGCGATCTTCCCGCTGCACGTCTGGCTGCCGCGGGCTTCCGTTGCGCCGACGCCCGTCACCGCGCTTCTGCATGCGGTCGCTGTCGTTAAAGCCGGTGCGTTCGCTGTTGTTCGCCTCACTTATTATTGCTTCGGAACAGAACTGCTCGCAGGCGCCTGGCCGCAGACGACCGCGCTGATCATCACCGCGTTCACGATACTGTTCGGCTCCGTTTTGGCCGTGCGCGAAACGCATTTCAAACGCAGGCTCGCTTATTCCACCGTTTCCAACCTTTCATACATCCTGTTCGGCGCGATGCTCATGACCGGCGCCGGGCTCTCCGCTGCCTTTATCCACATGGCGGCGCACGCCTGCATCAAGATAACGCTGTTCTTCTGCGCCGGCGCGGTGCTGCACCAAACGGGGCTTGAAAAGACGACGGAGCTTGACGGCCTCGGGAAAAAACTGCCCGTGACCTTCGCCTGTTTTACCGTCGCTTCGCTCTCGCTGATCGGCATACCGCCGTTTTCCGGCTTTATCAGCAAATGGTACCTGCTGACCGCCTGTGCTGAGGGAGGCGTGCTCGGCTGGATCGGCGCCGCTATACTGCTCGTTTCCGCTTTTTTGACCGCAGTCTATCTGCTGACGATCGTCCGCCGGGCGTGGTTCCCGTCGAAAACGCCTGTTTCTGAGCTTTCCGCAGTGCACGAGGCGGACGCCGCGATGCTCGTTCCGATCGGTGCGCTTGCTCTCTGTTCACTGCTGCTCGGGATAGTCACCTCTCCGATCATAAACGCCGCGCAGGCTGTTGCGGCGGGAATGTAGGAGGTGCGCATGCTGATCGCTTTGGTACTCTTCCCGATGATCGCCGCCGCTGTGTGCGCATTTATCGGCAAAAACACAAAGCTCCGCAACGCTGCCGCCATCCTTGCGGCTGCAGTTGAATTTGCGCTCGCTATACTTATCGCGTCAAAGCCCGATCTTACCTTCTCGCTTCCCGGCGTTGCCGGCTGCGGACTCATGCTCGAGACGGACGGTTTCCGCAGGGTCTATCTCGTTGTCATCGCCTTCCTCTGGCTTATGACGATGCTGTTTTCGCCTGAGTATTTCGCGCATTACAAGCACACGACGCGATATTTCTTTTTCAACCTGCTGACGCTCGGCGCGACGATGGGCGTGTTCCTCGCAGGAGACCTTTTCACGGCGCTCGTGTTCTTCGAGATCATGTCCTTCACCTCATACACATGGGTACTGCAGGAGGAAACGCCCGGGGCGATCCGTGCGGCGAACACCTATCTCGCGATCGCCGTGATAGGCGGCCTTGCCGCGCTGATGGGCATCTATTTGCTGCAGCATATCTTCGGAACGACGGAGATCTCCGCCCTCGCGATGCAGTCGGAGAACAGAAAAGCGCTGTATGCGGCAGGCGGCTGCGTGCTTGTTGGCTTCGGCGCAAAGGCGGGCATGTTCCCGCTGCACATCTGGCTGCCCAAAGCTCACCCGGCTGCGCCCGCGCCGGCAAGCGCACTGCTCTCCGGCCTTCTGACAAAATCCGGGATCTTCGGCGTGCTTGTTCTGAGCTGCCGCCTGTTTGCGGACGATCCCGCGTGGGGCAGGCTCATTCTCATACTCGGTGTGATCACGATGCTGCTCGGCGCGGTTCTCGCGCTGCTTTCGGTCGACCTCAAACGCACGCTCGCCTGCTCTTCCGTTTCGCAGATCGGGTTTATCCTGACCGGCATCGGCACGATGGTGCTGCTCGGGCATGAGAACGCGCTCGCCGCGCGAGGGACGCTTTTGCACATGGTGAATCATTCGCTGTTCAAGCTTGTGCTGTTCACGTGTGCGGGCGTTGTTGTGATGAACCTGCACAGGCTCAATTTGAACGAGATCCGCGGGTTCGGGCGCAAAAAGCCCTTGCTCGCCGCTGTTTTCCTGATCGGCGCGCTCGGCATCGGCGGTTTCCCGGGCCTGAGCGGCTACGTCAGCAAGACGCTGCTGCACGAGGGCATCGTGGAGCTTGCGGAGCACGGCGGAGCTGCCGTTCGCGCCGTGGAGTGGCTGTTCCTTGTTTCCGGCGGTATGACGGTCGCATACATGACGAAGCTATTCTCCGCGCTGTTTATTGAGAAAAACGCCGATAACGAAAGGCAGGCGGCATTCGAAGCGAAAAAGCATTACATGGCTCCGCTTTCCGCTGCGGCGCTCGTGCTTTCCGCCGCAGTAATACCGGCGCTCGGCCTGCTGCCGCATCTCACGATGGACAGGATCGCGGACGCGGGAACGGATTTCTTCCGTGCGGGCGAACTTGAGCACAGCGTGCACTATTTCGCATGGAGCAATCTTCGCGGCGGACTCATCTCGATCGTGATCGGCTTTACGCTTTATTTCGGCTTAGTGCGCACGCTGCTCATGAAAAAAGAGAACGGCAGGAAGGTCTACGTTGACCGCCTGCCTGCATGGCTCGATCTTGAGGAACTCGTCTACCGCCCGCTGCTCATCAAGCTGCTGCCCGCCGTGCTCAGCGCCGCCGCATCGCTGTTCGGTGAAAACAAGCTGACCGCGTTTGCCGCCAAGGCCGTTTTCCGCGGCGCACAGGGCGTGACGCGGGCTGTGTTCGACGAGGAAGTCTTCACTGCGCCGGCCGCCAAAGCCGTTTTCCGCGGCGTGCAGGGCGTGACGCGGGCTGTGTTCGACGAGGAAGTCTTCACCGCTCCGGCCGCAAAAACCGTTTTTAGGGGCACAGAGATCGCATCTCACGCGTTTTCCGACCTTACGGACGGGCTGGTCTACATCATCCGCAGGCTGTTTTTCCGCGAGCGGGATTATACTCCGCTTGACGGAATGAAGGCGACGCTCCCCTACCGCGCAGGCAGGCTCATTGACCGCGCCGCCATCCGCCGCGGCAGAGAGAAGCCTGGCGAACGCAGCCATGCCGTGCGAAGTTATCAAAAGGCAAGATCCCTGCGCGGCACTATGCGCGGCATCACGGGCAGCCTGAGCTTTGCTCTGCTGATGCTGGTGCTTGCGATCAGCATCGTGTTTATCTACCTGATGCTGATAAGATGATCCCCAAAAGCAAAGGACCGCAGCTGCCGGGAAAGCGCTGCGGTCCTGTTTTATACGCGTCTTCAATTATTCAGCGCTTCGACCGCTGTGCACACGCGCTCGATAAAGCTCATGCGCATGGCCCGGTCGATGCGCCAGCTCCATTTGGGCTGTGTTTCGTCCATCGGGTGCTTATCTGAGGCGATCAGCACGGCGGCTGCGCTCATGCCGAGGAAGCGGGCGGCGGTAAACACGGCTGATGTCTCCATATCCACGCCTACCGCGCCTTTTTCCCGCCACAGCGCTTCTTTCATAAAGGTCTGCCTGTACACGGCGTCCGTCGATACGGTCTGCGGCTGACGGGCGGCAAGCATGCCGGCAAGCGCTGTTGAAAGCGCGTTATCCGGTTCTGAATACTGCGGCTCGACCGCATAGTGATGCGACGTGCCCTCCTCTATGAAGACCTTCGAAGGCACTGCGATATCTCCGACCTCAAAGCCTTCTCCGAACGCGCCGAACATACCGACGGAGACTATCGTTTTTACACCGAGCGCATGCAGCGTCTCCACGGTGTCCACCGCGTGAGGCGCGCCTCTGCCGCCATCGGTAAAGCAGACGCCGTCGGTCAATCTGTAGACGGGCTTGCCGGTCAGGAAACGCGGCAGCTTTTCCATCAATACCTCTGCGCCGCGCTCCGATACCAGGCATTCCTCCCAGCCGCTCATGAAGAATATCACGGCGGTTTCGGGAAGCGCCTGCATTTTGCCGCCGTGCGCGCTCCTGACGTGGGCTTCCGCGGTGATGATCGGCGGAGTGTTGTCGTTTTCGATCTTCCAGTTCATAGTCAGTATCTCCCTGTTTCTGCTGTCAGCATAGCACAACGCGCGCTGCGGGTCAATCCGGGAAACAAAAAACTGATGAAATCCATCCCGGAATATGGTAGAATATAGCAGTGTTCCCGGCGGAACACTTATTCTCATTCTGTGGAGGCAGTATGGCTTCGAGCTCTGAGTACCTTGAATTTATTCTGGAGCAGCTTTCCGGCGCGGAAGGCGTCAGCTCGCGTGCGATGATGGGCGAATACATCATCTATATCCGCGGGCGTATCGCCGGCGGCGTGTATGACGACCGTTTTCTCGTAAAGAGTACTGCGGCGGCACGCAGGCTTTTGCCCGACGCGCCTCTTGAAGAGCCGTACCCCGGCGCAAAGCCAATGCTCCTTGTGCAGGACATCGACAACAAAGCTTTGATGGCAGAACTGCTCGAGGCGATGTATCCGGAGCTTCCCGAACCCAGGAAGAAGTGTTGACCGCGGTATGAAAGCGAAACTCAAATCAACGCTGCTTCCGCTGCTCACCGCACTTATATGGGGCACGGCGTTCGTTGCGCAGGACGTTGCGGCAGGGCACGTTCCGCCGATGACGTTCAACATGCTCCGCTTCTTTATCGCGGTGCTGTTCCTTTTACCTGTCAAGCTCATTATCAGCGCTGTGAAAAGGCGCAAACGGCTGAAGGAGCCTGTCTCCCCCGGAGGAAAGCGGGCGGGTCTCAGAACTCTGCTTATCGCGGGGCTGCTCTGCGGGCTTGCGCTCGGCGTTGCTTCATTCCTTCAGCAGGCCGGTATGGAAGCCGGTACGGACTCAGGTAAATCCGGCTTCATCACCGCGATGTACGTGGTGCTCGTTCCGATAGGCGGTCTCATCCTCGGCAAGCGCCTGCCGCGCATTTTCTGGGCGGGGCTCGCGCTTGCGGTGATCGGGCTTTATCTTCTGTGCATCAGCGGGAAGCTGACTTTCACTGTCGGAGACCTGCTGACGCTGCTATGCGCCGTCGCGTTCACGGTGCAGATCCTGCTTATCGATCGGTTTGCAAAGAGCCTTGATCCCGTGCTGTTCTGCATAGCGGAGTTCATCACGGCTGGGGTTTTCTCCGCCGCCGGTATGCTGTTGTTTGAAAAACCGGATTGGAGCGAGGTCGTCCGCTATGCGCTCCCCGTGCTGTACGTCGCGATCTTTTCCTGCGGCATCGCGTACCTTTTGCAGATCGTCGCGCAGCGCGACGGCAACCCTGCGGTCGTATCCTTGCTGTTCAGCATGGAATCCGTGTTTTCCGTGATCGGCGGGGCGGTCCTGCTCCATCAGCGCATGACAGCGAGGGAGTACCTCGGCTGCGCACTGATCCTCGCGGCGGTGATCATCGCACAGATTCCCGAAAGGAAGAAGAACCGATAAAGCTTGTCGATGAGAAACGGCGAAACTGCGCATCCGCATAAGGATACGCCGAAGACCGCCGTTTTCGTTATGTCAGTTATTGTGTTTCCCTGAGGCTTTACCGAACACCAGCTTTGATATCAAGTACATCAGCAGCGCCGCAAGCGTGAAGCCGAGGATGTAGGCAGCGATGAACACCGGCCAGGGCGCCTTATCCCAAACTACCGAAAGCAGGGGCAGCGTGCACGGAAATTTGGGTGAGATGAAGAACATATTAAATGTCTCGTCCGTAAAGCAGGGAACGATCATATCGAGCGCGAGCGCAACGGCAACGAGGCAAAGGAAGGCGGGTATCGCCGAGAGAAAGAAGCGGAAGCTCAGCTGCGTTCTGTGGTACGCTATGAAGAAAACGCCGAGCGCAAGCTGCGTTCCATGCCACACCATGGTCTGGATATTGATGCCGATCGTTTCGGTGAAGACGGTTGCGGGATAGAGCATCACAGCGAGCCCGGCGAACATGCTGTAGAACGCGGTGTAGGCGCAGGCGGAGCGGCGAACGGCGCCGCCTGGCTTTGAGAGGAAAACGAACGGCAGCACGTACAGAAGCGCCGAACAGTTCTGGAACGGGAAGGCATACCACTGATAATCCCAGTACGGGTCGCCGCCGCTGTAGTTGAATGAAAAATTGACCTGCTTGTAGGTTTCAAACAGCACGAGGATGAGCCAGAAGACAAGGCAGATCCGGCGAAAAACTCCATCCTTGGCATTTTTGAATTTTATAACGAGGAACACGGCAAGCGCAATAGACAGCGCAAATGCAGTCAAATGGAAAATGCCGTACATGCCGGGGCGCTGCATCTGAGCGTCGAGCAAGTGCAAAAACTCAGTCACAAGAACCTCCTTCGCCTTTTCAGGCTGCGTTGAAGAATAACGGTGTGTTCTGACGTGCAGTTTATTTATACCACAATTGAGTTGCTGTTACAAGCATGAATACAGCGAGAGCCGCCCGTATGGGCGGCTCCTTTTGATTCATTAGTTTTTCAGTGCTTGTTCCTTCTGAAAAGCGAGGGTTTCCCTGGCTTGACGCCGTTATCGCCGTCATCGTCATCGCCGCCCCTTGCATCGAAATCCTCCTCGATGCTCTCCTTCCAGCTTTCGGAGATCGCCCCGCCCGCGCGCATGCAGCAGACTGCGTCGCTCACAGCTTCATAGTTTACGGCAATGCCGCGGCTGTCATTCTTGAACTTGACGGCGCGGTCGCTGCTGATGCCGAAGGTCCTTGCGGTCTCTACCGCATCGATGTTTGCGCCGAGGAAGAGGAACTCCCAGCCCTGCTCCTTCTTCTTTTCGATCATCTTCTTGACTTTGTCGGAGCTGTATTCGCGGCTGGCATTCTCCATTCCGTCCGTGGTGATGATGAACATTACGTGCTCCGGAACGTCCTCCTCGCGAATGTATTTGTGAACGTTTTCGATGTGGTGGATCGCGCCGCCGATGGCGTCGAGCAGGGCGGTGCAGCCGCGGACGTAGTAGTCACGGTCGGTCAGTTTTTCGATCTTCTGAATGTCCACGCGATCATGGAGCACTTCGCAGGTGCTGTCAAACAAAACGGTCGAGACGAGCGCCTCGCCCTCCTGCTTCTTCTGCTTGTCGAGCATGGAGTTGAAGCCTCCGATGGTGTCGCCCTCAAGCCCGCTCATGGAGCCGCTGCGGTCCAGGATGAATACGATCTCGGTAAGGTTCTTTTTCATAATAGTGTCCTCCTAAAGTTACGGGATGTCTCCCTTATTGCAGCCTTATTTTAGCAAACAATAAAAAGGCACAGGTCGCTTTGCAGGCGACAAATAAAAAAGAGCGACACTTTCGGCGCATCCGCATAAGGATACGCCGCTTATCGCTCCTTTTAAGCTTCGGATACTGTTAAGCGCCGAGAAGCATCTGATCGAAGGCGAACAGCGCTTCGTTGATCTCCATTATCGAATAATTCCCTTTTTCGATGAAATACTCGACTATGATATCGAATTTGCTCGCGTGGGAAAGAGCGTAGCCTGCCTTGCGAAGAAGGCTGCTCGTTTCGCTGAGCGACAGCTCCAGCGCGATCGCGAATGCAAGTGCGGTCTGCTTGCTGGGCTTATACAGCCTGTCAGAGCGGATCTTGGAAAAAAGCTTGCGGTCGATATTCGCCTTTTTATAGCACTCCACGTCCGTCATGCCCTTTTCATCGATCTTGCGGAGAAGCATCTCGGTAAAGCTCTCGTCAAACTGCTCGTCGATGCGGCGGCTGATATCGGAATAATCGCTTTCGGCATCGATCGGTTCGGCGGCATTCGCCAACACCTCATCCGCGAAGCAGGGCTCCGGCAGTTCTTCCCGGGACGCCTCTTCGTTTTTGGGGGTGTCCAAAAAGTCAAGCAGGTTGTATTTTTCTGCTTTATACGCCCGTTTTTTCCTGCGCCGCGGTTTTTCTGCGGGCGCTGACGCCGAACCGCTGTTCATGGGCGCCTGCTGAGCGTAAGCAGCCGGGATAAAGGATCCCATCGCTTCGAGCTGAGCCCTTCTGCGGCGCTCCTCGAAAGCATCCCAGCGGTCGCCGTGTTCCTCGGCGTAACGGTCGCCGATATAATCCCTTATCTCGCCGTAGATATCCTGTGCGATGTAGTTATCAGCGCGGCCGAAGATGACCATATAGACCGTCATCTCGTTTTCCGAAAGGAAGGCGGTGATCGTTTCCTCGGCAACGCGCAGCGCTTCCGAATTCGGGTAACCGTACACGCCTGCGGAAATCAGCGGAAAGGCGACGGTTTCGAGCTCATGCGCTTTTGCGAGTTCGAGGGAATTGCGGTAGCAGTTTGCAAGCAGCTGCCTTTCACCGTGGTTTCCGCCGTTCCAGATGGGGCCGACGGTATGGATGACGTATTTTGCGGGCAGGTCATAGCCCCGGGTGAGCTTCGCTTCTCCCGTTTCACAACCGCCGAGCGTTCTGCATTCTTCGAGCAGGCGCGGCCCCGCCGCGCGATGGATCGCGCCGTCAACTCCCCCGCCGCCGAGCAAAGAACGGTTTGCGGCGTTGACGATCGCGTCGACCTTCATTTTCGTTATATCGTTTCTGATTATTATGAGCGGCATTCTGTTCCCTCCGAATTGATCGTTTGTTTATTCTATACTCCGTTTTTCCGACATTTCCTGCATCTGCCCTGTCAATAATACAACGAGTGCGAATATTTGTAAAGCGGGAAACGAAAAAGCACGGTAAAGACCGTGCTTTAATAAATCATCAGGTCGATCAGCAGCGGGCGAGGATGGCTTTCTTATAGACCTTCTTACCCTTGCGGAGCATAACGGAATCCTTGAGTTCGTCCCTCGAGATCATAACGCCGAAATCCTCCACCTTTTCTCCGTTCAGGGTTATGCCGCCCTGCTGGATGAGGCGCCTTGCCTCGCCCTTGCTTGCGGCGAGCTTTGCCGCAACGAGCAGATCGATGATACTGATGCCGCCCTCGGTCAGGATGGCGGGATCGATCTCGGTGATGGGCATGGTGCTGTCGTCAGCACCGCCGGCGAACAGCGCGCGCGCCGCCTGCTGGGCTTTTGCGGCTTCTTCTTCGCCGTGGACGAGCTTGGTGAGCTCGAATGCGAGCAGCTCCTTCTTTTCGTTGATGCGGCTCGGATCCCAATTCTCGATCTCTTCGATCTCCTCGATCGGGATGAAGGTGAGCATGCGGATGCACTTCATGACGTCCTGATCGCCGACGTTGCGCCAGTACTGATAGAAATCGAACGGCGAGGTCTTGAGAGGATCGAGCCAGACGGCGTTGCCCGCGGTCTTGCCCATCTTCTTGCCCTGCGAGTCGGTGAGCAGAGTGATGGTCATGGCATGAGCGTCCTTGCCCAGCTTGCGGCGGATGAGCTCCGTGCCGCCGAGCATGTTGGACCACTGATCGTCGCCGCCGAACTGCATATTGCAGCCCTTGTTCTTGAACAGATAGTAGAAGTCATACGACTGCATGATCATGTAGTTGAATTCGAGGAAGGACAGGCCCTTCTCCATACGCTGCTTATAGCATTCCGCGCGCAGCATGTTGTTGACGGAGAAATGAGGGCCGACGTCGCGCAGGAACTCCACGTAGTTGAGGTCGAGCAGCCAGTCGGCATTGTTGACCATTTCGGCCTTGCCCTCGCCGAACTCGATGAAACGCTCCATTTGCTTTTTGAAGCAGTATGCGTTGTGGTCGATGTCCTGCTTGGTGAGCATCTTGCGCATATCAGTCCTGCCGGAGGGGTCGCCGATCATGGTCGTGCCGCCGCCGATCAGAGCAACGGGCCTGTTGCCCGCCATCTGCAGGCGCTTCATGAGAGTCAGCGCCATGAAATGCCCCGCGGTGAGGCTGTCCGCCGTGCAGTCAAAGCCGATATAGAATTTTGCGCCGCCGGAGTTGATGAGCTCCGCGATCTTCTCTTCATCGGTGACCTGCGCGATCAGGCCGCGCGCCTTCAGTTCGTCATAAATCTTCATAGTGACCTCCGGTTATGAAACGCGGCGCGGGAACCCCGCTGACCGCTGTTTTTCGTTTTGTCAGGCGGCAGCTCCGCCGTCGGATAATGTGTGATAATAACACAGCTTTCCCGTTTTGTCAAACGGTTTTTCCCGGGGACCTTATTCAGTCTCCGGCCCTTCTCATGCTGAAAAACCGATCCAGAAGCCGCAGGCTTTCCTCTTCGAGCATGCCGCCCACAAACGGCACGGGCGGGTTGACCGTGCTCGCTCCGAGCTCGCATTTTGAAACACAGCAGCCGGACGCGGGATCGAATGCGCCGAACGCGAGCGCGCCGATACGGAAATTGAGGACCGCGCCCATGCACATCGGGCAGGGCTCCAGCGTGACGTACAGGTCGCAATCCGTGAGTCTGCGTTTCCCGAGCGCTGCTGCGGCGTTTCGGAGCGCGAGCAGCTCGGCATGAGCCGAAGCGTCGCCCGATCGTTCAACGAGGTTGTGTGCGCGGGCGACGATCTCCCCGCCTCGCACCACTACCGCGCCGACGGGCACTTCGCCCTCGCTAAACGCCTTCTGCGCCTCCAGAAGCGCTTCGCGCATGAATTCGGTTTTCAGAACGGTTTTTGCCTTCATGATTGGGATTTTATCACAGCGAGCGGCAAAACTCAATAGTCCGCATCAAAAAGGAGCCCTCCTTTAGGGAGGGCTCCGGTCCGTTGAAAATCAAAGATCCTGGAGCAGACCCATCGCATAGCGCATGATCATGAGCGCGTCCGCAACGGAAACTTCGCCGTCGCCGTCAACGTCGCCCGCGAGGAATGCGTCCCCCTGGAGAGTCAGAATGCCCATCGAATGGCGAAGCGCGAGGACCGCATCCGCAATATCCACTTCACCGTTCAGATCGCAGTCGCCGGGCAGGAAAGCTGAACCGGCGCTTATCTCGAGCGTGATCGCGTTGCACGCATAGTCGTAGACTCGAACGTAGACCTTGTCGCGCGCGCCAACAGCGAAGCTTAAATTGCTTGTCATGCCGCGCTGCGGCTCTTCTACCGCGCGCTCCTCAATAACGTTCGTACAGGCGGCGTTCGCGTATACGCCGACCATGGAAACGTAGTGATTATCGGAAACGGCGATATCGAGCGTGCCCTCTGAAAGCGAGAAGCTCTCCGCAGTCGGCGCTTCGGTATCGATCGTGATCGGCACCTCCCAGACCGCGTTCTCGTTCGCGGCGGGATCGAATTCATCGAAGCTCTGCATAAAGCCGGTCATGCGCAGGATGCAGTGGGTACCGTTTGCAAGGCCGTCACCGCCCCAGCTTTCCATACTCGTCCAATCCTCCGCGCCGACGGGCTGGTAGAACGAGGTATAGCTGTTCGCGACCGCCTTCGGAACGAATTTGACGTCCTGAACGAAGTACTGCTCGCCGGTATCCGCGTCCACGACCTCATAGCGGAAGGTCTCCGCGTTGCGCAGCATATAGGTGTGAATGAGCGTGATCTCGTCCATCCTGCCGTCGCCGTTCGGGCTGAGGGACGAGCGGTCGAGGAGGAAGCTGTTTGTCGAGGCGAGCGGGTTCATGCCAAAGAGCACGGTCGTGCCCGCGTTTTCTGTCGCGGCACGGTTGGTGCCCCATTCATTCGGGAAAGCGAGGGGTGAGCCGCCCTGATACTGATCGTAATAATTCTTCCGGTCAAACACCGCGCTGTATTCCCAATCGCCGTAAAAACCGAGGTAGGGCACGGAGAGGTCGACCTCGCCGTCGAGCGTTATGAAACCGTCGATGTAAACTCCCATCGGAAAACTCTCGTCGAGCACGGCGGCATGGGAGCCGAGGTCTATCGTGACGGATACGGTCGTTCTCCCTCCCGCGGGGACGGTGATCGATGCGGGCGCAGTGACGTTCACGAAAGTGGTGATATCCTCCGAGGCATGATCCATGATCGTCACGAGCTGATAGCCGACGAGCCACATATTCGTCCGCTCAGTCAGAACGTATGGACGAAGAGTGTATGAAAGGGGCTCCGCGCCGAAATTCACGACGTCGAACTCGAAGGAGAAGACGCCGCTCTTTTCATCGTCATCGCCGAGCTCGAGCTTCGGGCGGATGCTGCCCGGGACCTCGATATAGGCCCTTGTGGAGATCGCAGCCGCAAGATCCGCAAGTCCTGCGCCTTGCTGGCGGGGCGAGAAGGGCACGCCTTCGTTCGTTTTCGGCACAGCGGTGCACATGAGCAGCGTGTCCACCAGCTGCATCCGCTCGGTCGGCGTAAGCTCCGGGAAACTTGCCTTGACGTATTGGCTGACGAGCGCCATGCTGCCCGCTATATGAGGGGCGGCCATGCTGGTCCCGCTCTTGATATCGTAGCTGCTGCCGGAGTACTCCGGATCGGTCGCAGCCTCGATATTGTTGCCGGGAGCCATCAGCTCCGGCTTGATGCGAAGGTCGGAGGTCGTGCCCCAGCCGGAGTAATACGCGGGAAAACCTTCCGAATCGTTATCGCTTGCGGCAACGCTCATGGAGCCGGGGATCGTTCCCGGCGTGCCTGTGGTGCCGTTATCCACGTTGAAGGTCGGGGTGGTGCCGTTGAACAGGTCGCCGCCGCCGGCTGTTCCGGAATTGCCTGAAGAGACGGCAACGTTCACGCCGCTCTCTGCGAGCAGGGCATAAAAGGGTTCGATATCGTCGTCATAAGTGAAGCCGCAGTCCGCGCCGAGGCTCATGTTGACCGTGTCCACGCCGAGATACGAGCAGTCCTCGAGCGCGGCCATAATATCGACCCAATCCGCGTTTCCGCCGTTGAATATCTGCATGGAGAGGATCTGCGCGTCATACGCGACGCCCCTTGCGCCGGAGGAGTTGCCCGCAGCGATGGAGCTGACGTGCGTTCCGTGGTCGTTCATCGCCCAGGAATGCGAAACGTCCGTATTGCCGGCAAAATAGTTGAAGGTATAAGGTATTTTCGCGCTGTAATAGAGGTCCTGCCCCGTGAGCGTGCCGCCGGTGTAGCGCTGCTCCGCGCAGAGCTCGGCGGAAGCGAGCACCTCGTCGAGCGCGGCCGCGTCAAAGTGCGGGTTTGCGGGAGCGGCGGCAAACGCGGGATGCTCTTTCATTATGCCGGTGTCGATAACGGCGATGGTCTGCCCCGCGCCGGTGCAGCCGAGGGCCCAAAGCTCAGGTGCGCCGATCCAGCCTACGGAGGTGCCAAGCCTGGTATCCTCCTCGCTTTCGATCGTTTCCGGTGCGGCGTAGGTCCAGCTTTCGTAGCAGTTCGCGACGCCTTTGAGTTTTTTGATCTCGTTTATAAGACGATATTCGCCGCGGAAGGCAAAGCCGTTGAACAGCAGTGTGTAGTTATAGAGCACGTCGAGCTGCTGCCCGCCGTTGAGCTTTTCTGCGATCTCATTCGAGACGGCAGTCTGTTTTTCGCGGAGCGCTCTGCTCCCCAGATCCGCTTTTTCGCTGCCGCGCGCGGCGTTCTCAAGCACCGGCGCGTCTTCAAGCTTGACGATGACGTTCACGATCTCATGCGGATCTCTTGAAGAGGAGGACGACTTTACGGCGACCTCTTCCGCGCCGGCAGGTGCGGCCGGCGGCAAAAAGCTGAAAAGAGAAACCACGAGCAGCACGGCAACGATCGCCGCGAACAGTTTTTGTGTTTTTTTCATTAGGTACCTCCGGGTGAGAATATTGATCGAATGTTATTGTATCACAATTTGTGCTTTTACTCAATCGAAAAGCCCCTCCGCAGGGAGGGGCTTTGGCTGTGGCGCGTTATGAAAAGATCAGAGCTCGTCGATAAGGCCCATCGAATAGCGCATGATGAGCAGCGCATCCGAAATGGTGATCACTCCGTCGCCGTCGATCTCGCCCGCGAGCAGACCGTTGCCTTCGAGGGTGATCAGGCCCATCGCATGCCTGAGAGCGAGCAGCGCGTCGGAGATGTCGACTATGCCGTTTTGGTCGCAGTCGCCGCGCAGGAATTGAGGCTCGGGCGGATTGACGTATGTCATTTCGACGTCGTCGAGCCAGCCGGTATCGTCGCCGTAGTTGACGGAATAGTCCTTATTGTACTCCCACTTGAAGGTATAGCTCCCGTTCGAAGTGACCGTGTATTCATAGGTCGTCCAGCCGCCGGCCGTACCGCTGATATTGGTGATCTCGCTGTTGTTGACGAAGAATTTGAGTTTATCGTAGTTCGACTCGCTGCTGACCATCCACTTGAAGGAGATCTTGTCGCCCGCCTCGAGGGTCATGGTCTCCGCGGTCACGGTGGAAGAGGAGCTTACAACGCCCTGGTTGGTGCTCTTGGCAACTACCCTGTTGTCGAGGAATTCCACGACCCATGGATATGCACCGGTGGAGGTGAAGGCGATATTGCCGCCGCTCACGTTCAGCGCCTCGCTGATGGTGGGATAGTCGTTGACGATGATCGTTGCTGTCGCGGTGAAGACTTCGCCCGTGTTCTTATCGGTCGCAGTGGCGGTGACGGTGGTCGTGCCCTCGGTCACGCCGGTGACGATGCCCTTGGTCATCGCGCCGCGAACGGTCGCGATGCTCTCGTTCGCGCTGGTCCAGGTGATCTCGTAGTTGTTGGCGTTCGAGGGGTTGCGAACAAGGTTGAGTTCGCCGCTGAAGCCCTCGTATACGGTGAGCTGAGCGGGATCGAGGCTGATGCCCTCGAGGTCGACGGGATCGAGCGATCCGCCTTCACCTTCGGTGATCGTTGCGGTGATGAAGTTGTAGGCATAGTCGCCGACCTTGACGTAGACGGTCTGACGATTGCCGACGTCGAAGGTGAGCATGCTCATCGTGCCGCGCTGGTTCTCCTCGACGAGCTCGCTGCTGATGAGGCTTGTGCAGGCGGCGTTGGAGTAGACGCCGACGAACGCGACGTAGTGGTTATCACTAACGTAGATGTTCAGCTCGCCGTTGTGCATATTCCAATAGATGACCTCGGGATCGTCGTAGTCGACGGTCACGGGGATCTCCCAAACGGCATTCTGGTTCGCGGCGGGATCGAATTCATCCACGCTCTGCATGACGCCGGTCATGCGCAGGATGCAGTGGGTGCCGCTTGCAAGGCCCTCGCCGCCCCACGCGTCCATCTTGCTCCAATCCTCTCCGCCGACGGGTTCGACGCTCGAGAGCCAGCCGTTTTCAACGCCCTTAATGCAGAAGGGTATATCCTGAACGAAATACTGTTCGCCGCTGTCCGCGTCGACGACCTCATAGCGGAAGTTCTCCACGTTGCGAAGCAGATAGGTGCGCACGTCGTCGATGGCGTCCATCCTGCCGTCGCCGTTCGGGCTGATGGAGGCGCGGTCGAGCAGGAAGTTTGTGGTGGCGCCGAAGGGGTTCACGCCAAGCAAGCTGCCGTTCGCGGAGGCGGTGTTGGTGCCCCATGCGGCCGGCCACTCGTTGGTGTGGAGATAGGTATCGTAATAATACTCACGGTCGAAGACTGCCGCCTCCTCCCAATCGCCGTAGAAGCCGAGGAACGGGACGGAAAGATCAACGCCGCCGTCCAGCATGATATAGCCCTCGATATAGGCGCCGAGCGGGAATTTCTGGTTGATGGAAGCCGCCATCGGGTTGACGTCCACGGTGACGGTGACGGTCGTTCTGCCGTTTGCAGGAACGGTGACGGTGTTCGGCTTTGTGACGGTCACCTGGTTCGTGATATTCAGCATATTGTGCGAAAGCACGTATGCCTGCCTGCCGCCGATCGTCATCGAGGATGCGTTATCCATAAGGACGTAGGGGTTGACGGTGTAGGTCAGCGCAGCGCCGCTGAAATTGACGATATCGAAGGTGAGGTCGAAGACGCCGGTGCGCTCGTCATCATCGCCGAGCTCCAGCTTGGGGCGGACACTGTTTGCGACCTCGATATAGGCCTGGGTGCCGATCGCTGCGGTGAGGTCAGCCTGGCCGGCGCCCTGCCAGCGGACGGAGTACGGAACGGAGCCGCTCTTGGAGGGGACGGCGGTGCACATGAGCAGGGTGTTGACCATCTGCATCTTCGCTTCCTCGGAAAGATCCGGGAACGCGGTGTTCACATACTGGTTGACGAGCACCATGCCGCCTGCGATATGCGGGGTGGCCATGCTGGTGCCGCTCTTCGTGCCATAACTGCCGGTGCCGATCGCCGCGTTGATGTTGTCGCCGGGAGCCATTATCTCAGGCTTGATGCGGAGGTCCGACGTGGTGCCCCAGCTGGAATAGCTGGTGGGCGTGGCCGCAGAGGAATCGCTGCTTGCGGCAACACAGAGAGCCTCGGGCATGCTCGCGGGGGTGGAGGTGACGCCGTCGTCGATGTTAAAGGTCGGGACTGCGCCGGAGAAATTGTTGCCGGAGCCAGCATAGCCGCTGTTGCCGGATGCGACCGCGCAGTTGACGCCATTCTCGCTGAGCAGCCTGAAGGTGGGGTTGAGGTCCTCATCGTGGGTGAAGCCGCAGTCAGCACCGAGGCTCATGTTGAGCGCGTCGACGTGCAGATACGCGCAGTCCTCGAGGGCTGCGAGGATATCCGCGAACTCAGCGCCGCCGTCCTGGAACACCTGCATCGACAGGATCTGGGCGTTGTACGCAACGCCGCGGGCGCTGTTGTCGTTGCCCGCGCAGATGGAGCTGACGTGGGTGCCGTGGTCGCTGCCCGCATCGTTATGGGAAACGTCCAGATTGCCCCTGAAGTAGTTGTAGGTATACGGTATCTTCGCGCTGTAATAGAGGGCGCTGCCGGTCAGAGTGCCGCCGGTGTAGCGCTGCTCCGCGCAGAGATCGTAATTATCGAGGATAGTCTGAAGATTTGCCGCGTTGAAGTGGGGATCCACGGGCGCTGCAGAAAAGTTGTTGTGAGTTTTCAGAATGCCGGTGTCGATAACGGCGATGGTCTGGCCCTGGCCGGTGTAGCCGAGCGACCACATATCATCCGCATTTATCCAGCCGACGGAGGTGGAGAGCCTGGTGGGATCCTGGTCGGGTTCGACCTCTTCGGGCAGCTCATAGCTCCAGCTCTCATAGCAGTTCGCAACGCCGGCGAGCTTTTTGATCTCGTTTATGAGGCGGTACTCGCCCTTGAATGAAAAGCCGTTAAAGATCAGAGTGTACTGATAGGCGATATCGAGACGAGCTTTCCCGTTCAGCTTGCTTTCGATCTGAGAAATAAGCTTATCCTGTTTCGCCTTGAGAGCGGCAGTCATTTCGGACGAACGTGCGTCGTCGAGCTTGACCTTTTCAAGAACGGGAGCGTCCTTGAGCTTTACCATGATCGTCACGATCTCGTGAGGATCACGGCCTGATTCGGTGTTCTCCGGCGTCTCGACAGCGGCTTTCGCAGGAGCAAGCCTCGCGGCAAAGCCAAGCAGCGAGAACACCATTGCCGCGGCAAGGAGCGCCGCGATCAGCTTTGAAATGGTCTTCTTCATGTTCTACCTCCGTAGTTTGGTAATATCTCAATCCCTATGGAATTCGATACCGGAATTATACCCTGCGGGGTTACGATCAGGACAAATTGTATCATATTATTTGCCCGAACGCAACATCATAAGAACATATACGCAGGTTTTGGAGGCTGTAAAAATGATCGGAAAAGGTATGGGACCGACTTTCCCGCGGGAGGAGCTGATGCGCTCCATCGCATACAGGGTGATGCTGCTCCTTTTGATCTTCGGGTTTGGGATAATAATACTCGTAAGCTGTTCGCGAGAAGTTCCGCAGGGCGGACCGGACACGCAGGCGCCGGTCTCCCCCGCCGCAGACACGGTCAAAGGGCCTGTATTCGACAGCGGCGTCATCGTTTCGGGCGTGGATATCGGCGGGCTGACCGAATATGAGGCGGCAAAAAAGCTTGTTCCCGCCGCACGTGAAATGATGAGCGAATACGAATGCACGCTGCGCTTTGAAGAAAAGCGGTTCACGGTGAGAAGTGATGAAGTCAATCTGTCTGCCGATCTCGGTGAGGTGCTGCTGGCTGCGATGGAGGGCGGCAGGGGCGAATATGAGCTTTCCGTCGCTCCGCTGAACGATGAAAAACTCGGCAGTGCCGTCGATGCGATCGCGGAGCAGATAGACGAGGCGCCCGCCGGGGCGAGGCTCATCACGGTATATGAAGCGAAAAGAGACGGCATCCCGGTCGAAAGCGGGAACGCAAGGTTCGCTCTGACCGCGCCTGCGGACGGGAAAGAGGTGGATACGGAGCTTACGGCCGCACTGATCGCGAGCGGGCGCCGCTCGATCGAGCTGCCCGTGAGTGCGGTGCCGGCCGGAGAGAATGCGCCCGAGCTTCCCGTTCGCCGCGCGGTTTTTTCCACTTCCTTCGCAAGCGGCTCACTGTCCGCCCCGAACAGGGTCAAAAACATCGTCCGGGCGGTCTCTATGCTGAACGGGCTCTCCCTTGCCCCGGGCGAGCGGTTCAGCGTGAACGCTGTGCTCGGCGAACGGACGGAGGAGCTGGGCTGGCTGCCGGCTACGGCGTTTGCAAACGGCGGCTCCGAAACGCAGCAGCAGGCGGGCGGCGGGATCTGCCAGGTCAGCACGACGCTTTACAACTGTTCACTGCTTGCAGGGCTGAACGTTCCCGAGCGGCACGGACATTCGAGGCGGGTCAGCTACGTTCCCGGCGGCAGGGATGCGGCGCTAAGCTATCCGACCTCCGATCTTGTGATCGAAAACAGCACGGACGCCCGCATCTATATCTATCTTTGGGCGGACGAAAGCGAATGCAGGCTGTATGCGGAGATCTACGGAGGGGCTTTCGGGGATGAGTTTGATGAAATAAATATCCTTTCGGAGCTTGCGGAGACCTTGGAACCGGGCGAGCCGGAGTTCACAGCGGACACTGCGCTTTCGCCCGGGGACTGTGTTCTTATTCGCAGCGCGATCACCGGGAGCAGATGGGTAACGTACAGAGCTTTCATGAAAGACGGCGCGGAGGTGCGCAGGGAACGGATCGACGAGACGTATTACGCAATGCACCCCGCGCTTTACGCGGTCGCTCCGGCGGAGCCGTGACTGATCATCTGCGGAAGTACCTTTTTATGTATTGGCAAAACCTGATTTTCGCTGTAAAATAGGGCTATAAAACGATCAGGAGGAGCTATGAGCCTGTATCTGAAAGCTTTTACGCTGCCTATCGACCTTGAAGAGCAGATGGTCATGCGCCGAATGGAGGAAAACGGCGGTTGTTTTGGCTATATCGACAATTACTACCCCTGCTGCATGTTCGACAGGAGGGGGCTGTATTCGATCGATTTCAGCCCCGTCACGATCCTTTACGGCGGAAACGGCTCCGGCAAGAGCACGCTTTTGAACCTTATCGCGGAGAAGCTCTCCCTGCACCGCCTCGCGCCGCACAACTCGGGCGAGCTGTTCGACGCCTATGCGCGGAACTGTGAGGTTTTGATGAACAGCGACGACGAGGGCGAGCCGTACACGGTCCCGAAGCAGAGCGCGATCTTCACGAGCGACGACGTTTTCGATTACATGCTTGCCGTCCGCACGAACAACGCGGAGATAGCCGAGGAGACCGAGCGAGGCAAAGCGGAGCATGCCCGCCTGAAATTCGGCGATACGGTGAAGCTCCGCGGTATGGAGGATTACGAGCAGCTCCGCCTTCAGGTGATGGCGCGTTCGAAGACGCTCTCGCGGCGCAAGTTCCTCCGCCGTACCGCGGGCGAACAGGTGCGCCTTCAGAGCAACGGCGAGACGGCGCTGACGTATTTCAGCGAAAAGCTTGAAAACGACGGGCTGTACTGCCTGGACGAGCCCGAGAACAGCATGTCGCCAAGGACGCAGCTCGAGCTGCTGCGCCTGCTGACCGACGCCGCAAGGTACTGCGGCTGCCAGCTGATCATCGCCACGCATTCACCCTTCCTGCTTTCGATGGACGGAGCGAGGATCTATGATCTCGATTCGGTCCCGGTCCGCGAAAGGAACTGGTGGGAGCTTGAAAACGCCCGTGTGTACTACGAGTTTTTCAAAAAGCACTCCCGATTATTCGAATAACGCAGATATAAAAACAGCTCTCCGCGAGGCGGAGAGCTGTTTTGCTGTTCAGGTTCAGATCGCCATGACTGCACGCATGATGAGGATAGCATCGGACGCAGTGATTGCGCCGTCGCCGTCCATATCGCCGTTGACAAAACCCTGGCCCTCGATCGTGATGATACTCATCGCATGACGCATTGCGAGCAGCGCGTCCGTCGCGGTGACTTCGCCGTCGAGGTCGACGTCGCCGAGGAGAGTGACGGAGGGACCGTTCTGCTGATACTGCGCTGTGACGGTGAGGTCTGCGGTGATGTTGGAGAAGTCAACGTCCCAGCCGGTGAAGGTATAGCCCTCATGCACGGGGGCATCGGGAGCGGTCGCGGCTGCGCCGTGGTTGACGTGGTCCTTGAAGATGATTTCGCCGGTCAAGCCGTCCACGAAGGTGACAAGGTACTGATTGATCGTGTACTGCGCGGTGACGGTGAGGTCTGCGGTGACGTTCGAGAAGTCGACGTCCCAGCCGGTGAAGGTGTAGCCCTCGTGCACGGGAGCATCGGGAGCGGTCGCAGCAGCGCCGTCCTCGACCTCGACGGTCGCGATCGGCTCGTTGGTAAGACCGTCAACGAAGGTTACGGTGTGGGTCGTGGGAGCAACGTAGGGTACGAAGAGACCGGTGACTTCCATACCGGAGGAAGCGCCGGAAACGCCGGTGACGCCGGTGGCAACGGAGATGCCGCTTTCAAGATCGGTAACGACCATGGTGCAGTTGGTGCCGAAGATGGTCGCCCAGTAGAGCATACCGTCAAAGGGGTTGAACCACATCTTCTGGTAGTAGTTGGCAACTGTGCCGATCTGGTCCCTAATGGTGGCCTGGTCGTCCGCAACGTAACCCAGCGCGAGTGAGCCGTTATAATCGGGGACCATCAGCACTACCATGTTGGCATAGTAGATGAGGAACATACCGTTGCCGTAGTAGGTGCCGAGGGTGGGGGTGAGCTCCCAGTTCGAGGAGTCATCATAGGGCTCGTTGTAGATATCCTTGATGAGCGTGCCCTCAAGGCCGGTGGTGAGATCGAGTTCCGCAATATCGAAATGGATCGTCTCGCTGGAGTCTTCATAATAGAACGCGCCGTACATCACGTCGTCTTCATAGTTGTAGGCCATCCACTCGGGCATGACTGCAAGGCCTTCTGCGATGACCGTCACAGCGTTGTCGTTCGCGATATCGATGCTGACGAATTTGTAATCGGTGTAGGAACCGCTGCTGTCGGTATTGCCGCCGACATAGCCGTAGAGCTTGCCGTCAAAGCAGTATTCGGAAACGAGGATATCCTGGCCGACAGAGGAATCGAGCGTGGCGGTACCGAAGCGATCCATGCCGTAGAGGTTATTGGTCTCGGCGCTGTTATCGACGTCGAAGATGGTGTAGGCCATCATGTAGTCATCCATGAACTCGTAATCACCCTCGGAGACGGTGACGGTGCAGGTCGCGGTATAGCCGCTGTGGCTGGTCGCGGTGACGGTCGCGGTGCCGACGCCCATGGCGATGATGCCGCCAATGTTGTTGACTGCCACGATCGAGGAGTCGCTGGTGGACCAGGTGATATCCTGGAAGGTCGCGTCGGCCGGGACAACGGCTGCGGTGAGCTGCTTGCCTTCGGTGAGGCCAAGAGCGGCGGTCGCGTCGCTGATGGTGACGCCGGTGTCGTTGACGATCGAGCTGGAGTCGCCAAGACCGACCGCAACGTCGTCGAGAATAACTGCGACTTCATCATAATCGACATGGCGGAATGCGATGGAGATCGTCTGACCTGCGTATGCGGAGAGGTCGACGAGCATCTGAGAGTATTCAGCAGGTACCTGATAGAGATCGACCACGGAATCCCACGCGGACGTGGTGATGGTCTCATCGTCATATGCGGTTCCGTAAACACCGACCATGATCTGGAGATGATCCATATAGTTTGCGTTTGCGGACCTTGCATAGTAGCTGAGGAAGTAGCCGGTTGCAGGTATCGCGAGATCGGGAGTGCAGAGCCAGTTATCCTGATTGCGAGCAGTGTTGCCGATCCAGGAGTAGGAGATCATGCCGTTATCTCCGCTGTAGGCCAGATCGCCGAGACCGCCGGACCATACCCAGTTATTATATGAGGTGGAGTTGTTGTAAGTGAAGCTGTTGCCGTCGGCATTGTACATCCACCAGCCTTCGTTGTTGAGCGAGTCGCCGTCCCAGTTTTCCTCAAGGAGGAGGTTGGTGAGGACGACGTCGTCTTTAGTGGGGGCTTTGGCGGACTCGACGCCGGAGAGGGTGCGTTTTTCCCTGCGGCCAAGCTCGACGCCTTCGACGCGGTCGATCTCGGTGCGGACCGTGGTCTTTGCAAAAGCAGCCGCGGGCAGGAGCGTGAGCACCATCAGTGCCGCGACGAGGAGACTTAAGAGTTTTTTGGTCATTAGGTATTTCCTCCTTGAATAATTGCGGGTATCTTCCCGTATAATGTATACATTATACTATAATATTGCGGTCTATTCAATAGTTTTTCATGCTTTTAGCTGCAGAAATTCGCAAGAGTTTTTCTGCTTTTGCCCGGATCCCGCAAAATAGCTTTACTTTGCATTCCGGGCGAGAGGACCTTCGGATGCGTTTCGGTCAATCTGCACTCCGATGTGGCATAATCCTCTTTTATATGTTATAATATGGTTGTAAATGTGAGTCCATGCGTTCGAAGAACGCAGACAGAATGATTTTTCTGAAAGGAGCGCCTGAGTTAAGGCGGATGACCGCCGGAAAGGCGCGCAAGAGAACTTATATGGAAAAATCCAAAGCAAATACAAGAAAGACCTCATTCGTGCAGGGGGCTGCCATCCTCGGCATGGCGGGCCTTTTGGTGAAGGTGATCGGCGCGGTGTACCGCATCCCGCTCGCGAATATCGTGGGCGAATCGGGCATGGCGTATTACGAAGTTGCATACCCGTATTATTCATGGCTGCTGGTCATTTCCTCAGCCGGCCTCCCGACGGCGATATCGAAGCTCGTTTCGGAGCGCATCGCAATGGGCAACGTCGCCGGTGCGAAGAAGGTGTTCAACTCCGCGATGCGGCTGCTGTTCTTCATCGGCGTCGTCACGACGGTGCTGTTGTTTGCCGCGAGCGGCGGGATCGCGAAGCTCTCCGGAGCGGCTCCGGCAAGGTTTTCGCTGATGGCGCTTTCCCCCGCCCTGTTCTTCGTCTCCATCATGTGCGCCTATCGCGGCTATCTGCAGGGCATGCAGTGCATGACCGGCACCGCGATCAGCCAGGTCGTGGAACAGGTGATCAAGCTTGCCGTCGGATTCTCGCTTGCCTATTTCTTCGTCAAAACCCGCCCCGACCGGCCGGAGCTTGCCGCGATGGGTGCGCTGATCGGCGTCAGCGTTTCGGAGCTCGTCGCTCTCATCGTAATACACTTCTATTATATGATCCGCATGAAGCGCGGAACGCTGCCGGTCTGCGCGGATCCCGGTGCTGTGAAGCGCGCCTCCGAGACCGTTCAGGATATCACCAAAAAGCTGCTTCTTATCGCGATCCCGATCACCATCGGCGCTTCGATCATGCCCGTCACCGGCATTGCCGACTCAGTTTTCATAATCAATATTCTCGAAGGCCGCGGCGTTGCCTCCGGGCTTGACGCCGAATCCGCAAACCATGCGGCAAGGGTTGCCTACACCGTACTCCGCAGCTACGTAACGCCGCTGATCAATATGCCCGCGGTGCTGACGCTGGCGCTCTCCATGAGCCTCGTTCCCGCTATCTCCCACGCGGCGACGCGCGGCGAGAGAAGGATCGTAAACTCCGCAAGCCGCACCGGTATCAAGCTCGCGATGTTCATCGGCGCGCCTTGCGCTGCCGGTCTGTTCATCCTCGGCGGACCGATCATGAGCATGCTCTACTCCGCCGTCCGCAACAACAGCGAGCGCTTCATCCAGGCGCAGCAGGTGATGTTCTTCGCTGCGATCGGCGTGCTGTTCCTCTCCCTGGTGCAGACGCTGACCGGCATCATCCAGGGCATCGGCAAGCCGCGTGTTCCCGTGTATTTTCTCGCCATCGGCGGTGCGGTCAAGATCATCAGCATGATCATACTGATGAAATTCACGAACCTCGGCATCCTCGGTGCGGCGATCTCCACCGTGCTCTGCTACGCCGTGGCGGGCATCGGCGACACGATCTACGTGATCAAAAAGACCGGCATGAGCCTCAGCTATTCCGACACGTTCGTCAAGCCCCTGCTTTCAAGCCTTGTTATGGCGCTCGTCGTGTTCCTCGTGTACCGCATATTCGGCCTGCTCGGTCATCCCTCGATCGGCACGCTGTTTGCGATCGCTGCCGGCGTTGTCGTCTATCTCGTCCTGATGATCCTGCTCCGCCCGTTCAGCGCGAGCGACCTTGAGTTCCTGCCCAAGAGCAGGCTGTTTGCCAGGATCTTCGGCATCAAGTAAGGAGAATTATGAGTACCTACCGCGAAATCGTCGAGCAGCGCGAACGGGAGCAGCTTTCGCCCTACGCAAAGCTCTCTTCGGAAACGCTCGGACGCGAAAAGCCGATCGAGCCCTGCCCCGTCCGCACGGAGTTCGTGCGCGACCGCGACCGCATCATCCACTGCAAGAGCTTCCGCCGCCTCAAGCACAAGACTCAGGTCTTTCTCTCTCCCGTCGGCGACCACTACCGCACGCGCCTGACGCACACGCTCGAGGTATCGCAAATCGCAAGGACGATCGCGCGCGGGCTTTGTCTCAACGAGGACCTGACCGAAGCGATCGCGATGGGGCACGACCTCGGGCATACGCCGTTCGGACATTCGGGTGAAAACGTGCTTAACAAGCTCGTTCCAGGCGGGTTCGAGCACAACGTGCAGAGCCTGCGCATCGTGGAAAAGCTTGAAAACGGCGTCGGGCTCAACCTTACGTTTGAAGTGCGTGACGGCATCCTCAACCATAAGAAGAGCGGGCATCCCGCAACGCTCGAAGGCGTTTGCGTGAGCCTTGCCGACCGCGTGGCGTACGTCAACCACGATATCGACGACGCGATCCGGGCGGGGCTTTTAACGAACGCCATGCTGCCTCAAAGCTGCATTGAGACCATCGGCGCGACGCACGGGCAAAGGATCAATTCTCTCATCCTCGACATTCTTTCGGTCAGCTCCGGCAAGCCCTACGTCCGCATGAGCGACGGGATGAGCGCGGAGTTCGATAAGCTGAGGGATTTCCTCTTTGCGCATCTCTACCACAATTCCACCGCAAAGGCCGAGGAGGGCAAGGCGGAGGGCGTTGTGGAAACGCTGTATAAATACTATCTTGAGCACATCGAGCTGCTGCCCGAGGAATTCACCAAATACATCGAAGAGGACGGGCCGGAGCGCATCGCGGCGGACTACATCGCCTGCATGACCGACCGCTACGCCGTGCGCGAATACGAACGGCTGTTCGTCCCGAAGGACTGGGTATGAACGTTCTTGTTATAAACGGCCCCAATCTGAACCTGCTCGGCAGGCGCGATCCCGCGATCTACGGGAGCGAAACGCTCGATGAGATCATGACCGATCTCGACAAATTCCTCACTGAGAAGGGCTGTGAGGCCGAGTTTTTCCAATCCAACCACGAAGGCGCGATCATCGACCGCATCCACGCGGCGATCGGCACGGCTGACGGCATCATCGTCAACGCCGGGGCGTATACGCATTATTCCTACGCGATCCGCGACGCGATAGAGGCGGTGGGCATACCGACCGTGGAGGTGCATCTTTCGGATATCCACAGCCGCGAGCCCTTCCGCGCGGTGAGCGTTATCGAGCCCGTCTGCATCGCGCAGGTCTCTGCGCTCGGCCGCCAAAGCTATTTCGTGGGAGCGGAGATACTGCTCGCAAAGCTTCAAAACAATGACTGACGAATCAAAGCAGAATAAACGTACATACGCCGTGATCGGGGACCCGATCGCGCACAGCCGTTCGCCGGAGCTTTACGCGCCAATGTTTGAACAGGCAAATATCGACGCGGATTTTTTGCGCTTACGCGTCACGCGGGAGGAGCTTCCCCGCATCCGCGACATCGCCGCGGGATACGCGCTCGACGGGTTTGCGGTCACGATGCCGCATAAGCGGGCGATCCTTGAATACTGCGACGCTGTTGACGGCTCCGCTGCCCGCGCGGGCTGCGGCAATATAGTCACGATCAGCGAGGGCGTGTTCCGCTGCTTCAATACGGACGGAGAAGGCGCTGTGAACGCGCTTCGCGAGGCGGGAGTTTTCCCCGGGCGAGGCATGCAGGCAGTCATCCTCGGCAGCGGCGGTGCGGCAAAAGCGGCTGCTGCGGCGCTTCGGAGCGAGGGCTGCGGCGTGCTGAATATCTCACGGCGGCATGAGCCGGGTCCCGAGAGTTCAGTGCAGGATGGTTTTCTCGATCTTCGCATACTTGAAAACTGCATCGCAATAGCAGAGCGCATTACCGGCTGCATGAGCTTTGCGGATATCGTCATCAACGCGACTCCGCTCGGTATGGAGGGGATCGGCGATTTTTACGATTTCTCATTCGTCAAAAAACTCAAAGCCTCGTGCTGCGTGTTCGATTTCGTCTACCGTAAAGACGGGAGCGATACCGGCCTGATCTCGGCGGCCAAAGAGGCCGGGCTCAGAACAGTCGGCGGCGATCGGCTGCTTTATCATCAGGGGCTGCTCGCGTTCAAACTGTGGACGGGGCTTGACTACAAGGAATAAGGCGGAGCTTCTGCTCCGTTTTTTTCTTGCAGTTGCAGTGTTTTTATTATGACATACAAATATATTCGCGATTTGTTGTAACATTTTGCTCCGAGATTTGTTTTATTTGTGAAAGCCGATGAGGAAAGGAGGTGCAGCATGAACGGCGATCTTTTACAGCAGGTCTACGGGAAGTACAGCCGCGAGATACTCGTCTATCTCTATTCGCTTTCACGGGATCGGCAGCTTGCCGAAGACCTCACGCAGGAGACCTTCGTGAAGGCGCTGCTCTCCCTCCCGGATGGGCACGCGAACATCCGCGCATGGCTCTACAAAGTGGCGAGGAACCTCTTTATCAACCACTTTCGCAGCCGCGGGGCGGCGGTCGATATCGACGCGATCGGCGAACTGCCCGGCAGCGAAGGAGAAGCGGAGACGATCCTGTTTGAAAAGCTGCGTTCGAGGAAGCTCTACGAAGCGATCCTCCGGCTGGACAGGCAGAAGCGCGAGGTGATCATCCTGCAGTACTTCTCCGGTTTCCCGCTTGCGCAGGCCGCCGAAATGCTGAACCTCAGCCCCGCGAACGTTCGGGTGCTGTCCCACAGGGCAAAGAAAGAATTAAAGACAATGTTGGAGGAAAACAACGATGAAATTCTCTGAAATGATCGAAGAATACAAGCAGGGCAAGCTTTCCGGAGAGGAAGCGGCGGCTTTGGAGAGCGATATCGAAAAGCATGAGGCTATCGCGGACTATATCGCCGAGCGCGACGATATCGGCCTTCATGACCTGACCCTTGGCAGCGATCCGATCGGTGATGAAAAGGCCGAAGCGCAGGACTTCACGAAGAAGATCCGCCGCCAGATCAGGCGTTCGTTCCTCAAGGCGGGGCTCATCACCGGGGCGATCGTGCTTGCGGCTGCGCTATTCATCATGTTTGCGCTGCCCGGCCTCGTTTCAAAGGCGTACTACGACCCAACCGAGGTGGTCAAGAGCTATGATTCGGGCATTACCGTTTCGCGGCTGGACGTCGACCTTGCCGTCTACACGGAGCTGTTCGTGCCCGAGAGGATCCGTCAGCAGTCAACCGCAAACGGCGAGGGCTACGGCAACTACTCCGTTTTCATCCCGCAGGTGCAGAGCATTTCCGGCAATTTCCGCGACACGGCGGGCTTCATCAAGAAGGGCATGATTTCGCTCTACGACCCGAGCCTGCTCAAGATGCCCCCGGTCAACTGCCTTGAACCCATGAAAGCGGGGCTCAGCGGCGAAAACCTTTATGAAAGCAACTGGGATTTCAACGCAAAGGAGTTCATCGATTACTACCCCGAGAACGGGCAGCGCTGCGTCTACGTGACGCTCGATCACGCGATGAGCTATACAGAGTTTGAAGCGTGGTGCAGGCAGAACGGAGTCGAGCCCTACTGGTGCGCGGTCTGCTCAGGCGGCAAGCTGCTGATGCCCAACCCCTGCGGCTTCCTCGCCTGTGCTCCGGTCGCATTCGTGGGCGTTTCCGACGAGCCCATCGACAAAGACTATCCCCTCCTCACAGCCGCGGATATGCTTGCAAAGCGAAGCAGCGAGTTCTCCCTGAGCTACGGCGAAAATGACGTTAAACAGCATCTTGTCAGCATGCTCAGCTATGCGGCGGAAAAGAATGAAGGGATCACGATGCTGTCCGGCGCCGAAGGCATTGCGGCGGAGCTCAGGGAAGCGGCGCAGAAGGTCGAAGCGAACGGCTTTGAGATCTACGGCTTCATGATCTGCGCCGATAAAGCGGATGCGGAAAGGCTCACCGGGCTCAGCGGCATCGTATCCATGTTCAACAACGGCGCAGCCGAATGATCGATAAAACAGCAAAGCGGACGCCCCGAGGGAGGCACTTCGTATGGAAGCTGCCTCCCTCGGGATGTTTTGATCCTAACGATTGATTTTCAGATGAAATTGAATTTGCCGAAAAGGGATGGTATAATTGTCTCAACAACCGCATTTTTACAGAGGGACTGAGGGTATGGAAGAAAAACAGCGACCATCATTATCTGAAATTAAAGCGATACTGACCCAATTCGAGATTCCGGGAATGTGTGATTCATCCGTCAAGGCGTTCGTTTCAGAAGAAGGCGGGAACGAATATTTGGTCTGGTTGGTTGATAACGGATGCACGAAATATGTTCTGAAACAGGCAAAAGCCTATGAGATCGATGCTTATCGCTGTTTCTTCAGCGACAGGCAGCCATACATTCCATCTTTTTTCGGCGCCTGCCATTATAACGGGCAGGAGTATTTCATTACAGAGTTTTTTGCGGGAACTGATCTGCGTGTCTGTGACAGAAGGCGACTGAAACTTGTGCTCGATGCTCTGGCTGAAATGCAGAACGAATTCTGGGAGCGCACAGAGCTTTACGACGCCTGTGTGACTATGGAAAAAGCACTGGAAGGGATAGAAAACCGCGGCAAATACCTCGGATCGGAACTGCTTGAAAAGGTATACCGTAAGTTTGAACGAGTATTCCGCGAAACACCGCGTTCGCTTTGTCATGATGATCTGTTGCCGATCAACGTACTTGTTAACAACGAGCGTGCAGTCTTTATTGATTGGGAGTACGGCGGTGTCCTCCCTTACATGGGTGCTTTTGCACGCCTGATAGCTCACGGTAGAGAAAACAGAGATTACTATTTCTATATGTCGGCTGAGGACCGTGAATTTGCCATAGCGTACTATTATGATGCGGTGGCAAAACAGCACGGAATCTCACAGGAGGAGTTTCGTCGAACGCTGGACTATTTCCTGTTTTATGAGTATTGTGAATGGATCATGCTTGGCAACCGTTACGATTCCCGCGACGATGAAAGATACGGGTATTATCTGAACCTGGCAGAAAAGCTGGCAAAAAAACTGATTTAGCTTTACACAATTCAGTTTGGTGAGATGATCTTTCTTGTCCATGGGTATAACGAGCAACGGATTGTGCGCCTCAAAATCCAAGAGACAAAATCGGCGTGACCATTGCGGTTACGCCGATTTCTTTTTCTTCTGAGCCGATAATTGCTGCCTCCGAGCAACTTCCTTGCGAAGTGTGCCCCGAAAGCGTCCGCTTTTGTTGGCTTAAAAGCATCTTATTCACCTGTTTTCATCAGGTACTTGCGTATGGTCTCCACCATCTTCTTGTTCGTGAACTCGGCTTCGATCTCGTCAATATCCACGGTCCTGCCCTCGAGGATGCCCTGGATCAGGACCTCGGCGTACATGACCTCGCGGGTACGGGGCTCTTTGAGATAGCCCAGGATGTCGATATTCATCTTCTCGTTGATGCCCTCGATCATGCCGGTGAAGAAGGTGCAGTTGGCGCCGAAGAGACGGCCTATGTCCTCAAGGTGGGCAAAGCCGGTCTTAACGTCCTCAAGCTTCATGAGCCCGCGCTCGCCTGCGACGACAGCGCCGCCGCAGAGCAGCTTATCCACCGAGGTGCCGAGGATGTCGGCAAGGTCGAGCAGTATTCCGGTATCGGGGAGGCTCTCCCCCGTCTCCCACTTGGAGACCGCCTGGAACGATATGTTCAGTTTGTCCGCAAGGTCCTTCTGGGTGAGGCCGGCTTTTTTGCGGAGGTTCTGGATGTAGTTTCCTATTTTAAGATTATCCATTTTCTTAGTTTCCTTTCTTTGTTTTGTTCCCGGGTACGGCTCATATTATAGGGGCATTCGTGCGGCTTGTAAATAACGCGAAAATTGAAATAATTCTAATTAAAGTTGAATTTACGGCTTTTTCGCCTGTAAAAATAATATATTTTCAAATTGTTGTCCCCATTTTGGCTTTTCGTTTGTTAATATAGTGTAAGGGAATGAGAAAGGCGCATCCCCAAAGAGGAGTAACGATGCTTTTATTTCTTACAGCGGCGATCCCCGGAGAGGATCTCGCCTTGCTGAACGGCTTTTACGAACGGTTCGGCGGCGCGATGTTCCGCGCGGCCCGCAGGTACGTGCAAAACGATGCGGACGCGGAGGACGTTGTGCACGACGTATTCTCCGCTCTTGCGGAATCGTTCATTCCCGCGCTGAGGGATAAGGACGACGAAGCCCGCCTGCGCTTTCTGCTGGTATGTGCGAAAAACCGGGCGATCAGCTTTTCAAGCCGTCAGTCACGGATCGTTCCCGTCCCAAGTCCCATGCTTTCCAAGGCGTTCGTTCACGCGGACGATGAGCTTGCCGAACGCATGGACGACAGGGCTCTGGTGAGGAAGCTCCTCGGAGCGTTAGACGGGATGGATCCGCTGTATTCGGACGCGCTTTTCCTGCAGCTTGAAGGCGCATCCGTGAAGGAGATCGCGAGGCTCCTTGGCGAAAAGCCGGAAACGATCAAAAAACGACTGCACCGCGCAAGGAAGCTGCTGCGCGGCGCGATAACAGAGCAGGGAGGAACGGAAGAATGAACATCGAAGCTTTGTTTTTGGAAGTATACGGCAAAAGGCTCGACGCCGAGTTCGCGGAAGCGATCGCAGCCGCCGAAGCCGAGCCATACCGGTTTTCCCCGCGCTTTGAAGAGAGGATGCAGGCCCTGCTGCAAAGCGGCCGCCCCGCCGCAAAGCGCAGCGTCCCCATCCGCCGCATACTGTGGATCGCCGCTGCCGCGGTGCTCGTGCTCTGCTCGCTCGCCTTCACATCGAAAAGGATCCGCTCGTCCGTCGCCGGGTTCCTTGTGCAGGTCTTCGGGGATCACGTGGAGTATTCCGATCCCGAGATAACCAAAATGGCTATCGAAGAGGAGTACGGTCTCGTACCCGTGCCGGAGGGGTTTGTGGAATACAAAACGATAAAAACCGAAGATTACATATGTATCTTTTATGTCAAGGGCGAAAACACGATGCTCTGTTTAAAGCAGAGAGCCAGCAGCAACGTATCGGAATCTGTGGACAATGAACACGGTGTGTTTGAAGAATACGGGATAAACGGAAAAACCGTGCTCATCTATTTGACCGAAACAACGGCACATGCCGCATGGACAGAAGACGGTTATTATTTCTCCCTCGCTTACACGTCGGTTTCTCAGGTCGATCTCGATCAAATCATAGATTACATTTCATCCGTTGCCGTCAAATGATTTAAGGGGCCCGCCTCTTGCAGACGGGCCCCTTTTTACGATCAGTATGTTACCGTATCGGTCTTTGTTATAACATCGTCAGTGCCGCCCGTACCGGACACCGTGTAAGTGACCGTCGTACGGTAGGTGCCGGTGGAGGGCAGATCAAAATCAAACGTGTTGGAATAGCTGTATCCGGTTTTCGAATCGGTCCAAATGTTGTTCGGACAACCGATGTCGACGCGCGACCAGAAGACAAGCAGGAACCGCTTTTCAATGTAAAGTTCGACCTGTATCTTTTTCGTCGTTCCGGCATAACCCAAAACAACCATTGCGGCGCTCAGACGGCCGCTCGAGTTGACGGTACAGCCGAGATCAGCGCTCACGGTATTGTTGTAAGTAATCGCCGCCGAAGCCTTATAGAGCGGCACGGCTATACTCATAACAAGCAGCAGCATGGTGAGGAGAAGGACAGAGCAGCGTTTGATAGAAGTTTTCATTTGTTACCTCCGGCCGATAAGGATTTATCGCGCGCATCGATATATCGACCATATAATATTAACAAACGAGAATCCAAAAGGGGGACAAGAAAATCAAAATATATTATTTGCAGCAGACTTTATGCTCGCAATAGGCGTAAAAAATAATATATTTTCAGAACGGCTGTCCCCCAAACGGTGTTTCGATTGTTTATATAGTAGGAGGAGGGAAAAGAATGCGCGTCATAGTCCGTTCCGGTAGGAACGAAGAAGTGGACGTCTTGGAGCGAGCTTGACGACAATATTATGTTGTGTTACAGTGATCACGTGTTACGTGATTCAATCGAGAAAATTACACTATCAATTGTTTATGGCAATATGTCGGAGATGGACAAGTATATACACAACCGATGTTCTGCTGTATCTTATGGCTTTGGTCGTTTGGTTTGATTTGCTTCTGCACTGCTTGCATAACAGATCTATAAGAAAACGTTCAAAATTGAGCTTCTGAAATAACAGAAGGAGGTATATATGAAAAAGATTATTTGTGTTATTATTTCGATGCTTCTCTTGCTGCTGACCTCAGCCCCCTCGTTTGCCGATGTAAAGGATTTGAGAGGAAGGGATTGCTCCTATATGGATCCCAATACAGTTGTTGAGGACATAAGCATTTTTGAGAACACAGTAGTATACTACTATTCAAATGATGTCCTTCGCATATGCGCAACTTATAATGCTCAAACTCACACCTTTGATTTTGCTAAGTATTATATTGGTTCTGATAGTTTCACCTATACATCTGGTGTAACATGCGAACGCATAGATACTGACAGCATAAAAACGTTTGCCAATGAATTAAGTGCTCAAGAATTTGCAAAGGTACCAGTACGCAGTGTAATTTTCGAGTCTTCAATCAGCAATCCCAAATCAATTCCAACTGCTGACTACAACAAAATACATAATGCAATGGTCTCCGGCGGCATGCCCAATGAATACACTGACCATAATACCAGAGTAATAGTAGTGAGTGGTATTTCAGTGGTTTTGCGTGATTCGTTATCTTATGATTACAATTATTCTAGCTGTACAACCATGGTGATTAATACCGTATTATCTGTCGTATGTGCCGTGCTTGGATTATCAAGTGGCGATGCACTTGCAATAGCAAGCTTTGCTTTAGCATTGAATGGATTGTATGAATTAGTACAAACGGTAAAGTTTAAGCGCTATAATGTTATTGCGCATTATATTAAAAATGCTTATATTTCCAATGTAGTTTACAATAATTCTTGGGAGAACCTAACTTGGTTAGCCACGCTTGGTGACATCGGAGCAACACTCAGCTATGACTCCGGTGTATGTGATCAGTATTACAACAATGACAACTACATCGCCTACATAGCATACTGTAACCATCGAGATGGGTATATCCCGCCATATTGATAGGAGGTACATATGCATTTTTACGACGCATTTATTGCAGCGGGCTTGCTTGCGGCCGTATTCATAGTGATATTAATAGTCACGAAGAATAAGCGCAAGTCCGTGCTGCCCATCATCTGTTTCGTGGCGGTGTCCATATTCCTCTGCTGGATGCTTTGGAACACACGTACCGAAAAGAACCTTGCGATCTACGACAACGTGATGTGCTCGGACAGCATTACCGTTACTTCAGGGACCGAAAAGAGGGACGTTCCCTTCGCGTTCACCGGCAGCGGCGCTCTCACGGGCCTCGACAAGGCGCCCAATTTCGTTAAGGAGAGCGATATCGAAAGGCTCGAAACGCTCAAGTTCAAACGCGCGGATAACGGTGCCGCCGTCCGAATGACGCTTTGCGAGCTCAAATCGACTAAGGGCTATCCCGGGAACGCCTATTTCACCCGGAACGAGAAGCAGTACTGCTTCATAAACGAGCGGTTTCCCTATGTCCGCGCGATGTTCATTCCAAACATTGATCTTGCGAACGCGATACTTGCTGCAGTGCTATGATCATGCATCCGCAACTTTCCCTGGCGGACGGCGGGCTGCATTTTTACAGCAGCATCGGCGAACCGCGTGATTACGAGCTGCCCGATTGATCGGGCGCCGAAGGCATGAACCGATAAAAACGGAGCCGGGAGCAAGAAGCTCCCGGCTTTTATCATGCACATTTTCCGAGCGCGCCGCGTTTTCCGCGGGAGGCGCCCCTCCCCACAGCGCGGCGCAGCCGTTTCGGCTTGCTTACTTCACGACCACGTTTACGATGTTGCGGATCGCGATGAACTTTATCACGGTCTTGCCCTCGATCCAGGGCTTGACCTCCGGGTTATCGAGCACGAGCTCACGCACGGCGTCCTGCTCCATTCCAACGGGCAGCATCATCTTGGCGCGGATCTTGCCGTTGACCTGAACGGCGACCTCGATCTCGTCCTTCACGAGAGCGGATTCGTCGTACTGAGGCCACTTCGAGGCATAGATCGGGGTTGTGAAGCCGATGAGCTCGTTCATTTCCTCCGTGATATGCGGGCAGACGGGGTTCATCAGGATCAGCAGCGTTCTCAGCTCATCCTTCGTGACGCTGCCGTTCTGATAGAAATCGTTGACAAGGCTCATCATCGCGGCGATCGCGGTGTTGAACTTCATGCGCTCGTAGTCCTCGCCGACCTTCTTGATGCAGCCGTGGACCGAAGCGGCCATTTCCTTGCGGACGCCCTGCCCGTCATTCAGCATATCCTGCAGGCGCCACACCCTTTCGAGGAAGCGGCGGCAGCCCTTCACGCCGGCGGTGCTCCATGGGATGGTCTGATCGAACGCGCCGATGAACATTTCATACGCACGGACGGTGTCGGCGCCGTATTCCCTCACGAGATCGTCCGGATTGATGACGTTGCCGAAGGATTTGCTCATCTTGCGGCCGTCCTCCGCGAGGATCATGCCGTGGCTGGTGCGTTTCATGTAGGGCTCCGGGCAGCCGACGACGCCGATATCATAGAGGAATTTATGCCAGAAGCGGCTGTAAAGCAGGTGCAGCGTGGTGTGCTCCATGCCGCCGTTGTACCAGTCGACGGGCAGCCAGTAATCGAGCTTCTTGCGGTCCGCCAGACACTTGTCGTTATGCGGATCGCAGTAGCGCATATAGTACCAGCTCGAACCGGCCCAGTTGGGCATGGTGTCTATCTCGCGCTCGGCGGGACCGCCGCACTTGGGGCAGGTGGTGTGGATCCAGTCGGTCGCGCGGGCAAGAGCGGAGGAGCCGTCGTCCGCCGGGCGGAAATCCTCGATATCCGGCAGCCTCAGGGGCAGCTGATCCTCCGGGATCGGGACCCAGCCGCAGTGCTCGCAGTAGACCAGCGGGATGGGCTCGCCCCAGTACCTCTGGCGGCTGAACAGCCAGTCACGCAGCTTGAAGTTGGTCTTCTTCTGACCGATGCCCTCTTTTTCGAGCCACTCGATCATCGCCTTTTTCGCGTCCTCGACCTGCATCCCGTTCAGGAAGCCGGAATTGACCAGCACGCCGGTCTCGCAGTCGGTGAACGCCTCTTTTTCGATATCGCCGCCGGCGACGACTTCCACGATGGGCATGCCCATGGTCTTGGCGAATTCATAGTCCCTCGTATCGTGCGCGGGAACGGCCATGATCGCGCCGGTACCGTAGCCCATCAGGACGTAGTCGCTGATCCAGATGGGGATGGGTTTGCCGTTGGCCGGGTTGATCGCGGTAACGCCCTCGAGCATGACGCCGGTTTTGTCCTTTGCAAGCTCGCTGCGCTCGAAATCGCTCTTTCTCGCGGCCTTGGCGCGGTAGTCGCGCACTGCGTCGATATTTTTGATCCTGTCCGCCATCGCCTCAACGAGCGGATGCTCGGGCGCGATGACCATATAGGTCGCGCCGAACAGAGTGTCAGGACGGGTGGTATAGATGCGCAGGCCCTCGGGCCAGCCCTCGATCTTAAAGGTGACCTCCGCGCCGGTGCTGCGGCCGATCCAGTTTTTCTGGGAGGTCTTGACGCGGTCGATGAAATCGACGGTATCGAGATCGTCGATCAGACGGTCGGCATACTCGGTGATCTTCAGCATCCACTGGCTGCGCACGATGCGCACGACGGGCGACCCGCAGCGCTCGCAGCAGCCGTCCACGACCTCTTCATTCGCAAGGCCCACCTTGCAGCCGGTGCAGAAGTTGATCGGCAGCTCCGCTTTGTACGCGAGGCCTTTTTCAAACAGTTTCAGGAAGATCCACTGCGTCCAGCGGTAATACTCGGGATCGGAGGTATAGATCTCTCTCGAATAATCGAAGGAGAAACCGAGCATTTTGAGCTGCTTGTGGAAGACCTGCATATTATGCTCCGTGACCTTTGCTGGGTGGATGCCCGTGCGGATCGCGTAGTTTTCGGTGGGAAGGCCGAAGCTGTCGTACCCGATCGGGAAGAGGACGTTATAGCCCTCCATCCTGCGTTTGCGGCTGATGATATCGAGCGCCGTGTTGCTCCTCGGATGGCCGACGTGCAGGCCGGCGCCGCTGGGGAACGGGAACTCGATCAGCGCATAGTATTTGGGCATGGTGTAATCGTCCTTTGCCTCAAAGCAATGCGCGTCGTCCCAGATCTTCTGCCATTTTTCTTCGATCGGCAGATGGACATAGTGTTCGCTCATTATGATGACTCCTTTCGGTTTTGTGCGGAATAAAAAACGCTCCGGAAACGGCTGCCCGTTTCCGGAGACGCAGGAAAATCGACTGTACCCGCGCGGTACCACTCCGGTTGCCGCTCCGCTCACAGCCGCGGAACGACCACTTGAGACCTTTAACGCAGTCATGCGGCCGCAGCTGACCGGTTCGATACCGTTTCACTGCAGCGGCTCCGCGGTGAGTTTCTTCCGTTTCCATGCCGCCTTACACCCTGCGCGGCTCGCTATGCCGGAAACCATGGAAGCATTGTCCGCTTCACAGCCTTTATAAATTGGGATTTTAGCACTCGGGATTGGTTTTGTCAAGCACTGATTTTCGGTTTTATCGTGTTTTATTTCTCACAGGAAGCACATATCCTTCCCCATGGATGCTTTTTCTTCGGTTTTTGCGGTAC
The DNA here is from genome assembly GCA_017525875.1 of Clostridia bacterium. GTDB lineage: Bacteria > Bacillota > Clostridia > Christensenellales > CAG-138 > PeH17. The sequence continues at coordinate 38,442 of JAFXSG010000001.1, read as the reverse complement.
TGATGCTCGCCTCCGGGCTGTTTATGACCGTCCGTCTGTGCGGGTTCCAGTTCACGCATCTCGGCAGATCGCTCAAGGCCGTGCTTTTCCCCGGCAAAAGCGCTCAAAAAGGCGGCGGGCTTACGCCGTTTGAGGCAATGGCGTCCGCACTCGGAGGCTCCGTCGGAACTGCGAACATCGCAGGAACAGCCGGAGCGATCGCGCTGGGAGGACCGGGGGCGGTGTTCTGGATGTGGATCGCCGGACTTATCGGTATGGCGGTGAAGTTCTCGGAGATCGTGCTTGCGCTGCGCTTCAGGGAAAAGCGCGGGGGAAAATGGATCGGCGGGCCGATGCTCTATATCGAAAAGGGACTCGGTAACGGCCGGTTTTCCAAATGGCCTGCAATGCTTTTTGCCGCGTTCGCGCTGCTGTGCAGCACTGTTTCCACACCGCTCGTGCAGGCGAACACCGTCGGCGAGAGCATCGGGGCACTGTTTGCGGTCTTCCTCCCGAAAGCAGGCGGAACGGCGGCAAAGCTCTTTTCCGGCGGCCTGATCGCGCTGCTGGTCGGCGCGGCGCTAATGGGCGGGGCAAAGCGCATCGGTCGGATCAGCAGCCGCGTCGTGCCGTTCATGGCGGTGCTCTATATCGGCTGCTGCGCTGCCGCGCTAATTCGGTTCCGGAGCGGCATACTGCCCGCGCTGCGGGCTGTCATCGGCTCTGCGTTCGGGCTTCGGCCGGCTGCGGGCGGGTTTGCGGGCGGAGCGATGCTCGCCGCGATGCGCGTCGGAACCGCAAGGGGCGTTTACTCCAATGAAGCGGGCGTGGGCTCCGCACCGATGGCGCATGCATGCGCGGACACGGACGACCCTGTCAGGCAGGGGCTCTTCGGCATTTTTGAAGTGTTCACCGACACGCTGGTGATGTGCACGCTGACGGCGCTCACGGTGCTGTCGTCGGGCGTTCCGCTCGAGGGCAGCGGCATGGCAATCGCGCACGCGGCGTTCTCCGCTCTGCTCGGAGCAAAAGCCGCGGGCGTTTTCCTCGCGGCGTCGCTGTTTCTTTTTGCATACACTTCCATCCTCGGCTGGTCGTTCTACGGGCTGAGCTGCGCACGGTATCTTTTCGGCGAACGCACCGCACCGGCGGTCTGCGCGGTCACAACGGCGCTATGCGCGGTCGGCGTGTTCGTGCGCACGGACGCCGTATGGCGGCTCGGGGAATGCCTGAACTACCTGATGGCCTGCCCGAACATGCTTGCAGTGCTGCTTCTTTCCGGCGTCGTTGTGCGGGAAGCTAGGGACTATTCGGCGATGGAAGGGCAAAGAAAGACCCCGCCTGCTTTTTACAGACGGGGCGATTGAATTTTCGGTTTACAGCCTTCCGTACGTCTCGGTCAAATCGCGTATCCTTGCGGCGAGCTTTGTGCTCGCTTCGCCTTCAAGCATGCGCCACTGCCAGTTGCCCTCGCTCGTGCCGGGGGAATTGATCCTGCTGCCCTCGCCAAGCTCAAGATAATCCTGCATCTGAGCGATAAAGGTGTTTGCATTGCATTCCATACCGCCGCGCAGCATCATGTACGGCAGGCCTTCTTTCTTAGTATAGCCAAGGTACTTTTTCGCGAACTCGATATCGCCCGGGTCCATCTCGTACTGCCAAAGGAGCACGGGGCTGTTGTCGTGCGTTCCGATATAGCAGACGGAGTTTTTCCCGATCCTGAACGGGCAGTAATCGCTCTTTGCGCCGGGCTGGAACGCGAACTCGAGCACCTTCATGCCGGGGCAGCGGGAGTCCTTGAGCAGCTTTGCGACCTCCGGCGTGATATAGCCAAGATCCTCCGCTATCAGCGACAGCCTAGGGATCGCCTTCTTGACAGCGCTGATGAAGCTCATGCCGGGACCCGGGAGCCAACTGCCGTTGCGCGCGGTCGTATCCCCCGCAGGTACCGCCCAGAAGCTTTCAAGACCGCGGAAATGGTCGATTCGGATGACGTCATACAGGCGTTTTGCACAGCGGAAACGGCGGATCCACCAACCGTAGCCATCCTTTTTCATATAGTCCCAGTCATAGAGCGGGTTGCCCCACAGCTGGCCGTCCTCGGTGAATGCGTCGGGCGGTACGCCGGCAACGAGCGTCGGCCTCCTGTCCGCGCCGAGCATGAACTGCTTGTGGTCGCTCCACGCATCGGAGGAATCGAGCGCACAGTAGATCGGGATATCGCCTACGATGCTGATATTGAGCGAATTGCAGTACGCCTTGAGTTTTTTCCACTGTTTGAAGAACAGGTACTGCACGTATTCGCAGAACGCGATCTCCTTTGAAAGCTTTTTCCTGTACTTCAAAAGAGTGCTGCTCTTGCGGTCCCTCGCGCCTTTATCCGGCCAGTCCAGCCAGGGCATGCCTGAAAACTCCGACTTGAGCGCCGTGAACAGCGCGTAATCCGGCAGCCAGTCGTCGTTTTCATCCGAGAAGCGCTTGTAGTCCGCCCGTTCGAGATAATCGTCGCGCTCGAAGGCCTTGTGCAGCAGCGGCAGGCGCTCCTGATAGAGCCTGCCGTAGTCCACGTGGCGCGGGTCGGAACCGAAATCGCACGCGGCGACTTCTTCTGCCGTCAGCAGCCCCTCTTCTGCGAGCATATCGAGATCGATAAGATACGGGTTCCCCGCGAAAACGGAGAAGCTGGCGTACGGTGAATCGCCGTAGCTCGTGGGGCTGAGAGGCAGCACCTGCCAGATCTTCTGGCCGGCAGCGGCGAGAAAGTCCGCAAACTCATACGCCGCCTTGCCCATCGTGCCTATGCCGTGCGGCGACGGGAGTGAAAAAACGGGGAGCAGTATGCCGGCGGCGCGCTCCGCCAGGATCGAGCTTTTTCTTGTTGATCTCTGTTCCATATCAGTCTATTTTCACCTTATCCTCAAAGGTATCCACCTTGTTGAAATCCGCGTGTTCCATGATGTATTCCTTGCGGTTTGCGACCTTGTCGCCCATCAGCAGCGTCACGAGGTGCTCAACGTACGCCGCGTCATCGATGTTGACGCGCACGAGGGAGCGGTTCTCAGGGTTCAGTGTGGTCTCCCAAAGCTGCTCCGGATTCATCTCGCCGAGGCCCTTGTAGCGCTGGAGCGTGTAGCCCTTGAGCCCCTTGGTGATCTTCGCAAGCTCCGCGTCGTCGTAGGCGTAGCGTACTTCCGAGCCCTTCTGCACCTTGTAGAGCGGCGGCATGCCCATATATACGTGCCCGCTCGTGATGAGCTCCTTCGTGTAGCGATAGAAGAAGGTGAGCAGAAGCGCACGGATATGCGCGCCGTCCTGGTCGGCATCCGAAAGGATGATGACCTTGTTGTATTTAAGGTTTTTCAGCTCGAAATCCTCGCCGATGCCCGTTCCGAGCGCGGTGATTATCGAGCGGCATTCGTCGTTTTCGAGCACCTGCTCGATGCGGCGTTTTTCGACGTTGAGCGGCTTGCCGCGGAGGGGCAGTATCGCCTGGAAGCGCCTGTCGCGCCCCTGCTTTGCGCTGCCGCCCGCGGAATCGCCCTCCACGATGAACAGCTCGTTCTGCTCCGGATCCCTGCCGGTGCAGCTTGAAAGCTTGCCGACGAGCGGAGCGTTTTCGAGCTTGGATTTTTCCCTCGCCATATTCTTGGCGCGGCGCGCGGCCTCCCTGGCCTTATTCGCCTTTAGCGCTTTATCCGCGATGGCGTTTGCGAGCTCCGCGTTCTTGAGGTTTTCGAGGATGGGCATGAGCTCTTCCTGCACGATCGACTCGACGGCCGTACGTGCTTCGGTATTGCCGAGCCTGGTCTTGGTCTGCCCCTCGAACTGGATAGAGTTCATCTTGAGGGATATGACCGCCGTAATGCCCTCGCGGAAATCCTCGCCGGTGAGCGACGCGTCCTTTTCCTTGAGAGCGCCGATCTTGCGGCAGTAGTCGTTCATGACCTTGGTGTAAGCGGACTTGAAGCCCGTTTCGTGCGTGCCGCCCTCGGTGGTGGGAATGTTGTTGACGTAGGAGAAAAGGCTCTCGGTATAGCCGTCGTTGTGCTGGATCGCGATCTCGCACACGATCATGCCCTTTTCGGTGCTCCTGGTGCCGCTGAAATAGATCGGAGAGGCATAAAGCGGCGTTTTGTCGCCGTTGAGGTAGGTCACGAAATCGACGATGCCGCCGTCGTATTTATACTCGCGGTACTTGTTGTCGCCCTTTACGCGGTTGTCCGTGAAGCGGAACAGCACGCCCTTGTTGAGGTATGCAAGCTCTCTGAGGCGCTTTGCGACGATCTCGGAATTGAATTCGACGGTCTCGAAAACACGGCTGTCCGGCATGAAGGTGACCTTCGTGCCCTGCCTGCGCGTTCTGCCGAGCTCTGTGAGCGGCTTTTCGGGAACGCCGGAATGGATCTTGCCATCTGCATCCGCATAGCTGTGGAAGCGCATCGAATAGAGCTTGCCCGCCGTTGCGACCTCGACCTCGACGTATTCCGAAAGCGCGTTGACGACGCTCGCGCCGACGCCGTGAAGGCCGCCCGAGAAGCCGTAGGAATCGTTATCGAATTTGCCGCCCGCATGGAGCTGGGTGTAGACGACCTCGACGCCGGAAACGTGGAGCTTTTCATGGATGCCGACGGGGATGCCGCGGCCGTTGTCCTCCACGGTGGCGGAGTTGTCTTTATTGATAGTTACGGAGACCTCGGTGGCAAAACCGTTCGCCGCTTCGTCCACCGCGTTGTCGACTATCTCCCAAAGCATGTGATGCAGACCGCGGCTGCCTGTGCTGCCGATATACATGCCGGGGCGGGCGCGGACGGCCTCAAGGCCCTCCAATACTTTTATATCATCAACTGAATAACCGTTCTCTTTGCTCATGTGCCTGTCTTTTCCGGCAAAAAGCGGGGCTGTTTCCCCCGCCCTGCGCGGAAGCCTTTGTTGAAATTCCTTTATTATTATACAATAAAACGGGGCTGCTTCGCAACCCCGTTACGGTTTAAATCATGCCGAGCTCGCGGTTGACGTCCCGAAGCTCGAGCTTGAGCTGAGCCAGCTCCGCTTCGAACTTGAAGGGCTTTTCGGCCGCGAGAGTGAGTTCCGTCTCCTCCTCGGCGAGGTTGTCAAGCGAAGTGCGGAACCCGTCGCGCTTGCCGGCGAGGCCGTTCACGACGTTGTCGAGCCTTGCGACGATGCCCATCGCGCTCTCCGAGATATCGGACTGGTAGCTGCCCATGCCCTTCAGCATGAACACGCGCCTTGCGCCGGTGGCGTCGTTCGCAAGATAGAGTTCAAAGCCGCGGTAGGTGCCGATCCGCTTCTCCTCGCGGATGAATGCGAATTCGGCGATCAGCTCGATCAGCCTTTCGCCAGCCTCCCTGCGCTTTAAATAGGTCTCGTCCCAAAGGAACATCGAGAACGAGGAGGAGGTGTTCTTCTCCGCAAGCTCGATATCGCCTGAATAGATGCGGATCAGGCGTTCAAGCTCCCTGCGCTTTGCGGGCAGCTGCATGAGCTGCTCCTTCGCCTCCACCTTCGCCCTTTCGTGGCGGGACTTGAGCATCTGCTTGCGCTGGAGCTCGGTCTCAAGCTCGATCTTGCGCTTGATGAGCGGGTTGCCGACGGCGAAGGCCTTGACCTCGCTGTAGGTGAGGACGATCTCGTCCACCTCATCGCCGCTGCGGCTCGAATAGTCGCCGTTGACGATCTGCGAGATGAAGCGCTGTTTGTTTTCAAGCAGCTGCCATGAATACGCGTCGAAGCTGCCGTTCGTGATATAGCGGTAGATCATGACCTCCTCGTTGCGGTTGCCCTGGCGCAGCATGCGTCCTTCGCGCTGCGTAACGTCTGACGGGCGCCACGGGATATCGAGGTGGTGGACGGCGAGCAGGTTGTTCTGAACGTTTGCGCCGAGGCCCAACTTGAAGGTGGAACCTATCAGCACGCGGATGCGGCCCTTTCTGACCTTATTGAAGAGCGAAGTGCGCATCGCGTCGTTCAGCGCGTCGTGCACGAAGGCGATCTCCTCCGGCGGAACGCCGCGGGAGACGAGCTTTTGCTTGATGTCGTCATACAGGTTGAAGCCGTCCTTCGGGGTGCTTTGATCGAGGAAGACGAGCTGGGTCAGCTTGTCGTGCTCGCTCCAGATGCGGAAGACGTTTTCAACGCAGGTGTTGAGCTTGGATTTCGGATCATCCGGCGCGTTTTCATCCACAAGGCGCATATCGAGCGCGGCTTTGCGGCCGTCCGTGGTGATCTTGAGCATGTTGTCCTCCGTGCGGGGGACAGCGCCCTGCTTGACGAGCTCCGCGCGGGAGGCGAGTTCCGCGATGTAGCTGCGGAGGCTTTCGCTCGCGGGGACGGTGCAGTTGACGCAGCTAACTGTCTGCGGCAGCTTTTTTTCTTCATCAGGCGCGTTGAAATAGAGATCGGCGATATCGGAGAACAGCAGTGAGAGTTCCGGGAGGTTGTAGTACCTTGAGAGCCTGCGCCTCAGGCGATAGCCGACGCCGTTCGCCTCGACCTCGAATTCCTCCGTGACTTCGGAGAACATCTTGACCCAGTTATCGAACTCGAGCAGGTTTAGCTCGTCCATGTGGGCATAGCCGAGGTAGCGCTGCATCGTGTACATATCGGAAACGGAGTTCGTGATCGGCGTGCCGGTGGCAAACACCGCGCCGCGCCCGCCGTGCGTGCGCTGTATGAAGCGCAGCTTGGCCATCAGATCGTCGCAGCGGCGGGAGCCCTTGGTGTTGAGGCCGGGAAGCGAGCCGTGCTTGGTCTCGATGCTGATGTTTTTGAAGTTGTGCGCCTCGTCCACGAAGATCGTATCGATGCCGAGCTCGTCGAAAAAGACCGCGTTCTTCGGAACGGCTTCCTCCTCCTTCCAGAGCTTTGAGAGGCGGTGCTCGAGCCTTGAGGCATAGCGGTTCAGCACGGTATAAGCGTCGTTATAAACGGCGTTCTTCATGCTTTCGGAGATCTCCGCAAGGGCGCTCACAAGCTCGCGCTCGCGCTCATCCCTCGAAAGCGGGATCAGAGAGAAGCTGCCGTAGCCCATGAGGATCGCGTCGTAATCGTTGTTTTTGATATTGCTCAGCACCCTGCTGCGCCCCGCCGGAGTGAAGCTCCTCGGCTCCACCATGAGGATGTTCGCATCGGGGTAGAGCTGCAGGAACTCGTAGTGCCACTGCTCGAGGATGTTGTTCGGGACGACGATCAGGTTGCGGCGGGAGATGCCGAGGCGGCGCAGCTCCATCGCGGCGGCGGCGAGGACGTAGGTCTTGCCGGCGCCGACCTGGTGCGCGATAAGCACGTTTTGGGAGTGGATGATGCGCATGACAGCGTCGAGCTGGTGCTTCTGCAGCTTGATCTCCGGGTTTTTCCCGGGCAGGAGCATACGGCTGCCGTCGAAGCGGCGGGGACGGATCGCGCAGAAGCTCTCGTTATAGAGCGATAGCAGTATGCTCCTTCGCGGTTCGTCCTTGAAGAGCCAGAACTGGAAACGCTCGGATATCTGCCTTGAGCGCTCCTGAGCAAGCAGGGTCTCCGGCTTGTTGAGCCTGCGGACGAGCTGGTCCTTGCCCTCCTGCTCGATGCTGTCGTACACTGCGATCTCGCGGGAGTTGAGCATGCGCTCGATGATCTCGAAAGCGTTCATGCGTTCCGTGCCGTAGGTCAGCTTTACCCTTGTGAATTCGAGAAAGGGCTTTTTGCCGTGGATTATATAGTGATTCGCTTCGCGGATGTATTCGACGGAGAGGGGGACCTTGCCGTTCGCGGATCTTATGCCGAGCAGAGCGATGATGAAATCGCGGTAGACCCAGGTGGGGATCCACGGGCTGCCGAGCGTCGCTTTGATCTGGTTGGGCTTGATCTCCGGCGGCAGGATGGTCTCGAGCGCTTTGATATTCTCCGAAAAATCGCGCTCATCGCCCTCCTCGCGGATGGTTCTCAGATAATTCAGCTTGCGCAGGATGTTTCCCGAAAGATACTCCTCCGCCGTCACGAGCGCTTCCTGCTGCGGATCGTAATAAACCGCGCCGGAAAGCGACGCGAGCGCTTCCTCCTCCGAGACCTTCGCGAGGCTGCAGACGATCTTAAGGTCGACCTTGCCGACGAGATCCACGCAGCGCTCCAGGGCGGCATGGACGGTCATAGTCTCGGTATTGTCGATATTCGGTTGCTGTTCGTTTTCAAACAAGGCATTGACCTTTCTTTGCTGTTCTATGGAAAGAGGAACGCGGTCGATTTTATTTTATCCTGTGGAGGGTGGGCTTCATTCTTTCAAAAGTTGCATAGTACGGTATGCCGGCTTCGAGCGCGAGCTCGCGGGCTTCGTCAAGACGGTTCGCAACTGCGGAATCGCGGTGCGCATCGGATCCGAAGGTGATAAACTCGCCCCCGCAGCGCCTGTAGAGGGAGAGCACGTCCAGCCCCCAGTGCGGGGCGCTGCGCCAGGCGGCGGTGTTGATCTCGATACCCTTGCCCATCGAAACGACGGTTTTGAAAATGCGCTCGAACGCATCGCGGATCGCGGGCGAGAGATCGGCGCTCATGCTCCTGTCCTCATACGGAGCGCACTTGGCGACGAAATCGTAGTGCCCGAGCACGCTGATGAAATCATATTTGGGCAGACAGTCGGCGATGGTCTCAAGATAGGGCAGATATGCCTCCGCCTTGGTCTTGCCGGCGTGGTATTCGGGATAGTACACATCGTTCCTGTCCACGCAGTGGACGGAACCGATGATGAAATCGAGCTCGTGCGGCGCGAGATAGGCAAGCGTTTTTTTGAGGCAGAAGGGATCCCTCGCCATGCTGATCTCCGCGCCTTCGCGGATGATCACCGGGCCGCGGGTGACGAGCCCGCCCGCTGTTTTCAGCGCAACGCTGTACGTTCCGCCGTATTTTTTCAGTTCCTCGTGGCGCGCCGCAAGATCCGCGGGCTCGAAGTTTCCGCCCGGGTTGTCGAAATCAACGTGGTCCGTGAAGCAAATGTCCGCAATGCCCCTCGCGGCGGCCGCAGCAAGCTGCCCGCCGATCTCCGCAGAAGAATCGCCTGAGTACTTTGTGTGAACGTGATAGTCGATCATTCTGTTACCTCCGTCGGAAAGGGTATTATAACACAATTTGTCAATATAATCAATATGTTTCCCTCCGATTGGGAAAATATTTATAAATGAGCGGGCGGATATGCGGTTTGGAATAAAACAGCTGCGGAACGGCGCATCCGCAGCTGTGGTTTTCATTCAGTTTTCGTTTTCGCTGTCCGCGGGCTTGCTCCCGTCTTCCCGTTTCGCTTCTTCCCGTTTTTCCCATTCGATCCGGTCGAGCCGGCGTTCGCGGCCCGCCATAATGCGCTGGATGTTCGGCAGGTGGGCGATCACTATTATCGCGGCTACGATCACAGAGACGGCCGTCAACGGTATGTTCAGCCAGTTCTTAATGATCACGAGTGTGGCAACGGTGAGCGTGCCGACGACGGAGCCGACGGAGACCATTCGGGTTATCGCGATCAGCACTATGGCGACAGCGAGCGCGATCAGAAGCTGCACCGGCGACAGCACGAGGAAGCCGCCGAGCGCTACGGCAACGCATTTGCCGCCGCGGAACTGGTAGAAAAGCGGAAGAAGATGCCCAAGCACCGCGCCGAGCAGGCCGACGCAGCCGAGGAACAGGCTGAGATCGGAAACGAACTTCGCATTCGGGAAAAGCCTGAGCGCGGCATAGCCGACGCCCATGCCGATAAAGACGCTGACCGCCCCTTTGAGGCTGTCGAAAAACAGGCATAAAAGGCCCCATTTCCAGCCGAAAGTGCGCAGCACGTTTGTGGAGCCGGCATTGCCGCTTCCGCATTCGCGGATATCCCTGCTCCTTGCCTTGGCGATCTTCACCGCGGACATTATGCTGCCGATCAGATAACCTATCGCCAGCGTTATTATCGAAAGAATTGCCGTCATCATAGGGCTTGATCCTTTACAAACAGAAATCAGCAGCCAAGGTATTTCCTCGCCTGTGCGCTGTCCTTCGCGATCTGCGCCTTGAGCTCGTCAAGACCCGCGAAGGTCATTACCGGGCGCAGCCGCTTCACGAAATGCACGCGAAGCTCTTTGCCGTAGATATCGCCGTCGAAATCGAAGATATTTGTTTCGATCGTGCGCTCCGTACCGCCGACGGTCGGGTTCGTGCCGATGTTCGTGACGGCCGGCAGCACTTCGCCGCCGAGCTCCGCCATGCTGACGTAAACGCCGTCCATGGGAATGGCACGGGAGAGGTCCGGCTCTATATTCGCGGTCGGGAAGCCGATCGTGCGGCCGATACGCCTGTCCTCAACGACCGTCCCTTCAAGCGTGTAGGTACGGCCGAGCAGGAGCTGGACAGAAGAGACGTCTCCCTTTTCAAGCAGTTCGCGTATGCGCGTGCTTGAAACGGGCTGTTTGCCCACCGTGACGGCGGGAACGATCGCAACGCCGACGTCCTTTTTGGGCGCAAGCTTTGAAAGCAGCTCAGCATTGCCCTTCTTGCCCTTGCCGAAGGTGTAGTTGTACCCGGCGACGATGATCTGGGGATCGAACCTGTCCCTGAGCATATCGAGGAAGCGTTCCGGCGAGAGACCCGCGATCTCCCTTGTGAATTCGACCTCTTCGATGCGCTCGACGCCGAGCCTTTTCATTATCTTTGCGCGTTCTTCGTTGGTTATCAGCCTTGCGACCTTTCCCCCGAAGAGCTCCTGCGGGTGGTTTGAGAACGTGAAACAGGCGGGCTGAAGCTTGTTGTGCTTTGCAAGCAGGACCGCCGTGTCGATGAGTTTCTTATGCCCGAGGTGCATTCCGTCGAACATGCCGAGGGTGAGTACGGTTTTTGCCATTTTACTCCTCCGTGGAGGTTTTGCCGCCGTGCTGCAGGTCTTCGTTCCCGAGCCAGACGGTGACGTGGAGCCCTTCCCCGGAAAGCTCCGCAAGGCCCATGAACTCTTCGTCTATGTAGAGCCTGTGCGCCTGTCCTGCGGGGATGCCTTCGAACGGTATCGGGGCGCCGTTAATGAGAAGGCGGCGCTGCCTGGCTGTCAGATCTGTGAGCCTGAGCGCCGGGATATGATCCGCCGCTTTATCCATCGGAACTATCGTTTTTTCAAGCCCACCTTCCTCCGCGAGCGTGCGAAGCTCCGCAATGGTAAAGCTGTCTTCAAGGCCGAACTTGCCCGAACGGGTGCGCAGCAGGAACGGCATGTACGCGGGGAGACCGAGCTTTTGCCCGATGTCTCCTACGAGGGTGCGGATATAGGTGCCCTTGGAGCAGCGCACGCGGAGCAGGAAGCTGTTTTTGCCGAGCTGTTTTTCAAGCCCGAGGCTGTAGATGCTGATCCTGCGTTTTCTGTCCTCGAGCGGCTGAGTGACCTGCCCCTGCCTTGCGAGCTTGTAGAGCTTCACGCCGTTGACGCTCAATGAGGAATAGATGGGCGGGATCTGGTCCTGCTCGCCGATGAAAGCGGGCAGTACGTCCGAGAGTTCATCCGCGCTGACCGAGCAGTCCTCACTCTCCGTGATCTTCCCGAACGCGTCGCCGGTATCGGTCGCGGTGCCAAAGCGGATCTCCGCGAGGTACTCCTTTTCTTTATCAACAAGATAGTCGAAAAGGCGGGTCGCCCGGCCTATGCAGATCGGCAGCACGCCCGCTGCAGCGGGGTCGAGAGTCCCCGTGTGCCCCACGCGTTTTTCGCGGAATATCTTGCGGATATCGACCACCACGTCGCTTGACGTCATTCCCGGCGGTTTCAAAACGCTGACTATACCTTCAAACGGCATTATCTTTCCCTGTATCACTGCTCCGCTTCCGCGCGTTCAAGCTCCGCCGCCGCCTGCGCGATGATATCCGCAACGACGGTCGAGAGGGATTCGTGCGCGGTGTAGCCCGCGGCGCGTTCGTGGCCGCCGCCCCCGTGGAGGCCTGCGATGCGGCCAACGTCGCCGATGAACTTGCTGCGTAAGCTGACCTTGTAGGTGCCGTCCGCACTTTCGCGGATGAACACTGCTATCTTGACGCAATCGATATCGCGAACGCAGTCCACGATGCCCTCGCAATCCTCATTGGTGGCGTTGAAATCATGCATCTGCGCCTGGGTGAGCGTTCCGATGCCGACTGCGCCGCCGCACTCGAGGCGGATGCGTGAGGTCACGAAGCCCTGCACCCTGGTCTTCGCGTAGGGTACGGTGCGATAGATCCTGCGGTTAAGATCGGAGATATCGACGAGCCCCTGCTCCACGAAGTCGGCTATGATGCGCAGCGCGTTCGGCGTTGTGTTGCTGTATGAAAGGTTGCCGGTATCCGTCACGATGCCCGTGTAAAGGCAGACCGCGACGGTGCTGTCGATGGGCATGTCCATACGATTATAGAGCTCGAAGATGACTTCCGCGGTGGCGGAAGCTTCCGGCTCAACGAGATTGATCCCGGCAAACCTTGGGTTGGTAACGTGATGGTCGATCGCCGCTGTTGCCTGTGCGCCGGTAAAAAAGCGGATCGCGCGGCCAAAGCGCGGCGTATCCGCACAGTCCACGCTAATGACCCTGTCATAGCCTCCGGCGTCCTCCGGGAGAAGCACTGCTTCGCTGCCCGGCAGGAAGGCATAGATCTTCGGTACCGGGTTCGGGCAAATAACCTCGCAGGTTTTGCCCAGCCTTTTAAGGAGGTGCATTAGGGCAAGGGCCGAACCGAGCGTGTCCCCGTCCGGTGAAAGATGGGAGAGCAGCGTGAAGCGCTCCCCTTCCTTTATGAAGCTGATAATGCTGTCTAAGTCAGCGGCTTTTCCGGCCATTTTTATTCCTCTTCGCTTTCGGCGTTTTCGGTATCCTGCGCCTGCTTGGTCTCGTGCTGTGCGCGTTCCTGCTGGAGCTTATCGATTATCTCCGCGATGTGGACGGCATATTCGATCGAATCGTCGAGCGTGAACTTGAGGGTCGGTATCCTGCGGATATCGATCTTCTGCCCGAGCTGCCTTGCGATGAAGCCCTCTGCACGGTTGAGCTGCGCAACGGTCTCGCGGCGCACTTCGTCATCCTTATCATATACGCTGACCTTGACCTTGCAGAGTTTGAGATCGTTCGTGGCTTCCGCAAGGACGATCGTGGTCATGGGCGAGATGCGGGGATCCTTCATATCGCGAACGATCTCCGAAAGCGCCTTTTTGATCTCTTCGTTTATTCTGTCATACCTTATCCGAGGCATTGTTTCTCCTGACCGGGGAGCGACAGACGCTCCCCGAATAAGTATTTAGCGTTTGACTTCCTCCATGACGTACGCCTCGATGACGTCCTCCTCATGGATATCGTTGAAGTCCTCGATGCTGATACCGCACTCGTAGCCGGCGGCGACCTCTTTGACGTCGTCCTTGAAGCGGCGCAGAGAACCGATCTTGCCCTCGTGGATCACGACGCCGTCGCGAACGACGCGAACGAGCGCGCTGCGGACGACCTTGCCCTCCTGGACGTATGCGCCGGCGATGGTGCCGACGGAGCTGACCTTGAAGGTGCTCCTGACGCTTATTGTGCCCATGTGGACTTCCTGGAATACGGGCTTGAACAGGCCCTTCATTGCGTTCTCAACGTCTTCAATGGCCTGGTAGATGATGCGGTAGGTGCGAACGTCCACGTTCTCGGCGGCGGCAAGGTTCCTCGCGCCGCTGTCCGGGCGGACGTTGAAGCCGATGACGATGGCGTTCGACGCGGAGGCGAACATGACGTCCGACTCGGTGATCGCGCCGACGGCGCCGTGGATGCACTTGACGTGCACTTCTTCGTTTGAGAGCTTCTCGAGAGCGGAACGCACCGCCTCGACGGAACCGTGCACGTCCGCCTTGATGACGACGTTCAACGTCTTTATCTCGCCCTCGGCGATATGGCTGAACAGATCCTCGAGGCTGACCTTCTCGCGGGCCTTGATCTGCTCCGCCTTGATCTTGTTCCTGCGCTCATCCGCGACCTTCTTGGAGATCTCCGCCACATTCATTACGTCGCCTGCGGAGGGGACCTCGTTGAAGCCGAGCACCTCGACGGGCTGGCTGGGGCCGGCCGCCTTGACGCTCCTGCCCTTGTCGTCCATCATGGCGCGGACCCTGCCGTATGCAACGCCGGCAACGATCGGGTCGCCGACCTTCAGCGTGCCGTTCTGAACGAGGACGGTCGCGACGGGTCCGCGGCCCTTGTCGAGCTGAGCCTCGATGATCGTACCCTTCGCGGCGCGGTTCGGATTGGCGCGGAGGTTGAGCATATCCGCTTGCAGCAGGACCATCTCGAGCAGACCGTCAAGATTGATCTGCTTCTTTGCGGAAACGTTGACGCAGATTGTGTCGCCGCCCCAATCCTCGCAGACGAGGCCGTACTCGGTGAGCTGCTGCTTCACGCGGTCCGGATCGGCGGTGGGCTTGTCGATCTTGTTGATGGCAACGATGATCGGAACGCCCGCGGCCTTGGAGTGGTTGATCGCCTCGACGGTCTGGGGCATGATGCCGTCATCCGCCGCAACGACGAGGATAACGACGTCCGTGACCTGAGCGCCCCTTGCGCGCATGCTTGTGAACGCTTCGTGACCGGGGGTGTCGATGAAGGTGATCATGCTGTCTTCACCGGTGTTCGGATCCTTGCAGCTGACGGTGTACGCACCGATGTGCTGCGTGATGCCGCCCGCTTCGCCCGCGGTGACGGAGCTGTTGCGGATCGCATCGAGCAGCGAGGTCTTGCCGTGGTCGACGTGGCCCATGATGGTGACGACAGGCGGACGGGGACGGAGATCCTCCTCGGTATCGACGATCTCAACGTCCTCCTGCATGGCCTCTTCATAGCTCTTGGCGACCTGATGCTCGAGCTCGATGTTATAGTCCATCGCGACGAGCTCGCAGGTCTCGAAATCGATGTCCTGATTGATGTTGGCGAGGATGCCCATCATGAACAGCTTCTTGAGGATCTCCGAAGCGGGCTTGCCGATCTTTTCGGAGAATTCGCGAACGGTGATCATTTCGGTCGTGATGACCGCTTTGTCGATCACGACGGGCTCCGGCCTGCGCTGGGGCTCCTGCTGCTTTGAAGCTTTCTTTTTGCGGCTGCCGTAGTTGCCGCCTTCATCCTCCCAGTTCCTTGCGGAGGGTCCGTTTTCCTTCATGATGGTCTTCTTGTTCTTTGCTTTCTTTTCGGTGTCGAACGTTCTTACGTAAGTGCCTTTGTCCGGAGTTCTCGTTTCCTTCTGCGGGGTAGGCGGCGCTTCGTGGACCTGCTTCCCGCCGGGGCGCTGTGGCCTGCCGTCCTGGCGCTGACCGCGCGCGTCCTTGTCCTTATCTCCGGGCTTCTGATTGCCCTGACGCTGATCGAAGCCGGGCTTGCCGTCGGTCCGCTGCTGCCTGTCGGTCCTGCAGTCAGGCCTCTGCGGGCGGTCGGTCCTGCCGTCGGTCCGCTGCGGACGGTCGCCATGATTGCGGCGCTCGTCCTGCCTGTCGCCGCGCTCCCTGCGCCTGTCCTCATCCCTCCCGGACTGCGCCGCGGCTTCAGGCTCCTTGACGGGTTCGGGCCTGGCCTCGGATTTGACTTCGGGCTCGGGTTTGACCTCGGTCTCGGGCTCGGGCTTGGCTTCGGGCTCGGGCTTGACCTCGGTCTCCGGCTCCTTCACGGGCTCCGGCTTGGCCTCAGGCTCTTCGCTTGCGCCGTTGTAATCGCTTACGTAAACGCCGCGCTGCTCCTCGGAATCGAGATACTCGCGCAGCCTCGCCGCCTTCTCTGCCTCCAGGCGCTTCAGTTCTTCCTCCCTGGCTTTCGTGATGAGCGCGCTCTCACTGCGCTTCGCCGCCTGGAGCATATTGCCCGCCTCGGTCCGCAGGCTTGCCGCCCTTTCAAGCAGCGCCTTCGCACTTTCCTGTATTTTTGATGTTTTTGCTAATAATTCGGATTTACTCATCAGTCACAGCCTCCGTTCTCGTGTTTTTCTCCCCATCCGGCATTTTTCCGCCCGGCGGAGCGTTTTGCCCGCTGTCTTCATCGGGCTCCGATCTATTCGCACAGCCGCTTTCGTTTGCGGCTTTTATTATCATTTTCGCAAAGGTTTCATCGGTGACGGCTGCCGCCATCCTCCCGGGTCTGCCGATCGCTTTGCCCATGTCGGGCACGGTCACGAGCGCGAGATCCCGGAACTCCGCTGCGTCCCGCCATTGCTTTTGAGTGTTGTCTGACGCCGCTTCATCTACGACCATGAGGAACGCCTTGCCGGCTTTCACCGCGCGCTCAGCCGCGAATTCGCCCACGGCCAGCTTGCCCGCTTTCATTGCAAAGCCCAGCGCCGACGACAGTTTGGAGTTTTTGTCGTTCAAGCTTCGCTTCCTCCTTCGCCGGCAGCTTCTTCGATCCTTGCGGAAAGCGCCTCGAAGACCTCATCCTCTATCTTCCGTGAGAACGCTCTTTCGAGCGCTTTGGACTTCACGGCACGCTGCAGGCATTCGCGGCTCGGGCAGACATACGCGCCTCTTCCGGGCAGCTTGCCAGTCCTGTCGACGGCAACGTCGCCATCCTTGCTGCAGCAGATCCGGACGAGCTCACGCTTCGGCTTCATCTCGCGGCAGCCCACGCACATTCGCATTGGCAGTTTCTTTTGCAATCGGGACCTCCGAAAAACTTTTATTCTTCGCCCTCACCGAGATCGGAGAAGGGGTCTTCCTCGCCGTCCGGAACGGCTTCTTCACCGGAGCCTTCGCTCTCGGCGATCTCCTGGTTGGCCTGGCTCTGGGACTTGATATCGATCTTCCAGCCCGTCAGCTTGGCGGCGAGCCTTGCGTTCTGTCCTTCCTTGCCGATGGCGAGGGAAAGCTGCCCGTCGGGAACTATGACCCTTGCGGCCTTCTCCGCTTCGTTGATGAAGACCATAACGACCTTTGCGGGCCCGAGCGCCTTTGCGATATAGACGGCGATGTCGGGATCCCACTCGATGATATCCATTTTCTCGTTATGCAGCTCCTCAACGATGCGTTCCACGCGAACGCCGCGCTGACCCACGCACGCGCCGACGGCGTCCACCTGGGGATCGGTGCTGGCGACGGCGATCTTGGTGCGCGCGCCGGCTTCCCTGGCGATGGACTTGATCTGGACGATGCCGGACTGGATCTCCGGGATCTCGAGCTCGAACAGGCGCTTGACAAGGCCGGGATGCGTTCTTGAGACGATGATCTGGGGACCCTTTGTATCTTTATTGACCTTGAGGACGTAGACCTTCAGGCGATCGTTGTGGTTATAGTTTTCGCCGTTAATGATCTCGCTGAAGGGGATCATGCCGTCGGTCTTGCCGAGCTCGACGTAAACGCCGTTCTTTTCAACGCGCTGAACGATCGCTGTCAGGACCTCGTTCTCCTTCTCGGCATATTCCTCGAAAATAGCGCCCTGCTCTGCTTCGCGGATGCGCTGCATGACCACCTGCTTGGCGGTCTGCGCGGCAATGCGGCCGAACTCCTTGGTGTTTGCTTCTTCCTCGACGACGTCGCCCACCTGGAAGAGCGGGTTTACTTTCTTCGCGTTCTCGAGGGAGATCTCGGAAAGGGGGTCTTCAACCGTTTCCACAACGGTCTTGCTTGCCCAGATCTCGATGTTGCCGGTCTCGCGATCCAGATTTGCACGAACGTTGCAGTTGGTGTTGTAGTTCTTTTTATAAGCGTTGATGAGCGCCGCTTCGATCGCGTCCGCCAGGACCTCGACCTTGATGCCCCTTTCCTTGCTGATGAGCTTCAGGGCGGTGATGAGTTCGGAATTCATTATCAAAATACTCCTTAAAATATTGATCTTTGTTGGTTCCCGCGATCAGAAATCGATATGCGGGCGGATGAGAGCGCAGGCTTTGCGGGCAAGTGTCTTTTCGCCTTTTGCAAGGACAACGGTGAGTTCGTCCGCCGTGAAGGAAACGAGAGTCCCCGTGAGTTCCTTCTTGCCGTCCACGGGTGCGTAGAGGCGGACGTCTACCTTTTTGCCGAGATTGCGGTTGAAGTCCTTGTCCTTTTTGAGCGGGCGGTCGAGACCGACGGAGCTGACGGAAAGGTAGTACGCCTGCTCGATCGGATCCGCTTCGTCGAGGATCGGGTCGACGGTGTTGCTTACGAGCTCGCAGTCATCGAGGCTGACGCCCTCCGGACGGTCGATAAACAGAGTGAGGACCCAGTTATCGTATTCCTTTTCGTACTCAACGTCATACAGCTCGTAACCGAGGCTCCGAATTGTGGGCTCGAGAAGCTCGCAGATCTTGTCAGTCAGTTTCAAATCGTCCTCCGAAAAACCTTTTTCAAAACGAAAGAGCGGGTTTTGCCCACTCTTACACTCAACCACCGGCTTGCGCCGCGCAACAAATGAGGAATTTCTGCATCGGAAATAACACAGTCCTCCTGCATTACCCGATAAGGATATCACATAATTCCCGCGAATGCAATAGTCTTTTTGTAAAAAACACGAAAAAAACAGAAAAAATACAATCAAACCTGCATTCGCCCGTTCTAAATTATGCCCGATAAGCGCGGATAAATACCGCAGGTTCAATATTTGCGGAAATCGAACGGTTTTCTTTCCGGATCCAGCAGAAAACCGCAGGCCTGATCGAGCAGTTTTATCATGTTGAAGCGCTCTCCCGCGCCGACGGCGGGGATCGGGAAGCGCGAAATGCCGAACCGCTCTGCTGCCAATGCTGCAAGCGCGGAGGCAGCGCTCCGGCTGGTAAACGCAAACTCGTCCGCTTCGCCGTCCGCACCGTCCCAGAACAGGCAATAGGCTTCGGCGTCCTCGGTCCTGACTGCGGCGGCGTGCGCGCCCGGCAGGCGGTATTCCTCCAGGAGCGCTTCGGAATAGGCCGCAGGCCTTAAGAGCGCGCCTTCGCGGCCTGCCATATATGCGCCGTAGACCCGCGAGAGGAGCTCGGGCGAAACGGGTATTTCTTCGTATCCGGCCGGCGCTTCGGAGGCGTTGTATTCGATGACCTCACGCACCGCATAGGGAGCAAAGCCGAGCTTTTCATAAAAGCCGAAGTCGAACGGCACGAGCAGCAGGGCCTGCACGCCGCGTTCTTTGAGCAGTTCTTCGAGCCTTGCGAACAGGCGGCGGACATAGCCTCGCCTGCGCTTTCCCGGCTCCGTGCAGACGCCGGCGACGAAGCTTACCTGTACGCCGTCCGGCGCGCCGCAAGCGTACATCTTCATCTCCTCGAACGAGAGCATGCTGACGAGCGAACCGTCCTCGAACAGGCCGAGCAAGTTCGAGGGCTTGGTGCGGCGCGAAAAATAATAGCTGACGAACTCAGCGTCGTCCTCCGGAAAGCAGGCGAGCCAAAGCTCCGCCGCCCGCGGAAGATCATCCTCCGTGAGGCTGCGGAGCGTTATGATGTTTTTTGTATTCCCGTTCAAGTCAGCCGAGCAGTTTGACGCCGTTGCTCGTTCCGAGACGGTTTGCTCCTGCGGCGATCATGGTCTCCGCGTCCTCCGGGGTACGGACGCCGCCGGAAGCCTTGACGCCGAGCTTATCTCCGACAACGGAGCGCATGAGCGCAACGTCGTGCGCGTTCGCGCCGCCGGTGGAGAAGCCGGTGGAGGTCTTTACGAAATCCGCGCCCGCTCTCATTGCGGCCTCGCAGGCCCTGACCTTTTCCTCATCGGTCAGCAGGCAGGTCTCGATTATGACCTTTACGAGCGCATAACCGTTTGCAGCGGAAACGACGGCGCGGATATCGCTCTCGACCAGGTCCCAGTTTCCGTCCTTTGCGGCGCCGATATTGATGACCATATCGACTTCGTCCGCGCCCGCGGCGACCGCCTGCATGGTCTCAAACGCCTTCACCGCGCTGAGCGTTGCGCCGAGAGGGAAGCCGATGACGCAGCAGGTGCGTACGCCGCTGCCCTTGAGCTCATCGGCGACGAGCTTGACCCTTGCCGGGTTGACGCAAACGCTCATGAAGCCGTACTCGCGGGCTTCCGCGCAGATGCGTTTGATCTGCTCCGCGCTCGCATCGGGCTTGAGCAGAGTGTGGTCGATCAGCTTGTTGATGTTTTCCATAATTGCCTCCGTATTGTTATTGATCATTGTTATTCAAAGAGTGCGGGATCGAGCGCTTTGAGCGGAGCTGTATCATCTATCGGACCTCCGCCGAGGCATTCGTCGCCGTCATAGAGCACCGCCCACTGGCCCTTGGTGACTGCGCGCTGCGGCTTGTCGAAATCGATGACGGCACGCTTACCGTCCATCGTGACGGTCACGCCCTGATCGGGCTGGCGGTAGCGGAATTTGGCCGTGCAGCGGAACTGCTTTTTCGGCGCCTCTCCCGCTATAAAATGCATGTTTTCCACCTCGAGCGCGGTTGAATAGAGCTCCTCGTGTTCGCCCTGCTGGACGATCAAGCGGTTGTTTTTGAGGTCCTTGCCGACCACAAACCAGCTTTCGCCCGTGCCTTCGTTCATGCCGCCGATGCCGAGCCCGCGCCGCTGACCCATGGTATAATACATGAGCCCGTCGTGCCTGCCGACTCTCTTGCCGGTGACGTCGATCATGTCGCCGGGCTGTGCGGGCAGGAACTGCATCAGGAACTTTTTGAAATTGCGCTCGCCGATGAAGCAGACGCCGGTGGAATCCTTTTTGTTCGCGGTCACGAGGCCCGCGCGCGCCGCAAGCTCCCTGACCATCAGCTTTTCAAGATCGCCGATCGGGAACATCGCCTTTTCGAGCTGTTTCGAGGTCAGCCCCGCGAGGAAATAGGTCTGATCCTTGCCCGCGTCCCTTGCGCGCAGAAGGTGTACGCCGTTTCTTTTATCGAGCCTTGCGTAGTGCCCGGTCGCGAGGGCGGCGGCGTCCATCGTCATGGCGAGGTCGAGGAACGCGCGGAACTTTATCTCCGTGTTGCAGAGAATGTCCGGGTTCGGCGTTCTGCCGCGGCGGTATTCCTCGAGGAAATACGTGAAAACGCGGTCGTAATACTCCTTTGTGAAGCTGACTGAATAGAACGGGATGCCTATCTGCTCCGCTATACGGCGCGCGTCGCTGTAATCCTGCTCCGCCGTGCAGCAGCCGTTCTCATCCTGCTCATCCCAGTTTTTCATAAAAACGCCGACGACGTCCTGCCCCTGCTCTTTGAGCAGCAGCGCAGCGGCGGAGGAATCCACTCCGCCCGAAAGACCGATCACGATCCTGCCGTTCAGCTTTTCGGTTGTTGAGGTCGTGTTTTCCAATTCTTATTCAGCTTTGACGGAAAGCACCTCGAAGCCGAGCTTTTCGATCGCTTCGCGGAGCTCCGCTTCGCTCCTGTCGGTCGTGACGACGATATCGTTCAGCTCGACCTTGCCGATCTCGGCGCCGAGCTCCGTCATGGCCTTGGTGACGCGCTTGATGCAGTGCGGGCAGCCCATGCCCTTTGTGGTGATAGCGTACTTCATATTGTCCTCCTTAAAGAAATCATTATCAGATAAATCGGTCGATCGAAACGACCTGACGCCCCTTTTTCGTCTGCCGCAGTTCCCCGCGGAAAATGAACCGTCCGCAGCCGCGAACGGAGACCACCGCGTTTTCCGGAAGCTCGTCTGCGCTTCGCTCCGTCTGCCTGCCGTTTATGAACACGAGCCCCTTCGAGATCAGTTCCTGCATATCCCCGCGTGAGAGCTTCGCCCACGCGGCGGCGACCGCGTCGAGGCGAGCGGAGGCGACAGTCAGCTCCTGCCGCTCAAGTTTGTAGAGTTCCCCTTCGGGCAGTTCGGCGCAGTCCGAGACCGCAAGCGGCGTGTGTTTGGCGGCGGAGAGATTCTCTTTGACGTAATCCGCCATCTTATCCGAGCAGAAGATGAACGCGTGGTTGTCCCGAAGGACTATATCGCCGATACTGCTGCGCTCGATGCCGAGCCCCATGAGTGCGCCGAGCACGTCCCTGTGGGTCAGTTTATCGGCAAACTTCCTGCTCAGCGGACCGGCTTCGAGCAGGCGGATCGGGTATGGTTCGTCATAGCCTAAGAGCTCCGGCGTGCCGAAACGGGCGATCACCCTTTCGCAGCCCTCCGCGCCGCCGAAAAGAGCATACGGCAGCGGGAGATCGCGCTTCATTCTGCCGAGGATATCCTGCTCCGCAAGGCCGAGAAAAGGCGTGTAGGTGAAAACGCCGGAAGCGTCGGCCCTTTTTGCAAGCTCCGCAAAGCGTTTTCTGATGAGCAGCTGGTCCTGTTCCATGATCAGAATTCGCCGTACTCGCCGGTCACATAGTTGAACCAGGTGGTGTAGACCCTGCTGCCATCGTAAGAGCTGTAGTAGAAATAGTTTATCCGGTCATCTTCCTTGACCAGGTCATAATCCATGCCGCAGACGATGCAGGTGTAGAGCGGGCGGAAAAAGGTATCGTTGACGCCGAAGACCTCCGAAGCGGGGTGAGCCCTGCCCTCGAGCACGGTAACGTCGGCCTCGGGATAACCCTGGCGCGCCCGGACGGCCGCGGTAAAGCCGAAATAGCTGAGCGTTCCGCCGCCGATATCCCATGTAGGGTCGCAGTAGCGCCACTTCTCGCCGTCGAAGAACACGGTCCATTCATGGATCGCGCGATCGCCCGAGCGCAGGCCGTGGACGGTCGCGCTCTCGACGCCGGACTGGCAGAGCAGGAAGTTGAACGACCTGCCGAAGCACCAGCAAACGCCGGTATGGTCGAGGATCGCGTTCACGGAATGGCGGTAGACGTAGGGCGACGAATCGTCCTTCGGTATGACCGTATCGCCGCAGTATTCGATCGTGAACGTGTACGCATGGTAGAGCGAGAGGACACGGACGATCAGCGGGTCGTTCATATCGACGTTTTCAAGCAGCCCGAGCACGGTGTTCTCGAAGGCTTCTATCACCTCGTCGTGCGTCATGCCGCGGTCGGTATTATAGCTCCAGGCGATCTCCGTTTTGCTCTCCGTCACGGTTGTATCGTCCACGTCCGCAAAGAAGACGGGGCAGTACATGTCCACGAGCCTCCACAGGTTCGGGTAATCGCCCTTGCCTTCAGGTATCTCGGCGCTGGTCTCGCCCGCAAAATAGGCAGTTACGACGCGTTTATACATCTCGATATCGCCATCGGTCATAAGGTCAAGGATCTTTTGGGGGATGGCAAAATAGTTTAGCCGCACTCCGCCGGGAAGCACGGCGCCCGCAAACGGACCGTCGGATATCGGTCTGGAAGTCGGGGGCTCCGTGACCGGGACTTCGGTCACGGCCGGTTCGTCGGTTGCGGGGACTTCGGTCGCCGGAGCTTCGGTCACGGGACTCGCGGTCACGACCGGTTCAGGCGTGTTCCCGCTGATGGTTTTTTTGAAAAAGTCCTTTATCTGAGTGCAGCCCGTAAGCAGCATGCAGAAGATGAGGATCAGCGCGCAGAAAGCGGCAAGCCCGGTGCGCGGCGTCTTTGTTTTTTCGGTTCTCATGTCGTTCAGTTATCCTCTCGCCCTCACGGGCGGTTTTTCGTATTTGGTCGGCGCGGTCAAGCCCGCGCACACTATCCGATAGTACTATTATATCACTTTTTTTGCATTGTGAAAAGCATGATCGTTTTTGAACCTCCGAGCATTTTCATACGCGAAAAATATCGATTCCCGACTTCACAAGGCGGCCTTCGGATGGTATAATAACATCAAATAGTGACGGGGTGAAACCACTCCTGCACGAGCTTTTCGGGGGATCATGCGTATGAAACGCTTCTTATATTTTTTCCTTTGTTTTGTAATGCTGATATCGCTGCTGCCCGCGGCTTCGCGTGCCGAGACGACCGGGACGACCTCCCGGGACGACCCGTTTGCGGACGTTACGACACCGCATCTGCTTTTGATCGAAGCGGAGAGCGGCGCCGTGCTCTATTCGCGCGCGGCTGATGAAAAGGCGTTCCCGGCAAGCACGACAAAGGTCATGACAGCGCTGCTCTGCGTTGAGATCCTGCCTGATCTCAACAAGGTTGTTACGCTCGGCTGGCGTCCGGTCGTCGGCTTCGGGCCTTCGAGCTCGCTGATGGGGCTTGAAGCAAACGAGGAGATCAGCCTGCTGGACATGCTCTACGGTATGCTTATGCGCTCCGGCAACGACGCGGCGAAGGCGCTCGCGATGGAGTGTGCTTTTGAGCACTACGGTGAGGATATCGACCCGGCAAAGGCTGTGGATATGTTCGTTGGCCTTATGAACGAGCGCGCCGCCCGGCTTGGCATGACGCATACGCATTTTACTACCGTCGACGGGCGGCATGAGGAGGACCACTACACCACCGCGGAGGACTTCGGCATCCTGATGCGCGAAGTCATCAAGAACCGTATGCTCGTCCAGATCATGGGCACAGCGACCTACCGCGTGCAGCCGACCAATATGCACCCCGACGGATTCTACCTTGAGAACTCCAACAAGCTCATCTGCAAAAAGGAAGCCGATACCGAGAGCTATATCTACGACAAATGCTTTGCGGGCAAGACCGGTGAAACGAACGCCGCGGGCTACTGCCTTGTGAGCGCCGCGCAAAACGCCGAGACGAGGCTGATCCTCATCCAGTTCGGCGACGATAATCAGACCGGTTCCTCCGTCTACCGCTATCAGGTCGCGAAGAGGCTCTATGAATGGGGCTTCAAAAACTATCGCGCTTTCTCGCTTTCGGAATTCGGCCTGCAGACCGAGTTTGAGCTCCACGCGGAGAACTGCTCCCCGATAGACGAGCAGGGCGGCCGCTTCACGGCGCAAGCGCAGATCGACGGGCTTTCCGTCACGGGCGCGCTGTCCAGCCTGCAGAAGTATTTTGACGACCCGTCCAGCATCCGCATGGATCTTTCCACAGAGTACGCCATCGCGCCGATCCGCCGTGGCGACGTTGTGGGCTACGTCGATTACTATTTCTACGAAGGGTCCGCGGTGCGCGCTCAGCTCGTCTCCACGAGGGACGTTGCCTCCGCCTCCGATTCCACGCCGGAGCCGCATGAGACCGCGTTCATCTCCACCACTCCCCCGCCCGGCAGCGGCAAGAACTCCAACCTCAGCATCCAGCGCAGCGCGGGTGCGGATCAGTACTTCGTCTGGATCTATTACGACAACACGCTATACACGATGAACAGCACGGAGTGGCATTATCTCTACCTTGCCGACGATGTGTTCCGTGCGGCGGCTGCCGCAGATACCGAGGCGAAGATAGTGCTCTACCGGAGGTATTTCGACAGCCTCTCGAACGCCTATTACGTCCCGGTCGATTACATTGCGGACGGGCAGGAATACGTGATCACCGTTGACGGCCGCGCGCTGACGACCGACACGCGTGAAGGCACTCTCTCAGGCGCAGCGGTGGACGTCAGCGGCGACGGCATCATCACCGGCGGCGTGGACGACAGCATGATCTGGCGCTTCACGAGCCACAGCAACGGCTACCACATCACGAACGGTTCCAGGTACCTTTGCCGCAGCGCCGGCAGCGGAGTGCTGTTCTGGGTGCTTATCGTCGTGCTCGTGCTGATCGCGCTGATCATTATCCGGCTGATCGCCCTTCGCAGGAACCGCAGGTCGAGGCGCGGCAGGCGGCGCAGCCCTTACCGCAGCAGTTGGCGCTGAAGCAGAACTTAACCGATAAACTATATTGGAGGAAATATCATGAAAAACGAGATCAACGGACTTATCTCATTGCTCGAACGCTCCGTTTCGCCCTATCACACCGCAGCGGAAGCGATGCGCATCCTCGATGAAGAGGGTTTTAAAGCTCTCCCTCAGAACGGCGCGTGGAAGCTTGAAAAAGGCGGGAATTACTACGTCAAGTGCTTCGGCACGATGCTCATCGCTTTCCACGTTGGTTCCGAATACGCGCCCGGCGAAGGCTTCCGCCTTGCCGCCAGCCATATTGACTGGCCCTGCTATTACATCAAGCCTAACCCGGAGCAGACCGCCGGCGGCTGTCTCAAGCTCTCCGTGGAGCCCTACGGCGGCATGATCCACGCGACCTGGCTCGACCGTCCGCTTTCCTGCGCGGGTATGGTCACCGTGAAGAGCGAAAACGTGCTCGAACCCGAGCGCAGGCTGGTGGATTTTGGAAAACCGATCCTCACGATCCCGAACCTTGCTATCCACCTGAATCGCGAGGTCAACAAGGGCGTTGCGATGAACGCGAACAAGGACATGCTGCCCATCGCAAAGACCATCGAAGGCGAATTCAATAAGGACGGCTTCTTCCTCAAGATGCTCGCGGAGCACATGGGCGTCGCACCCGAAGACATCCTGAGCTATGACATGCTGCTCTACAACTACGAAAAGCCCCTGCTCTGCGGCTTTGACGAGGACATACTGACCTCGCCCCGCCTTGACAACATAACCTCCACCTACGCGGTGCTGTACGGCATTGCGAAGTGCGAACGCAAGCACGGCGTCTCCGCGGCGATCCTTTTCGACAACGAAGAGGTCGGTTCCGGCACGAAGCAGGGCGCGGACAGCGCGACCCTCGGCATGATGCTTGAAAAGATCGCGCTCGCACTCGGTTCCGTGAGGAGCGAATACATAGACGCGCTGACCGGCGGGTTCATGCTCAGCTGCGACGTTGCTCACGCAAAGCATCCGAACCACGCCGAAATGGCGGACGGCGCATGCTTCAGCGAGATGAACAAGGGCCTTTCCCTCAAGATGAACTACGAGCAGCGCTACGCGACCGAGGCTGGCGGCATCGGCATCATCGAGAGCATCTGCAAGAAGTACGAGATCCCGATGCAGCGCTATATGAACCGCCCTGACCTGCGCGGCGGCGGCACGCTCGGCAGCTACGCCGCGAGCCAGCTTGGCATGAGCACGGCGGACGTGGGCGTTCCGATGCTTGCGATGCACTCCTG
The DNA here is from genome assembly GCA_017525875.1 of Clostridia bacterium. GTDB lineage: Bacteria > Bacillota > Clostridia > Christensenellales > CAG-138 > PeH17. The sequence goes on along the minus strand of JAFXSG010000001.1, from coordinate 11,648 downwards.
CCGTGAGACGATGGGCGCGAAGGATCAGGACGCACTGAACAGGCTTTGTGAAAAGTACTTCGCCGAGGAATAAAAGGAACAGCAAAAAACAGGATGGCAAACCATCCTGTTTTTTATTCATCGAAAAAGGGCATCCCGAAGGATGCCCTTGATTCACAGCGATCAGTTCTCGCCGCCCTCGTTGTTCTCGCCGTTCTCCTCGACAACGATGTTGCCAAGCAGGGAAGCAAGAGAGGTGGTGGCGGATTCTACCGGAGGCAGCTCATAGTCTTCCTCACGGCGGCGGCGCTCCTGGCGCTCACCGCGCTCACGGCGGCGCTCCTCACGGGCAGCGGCCTGGTTTTCTCTGCGGGCCTGCTCCTCCTGGACGCGCTTTTCCTGGCGCTCCGCACGCTCACGCTCGCGCTGTTCGCGCTCGCGGGCGATGATCTCGGCAGCCTCTTCGGGGTTCTCGTCGATCAGAGCGTCACGGCGGCTCAGGCTGATGCGCCTCTTCGCGGTGTCGATCTCGATGACTTTGCAGCGTACGCGGTCGCCGACGTTGATCTCGTCTTCAACCTTGGAGACCCTCTTCAGGCCGACCTGGGAAATGTGGATCAGGCCGTCGATGGTGGGCTCGAGGGAAACGAATGCGCCGAAGGGAACGATGCGAACGACCTTGCCCTCGACGAAGGAACCGACGGGGTACCTTTCGTCTGCGGTGGTCCAGGGCTTGGGAAGAAGCTCACGGTAGCCGAGGGAGATCTTCTTGTTCTCCTTGTCGAGCTCACGGATGATGACGTCGATCTTCTGGTTGGGGGTGAATACCTCGGACGGATCCTTGATCTTGCCCCATGCGCACTGGGTGATGTGGACGAGACCGTCGACACCGCCGATGTCTACGAATGCGCCGAAGTTGGTGAGACGGCGGACCGTACCGGTGGTCTTCATGCCGACTTCGAGCTTATCCCAGATGGCCTTTTCGGCTTCTTCAGCTTCCTTGACGAGAACAGCCTTGCAGGAGCCGACGACGCGGCGGCGCTTGGTGTCCACTTCGAGGACCTTGAGCCTCATGGGCTTGCCGACAAACTGCTTCAGATCCTGAACGAACCTGGTGGAAACCTGAGATGCGGGAACGAATGCCATAGCCGCACCGTTATCGAGTGCTACGAGCACGCCGCCCTTGATGACTTCCTTGCAGACGCCGTCAAATACTTTTTCGCTGACATCGGGATCCTTTGCAAATTCGTCCCATGCCTTCTGGCGCTCAACATCCTTGCGGGAAAGCAGAACTCTGTTTTCGCCGTCGTTCACTTTGAGAACCTCAACATCGATGGTATCGCCGACCTTGCAAACGGTTGCAGGATCGAGCTCGGGATCGTTGGAGAACTCTTCGCGGGGGATGTAGCCGTCATACTTGTAGCTGACGTTAACGCTGACTTCGCCGTCTGCCGAGATCTGAATGACTTTACCGCTCAGGATCTGGCCGCAATGGGGCTGACGCAGAGTCTGATCGATCGCATTGTCATCAAATACGACGTTCTCTTCGATGGTCTGTGCCGCTTCCGCGGTCACGTTTTCGGTGGCTTCGTTGATTTCAGCCATACCTTGTTCGTTCATTGTGTTAATAACCTCCCTGATGATCGAATCCGGTGTGGATGCACCGGCAACAACTCCGACTATTATATCACGTTTTTCAAATAAATCAAGAGAAATTTCACTCGGTTTTGCTGCATTTTGGGTCCTGCTGCAGTTTTTTTCGCAAATTTTTTTGAGCTTCTGCGTGTTGCTGCTGGTTTTGTCGCCCAAAACAAGCATAATGTCGCAGCTGCGGCTAAGTTCCTCCGCTTCTGCCTGGCGCTCGCGCGTGGTCGGGCAGACGGTCGTGTGTACGGTGATCCCGGGCGCGATATCCGCGATTATCCCCGCCAGCTTTGTAAATTTGTCATAGTCAAAAGTGGTCTGGACTACGAGGCAGCCCGTCTCCGAGCGAAGGCTCTGCGCATCCTCCTCGGTGCGAATGAACCTTGCCGAGTTGCCGCAGTGACCGTTGATGCCTATGACCTCCGGGTGCGTCGGTTCACCCACGATGAACACGTTCTCACCTGCGGCGTGCGCCGCGGAAACTATCTCGTGGATATGCGCGACGAACGGGCAGGTCGCGTCGATACATTTGATCCCGCGCGAGACGAGCTCCTGCCCGACGCTTTCCGGCACGCCGTGAGAGCGGATGATGACGAAGTCCCCCGCCCCGGCCTCGCCCGGGCTTTCGATCGCCGTGACGCCGATCGCGGCCAGCTCATCCACAACGGTCTTGTTGTGGATCAGTTCGCCGTACGTGAACACGCGGGGAGTGCCTTCCCCGCGCTCTTCTTTATAAACTTTTTCTGCGGTCTCGCGTGCAAGTTCCACCGCCCTGCGCACGCCGAAGCAGAAGCCCGCGTGCTTTGCAAGCCTGATCTCCATACTGTCTCCCAAACTATGCTTTCGCCTTTTTCAAGGCGACGATCTCCTCCATACGCTCTTTGAGCTCCTCCATGTCGCTCTGCATGCGCTCGGTCAGCGCGTCTACAATGCGCCTGTTGCCCGCCTTTGCCTTGACGTCCTTTGCGTAGATCTTTTCGCCGACGATCATGCGCAGACGGTGGGAGCCGGTGTAGGTCGTGGGGCTGATATAGATCGGAACGATCGGCGCTTCGGTCCTTGCCGCGATGAGCGCGGTTCCCTTCTCGAAATCGTCCATCTCGTCCGCAACGGCGCGGCGGCCTTCGGGAAAGATGCCGAACGCCTTGCCCTTTTCAAGCAGCGCCAGCGCTTGCTTCATGGACTTCATATCGGCCGTTTTGCGGTTTACCGGAAAAACGAGCAGCGAACGGAAAACGGCGTTGCCGAGCTTGCTCTCGAACAGCTCCTTTTTCGCCATGAAATGCACGCAGCGCGGGATGGTTATCGCGAGCATGACGGGGTCCGAAAGCTTGCGGTGGTTGGCGATGAAGATCACGCCGCCCTTCGTCCGCAGGTTTTTCTTGTTGCCGTAGACCACGGGGCGCTTATAAAGCCATACCCACACACGGAACAGGATCATTACGATGATGTAAAGCATTTTTTAGCCTCATGCCGCAGGAGCGGTCAGTTGATATTCATGATGCCGAGCACCTGTGAGACGACCTCTTCGATGCCGAGCTCGCTCGTGTCCACGATGACGGCGCCTTCCGCAGGGCGAAGCGGCGCGACCTCGCGGTTCATATCGCGCTCGTCGCGCTCGATGATCTCAGCAAGGATGTCCTCGTAGCTCCTGCCGTCCAGCTTGCCCTTCTGTTCGTATTCGAGATAACGCCTCTCGGCGCGGACCTCGCTCGATGCGGTGATATAGAACTTATACTTAGCGTCGGGAAGTACCACGGTGCCGATATCGCGCCCGTCCATCACGATGCTTTCCTTTTTTGCAAGCGCACGCTGCAGCTCCATGAGCTTTTCGCGGACCTCGGCGATGGCGCTGATCTTCGACGCCGCCTGGGAGACCTCCTCCGTTCGGATGAGCGAAGTCACGTCCTCGCCGTCCAGGAAGATATGCTGCGCTTCATCGACGTAGCCGATCGTGACCTCGGCATCCGGCAGCATCGGCAGCACTGCTTCGCGGACCGCGGGATCTATTCCCATGCGGAGGGCTTTGAGGCCGAGCGCGCGGTACATCGCGCCGGTATCGACGTAGACGATCGCGAGCCTCTTTGCGATGATCTTCGCCACAGTGCTCTTGCCTGCGCCGGAAGGCCCGTCGATCGCGACGGCGAAGATCTCCTTATCCTCCGCGCCGCAGAAGTCCTCGTCCGTATACTCGGAAAGGGCGGTCTCAAGCTCGTTTTTCAGTTCGTTTTCCATAATATTTTTACCTTTCGGGTTAAAATCAGTATTCTTCCGCGCAGGCAGCGCCGGCTGCGGCGCCGGTCGACCATGCGATCTGGAGATTGAAACCTCCGGTGCACGCGTCCGCATCGATGAGCTCACCGGCGAAATACAGCCCGGGAACGAGCTTTGACTCCATCGTTTTCGGGTCGATCTCCTTCACGGAAACGCCGCCGCGGGTAATGATCGCCTCGTCGATAGGCCTGGGCCGTTTGACGGTCATCTCCATGCATTTGAGCGCCTTGACGATCGCGCCGCGCTCCTCGCGGGTGAGCTCGTCGATCGTGGTCTCGGGTGAAACGCCGGAAAGCATGAGCACGGTCCCGATCAGCCTCTGCGGGAGCACCTCCTGCATCGCGTTGTGGACCTGCTTATGGCGGTATTTGTCGAAATCGCGCAACAGCCTCGCGTCGAGCTGGGCCTCTGTGAGGGCGGGTTTGAGGTCGACGGTGAGCTTTGCGCCTGCTGGCTCGTCCGCAAGATAGCTCGAAGCGCTGAGCACGAGCGGCCCGCTGACGCCGAAATGCGTGAACAGCATTTCGCCCAGTTCTTCATAGACGGGCTTGCGTTTTTTCTTTGCGCCGCCGTCTTTTTCTGGCTTATATGCCTTGAGCGTGACGTTTTTGAGCGAAAGGCCCATCAGCTCCGTCGGCCAGTCTTCCGCCGTTTCAAACGGGATGAGCGAGGGCTTCGGCGCGAGCACCGTGTGGGAAAAATGCTCCGCGAAACGATACCCGTCGCCGGTGGAGCCGGTCGAGGAATAGCTCATGCCGCCCGTTGCGAGGATCACGCGGTCGTACTGCCTGGTGCCGCCGTATGCGCCGCTCGTTTTAACGGTAAAGCCCGCGTCGGTTTTTTCGACGGACTTTACTTCCGTTCCGAGCAGGAACCTTGCGCCGCAGTGGGAGGCGTACGCCACGAGCGCGCGTATGACGTCGCTGGATTTGTCGCTCTCCGGGAAATACCTTCCGCCGCGCTCCAGCTTGACGGGAACGCCCTCTTTTTGAAGGATGTCGAGGATATCGTTTGAGAAAAAGCCGGAGAACGCGCTGAAAAGGAAGCGTCCGTTATGCACGGTGTTCTTCATAAAGCCGTCCAAATCGGCGGAATTCGTGATATTGCACCTGCCCTTGCCGGTGAGGTACAGCTTTCTGCCGGCGCGCTCGTTGCGGTCGATGATCTCCACCCTGGCGCCGTTCTTTGCGCCGATTGCTCCTGCGATGAGCCCCGCGGGGCCCGCGCCGATAACGGCAACGTTCATGGCGTTCTCCTTTCTTCAATAGTTCTTTTCGACGAACGCGGAGATACGGGCAAGCTGCTCGTAATCCGTAACGTCGTATTTGAGGGGCGTGACGGTGATGAACCCGTCGCGAATGTATTTTTCATCGCAGGTGTCGGTCTCGGCGCATACGGTGATCTTGTCGCTCGGGGTGATGTAACCGGTCCTGCCGTCCTCGCCGTCCAGCTTTTTGTAATCGCAGGAATAGACCTGTTCTGCAAGATACGCCGCACGCACGCCGCGATATCCCTCGCGGGGGAGGTTCGGATAGTTCACGTTCAGCAGGCGTTTTTCCGCCGTGGTGCAGCCGAAAAACAGCCCGAAGTTCTCCGCGAAATGCGAAGCGGCGTCCGGGAAGAAATCGTGCGAGGTGGTCTCCTTTGAAACTGCAATCGCGCGGAAGCCGAGCATCGCCGCCTCCTCCGCCGCGGAGACCGTGCCCGAATAGAGCACGTCCGTGCCGATGTTGCCCGCCCGGTTGATGCCGGAAACGACGGCGTCCGGCGCGATGCCCATCATTGAGAGTGCAAAGCGAACGCAGTCCGCCGGGGTGCCGTTGATGCAGTAAGCCGGAACGTCCGCCCCTTCGATCTCCGCCTCTTCAACGTACAGCGGGGTCTTGAGCGTCAGCCCGTGACCGACGCAGCTTTGGTTGTATTTCGGCGCGACGACAGTGACGTCATGCTCTTTTGACAGCGCTTTGACAAGCTCACGGATGCCCTCCGCGTCGAAACCGTCGTCGTTTGTGATTAGAATCTTCATAGGCCATCTCCGAAAATCTCTTAAATTTTATTATACCAAATATGGATGCGGAACGCAAATAAAAAGCGTCACGAGCTCTGTCCTGACGCTTTTTTGTATCGATCACCGTTTGCGGAGCATCCGGGGAATGCCGGGCGCTGTCAAAGCCCGTATGCATAGCGGATTCGCACGATCTCATCGTCCGCTGAGTCGAGGTTTGCTTTGATGCGGTCCAATTCGCTCTGAAGCCTTTGGGCCTTCTCTGACATCGCTTCATACCGTGCCGCGGCCGATTTTCTCGACGAGTTGACAAGCACCGTTATGACAACGGCCTCCGCAAATATGCCAACGAGCAGCAAGCCGAAGATCAGGAAGCTTTTCGAACGCGAGCTGTTGAGCAGGCAGATCAGGCCCGCCGCAAGCACGAAGAAAAACACTGTTGGAAACTTAGCTTTTTTGCCCCTTTTGGAATGCGATCTTGCAAAGCTTTGCATGGCGTCCCTGTGGTCCTTAAGCGTTTCGGCGACGTTATCGCGCCTGTTTACCTGCTCGTCGTGCGCGCTCTGCATGCTCGAAAGCTCCCGGGTCTTGCCGTCCAGAAAAGCTTTGTAGCTCTGCTCATATCCGTCCCATTCCGCCTGCAGTCTGCCCTTGTCCGCAGGTCCGGCCGCTATCAGGACCTTGCGCATGTTTTCGGCGATATCCTCGTACTCCTTCTTCGTGGGGGTCTCTGTAAAGCCCTTCGATCTCAGCCTGGCGATGCCGTACCAACCGCGGTAATCATCGGGGTAGTCCTCTGCGACCTGCGAATAGATCCTGAGCGCGACGTTGGTTTCCCCATAGCGCTCCCTGGTCACCGCGTTTTTAAGCAGGCGCTCCTTTTTCAGGGCATCCATGTCCGGTATCATGATCACATTGCCCGCAGGGATCACCGAGTCGCAATAAGGGCATTTTGCCGTCGGCAAACTCGAATCAAACTTAAGCGCACCTCCGCAATTAGGGCACCTTCCATCTAAATATGCCATAATAATACCTCCCTGTTCAGTTGTGATAATATCTAAAGTGTTATTATGTGAATGCTTTATAAAGAATTGTCACGGTAAAGGTTCGGCGTCAGCGCAGGCCTGCCGTTGCCGAAGCCAAGATTTTGATCTTATTATTAAAGTATTAAGCCTCCCTCTCAAACCCGAGATAGCGGGTGCCTTGGAAGCTGAGCCTGCCTGTATCGCCCTCTGCGAGCATAGCGTACTCTGCTTCGTCGACCTCGAACGCCATCCGGTCGCCGCTCTGCACCTCGAAGGTCACGAAATAAGCCGTGGTCGTCATGTGATGGAAGCCGTGGGCGCCTGTCGGATCGCCTGCCACGGGCTGGCTTGAACTGCTGGTGCTCGTGTGTTTGGAAACGACGAACGCATCCACCGTCAGGCGCGGTGAGGCGTCGTTCTTTCTCTTATCCCTGATCATTTTGACGATGATGAAGACGAACATCCCGATGACGAACGCGAAGATCAGAATGCCCAGTATCCTCAGGAAACTGAAGCCTGTATCAAAAGAAGCAAACATGCGCACCTCCTGATTGAATACCTTATATTTGCATTATAGCGTTTTCCCTGTGCGGTTTCAATATAAAACAGCTGATGCCGCCGAAAAGTACCGGGTTTGACATAAATTACGAAAGGCGGATAGGACATGCGCGCAGCAAAGAGACCTGATAAAAAGGGGAACCGTTGCCGGCTCCCCCGTTAGCTAAAAACCGTTACAGCGTCGAGCCGTTGGTCAGATCCTCGACGATCAGCTCGGCCGCCTCGTCAAACGCCTTGACGTGGGGCACGGTGCCGTCCTGCTTGCGGCCGCCGTTTGCGCGGAGGCGGTCTTCAAAGAACTTCTTTGCGACCTGCGGGAAAAGCGCGTAGCTGAGGACGTCCTCTTCGCTCTCCGCAAGCTCGCCCGCTTCTTCGCGGATCTTGTCGAGTTCCGGCTCCAGGAGATCCGCCGGGCGGCAGGTGATCACGGGTTCGTCACCGATCGCCTTTTTGCGGACTTTTTCGTTCACAACGCCGGGAAGGCGGCCGTATTCGCCGCGCAGCAGGCCCTTGGATTCCTTGGTGAACATCTTGTAGCGTTCGCCGGAGAGGACGTTCAGCACGGCCTGACTGCCGACGATCTGGCTGGTGGGCGTTACGAGCGGCGGATAGCCGAAATCCTCACGCACGCGCGGGACCTCTGCGAGCACTTCATAGTATTTATCCTCCGCGTTAGCCTGCTTGAGCTGGGAGATCAGATTGGAGAGCATACCGCCGGGCACCTGATACATCAGCGTGTTCGTGTCGACGGAAAGCACCTTTGTATCGAGATAGCCATCCGCCTTGAGCCTTGCGGCAACGGTGCGGAAATGCTTTGCGGCTTCGCTGAGCTTGGTGAGGTCGAGACCGGTGTCGTATTTGGTGCCCTGCAGGGTCGCAACGAGGCTCTCGGTCGCGGGCTGGCTGGTACCGTTGCCGAGCGGCGAGAGCGCGGTGTCGACGATATCTACGCCCGCAAAGGTGGCGAGCAGCAGCGTCATGTCGCCGGTGCCTGTGGTGTTGTGGGTGTGCAGATGGATCGGAACTTCGATCTCCTGCTTGAGCCTGCGAACGAGGTTGAACGCGGGCATGGGCAGCAGCAGGTTTGCCATATCCTTGATGCAGATGGAGTCCGCACCCATCTGGACGAGCTCCTTTGCGAGCTTCACGAAATAGTCCTCGTTATGAACGGGACTGATCGTGTAGCTGAGGGCAGGCTCGCAGTGACCGCCGTATTTCTTGGTGAATTTGATTGCGGCTTCGAGGTTGCGGACGTCGTTCAGCGCGTCGAAGATACGGATGACGTCGATGCCGTTTTCTATGGCCTTGCGACAAAACTGTTCCACGACGTCGTCTGCGTAGTGCTTGTAGCCGAGGATGTTCTGCCCGCGGAACAGCATCTGCAGGCGGGTGTGCGGAAGCGCTTTTTTGAGGGTGCGGAGCCTCTCCCACGGATCCTCATTGAGGAAGCGGAGGCAGCTGTCGAACGTTGCGCCGCCCCAGCATTCGAGGGACCAATAACCCATGCTGTCCAGGATCTCGCACGCCGGGAGCATCTCCTCGGTCTTCATGCGGGTCGCCGCCTGGGACTGATGCGCGTCGCGCAGGATCGTATCTGTAATATAGAGCTTGCCCATAAAAATTCCTTTCTGTTGTTATCTGAACAATGACAAAAATATACCTGCGGCGATCGCCGAGCCGATGACGCCGGCTACGTTCGGGCCCATCGCGTGCATCAGCAGGAAGTTGCCGGGGTTTTCCTTCTGGCCCACGACCTGCGATACCCTTGCCGCCATAGGAACAGCGGAAACGCCCGCGGAACCGATCAGCGGGTTGATCTTGCCGCCCGAGAGCAGGTTCATGAGTTTTGCAAGCAGCAGACCGCCGATCGTTCCGAAGATGAACGCGCAGATACCCATGATGAGGATGCCGAGCGTTTCGATGCTGAGGAATGACTGCGCGGTCGCCGTCGCGCCGACGCTGACGCCGAGGAAGATGGTGACGATATTGCAGAGCTCGTTCTGAGCAGTCTTCGAAAGCCTTTCGGTCACGCCGCTTTCGCGGATCAGGTTGCCGAGCATCAGCATGCCGACGAGAGCTGCTGCGGAGGGAACGAGGAGCGCAACGGCGATGGTGACGACGATCGGGAAGATTATCCTCTCAGTCTTGGACACGGGGCGGAGCTGCTTCATAACGATCGCACGCTCCTTCTTGGTGGTCAGCAGCTTCATGAACGGGGGCTGGATGACCGGGACGAGCGCCATGTATGAATACGCGGCGATCGCGATTGAACCGAGTTTTTCGGGAGCGAGCATGCTCGTGACGTAGATCGCAGTCGGGCCGTCAGCACCGCCGATGATGCCGATGGATGCAGCAACACCGTCAGAGAAGCCGAAGATCAGCTTTGCGCCGAGAAATGCGAGGAAGATGCCGAACTGAGCCGCCGCACCGAGAAGTAAGCTCTTCGGGTTGGCGATGAGGGGACCGAAATCCGTCATCGCGCCGACGCCGAGGAAGATCAGGGAAGGGTAGATGCCGAGCTTGACGCCGAGATACAGGTAGTCGATCAGCCCGCCGTCCTGCGTCAGAAGATCCCAATGCACGTGCCCTCCCTCGAATATAGTTTCGTGGAAAAGCCCTGCGCCGGGCAGGTTCGTGAGCAGCATGCCGAATGCTATCGGAAGCAGAAGTAAAGGTTCGAACTTGCGGACGATGGCAAGGTAAAGCAGGAAGCAAGCGATGAGGATCATCACGGCAAACTTCCAGGAGCTTTCCTGAGAGAAGAATGCAGCGATACCGCTCGAGCTTGCAAAATCTCTGAATACGTTGATTATTCCTTCCATAGTTTACCCAATCCCGGCCGGCTGCCGGCCGACGGTATTATTCGTAGGATATCAGAACGTCGCCGGAATTGACCGAACTGCCCGCGTTTACGTTTACGGATATGACTTTGCCGTCATGGGGTGCCATGATCTCGTTTTCCATCTTCATCGCTTCGAGCACGAGAAGCACCTGCCCGCTGCGGAAGCTGTCGCCGGGTTTTACGCTTACGGAGATGATGGAGCCGGGCATAGGAGCGGTGATCGTTTTTGCACCGGCAGCAACGGGTGCTGCCTGCTGAACGGGCGCCTGCTCTGCGGGCTTGGGCTCCTCCTTGGGCTGCGCGGGTGCAGTCTGCTGTGCGGGTGCGTTTGCGGAGGCTATCGCCGCATCGCCTGCGGAGAGCTCCTCGACTTCGACTTCATAGACGGATCCGTTTACTTTAACGATGTACTTGCGCATATTTGATTCCTTTCATGCTTTAAGCATTCGCTTATACTCTGTTTTGATCAGCCGACCTTGCGGATTGAACGGATGCGGATACCGGAAACGGGCCTGCCCATGCTCTCGGCGATCGCCGCGGAGATTGCTGCGATCAGCTCGCCGCGCTGTGCTTCGGTCAGATTGCTTGCCGCGACCGGTGATGACGTCGACCTCGAAGGAGCGACTGCCGGGGCGGGGCTTTCGGACTTTTTCCTTTCTCCGAATACCAGTTTGCAGAAAAAGCTGACGAGCTTTACGATACCGATCAGGATGATCAGCCCGAGAAAAACAACGGCCATGCCGACGATCATAACAACGAACGGATCCATCGACTTGGCTGTGGTCTCAGCGGTTTCCATCAGAATAGAGTTCATAATAACAATTTCCTTATCAAACTATGTTGGTTGAGAGCGGAAAACGGTAAAAAGACTTCGATCCTTTTTCCTTCCCAACTTATCTTTATTATACACCGAATCCTGCATTCCTGCAATGGGGTTGAATATATAAATTGAAACAAGAATTGCAAAGTGTGTGAAACAAGCTTTGCGAATTAGATGTTCGTTTACAAAGAGCGGAAAAACACTTCGCAAAGAGTCGTTCTTCATAAAGCAAAGAGGACGATCGTCGATCAGCCTTCGGTTCTGCGTATAACAGAAGAACGGCCCTTTGAGGGTCGTTCTTCTAAAGCAAAGAGGACGATCAAGAATCAAACTCGCTTTTAATAAGTACAGACGAAAGCTCCGCAGAGGGTCGTTCTTCATAAAGCAAAGAGGACGACCTGAGTCGTCCTCTTTGTCTTTTGGGATCCCGGCGGCTGCCTATCCTCCCATGCCGTCTCCAGCACAGTACTTTCGGTGTATGTGGGCTTAACTTCTGTGTTC
>JAFXSG010000014.1 GCA_017525875.1 Clostridia bacterium | reverse complement strand
AGCGAGAGCGGCTCGTGATCCGCCCGGTAGCCGGGGAAGCCGTGCAGGTTGTAGCCCGCCGTGTGGGAAAGCAGCGCGGCGAAGGTCACGGGGCCCTTTTTGACGAATTCCGGCACGATTCCGGAGATGTCCGCGTCAAGGTCGATGATCCCCTTGTCCACGTACCGCAGCAGCGTCAGCGCAAACATGGGCTTCGATACAGAGCCTGCCTGGAACAGCATATCCGGGTTCACCGGGAAGTCCTCGCCGTATCTGCCGCTGCCGGAGCAGTAGGTGCTGAAATCACCGTCGGCGTCGCCGACAGCGATGCTCACGCCGTAACCCTTTTTGCCCTTTATGCGCATGGCGCGATCCACATCGACGCCGTAATACTCCTTGATCGTCTTTTTCGGGCCCTTGAGCATCTGCATCAGCACAGCCTCGCCATCCGATATGACGCCGATCTCGCGAAAGCCCGCCTTGTGATAGATATGCAGGCCCAACTCGTTCTCCGGTTCGGTGGAAAGATAGAGCCTGTCTGCGCCGTTTTCCTTGAAATAGCGGATGATCTCGGCGAGCGCCGCCTGTCCGTAACCCTTGCCCTGCTCGTTCTTGTCGATCATGAAGCGCCAGAGCCAGTAGCGGTCGTCCGCGTCCTCCGCCTGCGGGGCGAAGGAAAACATCGTAAAGCCCACGAGCCTGCCGTCCGCATATATCCCAAACGGGCGCGCGACGCCGGGGTACTCCTCATTCGTCTCATCCGCCTGACGGAGCGAAACGTCGTTCGGCGCGACGAAGGGCTGATCCTCCCGCACGGAAAGGGCCAGGATCGCTTCGCGGTTTTCATCGGTTACAGGTAAAAGTTCTATTTTCATAAATATCCTCCAAAATTGTATTGTCGTTTCAAATCAGAGCTTCAGCACGGCGACGATCTCGTCCCCGCACATTTCGCCGGTTTCCTCAAAGCCGAAGGAAGCGTACAGCTTCCTTGCGACCTCGTTCTCCGGCTCGTAGGAGATCCAGCAGAGCTCCGCCTTGCCGCAGGGCCAGGTCCTGATGAAATCGAGCGCAAGCTTCAAGGCCTCCCTGCCGAAGCCGCGGCCCTGGAAGCGCTTATCGATCATGAAGCGCCAGATCTCATAATTGTCCTTTTCGACGCTCACGCCGTCCTGATCCGCGTTCTCGCCGTAAGCGAGCTGTATGAAGCCGACGAGCTTCTTGTCGTTATAGATGGCGAAGGGGAACACGTGCCCTCCGTTTATCATGGTAACGTACGCCTCGGCAACGCTGAACATGTTGCTCGCCACGAAGGGGTACTGGACCTTCTTCACTTTGAGCCCAAATACGTCGTAAAAGTTATCATAAGTCAGTTTTTCAAGATGGATCATATTTCCTCCCAAGCTGCCTATCACAGCTTTCAGTCTTTCGTTCTATTGCATTTGATATTGTTGACGATCATCGCGCCGTCCTTAAAAACGATCTCATCGTCCGCCCACATGAAGCCGAAGACGTTCTCGCCGACGGGGAAAAGCTTAAGCTCCAACGGATCGCCGTTCTTGCCGGAAAACGCGCAATACAGGTCGCCGTCCTTCAAAAGGATCTCGAATACTTTACGGCTCTCGTTTTCCATCTCGTAGCGGCCGCAGAAGGAATCCCAAAGGGACCTGTCCGGATCCTTGATAACGCGGTCGAATATCGCGTCCACCCAATAGCAGAGGTACTCATGGCTGAATTCAAAACCGAACTTTTCGGCAAGATGCAGCGAATCCGTATTTGCCGCATCCCATCTTGGGGCAAGCCCGTCTTCCAGGCAGGAGAGTATCAGCGCGGCGCCTGTGGCGGTCGCCAAACCCTTGCGCCGTTCAGCCTCAGCCGTGTCTATCTGAATATCCAGGCCCTTGCTGTAAACGGTGTAGCTCGAGGCGGCGGAAACGATTTCGCCGTCCTTCATTATGACGAAGCCTCGCCCCATATCAAGGTACTGTTCCTTGGATTCGAAATGGCTGACGCTGTCGTCGAAATCCTCGTCCTTGATCAGCATATCGTAGATATCGCCGTCGATCCTTTTCAGCTCATATCCGTCCGGAACAGCGGCAATAAAGCTTTCGAGCTTTTTGCGGTCGAACTTCCCATCCTTTTTGAGCGCATAGCGGGTCGTCTTGTCGGCGTCCGGCCAGTATTCCTCGATAAGCTGAGCCCAGCGATCATCGGGCGGCACCATGCCGGCGTAGCCTTGGGGCTTGAACGCGGCAAGCTCGCGGTCAGGCTCCCCGGCGAAATACGCGAATTCCGCGACGAAAGCCAGCGCGGAGCGCGGCGCTTCCGTATCGGTAACGTATATCTTGCCGCCCATAAGACCCTCAAGACAGGTCTGGATCAGCGAGTCATGCAGCCCTTCAAAGAGCGGTGCGGCCTTCTTCGTATCTTTAAGTTCAAATATCACTTTTCTCACTTCCGTTTTTTTGTTTTTGCTTCACAGCTTTTTGCCGTGTTTACAGCTTCAGGAGAGCGGGTATCTCGTCCCACCCCTTAGGCATTTCGGGCTCCTCGACGAAACCGAAGGAAGCGTAAAGCTTTCTTGCGACCTCGTTCTCGGGCTCGTAGGAAAGCCAGCAGTATTCGGCGGGGCCGGCAGGGAAGGTGCGGATGTAATCGAGCGCGAGCTTCAGCGCCTCACGGCCGTAGCCCTTCTGCTGATACTCCTTGTCAATCATGAAACGCCAGAAGAGGTAGTTTTCGAAAACGTAGTCGGGCGTTTCCTCTTCGTCGTCATCCTCGGCGTCATCATCCTCGTCCTTTTTGAAATAGCCTATCATCAGGAACCCCACGGGCTCCTCGTCGGCATATATGCCGAAGGGCTGCGCAAAGCCGCCCTCGGCGACGGTGGCATAGGCCTCCGCAAGGCTGTATATGTTGCTTGCAACAAAGCTTTTCTGATAGTCGTTTACGGTAAGCTTGATAAGTTCGTCAAGATTGTCCGTATCCACCTTTACAAGTCTTACGTTACAGGTTTCGGTTTCCATAATT
>JAFXSG010000013.1 GCA_017525875.1 Clostridia bacterium | reverse complement strand
TTATTATTCTTTTGTTGGCAAGGTGGACTTGCCCGAATAACCGCCCGACCTATCCGACACAATGCGCAAGTGCCGGATAGGAACGGCAAAATTTTTTACACTTCTATTACTTCTTTATCGCACATCAGTAAAGAGCCAGGGCATGAAGCAGCTCATGGCGGGGGGCGGCGTGGCCTTGATTGGCGTCGTTCTCGTTCCGCTGCTCTCCGGCCTATTCGGATAATTCCACGCATAAATCCTTCGCGGCATCCGTCCTTCGGGGCGGGTGCTGCGGGAAAGGAGGATAAAGCCCATTGGATTTGATATGGGGAAAATTTACGGAATGGCTGAAAGAAATGCTCGTCAGCGGCATCATGGATAACCTCAACGGTATGTTCAACTATGTGAACGGCAGAGTAGCAGAGATCGCCGGACAGGTGGGCGCTACTCCTCAAGGCTGGAACAGCGGTATCTACAACATGATCCGAACGCTCTCGGACAATGTGATCCTGCCGATTGCCGGCGTTATACTCGCCTTTGTCATGACGCTGGAGCTCATTCAGCTCATAACGGAAAAGAACAATATGCACGACGTGGACACATGGATGTTCTTCAAATGGATATTCAAGACCGCCTGCGCTGTGCTCATCGTAACAAACACATGGAACATCGTGATGGGCGTATTTGAAGCCGCCCAAAGCGTGGTCAACAGCGCATCGGGCATCATCATATCCGACACATCACTGGCGCTTTCGGACAACATCGCAAGCTTTGAAGCAAGGCTCATGGAAATGGAGCCCTGGCCGCTTCTGGGTCTGTGGCTGCAATCCTTTATCGTGAGCCTCGGCATGTGGGTCATGGGCATCTGCATCTTCCTCATCTGCTACGGCAGAATGATCGAAATATACTGCGTGACCTCCATAGCGCCGATCCCCATGGCGACCATGGTAAACCGCGAATGGGGACAGACGGGTCAGAACTACCTGCGCAGCCTGTTCGCCCTCGGCTTTCAGGGCTTTCTCATCATCGTCTGCGTAGCGATCTACGCGGTACTGGTTCAGAACATCGCGGCGGAGCCGGATATGACAGCGGCGATCTGGACTTGCATGGGATATACGGTGCTGCTGTGCTTCACGCTGTTCAAAACGGGCAGTCTCGCAAAGAGCCTGTTCAATGCCCACTGACGGAGGTGATGAAGTTTGGCATACGTTCCCGTACCCAAGGACTTGAACGCGGTGAAAACCAAGGTCATGTTCAACCTGACAAAAAGACAACTGCTGTGTTTCGGAGGCGGCGCGCTTGTGGGCGTACCGCTTTTCTTTTTGC
Source organism: Clostridia bacterium (assembly GCA_017525875.1). GTDB lineage: Bacteria > Bacillota > Clostridia > Christensenellales > CAG-138 > PeH17. The sequence goes on along the minus strand of JAFXSG010000013.1, from coordinate 255,021 downwards.
TCAAGGGCAGCGCAGGTTCCAGCGCGGCGGCGATCTGCATGATCCTCGTCATGCTTCCGTTCTTCCTGCTGGCCATGTATGAGAAAAACGGTCAGCCCCTTGAGAAGATCGTCGGGAACATCCTGAAGGTCTGTTTCCTGCGGCCGAAGCAGCGACCGTATATGACGAACAACTTCTATGACCTGCTGAAACGGCAGGAAAATCTGGATAAGGAGGTATACGCCATTGTCCACAAACAAAGCACCTGCAAGAAAGCTCACAAGAGCCGAGAAAAAGGAGATCGCAGCGGCGATTGCACGGGCAAAAAATCAGGATAAGAAGAAAAAGTCCGCACAGGACAGTATCCCTTTCCAACGCATGTACCCGGATGGGGTCTGCCGTGTGACGGAGAGCTTCTACACCAAGACCGTACAGTTTCAGGACATCAACTACCAGCTCAATCAGAACGAGGACAAGACCGCGATCTTTGACGGCTGGTGCGATTTCCTCAACTACTTCGACAGCTCCATCCGCTTCCAACTCTCGTTTGTCAACACGTCCGCCACAAGGGATACCTACGCGGAGCGCATCGCCATCCCCCTGCAGGGCGACCGTTTCGATAAGCTCCGTTCCGAGTACACCGATATGCTGCAAGCCCAGCTTGCCAAGGGCAATAACGGTCTTATCAAGACGAAGTACCTGACCTTCGGAATCGAGGCGGACAACTTCAAGGCGGCGAAGCCGAGGCTGGAGCGGATCGAAACGGATATTCTCAACAACTTCAAAAAGCTCGGGGTATCGGCTGAGTCCATGAACGGTATGGACCGCTTGAAGCTCATGCACGATATGCTCCGCATGGACGAGCCGCAGCCCTTCCGCTTCTCTTGGGACTGGCTTGCTCCCTCCGGGCTGACCGTCAAGGACTTCATCGCGCCGAGCTCCTTTGAGTTCAAGGCGGGCAACTGCTTCGGCGTCGGCAGCAAGCTCGGCTGCGTATCCTTCCTGCAAATCCTCGCACCGGAGCTCAATGACCGTATGCTGGCGGATTTTCTGGATATGGAAAGCTCTCTCATTGTGAGTATGCACATCCAGTCCGTGGATCAGGTGAAAGCCATCAAGACGATCAAGCGCAAGATCACCGACCTCGACCGCATGAAGATGGACGAACAGAAAAAGGCTGTCCGCGCAGGTTACGATATGGATATTATCCCGTCCGACCTGGCCACCTTCGGAACCGAGGCGAAAAAGCTCTTGCAGGAGCTGCAAAGCCGCAACGAGCGCATGTTCCTTCTGACCTTTCTTGTGGTGAACGTGGCGGACAATAAACAGCGGCTTAACAACAATGTCTTTCAGGCAAGCTCCATTGCGCAGAAGTACAACTGCCAGCTCACAAAGCTGGACTTTCAGCAGGAGGAGGGCTTCATGTCCACGCTCCCGCTGGGATATAACCAGATCGAGATCAGGCGGGGGCTTACCACGTCCAGCGTCGCCATTTTCGTGCCGTTCACGACCCAGGAGCTTTTTCAGGACGGCAAGGAAGCTCTGTACTGCGGGCTCAATGCGCTTTCCAACAACCTCATCATGGTAGACCGGAAGCTCCTGAAAAACCCCAACGGTCTGATCCTGGGAACACCCGGCTCCGGCAAGTCATTCTCCGCAAAGCGTGAGATCGCAAACGTGTTCCTCGTCACCACGGACGATATCATCATTTGCGACCCCGAAGCGGAGTACGGACCGCTGGTGGAGCACCTGAACGGCCAGGTGATCAAAATCTCGCCTACGTCAAGCGATTATCTGAACCCCATGGACTTGAACCTCAATTACAGCGACGATGAAAACCCGCTTTCTCTGAAATCCGACTTCATCCTGTCCCTGTGCGAGCTGATCGTGGGCGGCAAGGACGGCTTGCAGCCTGTGGAAAAGACCATCATCGACCGCTGTGTGCGCTCTGTTTACCGGGAATACCTGAACGACCCCGTTCCGGAGAAGATGCCGATCCTGGAGGACTTGTATAACGAGCTCCGCAAACAGGACGAAAAGGAAGCGCAGTATATCGCAACGGCGCTTGAAATCTACGTCACCGGCTCTTTGAACGTGTTCAACCACCGCAGCAACGTGAATATCCAGAATCGCGTGGTCAGCTTCGATATCAAGGAGCTCGGAAAGCAGCTAAAAAAGATCGGGATGCTGGTGGTGCAGGACGCGGTATGGAACCGCGTCACCGTCAACCGCGAACAGCGCAAGTCCACCCGGTACTATATCGACGAGATGCACCTGCTTTTGAAGGAGGAACAGACCGCCGCGTATACCGTGGAAATCTGGAAGCGTTTCCGCAAGTGGGGCGGCATCCCCACCGGTATCACGCAGAACGTGAAGGATTTGCTTTCAAGCCGCGAGGTGGAGAACATCTTTGAAAACTCCGACTATGTGTATATGCTCAACCAGGCGTCCGGCGACAGGCAGATCCTAGCCAGGCAGCTCAACATCTCGCCCCATCAGCTCTCGTATGTGACGCAATCCGGCGAAGGCGAAGGGCTGTTGTTCTACGGCAGCGTGATCCTGCCCTTTGTTGACCGCTTTCCTAAGGATATGGAACTGTATAAGGTCATTACCACGAAGCTGTCTGAACAGACGGCTGAGAATTGAGGTGACTGCCTATGGCAAAGCGAGCACCACGGCTGATTTTCAGCGAGGAAGAACGCGCTGCACCGGCGCTTGAAAAAGTCATCCGCAAGGCGGACAAGGCGGCGGATAAGCTGGAGAAGGCGGAGGCCAAAATCCCGAAAAAGACCGTAAAGGTAAAAGAGCGCGTTGTGGACGCCGATACAGGCAAAGTCACGACGCGCCTTTTCTTTGAGGAGGCGGATAAAAAGCGCCCTCCCTCCAAGCTGTCCCATCTGGCGGGAAAAGCGCCGCTGGATACCGTCCGCAGCACGGTTCACCGCAAGCTCAGAGAGGATAACGACGGCAACTCCGGTACGGATGCGGCGAACACGCTCTCCCAAACGGCGGAGGGCGGCTACCGCATTGCGGAAACGGCACATCGCTCTCATGCGGAGAAGCCCTACCGCAAAGCGGAAAGAGCGGAGGCGGCAGCGGATAAAGCCAACCTGAGAGCCTTGAACAGGCAGTATGAAAAGGAATACGGAAAGGCTTCCAACCCGTATTCCAAATGGCAGCAGAAACGGGCGATCAAGAAGGAATACGCCGCCGCGAAAGCCGGAAACGGCGCGAGGAATACAGCCAGAGCGTCTGAGACTACGGCGAAAGCCGCAAGACGCGCCGCCGAGGATACGAAAAAGGCAGGCTCCTTTATCGTGCGGCATAAGAAGGGCTTTCTCATCGTAGGAGGCATTGCCGCTGTGATCCTGCTCCTTATGACAGGCATATCCTCCTGCTCCACGCTCTTTCAGGGCGCGACCTCCGGCATCGTATCCTCCACCTATCCCTTAGAGGATGCGGATATGCTGGCTGCGGAAGCTGCCTACTGCGGCATGGAGGCGGAGCTGCAAAGCTATCTTGATACCTACGAGAGCACCCACGACTATGACGAGTACCATTTCGACCTGGACGAGATCGAGCATGACCCCTATGTGCTGATTTCCATGATAACCGCCCTCAAGGGCGGCGAATGGAAGATAGACCAGGTGGGCGGTGTTCTGGATATGCTCTTTGAAAGACAGTATATCCTCACCGAGCGTGTCACGACGGAGACAAGATACCGCACCGAGACGAGGACAGGCACCCGGTACGTCACAGACCCGGATACCGGCGAGAGCTATCCGGAGGAATACGAATACGACGTGCAGGTTCCCTACACCTACTATATCTGCCATGTGGAGCTGGAAAACTTCAACCTCTCCCATGTGCCGGTACACATCATGTCCCATGATCAGCTCTCCATGTACGCCGTGTATATGAGCACCTTGGGCAATCGGCCTGACCTGTTCCCCGGCTCAGCTTATGTGAGCAAGTATTATTACACCGATTATGAGAAGTACGAGATACCCCCGGAAGCGCTGGCGGATGAACAGTTCGCCGCCATTATCGCGGAGGCGGAAAAGTATCTTGGCTACCCCTATGTGTGGGGCGGCAGTTCCCCGGCTACGTCCTTTGACTGCTCCGGGTTTGTTTCGTATGTATACAACAACTGCGGGCTGGACTGGAGCTTCGGAAGGCTTGGCGCAGAGGGGCTCAGAAGCATGAGCGCCTATGTCTCCCCGGCAAACGCAAAGCCCGGCGATCTGATCTTCTTTGAAAAGACCTACGATACCAGCGGCGCGTCCCATGTGGGCATCTATGTGGGCAACAATATGATGCTCCACTGCGGCGACCCCATTCAGTACACATCAATCGACACAAGCTACTGGAGAAGCCATTTCCTCCAGTTCGGCAGACTGCCTTAACCACGCAAAGAAGGAGGATCTTATGAACCCAAGACTTGAAAAGCTTCGTCTGGAGCGCGAGAAAGTGTCTGAAAAGCTCGCTTCTCTGAGCGCAAGGCTCAAGGCGCTGGACGAACAGATTTTGAAGCTGGAAAACACGGATATTATCGGGATCGTCCGTGAGAACGGCCTGACCATAGAACAGCTCGCCAGCCTGATGGCGATGCTGGAGAAAAAGCCAACGGCGTCGCTTCCCGATGAATTCAGAAAAACGGAGGAAATTGAAGATGAAGAATAAACTGCGCTTTATGGCTTTGCTGATTGTTGCCGTGCTCTGCATGACGGCGTTTACCGTTCCGGCCTTTGCCGGAAGCGGGGATTACCCGGATGAGCAGCCGGAGGGTTCCCACGGAGAGGAAACGGCTGACAATACGCAGACCGTAACCGTAAATGTGACGGCAAACGATGACGGAAGCCGCACCGTTACCATCGGGGATCAGAGCTGTACGCTTGAGGATGAGCCGGAAAGAAGCGGCAAGGTGGTCAATGTCCGCTCCTATCTCAATCTGCGCACCGGCCCCGGCACCGATTACAGCATCATCGGGCATCTCTTAAACGGCACGGAGGTTGAGGTGGTCGGTGAAAACAACGGCTGGTATGAGGTCATTGTCCCGGAGAAGAGAGGTTATGTCTGCGGGAAATACCTTGAAGTTCTCGCTGCGCAGACGGGCAGTACGGAGGATATGGATAAACTGCTTAAAATCCTGCTGCAATACTATGCTGCACAAGGTACAGCCTCCGCGCCGCTGACCCCGGACGGCAATCTGACGCTGGTGGATGATATTGGCTCCGCAAGAGGCGCGGGCAAGCAGTTCATCACTGTGGAAAGCAAGGCGGGCAACACGTTCTATCTCATTATCGACCGCGACGATAACGGCAATGAAAACGTCCATTTCCTTAACCAGGTGGATGAAGCCGACCTGATGGCGCTCACCGAGGACGGCGACGCGATCATCCCGACCTGTAGCTGTACGGACAAATGCGCCGTGGGCACTATCAATACAAACTGCCCGGTCTGCCGTACCAATATGACGGAGTGCAGCGGCAAGAAGAAGGTAGCGGAAACAACGCCCGAGCCTGCTGCCGAGCCTGCGGAGGATACACCTGAAAAGAGCTCCGGCGGTTCCGGGCTCATCGTGGTGGTTCTCCTGCTCCTGTTGGGCAGCGGCGGTGCGCTCTACTGGTTCAAGCTCCGCAAGCCCAAGACCGACACCAGGGGCAGCGATGATCTGGATGATTATGACTACGGCGAGGACGACGATGAGGACGCGGAATATGAGTTTGAGACCGAGGATGAGGACGGCAACACAGAGGCGGCATTCGATATTCATGACGAAAAGGAGTAACAGAATATGAGCAATTACAGACTTGTGGTATGCGAAAAGCCCTCTGTGGCAAAGAGCATTGCAGCCGTTCTTGACGCAAAGAAGCGCGAGGACGGTTTTCTTATGGGAAACGGCTTCATCGTGTCCTGGTGCTTCGGGCATCTTGCGGAGCTTGCCGACGCAGACGCCTACGATGAAAAGTACGGCAAATGGAGGCGGGAGGATCTTCCCATCCTCCCCGAAACATGGCAGTACACCGTGGCACGGGACAAAAAGAAGCAGCTTGACCTCCTGCGCACCCTTATGAACAGGGACGACGTTTCCGAGGTCATCAACGCCTGCGACGCGGGACGCGAGGGCGAACTGATCTTCCGCACGGTCTGCTGTCTGAACAAGTGCCGTAAGCCCATGAAGCGGCTCTGGATTTCCTCCATGGAGGACGCGGCGATCCTTTCCGGCTTTGAAAACCTGAAGGACGGGTCCGAATATGACAATCTTTACGCCTCCGCGCTCTGCCGCAGCAAGGCGGACTGGCTGGTGGGCATCAACGCGACTCGCCTGTTTTCCGTGATGTATCACCGCACACTGAACGTGGGGCGTGTGGTATCTCCCACGCTGGCGCTGCTCGTACAGCGCGAGGCTGAGATCAGCGCGTTTCAGCCGGAGGCGTTCTACACCGTCCATCTCGGCTTCGGGGACTTTTCCGCTGCCGGAGAGCGTGTGAATGATAAATCGGAGGCGCAGAAGCTTGCGGAAAGCTGCAAGGGACAGAGCGCGGCGGTAACGTCTGTCACGGAGACGGAAAAGACGGAGAAAGCCCCTGCGCTCTACGACCTGACCACCCTTCAGAGGGACGCGAACCGTCTGCTGGGCTATACCGCGCAGCAGACGCTGGATTATCTCCAGAGCCTCTACGAAAAGAAGCTCTGTACCTATCCCCGTACCGACAGCCGATATTTGACCGACGATATGGAGGACAGCGTGGACTCCCTTATCCTCTGCGCGGCTGGCATCTGCGGCACGGAGCCGCCGTCTGCGGTTATTCCTGCTCAGGTCTGCAACAGCAAAAAGGTCAGCGACCACCACGCCATTGTTCCTACCATGGCAGGCGGCGAGGCGGATCTTAGCGCGCTCCCCGCAGGCGAGCGTGAGATCCTGCTCCTGCTCTCCCGTCAGGTGCTCATGGCAGTCAGCGAATCGTTCGTCTACAAGGAAACCATCGTAAAGATGGAATGTGGCGGTAACGAGTTCACCGCCAAGGGCAAAGCCCTTTTACGCCTGGGCTGGAGAGCCTTTACCGAAAAGGAAAAGCAGGATAAAACCATTCCGGCGCTCTCCGAAGGACAGGCTATTCCCGTATCCTCCTGTGAAGTAAAGGAGGGTAAAACCACGCCGCCCAAGCATTTCACGGAAGACCTGCTCCTTAACGCCATGGAAACGGCGGGCAAAGAGGATATGCCGGAAGATGCGGAAAGAAAAGGAATCGGCACACCCGCCACCCGCGCTGGAATCATTGAAAAGCTCATTTCCGCAGGCTTTGCGAAACGAAAGAGCGCAAAGAAGGCCGTTCATTTGATCCCCTCCGCCGCAGGCGTGTCCCTTATCACCGTACTGCCCGAACAGCTCCAGTCTCCGCTGCTCACCGCAGAATGGGAGCACCGGCTGAAAGAGATCGAACGCGGCGAAACGGATGCCGATGCGTTTCTCGCGGGGATCAGCGAGATGGTATCTTCCCTTGTGAGGGAGTGCGTGCCTGTGGAGGGCGCGGAAACGCTGTTTCCTTCGGGCAGGCCCGTGGTCGGGAAATGCCCCCGCTGCGGCGCGGATGTCACGGAGAGCAAGAACGGTTACTTCTGCGAAAGAAGAAGCTGCAAGTTCGGCTTGTGGAGGGACAACCGCTTCCTCACCGCCAAGAAGATCAGCCTGACGAAAAAGATGGCGTCTTCGCTTTTGAAGGACGGACGCACCTACGCCAGCGGTATCTTCTCGGAGAAGACCGGCAAGACCTACGATGCGTTCATCGTACTGGAGGACGACGGCACAAAAAGCAGATATCGCCTTGAATTCGGCAAGTAAGAAGCTTTGAAGACCTATCGACCAGAGAAAGGAGCACGTTATGCCCGAAAAGCAAACAAACAAGGAACGATTGAAAGACATCACCGACAGCATAGAGACCGGTATCAAGGAGCTGTTTGAAAGCGACAAGTACAAGCAGTATCTCTCCACCATGAGCCGCTTTCACAAATACAGCGTCAATAACCAGATGCTAATCTATATGCAGCGCCCCGACGCCACGCATGTGGCAGGTTTCAATAAATGGCGCGATCAGTTCGGCAGAAACGTCATGAAGGGTGAAAAAGGCATCAAGATCATCGCGCCGACGCCCTTCAAAAAGAAGATCGAGCAGGAAAAGCTCGACCCGGATACCAATCTCCCCATGAAGGACGAAGACGGGAACGCCGTCATGGAGGAAAAGACGGTACAGATTCCCATGTACAATCCTGTCGTGGTATTCGATGTGAAGCAGACCGAGGGCAAGCCCCTTCCGCAGCTTGCGGCAAACCTCACCGGAGATGTGCAGAACTACGAGGTGTTCATGGAGGCGCTGAAGCGCTCCGCGCCGGTTCCAATCGTCTTTGAGAAGATGGCGGAGAATATGGACGGCTACTTTTCTCTGGACGATCAGCGCATCGCTGTCCGCGAGGGCATGAGCGAGGTGCAGACGGTCTGCGCCGCCGTCCATGAGATCGCTCACTCCAAGCTTCACAACAAGGATGAGATCGGCGAGAAATTTCAGAGTATCGAGCTGTTCGGCAAACCCGCCCTGTTCTCCAATGGGAGAATCGACCGCGACAAGCTGCCGGAGGGACTGTACTGCTACGACCTGCGCGGCTCTGACGATGACCCCGGTATGCCCGTGACCATTGAGGAGCATGTCGCTGTGAACCATGCGGCGTCTGTGATTACAGCAGAGCCCATTGATCTGACGGAGCAGGGCTTCCTTTATCTCGGAGAGGACGGGCTGAACTTCACGGGCGATGAAAAGACGGTCAAGGAGTTTCATCATGCGGCGTTCCCGGAAAAGGCGAAGCGTTCCAGAGCCACCGAGGAAATACAAGCGGAGAGCATTTCCTTTGCCGTCTGTGCCTATTACGGCATCGAGACCGGCGAGAACAGCTTCGGGTATCTTGCGACCTGGGCAAAGGACAAGGAGCTGACCGAGCTTCGCGCTTCGCTGGAGACCATCAATAAAGCGTCTTCGGCGCTCATAACGGATATTGACCGCAATTACGCGGAAATCATGAAGGAGCGCGGACTGGACAAGGAAACGGAAAGCCTTGCCGCAGAACCCGTACAGGAGATCACCGTACAGGAACAGGAGCCTGTCAAAGCCCCGGACAATGGGGATGTGCCCGATCCGGCCATCTCCGTGGAGAGCATGAACGCCTACGGCTATACCGACGCCAATATGCTGCCCTTGACCAAGGAAAGAGCTTTGGAGCTTATGGAGCGCGACGTTACCGTGTATATGCTCCATACGGACAACACGGAGGCGATGGCGTTTGACGCGGACGAAATCCGCAGCTTTGACGGTTTGTTCGGCATAGAAGCCTCCGAGTGGGAAACGGTCAAAGACCGCTTTGCCCCCGCGCAGGATTTTGAGACGGCGTTTCTCAATAATCCCGCCGATGCCTATGCCATCTACCAGCTCAGAGACGGCGAGGATACGGCAATGCTCCGCTTTATGGATTCCGCGTATCTGGAGCAGAAAGGGCTTGCCATCGAGCGTGATAACTACACGGCTGTCTACGCCGGAGAGCTGAAAACAACCGGCGATACGCAGGATAAGCTGAACGATCTCTACCGGACCTTCAACATCGACCACCCGGAGGACTTTCGCGGCCACAGCCTGTCCGTCAGCGACATCGTGGCGCTGCGTCAAAACGGTGTGGTATCCTGTCACTACGTTGATTCGTGGGGCTTCAAGGAGCTGCCGAACTTTCTCACGCCGGAGAACTATCTCAAGAACGCGGAAATGGCTATAGAAGATGACTACGGCATGATCGACGGTATCGTGAACAACGGACCGAAGAAGACCGCTGCGGAGATCGAAGCGGATGCCATGTCCGGAAAGCCGGTATCTCTGCTCTCCTATGTGGAGGCGGTACGGCGCGAGCAGCAGGAACAGAAGGAAGCGCCGAAGCCGGAAAAGAAGCCGTCCGTTCTGGCCAAGCTCCAGGCACCGGTCAGCGAACCTAAAAAAACAGCATGTTCAAAAAGTGCGGAAAGGGAGATGTGATGATGGACTTTACCAACGACGAACTGAATCTCATGTGCATTTATCAGAGAGACACGCGAAAGGAGCTGATAGCCGCCCTCGCCGAGATGCGCGGGTATCTGGACGCGGATGAAGCGGAGCTTCGGGAGCTGACCGACAGCGTCATCGGCAAGCTGGAAGCGATTACGGACGAACAGTTTGCGGAGCTGGAGCTTATCCCGGACTTTGATACGGACGAATAAGGGATACAGCCGCGTTTTTCAACTGCGCCCCATTTCTTGAAAAAGATTTGGGGCGCTCATTTTTTATGAAGGAGGAGACCCATGCCAAGCAAATTGCAAGCGTATATGCAGATGGCAGACGAAGCGCAGCGGCAGATCACCGGAAGCTTCCGGGGCTGGACGAGCTTTCTTTCCACCGCCGCACGGCTGTATAAGTACCCGTATGCCGAGCAGGTCATGATCCACGCCCAGCGGCCGGACGCCACCGCCTGCGCGGAGTATGACTTCTGGAACGAGAAGATGGGCAGATATGTCCGGCGCGGCTCCAAGGGCATCGCCCTCATCGACAACAGCGGCGAAAGGCCGAGACTGCGTTATGTGTTTGACGTAGCGGACACAGGACGCACCGAGCGCGGAAGAAACCCGTATCTCTGGGAGTTGCGCGAGGAGCACAAGGACGCGGTATCCGCCATGCTGGAAAACCGTTACGATGTGGACGGCGCGGACGGGCTTGCCGATCAGCTTGAACGCATCGCAGCACAGCTTGCGGATGAATACTGGAATGACTACAGGCGCGACATCCTCGCCATCGTTGACGATTCTTTTCTCTATGGCTATGATGATTTCAACGTAGGCGTCGCTTTTTGCAGCGCCGCTGCCGTCAGCATCACCTATTCGCTCATGTCCCGATGCGGTCTTGACCCGGAGAGCCACTTTGAACACGAGGATTTTCTGAATATCTTCGACTTCAACACCCCGGAAGCCGCCGCCGAACTGGGGACGGCGGTGAGCAGGATCAGCGGACAGGTGCTGCGCGTGATCGAAGTCACCATCAAAAATTATGAGCGCGAAAAAATCGCGGAAAGGAGACAGAGCCATGACAGATCTGACCTACACGAAGAACGGGGATTACCTGATTCCCGACCTGACGCTGACCGAGACGGAGGAAGCAAGACCGCTGGGCAAGTACGGGAGACTGCGCAGGAACTACCTTCAGGAGCACAGACCGGGGCTGTACAGCCGCCTGAGTCTGTCGGAGAAGCTGTTCCCGCACCTGCGGGAGATCGACGAGACAGCGAACCGGAGACTGGAGCAGCTGATGCCGGAACTGATGAAACTGAACGGAGTGACGGAGGAGCTGAAAGCCCGGGATCAGATGAAGTGGGTGGGCCTGATGAACAACCTGAAAGCGCAGGCGGAGGAAACGATCCTGAACGAGCTGGTGTACAACTGACAGCGGACGCACCGGAGCCCGAACCGGCACAAGTCCCGGAGGCGCACCAACTGAGCCTGTTCCCCTCGGAGGATGAACAAATCGCATGGATCACGGAAGCGGAGAGCTACACGCCCTCCGCTTTTTCCATGTCCATCCCGCAGGAGGATATTGACCATATCCTCCGCATGGAGGGCAATGCAGATCACGCCCGCATGGTGATTGCAACCGAGTTCTCCAAGGGCAAAAGTACCGAGGAAATCGCGGAGTTCCTTAAAAACACCTTCCACGGCGGCAACGGCATTGTCACCGACAATGGACGGTATGCCGTGTGGTATGCCGAGGACGGCATCCATATCGCAAACGGCGACGCTTCTTGCTATCTGAGCTCTGCAAAGGTCGTAAGCTGGCATGAAGCCGTAGAGCGTATCGGTCAGCTTCTGGATCAGGGCGAATATGCCACCAACGTGGAGCTTGCCGAAGCGCCCGGGCATGAGCGGATGGAGCTTGCGAAGTCCCTTTGGTATCTGCACCGTGATCTCAGCGAGGAAGCGAATAAACAGGGCTATCTTTCCTGCCTGGAAGAATACCGAACCGGCGGGTTCCCCGACGCAACCGCCCGTCTTGCAGAGGCCTTGAAGGATGCAGCGTTCCATCAGACGCTGAAGGATGAGTTTGCCGCGTTCTCCGCTGCCTATTCTCAGGATAAGAGCCTCATGCGCTTCCGCTTCCATAATCAGCAGAAGATTTGGACGCACCTCAGCGAACTTCCACGAAAGCGGCGGGAATACCGTTCGGATATGTCGGAGATCCCATCTGTCGGGAGATTTATCACCGAGGATGAAATCTCCGCCTCACTGACCCGCGGAAGCGGAATTGACGGCGGAAAGGGACGCATCTACGCCTATTTCACAGAAAAGCACAGCTCCAAGGAGCAAGCGGACTTCCTGAAACGCGAATACGGCATCGGCGGCAGTTCTCACGCGGTATCCGGCGCGACGCACAGCGGTGAGGATCACAGCGGAAAAGGCATCGTCCTGAAAAAGCAGGACTGTCCGGATGTGCAGATTACCTGGGCGAATGTCGCCAAGCGCATCTCTGAACTGATCCGTAAAGACCGCTTTCTGACGCCGGAGGAAAAGACGCAGTATGATGAGCTTCAACGGCAGAATACGGAGCGAAACACAGGCTGGAACAAGTACAACGCCGTAAAGGAAGCGCACCCCGATGATATGGTGCTGTACCAGGTGGGCGATTTCTTTGAGATGTACGGCGAGGACGCAAGACAGGCGGCGGAGCTGCTTGATCTGAATCTGACCACCCGGAACATCCCGGATGCGGGGCGTGTAGTCATGTGCGGCATCCCGGCAAACCGTCTGGAGCAGTATGTGGAAGACCTGCGGGACAAATACGATGTGACCATCTCCGCAGTGGACGAAAACAGCCGGGAGCGCCGCACCTATACCATGCTCTCCTTCGACCACGAAGCGGAGCGGGCTACCGATGCGTATGAAGCGGAGTTCGGCGCGGACGGTTATCGCGCCTTCCCCGGAAACAGGGCGGAGGAAGAACCGGATGCTCCCGATGTGCAGGCGCAGTTGGACAAGTACCTCCCTGTTATTCGGGATGCTGTCGAGCAGGATGCTCGTTACCGAAACGCCTGCGGTCATTCCGACCGGGAAAACGCCGCCATCGAGTGCAATGCCGCCGTGCGCCGCGCTGTTCTTAATTCCAATGATGTGGAGCTGATCCGTTCGTTCTCGGATATGCCGGAGTTTCGGGAGAGGCTTCATCAGGAAGCCTTTGAAGGAACTTATGAACGTCTCTACAATCTTCTGCGTCCGCTTTCTCAGGACGATATAGACGACGCGCTCCGTGCATGGAACGGAGATATCAAGAGCAAGCACGCGGTCGTCCGGTATATGCGGGACCATGCCCGCGACAAAGACACCGCCGCATGGCTCTCCCGTGAATACGGCGGGGATGAAAGCAAGAACCTCTTTATCAGCCGCGCCGGGAACCCGGAGTTTGCGGAGCTGACGTGGGCAAAGGTACAGAGGCGAATTTCCCAGCTCATTGAAGCGGACGATTTCTACACCGACCGGGAGCGTGACGACCTGGATGACGTCGATCCCATCGCCATCCGCGAGGCGCTTGCCCAGCGCGGCATTGTGAACGGAGAGCTTGTCGATCCGGCAGCGCTTGACCGTGACCCGTTCATGCAGCAGGTAACAGCAGACGCAGAGCGCATTGCACAAGAGGAACAGGAACCGGCGCTTGAACAGGCAAAAAGCCTCATAAATGACTTCTGCCAGAGCGAGTACGGAGACGACGCGGATTTCAGCGACCTCACGAAGATCAGCGTAGCCTATACAACCGTCACCGACGATGAGATCCCAATTCAGGTGAACATCGACCTTGTGAATTATCGCCTGGAACGGTATCTGGATGCCGAACACATGGAAACCCGGCAGTACGGCTCTATACAGGAGCTCATTGCAAACGAGCTGGAGAGCCTGGATTTCAGCGATCTGGTCTATGTTTCAGACGAGGAGGTTGAGCAGTACCGCTTCCATGAACCCGCTGCGGAAGCAACCGAGACGCCTTTCCCGTATGCCGTAGGCGATACGGTATATCTGGAGGACGGCAAGCCGTTCATCATCGAGAGCATCGGAACCTTCGATATTTCCCTGCACGACCCGACGCTTTTCTATCCCATCCTCCGTGCGGAGAGCAAGGAGAGCTTTGAACGGCTCATGGAACGCTTTCCCCAGCCGGAGAAAGCAGAACCGGAACCTGCGACGGAGGAAGCGGAAACGGTTCCCGGCTACCACACTGAAATCGAGGCTGTCTATCCGGCAGAGGAAACCCGTCTTCCGTATGATGTGGTCGTTCAGACGCTGCACATCGACGAGCCGGAACCGCCTGCACAAAACTTCCGTATCACGGACGACGATCTGGGCGTCGGCGGCGCGAAAGCCAAGTTCCGCATGAATATGGACGCGATCAATCTCCTGAAAGAGCTGGAATTTGACGGCAGACAGGCAACGCCAGAACAACAGGAGGTGCTCTCCCGCTATGTGGGCTGGGGCGGTCTGGCGGACGCTTTCGATGAGACCAAGGAAAACTGGAAAAACGAGTTTGCCGAGCTGTATGCCACCCTCTCCCCGGAGGAATACGCCGCCGCGAGAGCGTCTACCCTAAACGCCCATTACACCAGCCCGACGGTCATCCGCGCCATCTATGACGCGGTGGAGAACATGGGCTTTCAGACGGGCAATATCCTGGAACCGTCCATGGGCGTCGGCAACTTCTTCGGGATGCTCCCGGAGAGCATGGCGTCCAGCAAACTCTACGGCGTAGAGCTGGACAGCCTGACGGGACGCATCGCAAAGCAGCTCTATCCCAAAGCCGACATCACCGTTGCGGGCTTTGAAACCACAGACAGAAAGGACTTCTTCGATCTTGCCGTCGGCAACGTGCCCTTCGGACAGTATCAGGTAAGCGACCGGGCTTTTGACAAGCTCGGTTTCTCCATCCATAACTACTTTTTCGCCAAGGCACTGGATCAGGTGCGTCCGGGCGGCGTGGTCGCATTCGTTACCTCCCGCTATACCCTGGACGCAAAGGACAGCGCCGCAAGGAAGTATATCGCCCAGAGAGCGGACTTCCTCGGCGCGATTCGCCTCCCGAACAACGCTTTCAAGGCAAACGCGGGGACTGAGGTCGTCAGCGACATCATCTTCCTGCAAAAGCGTGACCGTCCCATCGAGATCGAGACCGATTGGGTTCACCTCGGCGAAAACGCGGACGGCTTTGCCATCAACAGCTACTTTGTGGATCATCCGGAAATGGTGCTGGGGCGGCAAACATCGGAAAGCACACAGTACGGCAGACAGGATTTCACCGTTGAGCCGTATGAAGGGCTTGACCTTGGGACACAGCTCAGCAATGCCATTTTGAATATCCGAGGCACCTATACGGAGGCGGAGCTGCCTGAACTGGGCGAAGACGAAGCGCTTGCGGAGTCCATCCCCGCAGACCCGGATGTAAAAAACTTCTCTTACACCATCGTGGACGGGGAGGTTTACTACCGTCAGAACAGCATAATGACAAAGCACGACTTAAACGCCACTGCAAAGGAACGCGCAAAAGGCATGGTGGAGCTTCGGGACTGTGTGCAGAAGCTGATCGGTCAGCAGATGGACGGCTTTATCTCGGATGATACGATACGGCAGACGCAGGCGGAGCTGAACAGTCTCTATGACAGCTTCACGGCAAAATACGGGCTCATAAACTCCCGCGCCAATGCCCTCGCCTTTGCCGACGACAGCTCCTATTATCTTCTCTGCTCTCTGGAAGAGCTGGATGAAGACAAAAACCTGAAGCGCAAGGCGGATATGTTCACCAAACGCACCATCAAGGCGCATGAGGTCGTGACGAGCGTGGATACCGCTTCGGAGGCGCTGGCGCTCTCCATCTCCGAAAAGGCCGGTGTGGATATGGAATATATGTCGCAGCTCACCGGCAAGGATGAGGATACTCTCGCTTCCGAACTGCGCGGCGTGATCTACAAGGACTATAACCGTAGGCGGGACGGCAGTTACACCTGGCGCACGGCAGACGATTTTCTTTCCGGCAACGTCCGCGAAAAGCTGGCCTACTATACCAACGCTCTTGAGCTTCTGGAAGGGACAGATAAATATGAAGCCGTCCGCGACAATGTTGAAGCGCTGAAAGCGGCACAACCTAAAGACATGGACGCCTCGGAGATCGAGATACGCCTCGGCGCAACATGGATTGACCCGGAATATGTCCGGGAATTCATGTGGGAGACATTTGAAACCCCGTTCTACCAGCGGCGCATGATCGACGTGAATTATTCCACCTATACGGCGGAATGGAACATCAAGAACAAGAGCGCGGTCAGCTACAACAATATCGCCGCATATATGACCTACGGCACGGAACGGGCAAACGCCTACAAGATTTTAGAGGATACCCTGAACCTGCGGGACGTGCGTATCTATGATACCAAGTACGACGCGGACGGCAAGGAGCGCCGTGTGCTGAACAGCAAGGAAACGACGCTCGCCCAACAGAAACAGCAGGCCATCAAGGACGCCTTCCGCGATTGGATATGGAAAGACCCGGACAGGCGTCACGCGCTGGTCACGCGCTACAATGAGCTGTTCAATTCCACCCGTCCCCGCGAGTACGACGGGAGCCATATCACCTTTACCGGCATGAACCCCGAAATCCGGCTGCGGGAACATCAGCTAAACGCCGTCGCGCATGTGCTTTACGGCGGCAATACGCTCCTTGCACACGAAGTGGGCGCGGGCAAGACCTTTGAAATGGTCGCCGCCGCCATGGAATCCAAACGTCTCGGGCTCTGCCATAAATCCCTCTTTGTCGTACCGAACCATCTGACGGAACAGTGGTCGAGCGAGTTTCTGCGGCTGTATCCTTCGGCAAATATACTCGTCGCTGCGAAAAAGGACTTTGAGCCGAAAAACCGCAAGAAGTTCTGCGCCAGGATCGCCACAGGCGAATACGACGCCGTGATCATCGGACACAGCCAGTTTGAAAAGATACCCGTATCCATAGAGCGGCAGCAGCGGCTTTTAGAGGAACAAATCAATGAGGTAGAGGAAGGTTTGCGCGAGCTGAAGGAGCAGCGGGCTGAGCGGTTCACGATCAAGTCTTTGGAGCGCACGAAGCGCGGGCTGGAAACAAAGCTCAAAAAGCTTCAGGACAGCTCCCGTAAGGATGACGTCGTTACCTTTGAACAGCTCGGCGTAGACCGCCTGTATGTGGATGAGGCGCACAATTACAAAAACCTTTTCCTCTATACCAAGATGCGGAACGTGGCAGGGCTCTCCACTACCGATGCGCAGAAATCCTCGGATATGCTGCTAAAATGCCGGTATATCGACGAAATCACCGACAGCAAAGGCGTGGTCTTCGCTACCGGCACACCCGTCAGCAACAGCATGACGGAGCTCTACACCATGATGAGATACCTTCAGCACGATAATATCCGCAGAAAAGGGCTTGCTCACTTCGACTGCTGGGCTTCCACCTTCGGAGAGACACAGACGGCCATCGAGCTTGCGCCGGAGGGCACCGGCTATCGCGCAAGGACGCGCTTCGCCAAATTTTTCAATCTCCCGGAGCTGATGACCCTGTTCAAAGAGGTGGCGGATATAAAGACCTCCGATCAGCTCAATCTCCCGACGCCTACGCCCATCTACCACAATGAGGTGGCGCAGCCCACGGAAATCCAGAAGGAAATGGTGCAGGAGCTCTCGGAACGCGCAGCCAGGGTACACGCACAGCTTGTAGACCCAAGCACCGACAATATGCTGAAGATAACGTCGGACGGGCGCAAGCTGGGGCTTGACCAGCGCGTCATCAATCCCGACCTGCCGGACGATCCGAACAGCAAGGTCAATATGTGCGTGAACAACATCGCCAAGATCTATGAGGCCGGAAATGCGGACAAACTGACCCAGCTCGTGTTCTGCGACCTTTCGACGCCCAAAACCGCCCCGTCACAGAGAGCCGCAAAGACAGCAGGCGGCAATCTGGACAGCCCTGAAATGAACGCTTTAGAGCGCCTTATCGACAGCGAGAACCCCGATGAGCCTGGCTTCACCGTCTATGACGATATTCGGGATAAGCTGGTCGCCCGCGGCATTCCAAGGGAGGAAATCGCCTTTATCCATGAAGCGAACACCGAAGCGCGGAAGAAGGAGCTGTTCGCCAAAGTGCGGAACGGTCAGGTGCGTGTGCTCATGGGCTCCACCTTCAAAATGGGGGCAGGCATGAACGTACAGGACAGGCTTGTGGCGCTCCATGACCTCGACTGCCCGTGGCGTCCCGGCGATCTGGAACCAGGATCGTTTCCAGATTTGATGAGCGCATTGCCAACGAACCGAAAGTCAGCTACCGTGACGGGCGTTACTTCGTCTTTGATGGTCAGCACACTGTATCGGCGCGGAAGCAGATGAACGGCAATGCCGATCTGCCGATCCTCTGTAAAGTGTACTATGGTATGACAGAACAAGATGAAGCTCTGCTGTTTGCTATGCAGACCGGTGATTCTGCGGCTCTTACACCCAGCGCGAAGCTCCGTGCAAATCTGCATGGCGAGGATAAGGCGTCAGGCGAGTTTTACGAAGCAACCGAGGAAGCCGGGTTTCATATCGGCTTTGAGCGCGGCGGAGGAGTTGGCCGCATCATCTGCATCAATACCGCTTTTGCGGAGTTCAAGCGTGTCGGCGCTGAGATTTACAAGGAAGCGCTGACCATCCTGCTGGAAACGTGGGGCGGCGATCCCGATTCCCTGAGAGCGGAGATCATTCAGGGCATTGTCCACTTCGTGGAGCTCTATCGCGGCGAGTATGACCGTAACCGCCTTATTTACAGCCTGCGCATCTATGAACCGAACTTCATCTATGCGGCAGGTAAGGCTGAAAAGGAACTGCGCGGCGTGAAGCGCTACATCAACATCTTCTACCGCATCTATAACGGCAGACGTAAACACTCGATTCTTCCTATGAAGTTTTAAGGGAGAGATTTTTATACCCGATCAAGGTCGGAAACCATGGGGCGGTGCCTTTTCACGGCCCTATGGTTCTATTCTGATTCCATGTTGGACATGGAAACTCAAAAAAGCCTTGCCCGGACGGAAAGGACACTGAAAATGGAGAAACTGATTACAAGAAAAGAAGCCGCGAATATTCTTGGCATCAGCCTTGCGACATTAGACGCAGCCCGAGCAGACGGATTGATCTCCTTTGTGCAGTATGTGAACAACGGCTGCGTATATTTTACCGAAGCTGGGCTCCAGGAGTATATCGCCAGATCGACGCACAGAGCAAAGCCTAAAGAAGTTAATAGCACCTATCGAAAGCCGAGGAATGGTTATCCACGCTAATCGACATCCTTGCATTTTTTGTGCAAATCAGGAAAATGTAACATGAAAAACATACTCAGGAGGATGTCGAAAATGGCTGCAAAGAAAAGGATTCCCAAATACAGTATGGTAGAAATCAATGGAAGTCGTTATTACAAGACCTATGTTGAAGATGCCGACGGAAAGCGGGTCATACTGTATGGAAAAACAAGAGAAGAACTTTATGACAAAGAAATCAAAGCCCTTGATAATGCCAATCGTTTATTGCCCCACAAAGCCGCTCCGACAGTAGCAGAATACTGTGAAAAATGGCTGCTGATGCAGTCTGCCAATGTGCGGGCTACGACACTGACTGACTATACTTCTAAGGTAAGACGACATATCATCGCTCCCTTGGGAGATATGAGAATGTCTGACGTGACGACGGATGATATTAAGATGGCGCTTATTCCGGTTGCAAAGAAATCGGCGTCTGTCTTCAAGTCCGTTAACATCCTGTACAAGTGTATTTTCAACTCTGCGGAAGACAGTAAAATCATCTCTCACAATCCCACCAGGCACCTTTCAACAAAAGAAGGAGGCGTTCCGCAGAAGGATCGGGAAGCACTGACAGACGCGCAGGTCGAACGACTGATTGATACGGTACGAGATCTGCCGCCGTATGTGTTCGTCATGATTGGGCTCTATGCCGGTCTGCGGCGGGAGGAAATCCTCGCGCTCAAATGGGACTGCGTTTTTCTGGACACGGAAACGCCGTATCTGCTGGTTCGCAGAGCATGGCACACGGAGCGCAACAGACCGGTCATAATGACCGAACTGAAAACCAAGGCTGCAAAGCGGGACATCCCCATTCCGTATTGTCTGGCAGAATGCCTCAGAGAAGCAAAAGAGCATTCGACCTCAGAATATGTTGTCGCAAACAGCGATGGCGAGCCTCTTTCCTATACGCAATTCAAACGGCTCTGGACTTATATCGTCACGCGCACCGCTAAGCCCCGGCCAGCAAAGAAACTTGTTGGCGGGAAATATGTGAAGTACACCCTTTATCCCGTGCTGGGAGAAAAAGCCCGGAACAACGGACATGTTGTTTACAGTCTGGATTTTGAGGTGACGCCGCATCAGCTTCGGCATACTTATATCACGAATCTGATTCACGCGGGCGTTGATCCGAAGACCGTTCAATATCTGGCTGGACACGAAAGCAGCAAGATCACAATGGATATTTACGCTAAGGTCAAATATAACAGGCCGGAGGAAATCGCTGGGGCACTTACGGATGCCTTTGCGCAATGGGAGAGTTGAACAGATATAACATAGAGCGACCATCCAGGGCGAGGAGCACATCCTCGCCCTTTCCTTTTCTCAGACGGCGACATCGTGGACAATTGGCTAGGGCTGTGGGACAATGCAGATACAAGAAATAATGACAAAAACGGAGGATAACAATATGGCAAAAAAGAGAACGGCGCAGATATCTGTGCCACACTATCCCACAGTCACCAAGAATGGAATAACTTACTTCCGAACCCGCCTTACCGATGCGGACGGAAAACGCTTTGATCTGTATGGCAATACTGAGGAAGAATTGTACTGGAAGGTCATGGAGGCACAGCGCAAAATAGAGGATGCCAAATTCCGGCGCTTAAATCCCACGGTTGCCGAATACAGCGAAAAGTGGCTGCACATGCAGTCGGCGCATATTCGTCAGAGCACGCTGACAGGATATACGAGAACAGTCAATAAATACATTATCGGCCCGTTGGGAGATATGTATTTGTCGGACGTAACGGCAGATGACATTAAGCTGGCAATGGTGCCCGTTTCTAAGAAATCATCAGGGCTTTACAGTATGGTGAATATGCTTATTAAGAGCATCTTCTATTCTGCGGAGTACAGTAACTTGATCGCAGACAATCCCGCAAAAAAGCTGAATGCTAAGGGCGGCACACCCAAGAAAGACAAGAATGTCCTTTCGGACGAGCAGGCGAAGCTCCTGTTGAATACCGTCCGTGATCTGCCGCCGTATGTGTTTGTCATGATCGGTCTCTATGCCGGTCTGCGGCGGGAGGAAATCCTCGCGCTCAAATGGGACTGCGTTTTTCTGGAAGGAGCGGTTCCCTATATCTCTGTCAGGCGGGCTTGGCGTTCTGAACACAACAGGCCGGTAGTATCGACAGAGTTGAAGACCAAAGCGGCAAAGCGGGACGTTCCCATTCCGAAGTGCCTTGCCGATTGCCTGCGGGAAGAAAAAGAAAAGACCGCTTCAGAATACGTCATCGCTGACAGTAATGGCGACCCGCTGGCCGATTCACAGTTTCGGCGCATTTGGAACTATATCAAAATCCGCAGCACAAAGGAGCGAACGATCTATCGGTACGTCAACGGTCAGGCAATCAAAAAGCAATTCAAGCCTGAGCCGGGGCAGAAATGCGTCAATCGGGATCACATCACCTATTGCCTGGATTTCGACGTGACGCCTCATCTTTTGCGGCATACCTATATTACGAACCTGATCCACGCGGGCGTTGATCCGAAGACCGTTCAGTATCTGGCAGGGCACGAAAACAGCAAAGTAACTATGGACATTTACGCCAAGGTCAAGTATAATAAACCCGAACAGCTTTCCGCTGTAGTAAACGGTGCTCTCAACCCCCTTCGGGAATAAAAGAGCCTGCCGGATTTGCACCTTTTCAATAGTTAAAAAGTGGGGGAAAGAAAGGCAGTACAGCTAAAAAACCCAGTAAAATCAAGGGTTTCAGCGTTCAATCCCAACCGAGTACGGCCTCAAAGCCGCTCGTCGCGCACCTCAGTTCAGCAAGCGTTAATCGAGATTTCAGATTGGCACAAAACCCCGGAACCCTATGGTTCCCGGGGTTTTTCTCTACTCTTGTTATTCTTACTGAGAAAAAGGCTTTATTGACGCGCCGCTGGTTTTGCCATATAATAATGAATCGAGCGTAATCACAGCCTAAAGGAGATCAAAATGGATACCGAAGCATTCGTTAAATTCAAAGAAGCTATCGTAAAAAACTGCAGCCGCATCATCGTCGGAAAGGATGACGTCATCGAGCAGCTCGCGATCTGCCTCATCGCATCCGGTCACGTTCTGCTTGAGGACGTACCCGGCACGGGCAAGACGATGCTGCTGCGTGCGTTTTCCCGCAGCATAGGCGGTGAGTTCCGCCGCATCCAGTTCACTCCGGACCTGCTTCCGTCAGACCTTACAGGCATCAACTTCTTCAATCAGAAGACCGGCGAGTTCGAGTTTCGTCCGGGCCCGCTCTTTGCGCAGATAATCCTCGCCGACGAGATCAACCGCGCTACGCCGCGCAGCCAGTCTGCTTTGCTTGAGGTAATGGAGGAGAAGCAGATCTCCGTCGACGGGACGAGCTACAAAATGACCGAGCCTTATATGGTCATGGCTACGCAGAACCCGATAGAATCCTACGGAACGTTCCCGCTGCCCGAAGCGCAGATGGACCGCTTTTTCATGCGTCTTAAGCTTGGCTATATGACCCGTGAGCAGGAGATCTCTGTTCTCCGCCGCCCGGACTCAAAACAGCTTCTGGAGGATATCGGGCCGGTCATCAGCACTGAAGAGATCGAAGCGCTTCGCGCAGGCTTTGCTGAGATACGTGTCAGTGATGACGTTGTGGGTTATATTATGGACATCGTCGAACGCACTCGTACGGACGAGAATACTGTCAACGGTGTATCAACACGCGGTACCCTCGCACTTTATCGGGCGAGTCAGATCTACGCCGCGATGCAGGGCCGCGATTACGTCATCCCGGAGGACGTCAGAAAAGAAGCCCTCTTCGTTCTTCCGCATCGTATTATGCTTTCAAGCAGCAGGCACAGCAACAACGTGCGCTTCATGGAAACACTGATCGAAGGTATAGAAGTCCCGCTCGAATAGTTATGATTACGCTGATCCTATTCCTGATCGTCGTTATAATCCTTGCTGTCGAGGGCATCAGTGTATGGGGCAACAAGCGCAAGCTTCGGGTCGAGTTCGATCTGGATACTACGCTCGTGGAACCCGGAGAGACCGCGACATTGTATTACTCTGTCCATAATCCATACCGGCTGCCTTTGCTGTTTGTGGGCTTCGCTTTGCATCTCCGCCCTGACGTGACTGTTAGCGAGGATAAGGAGTTCTGCCGCCTGCACGTCAGCACTAACGAAACCGGATCGATCGTAAAGCATAATTTTTATCTGCCCGCTCACAGCAAGTTCAGCGGGAAGGTCGGTTTTACCCTGAGCAAGCGCGGCATCCACGATATCGGTAAGTACTTTCTGGAGACGGGAGATTTTCTCGGCTTGTTTCCGATCATGAGCAACGGAAACGTATACAAAAAGATCGTGTGCACATCCGAAAAATACAGTGCCGAGGACCTTCCTTTCCCCGGAGGTGAACTGGGCGACATTTCGGTCAGGCGATTTATCATGGATGATCCCACGATGCTTCTCGGCTACCGCGAGTATACAGGCCGCGAGCCTATGAAGCAGATCTCCTGGAATCAGACCGCCAAGACCGGCAGACTGATGGTGCGGCAGAACGACTACACGACCGATCGCGTCGTCACCATTTTGGTCAATATGTACAGTTCACTGCGCCCGCAGCTGGAGAACTGCCTGAAACTTGTCCGCACTGTCTGCGAACAGCTCGAAGAAGCTAAGATACCGTATGAGCTGATGTCGAACGGCGATCTGCTGTCAGTGCCGGAGGGTATCGGCAGGGAACACCTGTTTTTCATTCTTCGCAGGCTGGGTATTTCCAGGCTTGTGGGATTCACGGGCTTTGGCAGCCTGATAGACCGCTGCGTACGCCGCAGGCGCAGCAACAGCTGCTATATCATAATCACTCCTGCCGCCGGGCAGGAAGAGGTTTCGTTGATCGAACACCTCGGACGCTACACAGACAATCGGCCGATCGTGATGATCCCCGAAGAAACGGAGGCGGCTGTATGACAAAAAGCATCAGTGTTTCAAGACAGTTTGCTCCGCTGCGCGTCTGCGGGGAAATGTGCTTATACTATTACGTGCTTGCTGTTCTTACCCTCGCGGTAGAGTATAACGTGTCTACTGAATTGGGCGTTTACGGCGTGGTATCGAACGTTATCGCACCTTGGCTGCATACGCTGACGATACTCGTCTGCTCGTGCTTTGCCATGGGATTCGTTACCGTTCGAATCAATAACATCGCGCTGCGTTTCCTCCTCTCACTGCTGCCGGGCCTGAGCTTTTTCATTAGCCCGCTGGAACCGATCGTATTGATCCATGCCGCCGCATGGGTGTACTACGTGATCTATATGACGGTCGGCAACTTCGAAGTGTATCTGGACGTATACAGGCGGCGTACGCGTTTGCTGTTCGTTATCGCGCTTATCCTGACTTGCATGCTGATCATCTACCATTTCGGCAATGAGGCATGGTACAGCACCAAGTTTTTCGGGGGAGAGATCTTCGGCCTTCTCTTCTTCGTGCTGACCGTGTTTGCACTTCGCGGCATGCGGCTGA
This sequence comes from Clostridia bacterium, assembly GCA_017525875.1. GTDB lineage: Bacteria > Bacillota > Clostridia > Christensenellales > CAG-138 > PeH17. The sequence continues at coordinate 230,112 of JAFXSG010000013.1, read as the reverse complement.
GTTCCGGCGCTCCGGCAAAAATGAGGATCATCGACGCAGCTCACGTAGTTGCTCTGCCGGCAGTCCTCCTCATCTGTTTCTTCCTTTTTCGCGGTGCGATACCCGCTGTTACGTGGATAATGGCACGGATAACGCGTGTATGCACCTGGCTGTTCCATCTGCTTTTCCCGCAGAGTGAAACGCCGAACACGCTTATCCCGGATGAAGATTTCGATGCCCTGAAAACCGAAGATCCGATCGAGATCCCGGATGCTCACGAGGCGAACCCGGACATTGCTCCGATCAGCGGCACAGATCCGCATATCCACATAAGCAGTGATGCCTGGCTGTGGATCGTGATAGTGCTGCTGGCGGCAGTCCTTGTCTATATCGCTATAAGGCAGATACGCAGCCGGCGGAAGGACAATGAAAAACCCAAACTCGTCCGCGAACACATAGAAAGAGTTCCGCGTGAGAAGCTTTCGCACCGCAGATCCGGCGAGCCCTCGCTCCCGGCAAACGTAAAACAGATCCGCAAAGCGTATCGGTCGTACCTGGATCATATTCGCTCTTTCGATATAAAGATCTATCCGTCCGACACTTCGCAGGACGTGCTGGAAAACACGTCGGCGCGGCTTAGTGTACCGGAGAACGAATCTCTGCGCGAGCTATATATAGGCGCGCGGTACGGAGACCCGAATGCAGTCACGCCAGAACAGGCGGCAGAGGCCAAGCGCTGCCTCGCGGTCATTCGGGATAAGGATCTCGCAGGGACGGTCAACGAAACCGCAGGTTAAAAACGAGCACTTTACAAGCGAGCGCATCTTGCATCAAAGCAGCCAAAGAGCCTCTCCTGCCGCCAAGAGAAGACCGACTGCAAACCTCAGCACGATTATGCCGGTAGTTTAAAGGAGTAAGCCGGAATGGCAGATATCTATTGTAACGGGAAAGTATTCACGGGCGAATTGCCCTTAATTTCCGCGTTTGCGGTCGAGAACGGGCGCTTCATCGCAGCTGGATCCGACGCGGAAGTGCTTAACATCAAAAAGGCCGGGGACACTTTGACAGACCTTCATGGGGCTTTCGTCTGCCCCGGTTTCAACGATTCCCACATGCACCTTCTTAATTTCGGTCAGGTGCTGCTTTCCGCTCAGCTGCAGGACCACACGGGGAGTCTCAGGGACGTGCTCGATACGCTCATGCGTCATCTTGCGGAACACCCGCTGCGCGAAGGCGCTTGGCTCACCGGCAGGGGCTGGAATCAGGATTACTTTACCGACGTGCACCGCATGCCGGACCGGTTCGATCTCGATAAGGTCTCCGATAAGATACCGATCATGATCACACGCACATGCGGTCATTGCTGCGTTCTGAACTCCAAAGCACTTGCGCTGGCCGGGATCGACGCAGAAACGGTCTCGCCTCCGGGAGGCTCGATCGGCATGCAAAACGGTATGCCGGACGGCAGGCTGTACGATAATGCGATGGATCTGCTCATCGGAAAACTGCCGACGCCCGATAAGGAAGGGATAAAGGATATGATCCGCCTTGCCTGCCGCGAGCTGAACGGTTTCGGCATAACCAGCACGCAAACGGATGATTACTGCGTGTTCCGTGAGATCCCGCCTGAGGTCGTAAATGAGGCATACCGCGAACTTGAAGCGAGCGGGGAACTGACTGTCAGAGTCTATGAACAGTGCAATTTCACGGAGCCGGATGAACTGAGAACATTTATACAAAAAGGCAATACCACCGGTACGGGCAGCGATATGTTTAAGATCGGGCCGCTGAAGCTCCTGGGCGACGGCGCGCTCGGCAGCAGAACCGCACATCTTTCGATCCCGTACGTTGGAACGGAGAATTGCGGCTTTTCGCTGTTTTCAAAAGAAAAACTAAACGAACTCGTTTCAATTGCGAATGCAGGCGGGATGCAGGTCGCCGTCCATGCCATCGGGGACGCCTGCCTTGACAGAGTGCTCGACGCGATAGAACTCGCTCTTGCCGAAAACCCGCGCGAAGATCACCGCCACGGTATCGTTCACTGCCAGATCACGCGGAAGGACCAGCTCGACCGAATAGAAAAGCTTGGCCTTAATATCTACGCCCAGTCGGTTTTCCTCGATTACGATAATCATATCGTTACCCGGATCGTCGATCCAAAGCTGTATCGCACGAGTTACAACTGGAAAACGCTGCTGCGAGCCGGCGTGAATGTGTCTAACGGATCTGATTGCCCGGTCGAACTGCCGGACGTGATGAAGGGCATAGAATGCGCCGTAACTCGCCGCTCGCTCGACGGGACAGGACCTTATCTTGAGGATCAGGCTTTCACGGTTCTCGAAGCGCTTCAAAGCTTCACCGTCAACGGCGCAAAGTCGAGCTTTGAAGAGAACGAAAAGGGGCGGATCGGTAAGGGCTATTCGGCAGATTTCGTGATCCTCGATTCGGATCCGTTTGAGACAGCGGCCCGAAGCCTGCACAGTATCCGCGTGCGCGAGACTTTCCTCGGCGGAAGACGGGTCTTCAAGGCGTAGAACAACAGAAAGAATAAAAAGCGGCGCATCCGATCGGGATACACCGCTTTTCTTTTATCCGAGTTCCGAAAAACGTTCAGCACCTTTCGTGCGGATCCATCTGTAAAGGAGCAGGTCGATCGCTCCGAGAGCGATGCAAATAATCAGCAGAAATACGGCTCCGGGCAGGTATGAACGCGTTAGGAAGAATAAACCGATGAACGCGGCGATCGCACCCCACGGTATCAGGATCGTGAGGAGGACCGGCATGCTCTGCTTTATCGGAACGACTTCGTTCGTCCAGTTCAGGTTTGGTGAGCGCAGATTGAGCATAAGCCCGAGGACAGCCATAAAACAGCCGAATTCGATCACGAGAAGCACTATAAGCGCCGCAAGCATCACGGGCGGCTTAACAGTAAAAAGCAATGCGATGAGGAGCAGCGCGAGCGGGGGAATGGTCAGCACCAGCTGAAGTTTTAACTTGGCGTTCAGCACGACGCGCGGATCGGCAGGAAGGCTTTGAGCGAGCCAGATGCTTTTGCCCTCAAGCGAAACCGACGGAGCCGTGATCGTGTTCATGGAAGAGAGCGTGCAGCATGCAGCGGTGAGCAAAACGGCGGCCGCTTCAACCGGGAGGCCTATATTCTTTGTTAGCAGCTCCATGACGCTGCCGCCTTTGATGAATAAAGCCACGGCAGCTGCAATGATGAAGATTATCCCGAGACCGCAGTTCATAATGTAATTCGCGCTGGAGAGGAAACGCCGCAGCTCCTTCCTGAAAAGCGCGCTGCTTTGAGAACCTGCCGTGATCGCTTTTTCGGAAAAATTCGCTTTTGAACGAGCCGCATTGGACTGGCTGCTGATTATAAAAAGGTAATAGCTCTTTGCAACGATATAAAGCACGATCGCAAGGAACGAGCACGCGATCAAAGCGAAGATCAGCATTGCGCTCACGCTTCCCACAGCGCCTTGACCCATCTTGTACAGAGGATAGATATAGGTCTGCATCACGCGGGAGATACCGTCAGGGGTCTCAATGATCTTCTGAAGGATCCTGTACGACTGTGAAAAGAAATAATAGTAACCGGCAAAGAATGCGATCGAAAGCACGACCGTTACCGCCGTTTTCTTGCGAACATGCTTTCCGACAGCCGCAACGAGCCAACCGAATATGCAGGAGATGCCAAGCACTATGAACGAGAGAAGGACCGGCACGAGCAGGGACAGCGCGATGCTGACTGCGCTCGGAGAACCGTTCACATAATACGCGATCAGCGTGGGGATAAGCACCACGAGCTCATAGATCGATCCGGTCACGAAAACACCCGAAAGCCGCACGAAAAGCACCTTCTGCGGTTTAACCGGGAGAGAGAACAGAAGCTCGTTATCCTTGGCGGCATACATCGAAGAATACGTGCTGAAAACGCTTCCGAACACACCGAACAGCATAGCGGCGAGCCCCATTATCGCAAAATACAGCCATCCCAGCCCGTTTGGAACGAATGCTTCGCAAAGCGTTGATGCGGTGACGTAAAACATTGCGCCGAGGTAAACCAGCAGGAAAGAAAACAGCAGCCCGAAACCGATTGCCGCGCCGGTCGAACGGCGCTTGCCCTTGCGCCTGTCGACAATGATGAAGGAGAAGATCTCCATCATCTGTTTTTTTAATAAGGCCTTAAACATTTTCATCCTCCAGCTCGAGGAAGACCTCCTCAAGCGAATCGTCGCCGCGCACCTCGTCCATCGTGCCGGAGCGGATCAGCCGACCGTTTTTGATGATGGCGACCTTGTCGCAGAGCTTTTCTGCAACTTCAAGCACGTGAGTAGAGAAAAAGATCGCGCCTCCGGCATTGCAGATATCGCGCATGATCTCCTTAAGCGTATGGCTCGCCTTGGGATCAAGACCGACGAAGGGCTCGTCCATGATCACAAGCTTCGGGTCGTGGATTAGCGCGGATATGATCGCCAGCTTCTGCTTCATTCCGTGCGAATAAGATGAGATCGGCTGAGTAAGGTCGTTTTTCAGTTCGAATAAACCGGCATATTCCTCGATCCTCGTTTTGCGTGTTTCCGAATCGATTCCGAAGATATCGGAGATAAAATTCAAAAACTGGATCCCGGTCATAAACTCGTAAAGGTCCGGATTATCCGGTATATATGCGATCTTCTTTTTGCATTCGATGGGCTGCTCTTCGATAGAGATGCCATCCACAAAAATGTGTCCGCTGTCTGGCTTCAGAATACCGCTGCAAGCCTTGATCGTGGTCGTCTTTCCTGCGCCGTTATGCCCGATGAAACCGTAGATCTCGCCCGGCAGTATGTGCAGCGTAAGCTCGTCGACCGCTTTTTTCGGGCCGTAGGCTTTCGTCAGGTTTTCGATTTTTAACATAATACAACTCTCTTTCCGACCCGCAGTCCGGATCAACTATATTCTATGATCCCTCAAGTGCGCTGTCAATGCCCCGCAGGGAACATCGGTGTGACATTTTGTGGCAGAATAACGGCACGGTGCATCCGTAAGTGAATACACGCGGCAGGACTGTTCATACAGTTTAGCATGAACAAGATCCAGAAAACTTTGTCTTTGATACTGTTTGCGGCTGTGCTGCTGCTCATCGTTTTCCTGCCAAAATACGTCGGAACGCTGCTCGACAGACCGGGTTACATCGATTGGCTCAGACCTTCGCGCGAGCAGTTCCGCGGTACGCTTACGGTTTGGCATGTAGTGCGCTTTCGCCCGTATCTCGGAAGCATTGGCGCATGGATGAAAAAGTATGCGTCAGTCATGGAAAAACGTCATTTCGGAGTATATCTTAATGTTGAATCAATGACGGAAGAGGACGCGGCTGTTCGCATTGCCGCAGGGGAGATGCCCGATATCATTAGCTTCCCGCCCGGATTTATTCAAGCGGAGGCACTCATGCCGCTTTCTGTTGATGTGGACGTAAACGTGAACGGCGGAGTATATGGCGAACACCTGCTTGCACTGCCGTTTGCCGCTTCATGCAGGCTGATAATCTACTACCCAGGCAGGATATCACAGGAAGAGATAACGAGCGATCGCACGGCGGCAGCGAAGTACAGCTTTGATGAATTTAAAGCTGAAAAAGCTCCCTGCTGCATTGCGGACGCACGGCAGGCGGGGGACATGGCAAGGCTCGTTTCCTCAAACAAAGCGCAGCATTTTGAGGCTTTGCCGTTTGAAGACAGGGCGAAGCTTGTTCAGTTCCTCGGCGTTTCCGCCTCTCTGGCCGATGAAAAACGAAAATATGCGGAAGAATACGTCGAGCTCCTCGCTTCAATGAAGGCGCAGTCGGAGCTTCCGGAGCTTGGGCTTATGCCGCTCAACGAAAGCGTGGTTCCGAAATATGAAACAGGATTTCTTGAGGAAGCGTACAAACTGATAAAGGATGGGAAAGGAGCAGAGGCGTTCGCGTTTGAAGGAGGAGGGTAAATGCGCATAAATGCGCATCCGGTTTTCGGTATGGACAATCCGTTGATTTTGTGGTATATATATTCTATCTATCTATGCAGTCGGGAGTGAAAACTCTATGATATTTACTGACAACAGGAATATGAATCCGTTCGGCTCAACAGTGCGTATAAACGTTCCGGCAAAGGACTACACGAGCTTCCGTATAGGCGGCCCGATGGCTTACTTCGCGGAGCCCGGTTCCGTCGAGGAACTCTCTTCGCTGCTCAGTGCAGCGGAAAAGATCGGCTGCCCTGTGTACGTGATCGGCAACGGAAGCAACCTTCTGATCTCGGACAAGGGCGTCGACGCGCTGTTTATCCGTATCGGCAGCAATTTGGCCGATTACAGCATAAACGGCACTATGCTCACCGCGGATGCAGGAGCCCTTCTCAGCGTCGTTGCAAAGGAGAGCGTGAATGCCGGGCTCGCCGGCCTCGAGTGGGCAAGCGGGATCCCGGGTACGGTCGGCGGCGGAGTTGCGATGAACGCAGGCGCATACGGCGGGGAGATCAAGCAGGTGCTGCACAGCGTGACTTTTATCCGCAACGGCGAGCTTATAACAAAACGCGTGGAGCTTGACGATCTCGGTTACCGAAAAAGCACATTCGCTTTTCCGTCAGCTGTGGTCGTGAGCACGGAGATGGAACTGAGACCGGATGACGGAGGCGCACGGAAGAGAATGCTCGACTATACGGCGCGTCGCAGGGAAAAACAGCCTATCGAGTTCCCGTCGGCCGGATCAACTTTTAAGCGTCCGGCAGGGAATTACGCGGGTGCGCTTATAGAGCAGGCAGGGCTGAAAGGCACGAGAATAGGCGGTGCGATGGTCAGCCCGAAGCATGCGGGATTCATCGTAAACGTCGGCAATGCCAGCTTTGACGACGTCGCAGGGCTCATAGAGCTCGTTAAAGAAAAAGTATTCGAAAACTCCGGGATCATGCTTGATCCGGAGGTCAAGATCATTCGCTGAACTGCGGCTTTATTCGGAGGGTAAACGGTGACGTTATGTATATCTTGATAGTGACAGGGCTTTCCGGAGCAGGCAAATCCCATGCATTGAATGCGCTCGAGGATATGGGCTTCGTGTGCGCCGATAATATGCCCTGCGATCTGCTGCGGCAGTACATCGAGCTGTGCATGCACAGCGAGAACAAAATCGAACGCGTCGCGCTCGTTATAGACAGCCGCGAGTCCGTTTTCGGCTATAACCCTCAAAACACTTACTATGAGCTGCAGAGCCTTCCTTATGCCTATGAGATAATGTTCCTCGACTGCGAGGACGCCGTACTTCAGCAGCGATACAGCGAAACGAGGCGCAAACACCCGCTGCACGACGACGTCAGCATCGGGATCCGCATGGAGCGCGAAATGCTGACTCCGCTGCGCGAAAAAGCAAACTACGTCATAGACACGACCAACATGCGCTCATCGGAGCTTGCAAGGACCGTTGAAGGCTATATGCTTCGCGGAGAAAAGCTTCCGATGCGCCTGATCATCACAAGCTTCGGATACAAGCGCGGCGTTCCTGCGAGCGCGGACTTTATTTTCGACATGCGTTACACCCCGAACCCGTTCTATATCCCTGAGCTTCGCTACAAATCCGGCCGGGATAAAGAAGTCCGGGACTACGTTTTTTCGGACCCCATCGTAAACGAACAGCTGGATTCGATCGAGAACATGCTGCGCATGCTGATCCCGTCATTCATGGAGCAGGGAAAGCGCAGACTGATGGTCGCATTCGGCTGCACAGGAGGCAGACACCGCTCCGTCGCGATGGCGGAAGCGCTTCACGATCGCCTCGGCAACGATTTCAGCATTTTACTCGAGCATCGCGACCTTATCTCCGAAGCGGACGACATAAAGGAACGCTTCACACAGAACGGCAAGCCCGATACCGACGGCGAGTGACCCTTAGTCCACAAGGAAAAAGAACTATGCAGAACGAATCGTTCTCTTCGAAAATCAAATCCGAGCTCTCCGGCCTTCGCGTAAAGCGCGCTTCCGACGCGCGTGCGCTGCTGTCGGCGTTCACGCTCGGGATCGGTTCGCTCAAGTTCGTACCGGAAGCCCGCAGCTGGGGCGTGCACTACGTTCTCAAAAGCAAGGAAGCCCTTGAACTTGCAGCCAAGCTCACGAGTCAATACTGGGGCCTCACCGCAAAACTCTCGGAAGTCAAGCACGAACGGCTCAACGCGCGTTACTGTGAGCTTATGGCTTACGGAGACGGCACTGAAAAATACATGCTCGATACCGGAATAATGAGCCTTGACGGCGAGGGCGGGAAACAGTTTGTTCCGGTCGTGCCTGAGGCGGCGATAAAGACCGAGACGCAGATGAAAATGTTCGTCCGCGGACTTTTTCTTGCCTGCGGAATGGTATCAAAACCGGAAAAATCGTACCATGCGGAATTCGTAACCGCGAACGAAGCGGTCGTACCCGCAGCCGTGAGGATACTCTCGGAACACGGCATCGAACCGAAGCTCACAAAGCGAAAAAACAGCATCGTTATTTATATTAAAGACGGAGACAAGCTTGAAGACCTGCTCGCCTATATCGGCGCGTCAGCAGCGATGATGGAGGTCTCAAACGAGCGGATCGTCAAGCAGGCTAAGAACGAAGCCAACAGAAGCGTAAACTGCATCAGCGCAAACCTTGAGCGCGTGGCGCAGACGGCAAAACACCAGGCGGAGGATATCCGGCTTGTAATAGACACGCTTGGCATGGAGAAACTTCCGCAGGAGCTGAGAGACGTTGCAGTGGAGAGGCTAAACAACTATGAGCTTTCTCTTGCGGAGCTTGCGGACGAGCTCGGGATAGGCAAATCAGCCGTAAATTATCGTCTGAAAAAGCTCAGACAGATGGCTGATGATATCAGAACGGGGGCACTGAAGCCCGGTCGGAGGACCGGCGAACAGAACGAATGAAAACATTGAAAAGCACTTTAGCGTGAATTAGGCACGAAACACGGAAAGAGAGAAAAACATGAGCTTCACACATCTGCACGTTCACACGGAATACAGCCTTCTCGACGGCGCGGCGCGAATAAACGATCTTATCGACCGGGCGAAAGAGCTCGGAATGGATTCAATTGCAATAACGGATCACGGCAATATGTACGGCGTGATCGAGTTCTACAAGAAATGTACTAAGGCAGGCATAAAACCGATCATAGGCATGGAGGCATACGTCGCCCCGAAGACCATTGCCGACAAAAACGGCAAGAGTGAAAACGCACATCTCATCCTACTCTGTAAAAACCTTACGGGCTATAAAAACCTCATCAAACTTTCGAGCATAGCTTTTGTGGACGGGTTTTATTACCGCCCGCGTATCGATTACGATCTGCTCGAGCAATACCATGAAGGCCTTATCTGCCTCTCCGCCTGCCTTGCGGGCGACATTCCGCATTATCTGCTGATGAACCGGTATGATGACGCCCGTTCAATTGCGACACGTCTGAAAGGCATCTTCGGAGATGACTTCTATATCGAGTTGCAGAATCACGGCATCCCGGAACAGCTTGTCGTACTGCCTCGTTTGAACGAACTTGCAAAGCAGCTCCGCATCAAGACCGTTGCAACGAACGACGTTCACTACGTACAAAAGGCTGACGCGGAAGCGCAGGATGTACTTCTGTGTGTGCAGACCGGCCGCTTTGTGGACGAAGAAAACCGTATGCGCATGCAGTCGGAGGAGTTTTACCTCAAGAGCGAGGAAGAAATGCTGGAACGCATGTACGGGTATGAGCAGGCAGTCCGCAACACTCGCGAAATAGCCGAAAAATGCGATCTCACCATCGAATTCGGGAAACGCCACCTGCCCGGCTTTACAGCGCCGGACGGAATGGATAACGAGACCTACCTCAGAAAACTCTGCACAGACGGCATGTATCGCCGCTATGGCGAGCCCACAAAGGAGCATTGGGACAGGCTCGAATATGAGCTCAGCGTCATCACGCGTATGGGCTTTGTCGATTACTACTTGATCGTTTGGGATTTCATTCATTTTGCAAAGAGCAGCGGGATCGAAGTCGGCCCCGGTCGCGGCAGCGGCGCTGCTTCCATCGCGGCGTACACGATGGGCATAACGGATATCGATCCTATCAAATACAGCCTGATCTTCGAACGCTTTCTTAATCCCGAACGCGTGAGCATGCCGGATTTCGACGTTGACTTCTGCTATGAACGCAGGCAGGAAGTCATCGAATACGTCAAACGCAAATACGGCAGCGACCACGTTGCCCAGATCGTCACCTTCGGCACGATGGCGGCAAAAGGCGCCGTTCGGGACGTTGCCCGCGCGCTGCGCTTTCCGTACCAGGAGGCGGACCGGATCGCAAAACTCATCCCACAGGGCAAGCAGGGAGGCAAGGACATAAATCTTAAAGCCGCGCTCGAGCTTTCGCCGGAGCTGAAAACGCTATACGATACGGATAATCAGGTACATAAGCTAATCGACCTTGCGATGAAGGTCGAAGGTCTGCCGAGAAACACCTCAACTCACGCCGCGGGCGTCGTGATCTCGTCCCTGCCGACGATGGAGCTCGTTCCGCTGCAGCGCAATGACGAATCGATCACCACTCAGTTCACGATGACGGAGCTTGAGGAGCTCGGAATGCTCAAAATGGATTTCCTAGGCCTCAGAACCCTCACCGTCATACGCGACTGCCTCGATTTTATCCGCCGGGGCGGTGGAACGCCTCCCGATTTTCAAAACTGCAATTATGACGACCCGCGTGTGTTCGAACTGATAGGTTCCGGCGATACGGTCGGCGTGTTCCAGCTGGAATCCGCCGGAATGACGAGCTTTATGCAGCAGATGAAGCCATCGAGCCTTGAGGACATCATCGCAGGCATTTCGCTTTACCGCCCGGGTCCGATGGACCAGATCCCGCGCTATATCCAGGGCAAGCAAAACGAAGCATCCGTTCATTACGAGACCGAGCTGCTTCGCCCGATACTGAGCACGACTTACGGATGCATGGTATATCAGGAGCAGGTCATGCAGATAGTCCGTGATCTTGCCGGCTATTCGCTCGGCAGGAGCGACCTTGTTCGCCGCGCCATGAGCAAGAAAAAGCACGACGTAATGGCGCAGGAACGCAAAAACTTCATCTACGGTATCGAGGAGAACGGCAAAGTAACGGTCGACGGCGCTCTGCGCAGAGGCGTTTCTAAAGAAGCAGCCGAGCAGATCTTTGATGAAATGATGGATTTTGCGTCATATGCTTTCAACAAAGCCCATGCAGCCTGTTACGCGGTCGTTGCATACCGCACTGCGCTGCTCAAATGCCTATACCCGGTCGAATTCATGACCGCGATCATAAACAGCTTTCTGACCGTTCCGGATAAGATCGCATCTTATATCTACTACTGCAGACAGCGCGGCATTCAGATCCTGCCGCCCGATATCAACAGGAGCGAGACGCGCTTCTCGGTCGATAACGGCTCCATTCGCTTCGGCCTTGCAGCGATCCGCAACGTTGGCGAAGGCGTTATCAACGACGTGCTTGAAGAACGCAGGCAAGGCGGTGATTTTCGTGATTTCTCGGCTTTTGTACGCCGCGCGGAGGGGCTAAACAAGCGCATGCTCGAGTGGCTCATCAAGGCCGGCTGCTTCGACAGCACCGGCGTTTCAAGAAAGTATCTGATGTCCCATTACGAGCAGGAGCTTGCTTCCGCCAATGCGGAGCGCAAACGCATGGAATCAGGTCAGCTGTCGTTCTTCGATTTCGGAGATGATCTGATTCAGCCTGCAGCCTCTGTGCAGGGCGAGGATACGAAAGAGGAGTACTCGCTCGACGAACTGCTCACGATGGAGCGTGAAGCCATCGGTATTTATGCAAGCGGGCATCCGCTGATGGAATACGAGCAGGAGATGGCCGAATTCAAATACACCTGCGCGGAACTGAGCGCCGAGGATACACCCGTTCAGGATAATGCAATGGTCCGCATCGGCGGTATAGTCGGTGGTGTGCGCACAAGGCCGGTCAAATCCGGCGCCGGAGTTATGGCGTTCGGCGTGCTGGAGGATATGACGGGTTCGGTCGAGATAGTCGCATTTCCGAGCGTCTACCAGAAGTATTCTTCATTGATGGTCAACGACCGCCGTGTGATCGTGACCGGTAGGTTTTCCATGCGCGAGGACAAACCGAACTCGGTCTTCATCGAGGATATCGTCCCCCTCATCAAGGGAGGCGAGAAGCTGCTCGTGCTCGAATTCATACCGCAGACCGAGCCGCTGCAGCAGAGAGTTGTCGAAATCATGCGCCGTTTCCCGGGAAATCGTGACGTGTATTTCGTGTTCCCGGCGACAGGCCGAAAGCTGCGCGCGAGCAAGGAGCTGCGCGTCAACCTTTCCAAGGACCTGCTTGCGGAGCTTGCCGCGCTCCTCGGTGAAAACAGGGTGCGCGTAGTGCCGAAGAAACAACCCGCACAGAGCAATTGATATGGAAACGACCCTAAAACCGAACGACATAGTTAGCCTCACGATCGACGCCTACGGCTCAAAAGGGCAGGGCATAGGCCGCCATAATGGGATGACGGTGTTCGTTCCCGGCGCCCTTGTCAACGAAAAAATCACCGCTGTCATTGAAAAAACCACGCCGTCGTATGCAGCTGGCAAAATGACGGATCTTGTCGGACGGTCGTCCGACAGGCGCGATCCTGCCTGCCCGTATTACGAGGAATGCGGCGGCTGCGATCTCATGCATATGAGCTATCCCGCACAGCTCTCTTTCAAGACACAGCGCGTAAAAGACGCGCTTACGCGGCTCGGAGGCTTTGCCGATATCAAAGTCGAACCCTGCATCGGAACGGACGACCCGACCCATTACCGCAACAAGGCTGTGTTTTCATTCGCGGAGCACGATGAGCGAGTAGTCTCCGGCTGCATTGCCGAAAAGAGCCATCGGGTCGTTCCGGTCAAAAGCTGCCTGATCCAAAGCGGAATAGCTGAAGCAGCGCTCAAAGCAGTCACCGATTGGGCAAATGGACTCGGTATCCGGGCGTATAACGAGAGGACCGGAAAAGGCTGTATCAGGCATCTTCTCGTCAGGACCACGTCGCTCGGCGAGACGATGGTCGTTATTATAGCCGCAAAACCGTTTGAATGCGAGAAAGAACTCGTTTCGTCCCTGCGCGCCGCCGTTCCGTCTCTAAAAAGCCTGATAGTCAATCTGAACCCGGGCAGGACGAGCCTTATCCTTGGCCGAAAAAGCCGCGTCGCTTTCGGAAACCAAACGATCAGGGAGAACGTCTGCGGTCTTGAGTTTTCAGTCGCAGCAGAAAGCTTTTTGCAGGTAAACACAGTTCAGATGCGAAAACTCTATTTAAAAGCGGTCGGTGCGCTCGAACTGGACAGGCGGGACAGCGTGCTCGACCTGTACTGCGGCATCGGCACGATCTCGCTGCTCATGGCGCAGCAAGCCGGAAGCGTTACCGGCGTCGAAGCGGTCGCGCCTGCCATAGAGGATGCAAAACGCAGCGCGAAGGCGAACGGCATAGATAACGCCGAGTTCTTCTGCGCGAACGTAGAGGACCTTCTTCCGCAGCTGATCAAGAAAGGTCAAAAGATCAATAAGGTCATGCTCGATCCTCCGCGCAAAGGCGCTATGCCGGAAGCGATCGATGCGATCGCCGCAAGCGGTGCAGAGCGTATCTGCTACGTTTCCTGCGACCCCTCCACACTTGCCCGCGACTGCAAACAACTTGCTGCAGCCGGATACAGGATAGAATCAGTCCAACCGTTTGACATGTTTCCTCAAACAAGCCATGTGGAATCAGTCATATTGATGTCTCGAGGCGGGTAGAGTGTACAGTTTTGATACCTGATGGGAAAGGATATTATAATGGATGACTGGAGATTGAGAGGGCAAGAAGAATATCTAAAGCATCTGACATTTTATAAAGTCAGATTTCCGGATTTTTGGATAAAGGCATATGCTGAGAAAAATGCGTTTTATCAAATGATCTCAACCGAAGCTCATCGGTTTGTTGAACAGATGCGGCGGGGAGAAGAATATCTGGAAGGCGAAAAGATTCAACACTTCTGGCATGAACATTGCGAATTCTGCTGGGAGAAAGCGACAACTGATAAGGAATGCGTTTTCTACTGCACGAAAGATATGCGCTATTGGGTATGCCCAGACTGTTTTAAGGATTTTAAGAATTCATTTGGATGGGTAGAAAAAGATTCAACCGAGCTATTTGATGAGCAGGAGTAATAGTGTTGTCAACGGCATATTCCTGACGCCGAGGGTCGTGTGGATAGCGTAGATAATGAACTTTTTATTCACGCTATTGTCCCAAGGCATGTGGAGACAGTGGTATTGATGACGAAGAAATAACCAAATCGAAGCTTGTGGAGAAAACTTTGCTTATAAAAATAATAGATTATCAGAAAGTGGATACAAGAAAGCTGATGGATGTGTATTCCGAAAGCAATTATGAAAACACAGATTACTTTTTCCCTGACGAAGCAGATAAAGAAGCAGCCGTCCAAAAAGTTGAAGCGGGGTTTCTGGATTTCCTAAAGAACGACTTTTTCAAAAAAGCAGAAGCAGCATACTGGGTCCTTGAGATAGATGGGATTTATGTCAGTGCACTAAGAACGTGTATGATTCAAAAAGGTCTGTACTACCTTGAAGCACTTGAGACGCGTCCGGATTGCAGAAGAAAGGGATACGGAGCCATGCTTCTTTCAAGTGTTGCAGATTCATTGAAGGAAAACGGTCCGTTTCGGCTTTGCAGCTGCGTAAGCAAGAAGAATGCCGCGTCTTTGAAGACACATGAAAAAAGTGGATTTCAAGTCGTGTCAGAAGAAGGGTATGACTACCTGAATGAGGAAGCAGACAATCATGATTTCGGTCTTGAATACTGTTATCATGGAGTGTGATAAATTCCGGCTTATCGCTTTGCCGATATTCAACTTACTGCCCCGCCCCTGACCTGTCGGGGAATTGCCCGCTTTTTCATTGGAATGAGACAGTGAGCCGAATACAAGCCTTTTTATTTGACCTGGTGCTCCAAGGCATGTCGAGACAGTCGTTCTGCCGTCAGTGGGAATGCAGATAAGACTCTGCAGAGCGAGAGAGCAAAATCGAGAAAATCGACTGCTGTAACTCTCGCTTCACCGTCAAATCGGGCTGCAACAGTAGTTTCGATGTCCGAGGGGGATAATATGGAGATGGATGAGCTTGTTAGGAGAGATTTGATGGATATAAATGAATACCTTCAGGATCCGTGCGGGAAGCTTTCAATCCCGTATTGGAAGAACAAAACGCTGGTCATTCCCGATTCTATCAGAATCATTCACTGCAGAGATTGGAATGGACAGTACTCCGATTTTCAAAGATTTTTTAGAGTCAAGCATGATTTAAGAGATCTATGTCCAATAGATTTTGATTACGACACTTTATCAATCGACTATCAGACAGCAGAATTGTCTGAGATGATAAATGAGTCCTATGGTCACGAGAATATCGTTGTGAATGAAAAAGATATTCTGAAGTGGAAACAGCATGAAACTTTCCGTGAAGACCTATGCGTCTACATAAATGCAGACGGCGGAAAAATGGTGGCTTCGGGTATAGCGGAACTTGATGAGACCTGCAGGGAAGGCGTCATTGAATGGGTTCAGGTACTTCCGGAGTACAGAAAAAGAGGTCTGGGGAAAAAGATAGTAGATGTATTACTATGGAGGCTCAAAGGCATTGAGGCTGATTTTGTAACAGTTTCAGGAAATCTTGACAACACTTCCGGACCGCTGGAACTCTATAGGAAATGCGGTTTTACAGGCGATGATATCTGGTATATTTGTCGAGTATAGTATTCAATTCAAAAAATCGATCAGTTTATTAAAGAGTATGAAACCTACTTCAATAAACTATCTGATATAGAACGACAGGACTCATCGGCTTTGATCGGCAAGAGCAAAAGAAACTGCGGGTTTGGTTCGATCAGACTGTTTGTTTTGTTGAACTCGGGAACAAGTTTTGTGGATTGCGATGGCAACAGCAAATCATTTAAGGAATGCATAGACATTCTTAGAGACGGTAATTACACTGATCTATAGTACAACCTTTTGATTCGACTATAAAGAGCATGCTTAGCGGAAGTGCTTCGGCAATGCGAATAAGCCGGTCGTTGATCTTTCGATCTCCATGATAAACGAATCGAATCCAGGCGGGGTATCAAAAGTTTCAGTCAATTCTGCGAAACTAGTTTAGAACGGTTTTCCCTCTTGAGAGCACAACCTTCGATATGATATAATAATCATACAGTTTCATTCAGAAAGGAACGGCACGATGATAGACAGTACAATTTTCTCCGTCAACGACAGCAATCTCACCATGCGCATACAGCAGGCGGAGATCTATCTGAAAGAATTTGAGAACGAGGTAAAGCGGGCAAACGGAGCAACGGGTATTTTCCGCTCCAAAGAGGACGCGCTCGGCCGAATCAAGATCCTGCAGGAGTTTGCTCCCGGCGATCCGCGCGTAAAGGCGCTGTTTGAGAGGGCCAGACAATGCATCATGGGCTCAACCGGCAATTTCATCGACATTACCGACTCCATGACGCTGTATCTGAAGAACGAGGAGAACATTCGCAAACTCTATGCCGATAAGAGCGCAAGAGCATGGAATGCGTTGCTCGAGCAGCATAAAGGTGAACTGCTTGAAAAGCTCTACCCCGCACCTGATGTGTTACATGAGCCCATTGAGGAGCTTGTGGGCAAGTACGTCGCGCTGGACGAGGTCCGCTATCCCGCCAACCAGTTCATGGGCGTTACGGGCGAATACGTCAACGTCGGCAAACGCTCGAGCGGCATGTATTTCGTGAAGATCGACTCAAGAAAGTGGCTCGGACCCTATGAAGCCGTTAAGCGCTACCGCAGGCTTGTTGACAGCACCATGATGGAAGTCGATTCCTGGACGGTGCTCGGCAAGATCACCGGCGCCACAATGGAGATCCCCGAAGCCGGCGAGAAGAAAGTCGGCGGCCCGGTCTATGCTGTCGTTGTCGAGCCCGTCGCCCTTTACGTGCCGGGGCACGTGCTTGGTATTTACGACGGCGAAAAGGAGACCAGCGGTTACTTTGTGGATGAGGATGAAGTCGCCGCCATCAAGGAGAGCTGGTACACCGAAAAGACCGTTCCCGAGGACGTAACGCCCGAAAGGCTCGTGGAGATCTTCCGCCAGGCTATCAAGGAAAAGAACTACGAGCTGTACGCGGACTGCATCCAGCCCGAGCGGCGCAAGAATCCGATCCAGCAGGATCTGATGCTGTACTTCTGGGATCTGCACCAGGAACGTTTCCACGGGGAATACGTCCACGCTGAGGTCCAGCCTGACGCCACCAAGATAACCGTCGTCAAGGGCTACAGCGACGAGAGCGGCCTCGAATCCTTCTTCCTTTCTGCGGAGGAACAGCAGAGCATTGCCGCAAGGTACGGCGAAAAGGTGGAGTACGCTTCGGTACAGACCGTGGCGTTCGACAGCCACGGCAAGCAGCTCGGCAGCCCCGTGAGGCGAAACCTCATCAGGACCAACGGCGGAAGATGGTACGTCCGCGATTACGAGATCAGATTCTGATCGATCCGTCGAAACTTTTAAGAATGGGGAGATAAAACCATGGACGATAAGGAAAACAACAGCATTGATTTTGAGGACGGCGAAAGCGCCGATCTTTATGATTTCTCGTGGGAGTACAACACCGAAGAGGACGTATATGCTGAGATCGCCGATCTGAATCATGCGATCAACAAGGTGTCGAATCTGCTCAGAGATATGATCATCAAGAACAATTATAAGGAGACGGCACGGGAGTATTCCAACCTCGCCACCACCCGTCTTGGCAGGAACAGCTGGATACAGCAGTTCTACTATGCCAATAAGGGGGACTTTGAGCCGTACATCCGCAGCAGCGAAAAGCCCAAAGGCTATTACGACTGGTCAAACGAAAAGCGCAAGGCGTTTGATCTCGGCCTGAAATGCCAGCGGGACGCCGCATGGGCGTGTCAGCCGCTCGACCAGATCATGATGCTGATGAACAAAGTGCCGCTTCAGCATGCCTTTCAGCTGGCTTTCGGCACGATACTCCTGGACGGTACGGGATTTGATGAGAATTTTTACAGGGAATTCGACGATATCGTTCGCGAGATAAATGAATTCATCAACAAAACCTGGACCGGGATGCAGAACATGGCCGATATCAGCGCCCGCCGATACTACGAGGAAAACTATGGGAAAATCGGCCGCGACAGTCTTAAGGCCGCCTATCGCAAGGAAAGGCTCTATGACTACAGGCGCACGTTCTCCGTGTACTGCCCAAGGTCTGAGAAATACTTCAAATGCGACGACAGCTGTAGGTGCCACGTCGATCTGCAATTCCTTATGTGTGCACAGATCACCGACGAGTACATGCGCACCATGGCCGAAGCGCTGAATGAAAACGTCGACACCGCCGCGGAACAGTGCATGACGGAAAGCAAAAAACTGGCTGCAGTCCTCACTTCAAGGTGCGAGAAGTGCGAGACCGATATCTTTAAATCCACCATGCAGATGCTTGAGGATCTTAATAATACGATCTTTGAATTCTGCGATCTTGTATCAAATATGTGCAAGAATTACAAGGGCAGGATCAGTGCGGCGCCATATTGCTTCATGAAGTATCCTCCCGCATGCGGCAACATCAAGCCCAAGTATGGCTTCGAGGCTATCAATACCGATCCGCTGGAAGTCGGAACAAAGTATAAGCTTCTGATGCAGCGCGTAGAGGAGGCGATATCCAAACATTGCGACTTATACGTGAACGAACAAGGAGAAAAGGATTTTGGGTCGTAACGCGCTGCGTTCATCGGGCCAGAGCGTTCATCTGTGGGAGCAGGAAAACAAATGAAAGATTTTATCAAAAAAGCCGAAGAGCTTCGTGCGACAGTCACGCCGCATTACAACTGTGCTCAGTCCGTGGTAATCCCATTTGCGGAAACAGCCGGCGTCCCCGAAGAGACGGCTCGCCTCATCGCCTCGAATTTCGGCGGCGGGATGAAGCGCGCATCCGTCTGCGGCGCTGTTACCGGCGGCCTGATGGCGCTGGGCTTGTTCGGCGTGGACGACGCAAAGACGATCGCAGAGTACCACCGCAGGCTAAAGCAGAGCCACAGCGGGTTTCTGGACTGTGCTGATTTGCTGCGCATCAACGCGGAGGTCGGCGGGGAAAAGAAACCGCACTGCGACGCAATGGTATACGAGTGCGTTTCGCTCGTTGAGACGATCCTTAAAGAAAAGGGAAAGATCTGACAGCATACCGCTTTTCCCTGAGCATTTATAGAGACTGCTTTGCGCCGAACCCGGCACAGAGCAGTTTTTATGTGCAGTTTTATGTACAGGCCATGCTTGTATATCCGACAGGAATGAAGTATAATAAGCATATCAAAAAGCGGAGATCCAATACCATGTGCGTAAGATTCTACATTGAAAGGGACCAGCCGGAGCTTGCTCCGTTCGTTCGTGCGGCGCAGGTCAGTCCGCTTGCCGATCGATTCCGCGACAAACTCGCCGGCGATATCTTAACGAGCGGGGAAATAGGGCCGGCTTCAGTGGCACCTGCGATTGCAATGAACAAAAAAATGAGCAGCACCGTTTACCCGATGCAATGGGGCTTCAAGGTCGAACGCCAGAATCCAAAGCAGGGTGCGGAGTCCGGCTCGATCTCGGTATTCAACGCGAGGACGGAAACGGCAAAAAGCAAGGCGGCGTTTGCTGAAGCTTGGCGTTCGCACCGCTGCATAGTACCGGCTTCATGGTATTTTGAATGGGAACATCCCCTCGATGCTGACGGAAACAAGCTGAGGGGCGATAAATGGTCGATCCAGCCTAGAGGGGATACCGTCGCATGGCTCTGTGGGCTGTACAGGATCGAGGACGGACTGCCGCACTTCGTGATACTCACAAAAGAACCGTCGCCTGATGTTTCCCATATCCATGACCGGATGCCTCTTATGCTGCCGATGGAGGATGTGAACTCCTGGATCGATCCGAAGGCGAACCCGGAAAAACTCGTACAGCACGCTCTGACCGAAATGGTCCTGTGGAAGTAACAAAACCCGAGTTGCCGTATCCGAAAGGATGCGGCTTTTCTTTCGCCCGATACCTTTGATCGCGCTAATTTTGCAAACATAGTGGAAATTTGCCGCAGGATGATGTATAATAAAAACGCAAAAACGCCTAAACAGGGAAAATGATGAAAAAAACGAGCGGAAGAATAGAATACAAGCGTCAGAACCTGCATTCGACAAGGGGCAGGGGATATGCGGTGCTTAAAGCGCTTCGCATCCCGGCATTCCTGCTTGCCGCAGCTTTGCTTGTGGTTATCCTTCTCGCCGCAGGTAAACTCGGCAGGAATGTAAACGACGGTCATGTGATAGACGTCGTTGCCGGAACTCCGGCCCCCATTGTGCCCACATCCGGCGATCCCGGAGGACCCACTCCGGAACCGATGCCCTCTGTCGAACCGGACGCTCTTTTCAAAGTCGGAGACGATAACAACATCATCGTCGGGATCCAATCCCGTCTTATGGCGCTCGGCTACCTTGAGTCGGATGAGCCCAGCAGCCGCTTCGGTTACCCGCTCGAGACGGCAGTTCGCCTTTTCCAGCGAGCCAACAATATGACTCAGACCGGCGAGGTGGACGCCCTGCTGATCTCGCTTCTGTATTCTGATTCCCCTGCGCAGTACGTTATTGAATACGGCAATATCGGCAACGACGTGCGCATGGTGCAGGAGCGCCTTAATCAGCTCGGGTATTATTACGATAAAGTCAACGGTTACTACGGCACAGCCACACTTGGCGCAGTGGAGACTTTCCAGCAGTATAACGAGCTTGAAGTCAGCGGCAAAACCGATTCCGCAACTTTTAATCGGATGTTTTCGTTCGACTGTGTCAGCCTTATCGATCCTTCATCTGCTCCGATCCTGACGGAGGAACCTATCGAGACTGTCGAGCCGACTCCGCTTCCCACCGAGCCGCCTTCCGCAGTACCGACCGTGACTCATGAACCGAGCGAGACCAGCCGCCCGACGCCCTCGCCGCGCCCGACGCCGACACCGTCACCGCGACCGACTCCGACACCGACTCCGACTCCGAGACCGACTCCGACGCCTGAGCCGATCGAGTCCGGCCGCCCGACCCCGACGCCTTCGCCGCGTCCGACGCCGTCACCTACACCGACGCCGACTCCGACACCGACGCCGACACCGACCCCGACGCCGACCCCGACGCCGACCCCGACGCCGACTCCGACACCGGCGCCGACTCCGACGCCCACCGCGGCGCCTACACCGACACCGTCGCCCACACCCACGGCCAACCCTAATCCCAACCAAAGCGTTGAGAACTTTATTGCCGCACTTCGTTCGCAGCTCGGGAAACCCTATGTTTACGGCAATTCCGGCCCGGACTCCTTTGACTGTTCGGGTCTGGTCTACTACTGCCTGAGGCAGGTAGGCGTCAATATCGGCAGGCTCAGCGCGGCAGGGTATTCACAGTACGACGCATGGGGCTACGTCGGCAGCATGAGCAGCCTCCAGAGGGGAGATCTTATGTTCTTCTACAACGACGCGCACACCGCCATAACCCACGTTGCCGTCTACCTCGGGAACAATCAGCTCATTCATGCGAGCTCTTCGGCCGGCCAGGTCGTTATTTCGAACTATAACTCATGGTACACGAGCCACTTTGCATGGGGCAGGCGAGTGTTTGGATAACAGTTTTCACAAAAGGAGGAATGATCAATGGAACACAACAGCAATATCATCGACCGCAAATGCAAGGCCGCTTCGATCCTCGTGCTAATCCAGCCCGCTCTGATCGTCCTTGCGGTCACAGTTTATGCCATTGTCAGATTTGTACTTTGGATCAAAGATTCGATTGCCGAAAAGCAAGGCTTGCAGATACCTTTCAGAGAGGGTGGCCCGGAATTTGCGCTCTTTTTGGCTGTTTTCATTATCTTTGCCATCTGCGTTTTGACCGCCGCTGCGGCGCTCATAGTGCGCAGGAACACAAAAGGCTGGGATAAACCGTACGTTCTCCCTCTTGCGATCGTTGAGATAATACTTGGAATACCCGCACTGTATGTTATAATCAGTCTGCTGATACATTAGATGCTTTAAGATTACCCGATCAAGATCGATACCGGCACGTGCCGAAAGATAAATCACCATACCGGAGGTGCGCATGAACAAGACCTACACAGACCAGGAACTCAGAGAGAACCTCAGGTTCCTACAGCAGCTTGCCAAAGCATTCCCGACCGTCGAATACGCGATGACCGAGATCGTCAACCTCAGCTCCATTCTGGCTCTTCCGAAGCCTACGGAACATTTTATGAGTGACCTTCATGGCCAGGGCGATGCTTTCGAGCACATCCTGAACAACGCCTCGGGCGTTATCCGCAACGAGATAGAGCGCCTGCTTTCCGGCTCGCTCTCCTTTGAAGAGAGGGAGACTCTTGCGACTATAGTTTATTATCCAAAGGAAAAGATCGCTCTCGAACTTGAACACGTTGAGGACAAGGATTCCTGGTATAAGAACACGCTCAAGAACCTGATCATTCTCGGCAGAAAGATCAGCAGCAAGTACACTCAGTCCAAGCTCCGCAAAACGCTCGATCCGAGATTTGCATACATCATCGAAGAATTGCTGACCGCGAGGGTCAATTTCCACGATCTCGACGGCTATTACAACGAGATATTCGATTCCATCATCCGTCATGATTATGCGGAACCCGTCATCGTTGCGCTGACTGACGCTATCAAAAAGCTTGCTGTAGACAGGCTTCACATCGTCGGCGATATCTACGACCGCGGCCCCGAACCGCATCGCATCATCGAACTGCTTCTGAAGCATCCTTCTGTAGATATCCAGTGGGGCAATCATGATATCCTGTGGATGGGCGCTGCGCTCGGTGAAAAGACCTGTATCGCCGGCGTGCTCACCAACAGCTTCCGCCACGGCAACCTCGATCTCATCGAGAACGTTTACGGCATCAACCTCCGCCATCTGCTGATGTTCGCGCAGGAGACCTATAAGACCGCCGTTGTGTTCCGCCCGAGAAAGACCTCCGAGGAAGCGTATTACACCAACCCCGAGATCGGCATCCGCGCAAAACTGCACAAGGCTATCTTCGTGATCATGCACAAGCTCGAGGGTCAGCTCATCAAGCGCAACCCGAATTATAAGCTCGATCACCGTCTCTTCCTCGATACGCTCGACCGCGTGAACTCGACGATCACCATCGATGAGATCACATATCCTATCAAGGACGCGGATTTCCCGACGATCGATCCCGAAGATCCGTACAAGCTGACCGAGGAGGAAGAAGTGATCATCAACGAGCTGCAGGAGTCCTTCCTCAACAGCCCCACTCTCCAGCGTCATATCAAGCTCTTTATGGATAAGGGCTCGCTCTATACGGTCGTTAATAACAACCTGCTCTTCCACGCGCTCGTTCCGCTCAATGAGGACGGCAGCTTCAAATCGGTCGACTTCGGTGACGGCATACTGCGCAGCGGCAAGGCGATGTTCGACTACATCGATTCAGAAGTCCGCAGGCTGTACTTTGCAAAACCGTCGGAGCGCAAGACCCATGAGCTCGATCTTATGTGGTATCTCTGGTGCGGTCCCGACTCCCCGCAGTTTGGCAAGGATAAGATGACCACCTTCGAGCGCGTCGAGATCGATGACAGCAAATCCCACAAGGAAAAACGCAACGCGTACTATAAGTACCAGGACACCAAGGATCTTGCGGTCCGCATCCTCAACGAGTTCGGCATCAACGATACCGATCGTGCCGTCATCGTCAACGGCCATATCCCCGTTGAAAAGATCAACGGCGAGAACCCGATCAAGGCGGAGGGCAAGCTGATCGTTATCGACGGAGGTTTCTCCAAGTATTATCAGAAGACCACCGGTATTGCGGGCTATACCCTCGTTTACGACTCCCGCGGTCTTTACATCGTCGCTCACGAGCCCTTCATCAGCTTTGAAAAAGCGATCCGCGAGAACATGGATATCCATTCCACGACCGAGGTCGAGAACATCCTCGCCACCAAGGGCCAGATGATGGTCTCCGATATCGATAAGGGCAAGGAGCTCAAGAAGGAGATCGAGGAACTCGAAATGCTAATCGCTGCATTCAATAAAGGCCTCGTGAAGGAGAACCATAGATATCGCATGGTCAAGGTACCGATCCAGAATTGATAAGAAAACGGCTTAATCGATAATAATGAACTGAAAAAGAGAAACCTGAGATCAGCCAAAGAGCTTTTCTCGGGTTTCTTTTATGCGCTGATTTGAACACAGCAGCGGACAGCTTGCCGGGAAATCCAAATAACGAACGTCGCTCAGACTGCCGACGCCTGTACAGGCCGGTTTGCGTCGGCTGCGTTTTCTGACACCGCACTATTCTGTTGTGGAAATGCAAGCCGATGTATGCTATACTAAACGAAACTCATGGATGGGGAGATAAAAGTATGATACTTGTCCGAAAGATCAACATTCCCGAACTGCCCACGGAAAAACCCCGCAGGCTGTATATCTACCTTCCGCGCGGATATAGCGGGAGTGAAAAGCGCTATCCCGTGCTATACATGTTCGACGGTCACAACGTCTTCTATGACAGCCACGCGACGTACGGCAAAAGCTGGGGCATGAAGAACTACCTCGAAAAAAGCCGCGAACAGATGATTCTCGTTGCCGTCGAATGCAATCCAGAGGGGAATCGCCGCATCAACGAGTACTCGCCGTGGACGTTCAAAGCCGGAAGGTTCGGGCTGATGGAGGGCGAAGGAAAAAAGACCATGGATTGGTTTGTGAACGTTCTGAAACCCATGATCGATGAGGAATTCCGCACGCTGCCGGACAGGAACAATACCATGATCGCAGGCAGCTCTATGGGCGGGATAATGTCGCTTTGGGCACTCGTCGAGTACAACAGCGTATTTTCCCGTGCGGCTGCGATATCGCCCAGCCTGTGGCTGGAGCCTCAAAAGATGGCCGATGCGATCAAGACCCGCCCGCTCGAAAAGCCCACGCGCATTTATATCGATATGGGCGGGGGAGAAGCCAAAGGGCATGAGCAGCTTATAACCACCATGTTCGAAACGGCAAAGCGGCTGTCAAAAGCCGGAGCGGAAGTTGCCGCCAGGGTCGTCCCGGGTGCACAGCACCGCGAAGCGGATTGGGAGAAGCGCATACCGATATTCTTCGACTATCTGTTTGACAGGTAAACCTTCGACGAAACGGCGAAGACCGACAAGCCGGCTGCCCGGGACCGGTCGCTGGTATTGCGCATTAAAGACTTTATTCAGCATAAAAGGCACTCGCAAAAGCGGGTGCCTTCAATATTGACTAATAAGAAAACACCCCGCATTTGCGGAGTGTTTGGTACCCGGTAGGGGAGTCGAACCCCTGTTACCGCCGTGAGAGGGCGGTGTCCTAGGCCACTAGACGAACCGAGCATCTTTGGAACGCTGTGTATTATACTAAAAGCTCGCTTGCTTGTCAATAGCTTTTTTCTTAATTTTTAATATATAAACGCACTCTAACGTCAAGCTGTTTATTGCACCTGTATGCGTTTTGTGATAAGATAAGAGTATCAACAGGGAAGAAGGAACGGTTATGGTATTTCTCTATATCGCTGCGGCATTGCTCGTGATCGCAGGCGCGTTTTTGTTTATGGTCTGGCCGAATCTCGGCAGGCGTGAACAGATGAAGCCGTTTGAAGCGCAGTACATCGCGCACAGGGGCCTTCACGACAACGCGACCGATGCTCCGGAAAACTCTTTGCCTGCATTCCGCAAAGCCGTTGAAAACGGCTACGGGATCGAGCTGGATGTCCAGCTGTCCTCGGACGGCAAGCTCGTGGTATTCCATGACGGAACGCTCAAGCGCATCTGCGGCCCGGACAAGGAGCTTAATAAATGCACGTTTGAAGAACTCTCTTCGTATAACCTTGCTCAGTCAAATGAGCACATTCCGCTCTTTTCGGACGTGCTTTCGACAGTTGCGGGGAAGGTCCCGCTTATCGTTGAGATCAAACCGGAGGGCGACAGCGTCAAAACCGCGCAGGCCGCCGCTTCTTTCCTTGATAAATATGAGGGTATTTATTGTGTGGAGTCATTCGATGCAAACGCTATGCGCTGGTACCGCAAAAACAGACCTGACGTCATCCGCGGCCAACTCTCGCTCGATTATTTCAAATGGCATTCGCCGATCCCGTGGATAGCAAAGCTTGCCCTTTCGGATCTTTGGCAGAACTGCCTGTCCCGCCCGGATTTTATCGCATACGATCATCGTCAGGCAAACAGGCTTTCATACAGGGTGATCCGTCGTTTGTTCCCGGTCGAGAACGTTGCGTGGACGGTTCAAAGCCAGGAGGAACTGGAAAAAGCAAGAAAGATATTCCAATGCTTTATCTTCGACAGCTTCATACCGGACAGCGCCAAAACCGATAAAGATCAGATCTGACCCGATGTTCAAGTGTCAGAAAAGCTGCGCTTCGGTGTACCCTTATGAGGATGTGCCGAGGCGGAGCTTTTTTAGTTGGCAGCCGAACAGGCGTTACATTAACCACCGGTTAAAGCAGGGGGGGACTGCCGGAGATAAAACGCTGTTTCCGGGCTGTTCGGCGCTCCCATTCAGGACGCTTGCGGGAAAAAGATCTTTTAGGGCCTGTTCAAACCGCCCTTTGAGCAGGCGGGTTTGATTTCGATAATGCTATGTTCAATCGCATGAAAACATGCTATAATACAAGAGGAGCTATGCTCCGAACGATGACAACACGGAGATCTATGATCAATGAATGATATGAAAAAGCAAAACCTTATCAAAACGGCGGCCGTCATACTGATTGCGGCATTGCTGCTTACCGCCGTGGCCTGCAAAGGAAAGCAAAAGGAATACGATCCAAAGTCGATCGTTGCAAGTATCGGTGATGAAAAGGTGAACTTTGCGCTTTATAATGCGGCGTTCGATTCCTACGCAAGCTATTTCCAGCAAATGGGGTTCGATCCGTTCAAGGATGAAAAAGAGCTTGAGGACTTCCAGGACATGGTGATCAACGCGCTTGTGGATGATATCGTCACCCTGCACCACGCAAAGGAGGACGGCTTCACCATCAGCGAGGAAGATATCAGCGAGGTCAACAAACAAGCCGAGGAGGAGCTCGCACAGATCCGAGAGCAGTACATGGCGCTTGCGCAGGAAGCCGCTGCACAGGATCCGACGCTGAACGTTGACGAGCAGTTCAACGCGCTCATCGGGGAGCTTGCCGCATACTATACGTCCGAAAAAATGACCTTCGAAGAGTACTCCGAGGAGTATAAGCGTGAGCTTCTTAACTCTAAACTTATCGAAGAATACAAAGAACACGTCTGCTCGGAGTTCAGCGTTTCGGAGGCTGAGATCTCCGACTGGTATTCCACCCAATATGAGTCGGATGAACAGCTGTACAGTGAAAACCCCGGTCAGTTCAAAGCTGATATGGAGAACTACGAACGCTTCGGAGACACAAATACCGACGCCATACCGCCCGTCTTCGTACCGGAAGGTTTTTCAAGGATCATGGATATCGCCATCCGTCCGACAGGGGCGATAAGCGAGGAGTATTCAAAAAAACTTGAGGAACTGACCAGCGTTGGCGAGGAATGCTCCGCTCTTCTTTTCAACGACGCGCTTGAAGGCGGGAACGCAAACGCGCAGCGCATCGCCGAGCTGCTTGAACGGTATCGCGAGCTTGAAACAGAAACGGATGCTATGTATGATGAATACATCGCCGAGGCAAGGCAAAAGATCGATGCGGCGTATGCAGAGCTCGAAGAGGGCAAACCGTTCCCTGAAGTGATGCTCAAGTACACCGATAACACGATCGTTACGGGTAAGGACAATGAACCCGGCTGCCTAGCGTTCCAGCAGAAGGGTCAGTTGATATCAACGACCCATTCAAGCACGCTCGATTGGAGCAATACAGTCAAGGAGATCTATTCGATGACTCCGAAAGGTCAGTATTCCACCGTGTTTGCCGATGAAGACGGTACTTTGCGGATCATATTCCATGGCGAGGATGAAACTCCAGGCGCAGTAGATATCGAGACCATCCGCACAGCTGTTGAAAACGCGGTCCGCGCGCAGCGTGCCGAAGCTGATTGGAGCGAACTCATAGATGCCTGGACGGATGACCCGAGCCTTAAAATCTCTATGGATATCGTACGTTCACTCGGTCGTGACCGTATAGGAACTACCGCTACGGAAAGCGGAAATCAGTAAAGGAAGTATTATGAGACTTGACAAGTATCTTAAAGTGTCGCGCATTATCAAGCGCCGCACAGTAGCAAACGAAGCGTGTTCGCTCGGACATGTTTCGATAAACGACAAAGTTGCAAAACCCTCCGCAGATGTTAAGGCGGGGGATATCATTTCCGTTCGCTTCGGAGCAAAGCTTTTGAAGGCGGAAGTGCTGATGGTAAAAGAATCAGTACGCAAGGAAGAGGCGGACAGTATGTACCGCATTATTTCGGACACCCTGAATGAAACAGGGGATGATTGAAATGGAGACCGCAGCGGGAAAAATGACGGTATGCGCAGTGCTACTGGCAGCCGGTTCGTCATCCAGGATGGGCAGCAACAAGATGCTCTTCGATTTCAACGGGAAGACTCCGATCGAACTGTGCCTTGAAGCGTTTTCCGGCATTGCTGACGAAGCGGTGATCGCTGTTTCTCAGGATACAGCTCAGACGGCCGCATTTGCCGCGGAGAAGGCAGATATCGACTATCCTGTTCGAATAGTTATGGGAGGCGCAAGACGGCAGGACTCCGTTTACAATGCGATAAATGCCACTGATGCGGACGTCGTATCGATCCACGATTGCGCGCGCTGCCTCGTGACGCCTGCCGTGATCACATCCAGCATCGACACGGCAGCGGAATTCGGCAGCGGTATCGCATCTGTCCGCCCCGTAAGCACTCTGCGCAGGGAGCTGGACGGCGAAGTCGTTGATCGTGACAGCCTCCTTGAAGCGCAGACACCGCAAAGCTTTGACCGTCAACTGCTGCTTGAAGCATACGATGCGATCGATGATTCTTTGCTTTACACGGATGACGCCGCGATCTTTCGGGCAGCCGGGAACGATCTGCACCACAGTATGGGCAGCAAGTTCAACCTCAAGCTGACGACTCGGGAGGACTTCGCGATATTCAGAGCGCTTCTTCCGGTAGTCAACGGTGAAGGAACGGAGACAAAGAAAATGGCTTTTTGTATTGGATTCGGAGAAGATACGCACCGGCTTGAACAGGGCAGGAAACTCATTCTTGGAGGTGTGGAGATCCCGTTTGAGTATGGGCTGCTCGGGCATTCCGACGCGGACGTTTTAACTCACGCTGTGATCGACGCAGTCCTCGGAGCATGTGCTATGGGCGATATCGGTCAGCACTTTCCGGACAGCGATCCTGCTTACAAAGGTGTTTGCAGCCTTGACCTTGCCCGTACCGTTTGCAGGAGAATATCTGAAAGCGGCTGCACTGTGAACAACATCGACGCAACGATAGTATGCCAGCGGCCAAAGCTCGCTCAGTATCGCGATGCTATGCGGGGGAACCTTGCAGAGTGCTTCGGAGTATCGCCGGACAGTGTCAGCGTGAAGTTCACCACTCCTGAGCACACCGGTCCTGAGGGCAGGGGAGAGAGCATCACTGCCCGCGCAGTTGCTTCGGTGATCTGATCAGATAGTGTACTAATTGAAAAAGAGCAGGCATCCGATCGATGCCTGCTCTTTACTGATCTGATTTCAGTACACTTGCTTCGGCTTGCCGTTGTCCTGCTTGGGAACGAAGTTCTTCTGCGGATTCCTGGCACGCTGATGCTGTTTGTTGTTCCTGTAACGCTGCCGATTCTGCTGATTATTCTCGGGACCCTGCGTGGGATTCGGCTCACCCGGCTTGCGCTCACGCGGCTTCTGCTCCGGCTTTGCCTGAACGTCCGTTTCTTCGGGCGATGCAGTAACGATCCCGGCATCTTCAACGGGCTTTGATGCAGGTTTCTCGGCTTCGTTTTCTTCTGTTCCGCTGCACGGTGCAGTCGTGTCGTGGTCGTCACACGGTGCGGCGTCAGCGCCGCCGGCAGAAGCCGGTGAAACGGGTTCGAGATCCCTGAAAGGATAGCTGCGAACGTCGAGCGTACCGTCTGTAAGCGTGACTTTGACCTTGGTCATTTCTGATATGATATTGTTTTCAAGCACGGTGCCGACGCCGTCGGGAGTCATTATCTCTTTGCCGACCTTGGGCATGATCTTCTGCATCGATTCATAGCTCTCCTGCTCGTATCTAAGACAGCACATCAGCTTCCCGCATACGCCGGAGATCTTGATCGGGTTAAGTGAAAGATTCTGCGTTTTTGCCATCTTTATTGAAACAGGCGTAAACTCCGAAAGGAAGGTGTTGCAGCAGATAGGCCTCCCGCAGAAACCGAGTCCACCGCATTTCTTTGCCTCATCGCGCTCGCCGATCTGGCGAAGATCGATCCTCGTTTTGAAAATGGAGGTCAGATCCTTGAGCAGCTCGCGAAAATCGACGCGTGCGTCTGCAGTGAAGTAGAACGTCAGCTTTGTGCCGTTATAGGCATATTCAACGTCTACAAGCTTCATTCCGAGCCCGTGCTCGGCGATCTTCTTCTCGCAGATGGCCTGTGCTTCGGGTTCTTTGCTGCGATAGTACTCAAGCTGATCAAAATCATCGTCGGTTGCAAGACGAAGGACGGGCTTGAGCGGCGCGACGAGCTTCTCTTCCGGCGTTTCTTCCGGTTCTCCCAATGCTTCGCCCAGCATATTGCCGCGCGCGGTCTCAACGATAACGCCGTCTCCGCTCTTTATCTCAAAGCTGCCGGCGTCAAAATAATAGAAACGGGCGCTGTTGCGGAATTTAACTTTAACAACTCTATGCATTTGATTCTCCATGCCCATAGGGCAACCTTTCATTCGTACCCGCTTTCCGGCGGGATCTCAATTATTTCCTGCGGGTCACAACAGCATTTACATCAACGGCCAGCCTGTCGAGTATCTGGCCTGACGACGCGTTGGACGTCAGCCGCTCACAGGCTTCGGTGAGCTTTGCGGCGACCTCGCAGATAACAGTAAAACCAATCGAATTTGCTGCAAGGCGCAGCTCGCTTTCAAAATCCGAAGCACAAAGCGAAACACCACAGCCGGTGCTGCTTCGCAGCGCAATAAGGTCGTGACAGGCAGCAAGCATGAATTCTACGCTGTTCATTGCCGCAGTTCTGTCTTTCTCTATCTTTTTGAAAAAAGAGAAAGGCAGTTCTTTGTTCAGCAGCGCGATCAGCGCTTCGATCGCACCGCTGCGCAGTTCACGAAAACTCTCGTCTTCATACAGCCGCTTTGCGGTGTCAAGGCTGGCGCAGGCATATGCGGTGTATCTGCGCGCATCGGCAGCAGATGCACCGAGAGCTTCAAGTGCAAGCTGCACTTCAGCGGGATCGCCTTCGCCGAGGCGAACGATCATACAGCGCGAGCGGATCGTAGGAATGATCCGCGGTTCTATACCGCTCAGAAAAAAGTACGTCCCCTCAGGAGGTTCTTCAAGCACTTTCAGCATCGCGTTGATCGATGATGCGTTCATCAAGTGAGCGTTTCGGATCAGGAACACGCGGTTGATGCTGCTGTAAGTCGTTTTGTTGACTTCCCGGCGGATGTCACGAACTTCATCCACCTTGATACTGCCGTCAAGCAGAGCAAAATCCGGTGAATTTGCAAGCCGGTCGGTATCTTCGTTTCCGAAGATCAGCAGCGCCGCGCACTCGAGCATCAGCTTCTCGGTGACCGTCTCGTCTCCGCCAGTGATGATATAGCCGTGCATTGCCCGGCCTTCACGGATGGATGCCTTCAGTTTTTCAGCAGCCGCGTTCATTCTTCGGTAGACGCGGGGGCCGAAAGGATCTTCTGAAGATAACCGAGGAACTCCTCACTGGGATCAAAGTACACGCAAACGAGCTGGCCGTCCTTACGGAAAAACAGGGAATACGCTTTCTCCGGCTTGCGGCAGGCGGCGTTGAACTCGTTTTCGGCCTTCAGACCGCAGTCCTCCCCGGGTTTTGCAAGCGCTTCGATCTCGCTCCTGTCAACGGTGAACAGGATCGTTCCCTTCGCGCTGACGATGCGCTCAAAAACGACCGTGCCGACGGGATAGGGATAATCCTCGTGCAGGATCATGTCGTCAAACCTCGGGTCGTACACGGGCTTGGGCTCTTCATGAAAGATGGTGTAGCGGTAACCGACGATGCGCAGCCTGTAAACGAGATAGAGGCATGCAAGCACCGCACCGATGAAGATATAGCGCGGGAGCTTGGAACCGAAGTTGTTCTCAAGTATGAAAACTATCGCTCCGACCGTGAAAAAGGCAGCGATAAGCACTATAAAGAGGACAAGGTCCGATTTTGAGGAACCGTGGGAACGGTCAACGCTTTCCTGAAACATATTCCCTCCGAAAACAAGCCGGAAACCGGCAGAGCAAACTCAATTGTTCGGCTTGTAGCTGTCCTTAAGGCCGACGGTTCGGTTGAATACCATATTGCCGTCCGTCGAATCCAGGTCGGTGCAGAAATAGCCGATACGCATAAACTGATAGGTATCTCCGGGCTTGCTGCCGGCAAGGAACGGTTCGATGAAGCCGTGCATGATCTTCACGGATTCGGGGTTGAGCTTGTCGATAAAGTCATCCGGACTGACGTTTTCTTCGGTCATGAGCTGCTCGTAGAGGCGGAATTCCGCAGGAACCGCGTCGTGTACGGGCACCCAATGGATCGTGCCCTTGACCTTGCGCTGATTCTCGCCGGAGAAACTCTCGGGATCGTAAGTGCAGCGGATCTCCTTAACGCTTCCGTCCTCATTCAGTTCATAACCGGTGCATTTGATTATATACGCACCCTTGAGCCGCACCTCGCCGTCAGGCTTGAGGCGGAAGAACTTCTTCGGGGGCTCGACCATGAAGTCTTCGCGTTCAATATAGATCTCGCGTCCGAACCGCACGGTGTGGGTCAGTCCGAACTTCGGGTCTCCCTCCTCGGCGATGGGCAGATTATCGATCTGTACGTCAACGAATTCGCCATCGGGGAAGTTTTCGATCACGACTTTAACGGGATCGAGAACGGCCATAGCGCGGTCGGCATGCGCGTTGAGATCTTCACGCACGCAATGCTCGAGCATTGCTGAATCAACGACGGAATCGGCCTTTGCTACGCCTGCGCGGTTGAGAAAGTCCTTGATCGCTTCGGGAGTATAGCCGCGGCGGCGCATAGCGCAGAGCGTGGGCATCCTCGGATCGTCCCAGCCGCTAACGTAACCGCCCTCAACAAGTGCGCGCAGGAAGCGCTTGCTCATGATGGTGTTGGTGATATTGAGTCTCGCAAACTCGATCTGCCTGGGTTTGTGCTCAAAGCCGCAGGCGTCGATGACCCAGTTGTAAAGGGGACGATGCGCTTCGTATTCAAGCGAGCAGAGGGAGTGGGTCACGCCCTCGATCGCGTCCTGGATCGGGTGTGCAAAGTCATACATCGGATAGATGCACCATTTGTCGCCCTGATGATGATGGCTGCGATGGAGTATGCGGTACAGCGCGGGGTCGCGCATGTTGATGTTGGGCGAGGCCATGTCGATCTTGGCACGGAGCGTGCGGCTGCCGTCCGGGAATTCGCCGTTCTTCATGCGTTCAAACAGATCGAGGTTTTCCTCGATGCTGCGGTCGCGGTACGGACTGTTGACGCCGGGTTCGGTCAGCGTGCCGCGGTATTCGCGGATCTGATCCTTATCAAGGTCGCACACATAGGCTTTGCCGTCCTTGATCAGCTTGACGGCAAGCTCGTAGCACGTATCAAAATAGTCGCTGCCGAAGCAGAGCTTATCCCAATTGAATCCAAGCCAACGGATATCGTTTTCGATCGCGTCCACGAACTCAACGTCTTCCTTGGTGGGGTTGGTATCGTCAAAACGAAGGTTGCAGGTGCCGCCGAAGCGCTCCGCGGTTGAAAAATCGATATAGAGCGCCTTGGCGTGGCCGATATGAAGATAGCCGTTCGGCTCGGGCGGGAATCTCGTTTTAACGGTAGGGTTGAGCTTACGGTCTTCGACGATAAACTCCTCTATGAAATTACGCGGTTCAAATTCATTGCTCATATTACAACGGTTCCTTTCCATATATAAAACCAACATATATTATGCCAAAATTAATGACGAATGTCAAGAGGGAAGCATGCTGAAATGACCGGAAATCGACAGAGCAACGAAAAAAGGAACATCCCCGAGGATGCTCCTTCTGTATGCGAAAAGGATCGATTATTTGAAGTACAGCGACGCTGCGTCGTAGAACTCCTTGTCGACCTCCTTGCGGACTGTAACGGCGGTGTCAAGATCCGCAGCAACGATCCTGTTGCCGCTCTGGCCAACCATATTGCCGTAGTCGCGGTTGACAACCAGCTCGCCGGCCTTGATGCCGAGACGGGTGCCGAGAACACGGTCGAACGCGCACGGTGCGCCGCCGCGCTGAACGTGGCCGAGAACGACGGGACGGCACTCAAAGTACTGCGCGTCGGAACCGAGAAGCGGATCGTTCTTCATGGTGTTCTCGATCATGTCGGAAAGGTTTTTCGCAAGGTTCTTGTGGATGAGCAGCTTGTTGCCAAACGCGTCCACGCCAAGGTCGATCTCTTCGCCGCCAAGAAGCTCGAAGCCCTCGGCAACGACGATGATCGTGTAGTGATCACCGCGCAGATATCTGCGGCGAACGAGAGAAATGATCTCGTCGTATGTCTTCGGGAATTCGGGGATGAGTACGAGGTGCGCGTTTGCGGCAAGACCTGCCTGAAGGGCGATCCAACCTGTGTTGCGGCCCATGCACTCAACGACGATGCAGCGGGAATGTGCCTTCGCAGTGGTCTGAAGGCGGTCGATGGCCTCCATCGCGATGTTGGAAGCGGTCTCAAAACCGAAGGTGTAGTCGGTGCAGCTAAGGTCGTTGTCGATCGTTTTCGGGACGCCGATAACGTTGATGCCGAGCTTGCGCAGCTTATTTGCAACACCAAGCGTGTCGTCGCCGCCGATCGCAACAACGCCTTCAAGGTCGAGCGCCTTAAGCACTTCGATAATGGTCTCAGGTCCATTAGGATCGGCAAGGACGTTGGTACGGGAGCTTCCGATGATCGTTCCGCCCATGGTCTGGATGCCTTCGACTTCGGAAAGAGTGAGCCAATGACCCTTAGCGTTCAGCGCGCCGCGCCAGCCGTTATGAAAGCCGAAGACCTCAATGCCTGCTTCGGCGCATTTTTCAACAACGCCCCTGATAACTGCGTTCAGACCCGGGCAGTCGCCGCCGCCGGTAAGAATGCCGATTTTCCTCATAGTTTCTGTCTCCTTTTGAGTCTTTGAGATATTGGATTTTTTCTTTTTCATATTGATTTATGTGAGCACATCAGCTCTCAAGAATCCCGCGCTCGATAAGGATCCTGATAACTTTTTCGGCGATCTCCTCGGGAGGAAGCATCGCTTTTCCTTTGCCGCACGTAACGATAACAGTATCGCTGTATCGGTTTGCGATCTCGGTGTATTTTTCTCTTGCACGCTGCTGCATGGGCTTGCTGGATTCATACACGTCCTTGCCTTTGCCTACGTAGCTGCGGAAACCCTTGTTGTCAACGTTGATCCCGGCGCGCTCCGGTTCGACGTCAAAAAACAGGTTGAGATCGGGGCGGGGCAGACCGAGAACATTGTATTCAAGATCAAACACCCAATCCACGATATCGGGTTTGCCAAGATCGCGGTCGCGAATGCTCTGATAGACCGCGTTGCTGAGAACGTAGCGGTTAAGAAGGAGAAAATCAGCTTCTCCGTCCACAAAATCCCGAAGATCCATAAAACGGTCCATCGCGAACCATAGCGCCATGCTGCGCTGATCTACGTCCGTAGCGCGGTCGCCGTCCGCTGCGGAAAGATAGCGGCCTACCTGACCGCCGAAATAGGAATCATAAACCGGGTAGCTGCGCTGCGCAACGGTGAAGCCGCGTTCTTCAAGCGCTTTTGAAAGCAGACCGTACTGCACGGTCTTGCCGCTGCCGTCGATGCCTTCTATTGTGATGATCTTTGTTTTCAAGATATTAATCCTGCCTATAATGATTAACTTGCGGATTATAATACAAATCCGTTCAAAAATCAAGTATCTTTTTAAGCTGGCCTATATCCGCCTGATCAAGCCTTGCGCGGATAAGCGTTCCTTCCGCAGTGTGCTCTTCCGAAAGCAGCATCCCGCGCTCGCGGATCATGGCGATCGCTTCATACTTCGCGTATGGCACCAGGAGCTCGATCTCTGTCCTTGAAGAGTTCAGGTCATGCTCTATCATATCAAGCAGCGTGTCGACGTTTTCGCCTGTCTTTGCGCTGACGGAGATCTGCGAATCGCCAGCGGAAGGAGCCGGCTGTTCCGATTTGTCGATCTTGTTGAAAACCCGGATAGTGGGTATATCCGATGCGTTCAGCGAGGCCAACACTTCGTCAACGACCTGCATCTGCCTTTCGTGATAGGGGCTCGAATAGTCGATAATGTGAAGAATGAGGTCAGCATTCGAGACCTCCTCAAGCGTGGAATGAAACGCCTGAACGAGATCGTGCGGGAGCTTGTTGATGAAACCGACCGTGTCCGAGATCAGCGCTTCGGTACCGCCGGAAAGCGTGATCTGGCGAACGACGGGATCGAGCGTTGCGAACAGCATATCCTCGGCAAGCACGTCGCTTGCGGTCAATCGGTTCAGCATCGTGGATTTGCCCGCGTTCGTGTATCCGACGAGCGCAACGAGCGGGACGCGGTTCGCTTTTCGGCTCGTCCTCCTCAGACCGCGCTGCTTCTCGATCTCCGAGAGCTCGGTTTCGAGCTCATAAATACGCCTGCGGATGCGGCGACGGTCGATCTCGAGCTTCTTTTCACCGGGACCGCGAGTGCCGATGCCGCCGCCGAGGCGGGAGAGTACCTGCCCCTGACCGAGAAGGCGGGGGAGCCGGTACCGCATCTGCGCAAGCTCGACCTGCAGCTTGCCTTCACGGCTGGTCGCACGCGCGGCGAAGATATCGAGTATCAGCGTCGTGCGGTCGATAATGCGTGTCCCGAGGATCTCCTCGAGGTTCTTTAGCTGGATCGCGGAAAGCTCGTCGTCAAATATGAACAGATCCGCTTCCTTTTCGCTGCCGAGAAGGCTGAGCTCCTCCGCTTTTCCGCTGCCGACGTAAGTCGCATTGTCGATCGGTCTGCGACGGACCGTCACCTTCCCGACGACCAGAGCGCCGGCAGTCTTCGCAAGCTCGCTGAGCTCTTCGATAGTGTCGTAACCTTCGGTGTTTTCAATGCCCACGAGGATCGCGCGTTCGATCTCCGCTTCGACCACGTCCTTGGTGACGGAGCGGAACCGGTCATCGGAATTATAGATCTCTGCGATCAAAGCGCGCTGCGGCAGCTTATACGGTCGGAGCGGGCCGTAAACAAGCACCTCGCGGCTGCCGCTCTCCTCGTTGACTTCTCCGAGGTAGGCACAGTACATCTGCGTCGGCTTGCCCTCAGATACGCCGACAGCCGCCATTGAATCGAGCTTGCTGGAGCGCAGCGTTCCGAGGTCAACGCCCGAAAGCCTTCCGTCGCCGTTGGGGTGCGTGTGGATGCAGCGCACGCCGCAGAGGCGATCTTCATTGCGAACAAGGCGCATGTCGGGCATGCTGACCTTGCTGCTGTCGCCTACGGAAACGTCTGCTATCGAGCCGTCGCGGGAAATGTAGACCGAGATCTCACGGCCGATATCGCCCGTGCATTCGGCAAGCAGAGATATGAGCTCAAACGAAGCGAACTCATCCTGAAGCATTTTTATATCGTAGATACCCGTGATCTTATCGAGCAGCGTTTTCTTTATTCCGGCAAGGTTGCCATTCAGTTTCTTGGCCATAGTTCCTCCGCTGCGGAAAAACCGCATTTGAAGTATTATACCCCATCCATCGGCCTAATTCAACTGTAAAACCAGCGACTGATTTGCATATTCCGTCGGTTTCGGCTATAATATTGCGCATAGAATCCGCCGAGCTCCCGGCGAGTTTTGACATGAAACGGAGAACCGTCAATGAAACGCTGTTTTGCTGCTTTTTTCGCAATAATTATGCTTGCGTGCTTTATATTCGGCGCATGCACAAACTCTGGTCCCCACGGGGAGGTCGTTCCCACGCCGGAACCGCAGAATTCGCCCGCCGAGACGGTCCCCGCAGGTACCGAAAACACACCTGTTCCGACTCCAGCTTCGACCGAAAAGACCGAAGCCGACGTTGCTTTTGAGGAAATCGCAGAAGAGATCTTCATATCCACGATCATATCGGACGGCCTGACCTTCCATCAAATGTGCGTCGATCCCGCTTCGTACGATATCGAGGAAGAGGACATCGAGCGCGGCTGGGGCGAGGTGTCTTACGAAACCAGCATGGAAGGCTATGCGGAGAACGACGCTATTCTTGAAGAGCTCACTTCGATCGACAGGACAAAGCTCTCGGCTGCAAACAGGATCGCATACGATAATTTGATGGAAGCGATCGGACTTACCAACGAGCTTCGTGACTATTACTATTATGACGAACCTCTGACGCCGTTCAACGGTGCGCAGACGATGCTCCCGCTGATCATGACGATGTATGAGATCAACACTGCTGAAGACGCGGAAAACTATATCATCCTGCTTGAGGATATGCCCAGGTACATCGGTCAGATAGCAGCTTTTGAGCGTGAAAAAGCTGCGCATGGTCTTTTTATGACTGAGAATGCGCTTGACCAGGTCATTTCGTCCTGCAATAAGTTCATCGACGAAGGCAGCAGCTGCTTCCTTATCGGTTATTTTGAGGACGTTTTGGACGGCGCTCCGTTCACACTTACGGAATCGGAAAAGAGCAGTCTGCTTGACCGAAGCCGCAGCTGTGTTCTGAACGGCATCATTCCTGCATACAGGGACCTCGCCGAAACGCTCGACAGCCTGCGCGGAAGCTGCCGCCCGATGAAAGGTGCCGCTGAACGCAGCGAGGACGAGAAACGGTATTATGAGCTCCAACTCAAAAGCGAAGCGGCTTTGAATGCGAGCGCGGACAAGATAGCGCAATTGCTCGACAGTTATTCCGAAAAGATGCTCAGCAAGCTCATTGCGATCATGATGCAGGATCCCTCTGCTGCTTCGATTTTCGGCAATCAGATCAGCTCGGGCGATCCCGAAACCGATATTGCTTATCTTAAAAGGCTGATAGAGAATTGCTATCCGGCTATTCCGGAGCAGAAGATCGACTTTGTCACCATCCCCGATGCGGTCGCGGATGATTTCAGCCCTGCGGCATATCTAATTTCCGCATTCGACGACCCGAGCAGAAACGTCGTAATGTTTAACCCGACTGCGGACAACAGGACGATGCTCTTTACTCTTGCACACGAATGCTTCCCCGGCCATCTCTACCAGACTCAGTACTTCAGA
Source organism: Clostridia bacterium (assembly GCA_017525875.1). Lineage (GTDB taxonomy): Bacteria > Bacillota > Clostridia > Christensenellales > CAG-138 > PeH17. The sequence continues at coordinate 190,556 of JAFXSG010000013.1, read as the reverse complement.
AACAGCACAGTGCCGCTCGTACAGCAGGCGCTTGCGCCGACGGCATATCTTGAGGGCTGGGCTGTTTTCTCGGAACTCATGGTAGCAGGCATGGCCTCCAAATACAACACGAACGCCTGCCTCGTGGAGCAGTATAACGATATCCTTTGCAACATCATGATACCCGCGTATATCAGCATAATGGTCAACTGCGAAGGCTGGCAGGAAGCGGAGATCCGCGATTACCTTATAGGCTTCGGCCTTAACGATGACGACTACGTCGATATCCTCCGTGAATACGCAGTCGACGTTCCGCTCTATTTCTTCAATTACGCAATGGGCTTTGTGAATACCTACAGGATCTACGAAAAGGTCAAGCCCCAAAGCGATTCGGAGCTCTTATCGTTCTTTGAAAGTTATCTCGGCGCCGGGCCTTGTTATTACGACATCCTGAATGAAAAATTCGGTGTGAAGTAAAAGACCGAAACCTTGCATGCAATGCGTTCGTGTTGAATTCACGGGCGCATTTATGCTATAATAATCCGATGAAAACCAGCGAAGGAAACAGCTAATATGAACAGCAACAAACCTAAAAACGGCAAGAAACGCGTTAAGGGAACTTCGGCTTATGATGAAGCTCTGTATTTCCTGACGCCGAAAGCGCGTACCGTGCGCGAAACGGAGAATCATCTTGACGAATGCAGTTTTTCTGAGGTCGAGATAATGCAGTCGGTCGAGCGGCTGACAGGAAACGGACTGCTGAACGACGAAAAATACGCGGCCGATTTCGTCGAGTCAAGGCTCGCTGCAAAGCCGGTCAGCAGACAGAAGCTGCGCGAACAGCTTGAAGGCCATTTTATAAGCGGTGAGATAATCGACACCGCACTCGCAGCGGTAACGGACGAGACGGAGCTCGACAACGCAAAGGCGGTTGCAGAAAAGTTCTTTCGTCAGTTTTCGGGACTTGAACTCTCGGAAAGGCTGCGCCGTGTAGGTCTGCGCCTTGCGAGCCGCGGCTTTACCTTCGATGACATTAAAAGAGTGCTTTCTGAGCTTACCGAAAGCATCGACGAAGACGAGGAATAATATGACTGATATAAGTAAAGGAAATAGCGTTTTCATTGAGCATCTAAGTACGATCGATTCTACGAACGCGTTATTAAAAAGGCGGATTGCGGCGGGAGAATTGAGCGGCATAACCGCTGTATCGGCGGACGAACAGACCGCCGGCAGAGGCCGCAGAGGCAGGACCTGGCTCACCACCGAAGGCAGCCTGATGCTCAGCGCCGCATTCCCGCTCACCGGGATCGATCCGGACAGCATTCCGCTGGTTTCGATTGCCGCTGCGCTTGCGACGTGGTCGACCATTCGTTTCGCAGGAGTAAACTGCGCGATCAAATGGCCTAACGACGTCATCACTTTAAGCGATGGAGGTTATCACAAGCTTTCCGGGATCCTTTCGGAGCTTGCTTCTTCACCTTGCGGTGAGCTGTTTGCAGTAATAGGCATAGGCATAAACGTGAACTGCAATAATATGCCGGAAAACCTTATGCAGCCGGCATCATCGCTGCTTATTGAAAAAGGGACTGAGACCGAGCTTGAACCTCTTGCAAATCGCCTGCTTTCGGAACTCATTTCTGAAATGGAGGCGCTGAAACAGGGAAGCGGAGCGCTGCTTTCCCGGTTTGCTGAAAGCTGTGTTACACTCGGAAAAAGCGTGGAGGCTCAATGCATGGACGGCACGATCATAACCGGCGAGGCTGTGGCGCTCGGTCCCCGCGGACGGCTTTTGATAAAAACAGGCGAACGCACCGTGGCAGTAGGCGCGGCTGACGTTTCAGTACATTTTCAGAAAAACAAACCTGCAGAAGAATAATGAAAAACGTTGTCACAAATGAACTGATGCGTGAACTCGATCGAAGCATGATGAACGAAGCCGGCATCCCCGGCATAGTTCTCATGGAAAACGCAGCACGGAGAGCTGCGCAGGCTGCGCTCGATTGCGGAAGAGAAGGACGGATCACGATCTTGATTGGCCCAGGCAACAACGGGGGCGATGGGCTTGCAGTACTGCGAATACTGAAAATGCTTGGACGCGACGCGACCGGCATACTGCTCGCGGATCCCGATGAATACAAGCGCGATGCGCTTTTGAACTATCTGATCGTTCAAAAACTAAAACTGCCCCTGTCGACCGAACTCAACGTGATCGCAGGCAGTGCGGTCATCATCGACGCCGTTTTCGGAACGGGACTCGACCGTGAACTGCAGGGGATACAGCTTGAGGCGATCAATATGGCAAATACACAGAATGCCTACAGGATCGCGGTCGATATCCCGAGCGGGATGAACGGGACCACAGGCAGGGTGTACGGCACTTCGTTTAGGGCTGATGAGACGGTCACCGTGTTTGCGGTAAAGCGAGGTCTGCTCTTAACGCCGGAGCTTGAGTCAGTCGGCCGGATCACTGTCGCGCCGATCGGACTCGTTCCTGAAGACCGCGAAAACGAGCTTGAAAGAGAACAGCTGATCGACGAGGATTTCATCCGCACTCTCCTGCCGGAAAGAAAACAAGTCACGAATAAGGGAAACTACGGCAAGGCGCTGATCGCTGCAGGAAGCCGCAATATGCCCGGGGCGGCTGTGATGGCAGCGCGAGCATGTTTGCGCACCGGAGCAGGCCTGACGAAAGCACTCGTACCGCAGAGCATCGTTGCGGCGTTTGCCTGTATTCCGGAGGTCATGGTCTGCCCGGATACGGAGAACGAGATAGCGGACCTCGTGAACTGGTGTACCGCAATTGGCATCGGATGCGGGATGGGCAATGATGAAAGCCGGAAAGCCAAACTCAAAGCTGTGCTTCAAAGCGATCACAAAGCCGTGATCGATGCAGACGGCCTGAACGCAATGGACGAGGAACTGAAACAGCTGCTTAACGAAAATCACGTGATCACACCGCATCCCGGAGAGATGGCAAGGCTGACCGGGAAGAGCGTTCAAGCTGTTGTTTCCGACCCTGTAGATGCTGCAGCTGCGTTTGCCGGAGAACATGGCTGCACCGTTCTGCTCAAAAACACCGTGACCGTGATAGCGGCTCCGGATGGGCGCGTCCGATATAATAAAACGGGGAATACCGGCCTTGCCAAGGGCGGGAGCGGAGACGTGCTGACGGGTATCATCACCGCACTGCTTGCACAGGGTCTTGCGCCGTTCGACGCGGCAAGTGCAGGCGCGTTCCTGCTTGGCGTTTCAGCCGATAAAGCGCTTGATATACTTAAAACGAGGATGCTTGCAGCCGGAGACGTAATCGATGCGCTCGACTCGGTCCTTTGAAAACTCGAATAATGAAAGAGTACTTCGGTCGGGAAACAGGGAGATTTAGTATGCTGGGATCAGAAAATCTGCAAGCGCTTGAAACAGCCGAAAAGAAGGCGGCGCTGCGAAAAGAATTAAGGGCCAAGCGCCGTGCGCTGAGTCCTGAAGAAGTTGCGAAAGCGTCTGAAGCAGTCGCGGAAAAGGTCATTATGCTGCCGGAATTCAGCTCGGCAGAGCTTATCCTGTCGTACATGCCGGCGAAAAACGAGCTTGACGTTGCGCTTATCAACCGTGCCGCTCGTGCTGCCGGAAAGAAGCTTGCGTTTCCTCTCTGCATTGAAAACGGCGGACTGAGGCTCCTCGTGCCCGAGGATGAGGCCGCCTTTACCGTAGGGAGTTATGGCATAATGGAGCCGGATCCGGATCGATCCGAGGAAGTGACGGCGGAAATGCTGGAGCTTATGATCGTTCCCGCAGTCGCATTCACACACAGCCTCCGCAGGCTTGGGCAGGGGGGCGGCTATTATGACCGCCTGCTTGAAAAAACGCACGCAGTGACCGTCGGCGTGGGCTACGATTTCCAGCTGCTTGATGAATTGCCCCTCGAGCCGCACGACCGCTCGCTCGATATCGCGGTCACTCCTTCCGAGCTCATCAGGGCCGCAGACAATAATGAATGATCCCGCCGGATAAAGTCGCATATTTTTCCGAATTATGTCTGAATTGCTCTTGAAAACGGGCGGCATTGGTGGTAATATTAAACTGACGAAAAACGGAGTGTGAACTGTGCGGATCATAGCAGGATCGGCAAGGGGAAGAACGTTCGCCGCCCCCGAAGGCCGCTCAACAAGACCAACTCTCGACCGTGTCCGTGAAGCAATGTTCGGCATGGTCCAGTTTGATGTTGAGAATGCATCCGTGCTCGACCTGTTCGCCGGCAGCGGCGGGCTTGGTCTTGAGGCGCTTTCACGCGGGGCAAAGAGCGTCGTGTTCTGCGACAGCGACCGTTCGGTCTGCCGGCTCGTAGAATCAAATCTCAGCGATCTCGGTTTTCAGGCTGAGGTGCACTGTTCGGACTGCTTTGCTCTTCTTGCAAGGCTTGCCGCGGAAAAACGCAGGTTTTCGCTTGTGCTGCTCGATCCGCCGTATGAATCGGGGCTCTACGAGCCTGTGATCAGGGACCTGGCGAATAAGAAACTGCTTGCAGACGGCTGTCTGATACTTGCGGAGCACAACGTTCGGAACAGGCTTGAGATAGATCTGCCCGGCCTCCGCACCGGCAAGCCGCATCGCTATGGGGATGTGGCAGTCACGAAATTCGTTTACGATGACCCAGAGCTTTGGGGCAATGAGGAGAGCTTATGAGTATTGCTGTTTTTGCGGGTACTTTCGATCCGTTCACGCTCGGGCATCTCGATATCGCCAAACGCGCGTGCGCAAGGTTTGAAAAGTTCTATATCACCGTCAGCCCCAACCCTTCAAAGGGCAGCGCAATGTTCAGCTGGGATGAACGTATCGAACTGATTCGCGATGCCGTGAAAGATCTTCCGAACGTCGTCGTGACCGGATTTTCGGGTCTGCTCGTCGATCATTGCAGGGAAGTTGGGGCGGACACACTTATCCGCAGCATCCGCAGCGCGTCCGACGTGGATTATGAACGCCAGCTCGAAACAGTAAACCACATGGCAGAACCCGGGGTCGATACGCTGTACTTGCTCTCAAATGCAGAGCTTGCGTACATCAGCTCCACACTCGTCCGCTCACTTATCGAGATAGGCATAAGCATCGATGCGATGGTGCCCAATCCCGAACACCCGATCATTAGGTCCAGACTTAAACAATAACAATCGTTATCAACAAACCGAACCGGAGGGAAAATTCAAATGGAAAAAGCAGAACTCATCATTGTTGATGCTCTTGAAAAAATCGAGCAGACAATCTATGACAGCCCCATCCCGAGGCTGAGGACCGACGACAGGCTCCGTATGGTCAACTCAGACGAGATATCCGATATGATTTCGGATATCAAGACTCAGCTCCCCGCTGAGATCCGCCGAGCAAACAGCATCCTCATGCAGATGGAGGCCAAGATCCAGTCCGCTTCCGACTATGCGGATAAGATCTGCAAAGATGCCGAGCGGAACGCCGACGAGACCATGCTCAAGGCAAATTCCAACGCACAGAAGGCTGTTAACGAAGCAAACGAGTATTACGACGACAAGGTCGCGACCGGCGACGAGTACCTTGCAGGCAAAGTCCGCGAGGGCGACACCTATTATAACGACCGTATCGCAGAGGCGAAAGAAGAGGCCGCATCGATCATCGAGGCGGCGAACGCAGAGCGCGATCGCCTGATCAGCGCGCACGAGGTCACAATTGCCGCACAGCAGGAAGCGGAAGAATACCGCGCTCAGATGGCTCACCGCGCGAACCAGATCTTCAACAACGCAAACAAGCGTGCTGATGAAATCCTCGCAACGCTGATGGGTTATCTCGAAGAATACTACAACAACGTTCAGGAAGACAGGAACGCGCTTGAGATCAAAGCAAATGAGGAACCCAAGCGCGCTGAACAGCCTGCGCAGAACACCGAACGCAGAGAAAACGAGCAGGGTGATGACGACGACCATCCTTCCTTCTTCGATATCTTCAAGCGTAAGCGCAAGCCGCAGAACGACTCCGATTTTGACGACAACAACTGATTATAGTTTCCTAAATACGGCTGCTTAATACCGCAGCGACTGATCCCTAATCGGTTATCGACCCGTTTCCCAAGAGGAAGCGGGTCTTTATATGCCGGCTCTGCGGAATGCTCCGATGATGAAAAGAAAACATCCGGAAACTGACAGGGCAAAGACGAACAGGATGTCGGAAAACGTGATAAGTCGAGGCAACACCGTGCCCGCAAACTGCGAAAACACCGGCTCGGCGGCGGGCAGAAGCGGATACAGCAAAGCGAGAATAACGGCAGCGCAGATGCCTTGCGTAAGCTTTACGGCAAAATAATACAGCAGATCGGTTTTGGCAACCGAGCAGACCTGGAGCATTACCGAGATGCCGCCGAATGAAAGCAGAAAAGAGACGAGACAGAGCTTCATCATCGGGGACAGCGCTAAAGCGGAGACCGATTTGATCCCGCTCGTCATTTCAAAAAGTCCGAGGATGACCGAGCGGGCTGCCGGATGCAGAAATGCCAAGCATCGGCTGCTTTCGATCAGCCTGACTGCAACGATACAGAACACGAGCGTACCGCAAATACGAAGCATTGTTTCCATCGCGTAATAGACGGACTGTGTGAATGCTGCCGAGAAACCGATCCTGCTTTTAGACGCGCCGGAGAAAGGCGCCGTACTGCAGCAGACGTCGCCAATCCTATTCGATAACGATAAGCCTATCGGCAGCGCAAGCAGAAAAGCAGAACCATAGTGTGAGATCAGCAAAAGACGCATTGCGTTTTTGCCGAGCTCAAGCATGCTCCCGCATACAGTCCCGATGATGAAAATGGGGCAACACATATTGAGCGCGGCTGCAAGCATGCTCGAAAGCATGAACCGAGAACGGTCATCCGGAGAGAGTTTGAAGGTGTTTTCCGTCATCAGCGAACCGGACGGAGACCCGCAGAGCGCGGAAATCAAAAAGATCCGCACTACTGCAATAATACCCGGTTTGCGCTTTGAGGATCGTTCCGCGAGTGAATTCATGAAGTTTACAACAACGAGAAAAGGAAACAGAGCGGGGAAGACCGAAGTAATGAACAGCTTGTAACCTTCGACCGCATAACTCATCACACGACTGCCGAAAAAACAAAACAGGATCAATACGATCGCCGCTGCAGCAATAAAAAAAGCCTTCATAACGAAATGCTATGCAGGCCCCGAATAAATAATGAGTTTCAGGAAACTATGATCTGCTCGGGAAAATCGGCGGAAGCTCCGCGCCTTTCGGGACAAGCGAGCGGAAGGATCCTTTGCGCGCGGCAGGCGTGCTCAAACACTTCCTTAGCCGTGCCGGACAGCTGTGAAACATCCTTCGCTGCGGCGATCACCGGCAGAGAAGCTTTTGCGCAAAGCATTGACAGCAATTCACTCGCTTTTTCAGCGCGTACCCCGAGCACGCGGATGTAAAGCCCATCCGGTTCACTCGCAGCTCGTTTTTGCAGCTCTTCTGTCGAACCTAACAGGGCACTCATCATTATCCGTTTCAGCCTTGCCATAGTGTATCGCTTGGTCTTCACGGCTTCAAGCAGTTCATTCAGGTCGGAAGAGCGGAGCGCAGCTTCATAAATCGGGTTTTCAAGGCCTTCGGAAACCTCAGGAAGTGCACGGATACCGTCCTTGCCGAGGCTTCTCAAAGCATACAGAACAGGCGAGGAAAGCTTATCCGGAACGGCAGGAAGGACCGATCCGGATGAGATCGCTTCATACTCATATCCGGGAATAAACGGGCGTATCTCATCGAACCTGCCTTTGATCCATGCTTTGCGTACGGCGCCGGCGGATGCAAACATGCCCTCGAGCATTTCGCTTGAATGATCCGAGCCAATACGTTTTACAGCGATCGTGTTCAGCTGCGGAGCGATGCTTTTGACGGCACGAACGTATTCCAAGCCAAGCAAATCATTCGGGCCCGGGGGATCGATCCCCTTTGCGGCAAGAAAAAGGGACACCGCTTTCGGGTATGAGTATCCCTTCGATATCAGCTCCTTAAGCGCATCTCCTGAAAGCTCTGCCTCTGCTGCGGACGTTATTGCAGTCATATCTCCGCTTTCGCTGCCGAATGCAATGGAATCGACGATGCCGGTCGACGAAAGGAGCCGGATCCCGCCGAGGGCAAATCGCTCTGCGCAAGCGCAGGAAAGCAGATCGGGGAGCTCGATAACCATATCTGCGCCGCCTAATACCGCGTCGCGCCTGCGAACGAACTTGTTCATGCATGCGGGCTCGCCGCGCTGCACGAAACTGCCGCTCATCACGACGACGGCAGCATCCGCACCGGAGGCACGTTTAGCCTCGTCGATATGATAGGCGTGTCCGTTGTGGAAGGGGTTGTATTCGGCTATGATCCCAACGCATTTCATGCTCGGCTTTTCTTTCTCAAACCTGTGTTTTGCAGTATATTTCGAAACTCGGTTCAATTCTTCCGTAAAATATGTTATAATACAATTTGTTACTGCAGTCAAGGCTTTTTTGCTGAGACGGCCAAATCAATCAAGCAAGGAGAAAAACATGAAGATTCTTGTTATCAACGCAGGCAGCTCCTCTCTCAAGTATCAGTTGATCGATACCGCCGAGAACAAAGTCATCGCAAAGGGCCTTTGCGAGCGTATCGGCATTGAGAATTCCAAGCTTACCTACAAGCCCGCCGGCAAAGACGCTTACGAGCTTGTTCAGAACATGAAGGATCATACCGAGGCTATCAAGCTCGTCCTCGATGCGCTGGTCGATCCTCAGCGCGGCGTCATCTCCAGCATGGCGGAGATCGATGCAGTCGGTCATCGTATCGTGCACGGCGGTGAAAAGTTCGCGGAATCCGTTCTGCTCACCGACGAAGTCCTTGAGACCATCGAGAGCCTGAATGACCTTGCTCCTCTTCACAACCCCGCAAACCTCATGGGCATCCGTGCCTGCAAGGCGATCATGCCCAACACTCCGATGGTCGGCGTTTTCGATACCGCCTTCCATCAGACCATGCCGCCCGAGGCGTTCATATATGCGCTTCCTTATGAGGCTTATACCGAGCATATGGTCCGTCGCTACGGCTTCCATGGCACTTCCCATAAATACGTAACTCTCCGCGCGATCGAAATGCTCGGAAAACCTGCGGAGGAGACCAGGATCATCACCTGCCACCTCGGCAACGGTTCCTCAGTTTCCGCGATCAAAGGCGGCAAGTGCATCGATACCAGCATGGGCCTCACTCCCCTTGAAGGCCTCCCGATGGGCACCAGGAGCGGCGATATCGACCCCGCGATCGTCGGCTATCTTGCAAGGCGCATGGGCGTAAGCATCAAGGAAATGGATTCCTACATGAACAAGAAGAGCGGCATGCTCGGCATCAGCGGCGTATCGAGCGACTTCCGCGATCTCAGCGCGGCTGCGGCTGAGGGCAACGAGCGCGCAGAGCTCGCACTCAAAGTGTTTGCTTACCACGTGAAGAAATACATCGGCGCATACGCTGCGGTTCTTGACGGTGTTGACGCGATCGTGTTCACCGCAGGCGTTGGCGAGAACGACAGGGGCATGCGTGAGCGCATCCTGACCGGTCTTGATTATCTCGGTCTGGACGTCGACTTCGAATACAACCGCAACGCTCCCCGCGGCGAAGAGATCGATATCGCGAAGCCCGAAAGCCGTGTTCGCGTGTTCGTGATCCCCACTGATGAAGAACTCATGATCGCCCGCGACGCCGAGAGGATCGTCAAGGCTCTGTAAACCTGCATCCGGCCCAGCTTAAGCATTATATTTTTCGTTCGAAGCGAAAAACTGTTGACAAAGGGCCGTTTCGCATATAAAATATCAAAGGTTGCGCTTACAGCGCCCGAATTGGAGTATTCGTGTGATAGTTAACGTTGCTTCGGAGTTAAAACTGGCAGGGAAGACCTCCGGTCGGCATTTTGAAGAAGAGATGGCGCCCATCGATCTGGGCACGCACAAGCTCGTATTCTCAATGCCGCTCATCCTTGATATCACCTATGCCTATGACGGCGAAGGTTTCAACGTGAGTGGTGTGCTCAGCTCCGAGCTGCTTATGAACTGCACGAAATGCAATAAAGAATTCCATCAGGAATTCAGCGTTGATTTCTCGGAACGCTTTATCAAAGCCTCCGAGGAAGAAGCGGAAGAGCTGGATTGCTATCCGTTCACGGGAGAGATCCTCGATCTTGACCGGATGGTGCTCGATCTGCTCATTCTGAATGCTCCGGCCTACGGGCTTTGCAAGCCGGACTGCAAGGGGCTTTGCCCCAAATGCGGTGCAGATTTGAATACCACGCAGTGTTCGTGCACAAAGCCATCCGTTCACTCGGGTTTTGCCCCCTTGGAAGAGCTTGCACAGCTGCTTAAAGACGAGGAGGAGGTGTAGAAAATGGCAGTACCTAAGAGAAAAACATCGAAAGCAAGGCGTGATCAGCGCAGGGCTAACTGGAAGCTCAGCGTTCCCGCTATCGTAGAATGCCCTCAGTGCCATGCTCGTAAACTCGCACACAGAGTTTGCAGGCATTGCGGCTATTACGATGGTGAGCAGGTCATCAAGATGGATGAGGAAGCATAAGCTCCTTTTCGCTTGATATCTTAATTAAACATCAAATAGATTTGGGGTATGCGCAAGTATACCCCATGTTGGGTTTTGGAAAGAGAACGTATAACGAATAAAAAACAGGGGCCTCCGGTCGGAAGCCCCTGCTTGATTTTTGTTCAGATGAGTGCCTGGGCGAAGCTCTGCGCGTCGAACGGCTGAAGATCGTCGATCCCTTCGCCGACGCCGACGAAGCGGACGGGAAGACCGAGCTCGTCTTTGACCGCCACAACGACGCCGCCCTTTGCGGTGCCGTCAAGCTTGGTCAGAATGATACCGGTAAGCCCGGTGTTTTCACCGAAGGCTTTGGCCTGTGCGATCGCGTTCTGGCCGGTGGTCGCATCAAGTACGAGGAGCACCTCCACGGCAACGCCGGGCAGCTCGCGGTCGATGACGCGGCGGATCTTTGAAAGCTCATTCATAAGGTTTTTCTTATTGTGAAGCCTTCCCGCAGTATCACATATAAGCAGATCGCACTTCTTCGCCTTATACGAAGCGATCGCGTCAAAGACGACTGCGGCGGGATCTGCGCCTTCGTTGTGCTTGACGATCGGAACGCCTGCGCGTTCGCTCCAGATGGTGAGCTGCTCGGCAGCGGCGGCACGGAATGTATCGCCCGCTGCAAGCATGACGGAGCGACCGTCCTGTTTATATATGGAGGCAAGCTTGCCGATGGACGTAGTTTTGCCAACACCGTTTACGCCGACGATAAGGATGACGGCCGGCTCCTTGTTCGGAACGAATTCGGACTCGGTCTGCATGCTTTCGGCAAGAATGTCGACCATGATCTTGCGTGCGTCACTGCGCTTGAAAATGCCTTCGGCCTTCAAACGGGAGCGGAGCTCGCCAAGCAGCTTTTCGGTGGTTGCCATACCCATATCCGAGATGATCATCGCCTCTTCGAGTTCGTCGTAGAACTCGTCGTTGATCTTCTCGTCGCTCTCAACAAACAATCCGCCGAAAAGCGTATCGCGTGTTTTGCGAAGGCCGTCCTTCAGCTTTGCAAAAACACCTTTCTTTTTTGCCTTCTCATCAGGCACTTTCTCCTGCACCGCTTCGAAGGGCTCGGCTTCGGCTTTCTCCTGATCCGGCTCGTGTTCCGCTAAATCCGAAACAGTTTCTTCAACCGCATCTGCCGCGGCTTTCATAAACTCTTCCGCTGTTTCCAAAGCGGGTCCGGCAGCGGTCTCGGCGGGCTCGCGCGGAGCTTCCTCGCCGGTTTCCTTTTTCTTATCCTTGCGTTTGAAGATATCCCACATAACGCTTCCTCCGTATTATTCGAATTTTGCTGATACAATGGAGGATACGCCTTTTTCCTCCATGGAAACACCGAACAAGGCGTTGCAGACAGCCATAGAGCCTTTGCGGTGCGTGATTATTATAAACTGAGTACCCTTTGAATACCCCTTAAGATAGTTGGCAAAGCAATCGACGTTGGCTTCGTCGAGCGAAGTATCGATCTCATCGAGAATGCAGAACGCCGCCGGTTTAAGTCTCAAAATCGCAAACAGCAGCGCGATAGCGGTCAGCGCCTGCTCGCCGCCGGAAAGCAGCGTTAAAAGCTGAAGCTTCTTTCCGGGAGGCTGTGCGATGATATCGATGTTGGAATTGAGCACGTCGTTCTTGTCCGCCAGCACGAGCTCTGCACGACCGCCCCCGAAAAGCTCGTGGAATGTTTCGCTGAAGTTCTGCCGGATCTGCTCAAAGCGGGTCTTGAACTCGTTCTCCATCGTTTCAGTCAGCTTTCCGATCAGCACGTTAAGATCCTGCTTTGCTTTGTTCAGGTCCTCGCATTGGGAGCTCAGGTCGTCAAATCTTTCTTTAACGCTGCGGTAGTCTTCGACAGCAGAGGTGTTGACTTCGCCAAGCTCTTTGATGCCTTTGCGCAGCTCGTCGATGCGCATATGCATCTGAGTGACCGGTAACTGGCGGCGGAAGGGGAGAGCGTTCTCGTATGTCAGCTCATAATCCTGCCAGATGCGTTCGGCCATGTTATCAAGGTCGATAGAAAGCTTGTTGTGCTGCAGCTCGTTTCGGTGCAGGCGTTCTTTCAGCTCGCTGATCTGCATAAGCACCTGTTCACGGCGGCCGCGAGATTCGTCAAGCAGCCTGAGATGAGCTTCGCGTTCGGCCTGCATTGCGTGCAGCTCATCGGTGAGTGCGTTCACGCGCTCGCGCTCGCTGCCAAGTGCTGAATCGAGTTCTGCAAGCTCGCTTTCAAGCGCTTTAACAGAATGACCAGCGGACGCGATGTACTGAGCGCGTTCGACGAGCTTTGCTGAAAGCTGCTCGTTCTCGCGTTCGAGCCTCACTTTTTCGGCAGCGGCGGCGTTCTTTTCCTTCGCAGCCGCCATCTGACGCACCTTCAGCGCGGTGGTCTCTTCGTTTGCGCGCTGAAGCTCGGCGCGAAGGCCGGTCAGAACCTGCTGTGCCAAACGAATATCATCGTTCGTAACGGTATTGCCTTCGCTGATCGTATGCTCGGCTTTTTCGGCTTCTGCGCTTTCGCGGTCAATATCGGCTATCGAATCGTCGATCATCGATCGTTCGGCGTCAAGCTTAGAAAGTGTTTCTTTGTTTTTCTGAACGTATTTATCGATGATATCGGCTTTTTCGTTATTGGATGCGAGCGACAGCCGGAGCTTCTGCACGCGCTCGCCGAATTCGGAGTCCGTCCTCGCGGCTTGCGCAAGCTGAGCCTGCTTTTTCAGTACGGCAGCTCCAAGCTCTTCGACCCTGCCGGATATGCTCCGCTTCTTAGCTGCAAGCTCCTCTATCTCTCTTTCGCGGCCGAGCAGGCTGAACTCTCGCTTCTGAACACTGCCGCCGGTCATACTTCCGCCGGGGTTCAGGATATCGCCTTCAAGCGTTGCGATCCTGAAAGCTGACTTTGCGCGCTTGTTTATCATGATGCCGGTATCGATATCCCGAACGATGACGGTCCTGCCGAGCAGGTTCTCGATAACGTTTTTGAAAGCGGGGGAGAAGCCGACGAGCTCGGAGGCAATGCCATAGCAGCCTTCGACGTTGATAAAGCTTTTTTCTTCGTTCGTGAGCAGACGCGAGCGCATGGCAGAAACGGGAAGCAGCGTAGCCCTGCCGTACTCGCGCGAGCGGAGATGACCGATCACGGCTTTCGCATCCTGCTCTGTCGGAACAATGATGTTCTGCAGAGATGCACCGAGCGCCATTTCGATCGCGCGCTCGTATTTTTCCGGAACGTTTATGAGCTCCGCCACTACGCCGTGAATGCGTTTGCCGAGCTCCGGGTCACGGGACGCATCCCTCAAAAGATTTCGTACGCTGGCATAATAACCCTCGTGCGCCCGCTTCATTTCCTCAAGCACCTTAGCGCGGGAGGAGATCGCATTCAATTCATCCTCAGCTTTTCGCAGCTGTTTCTGCTCGTCGACCATTTCGTTTTGCAGCTGCGATGCTTTGGCAGCATGGGCGGCGCGCTCCTTGCTCAGCTTATCAAGCTCACCGTTGACAAAGCCGATCGCTTCGCGGATCTCAGCAAGCTCTACGTCAAGCTTTTCAGCTTCCTCCTCTGCGGAATGCCTTTCCTCCGAGAGCGATCCGAGCCTTGAAACAAACGATTCACGCATTGCGGCAAGGCGCGAAACACGGCTCTTGGTGTCAGCAAGGCGATTCATCGCTTCCATCATGGCCTGCTTGCGCGCTTCAAGTTCTGTTTCCTTGGAGTTGATGTTCTCCTCAAGCGCACGGAAACGGGCTTCGGCTTCTTCAAGGCTCTTATCAAGCGCCGCTGTATCGTTCGAGAAGCCTGCCATCGTGTTTTCAAGAACGGCAATAGTCTCTTTTCCCGCTGCTATCTGACTTTCGACAGCGGCTTTATCGGCAGCCGCCTGTTCGATCTCGCGGTTGAGCGTTGATATGCGTTCGCGAAGCAGCTTTTCATCGCCGAGCTGCGATTCAACGGAGGATGAGAAAGCGATCAGTTTTTCGGACGCTTCGCTGATAGATGCGGAAAGGCTGCGTTCGGTGCTTTCTTCCTCCGCACAGACGGAGGCAAAGCTCTCTTCCTCTGCGGATGCGGAGATAAGTTCGTCGCCAAGCTGCTTTGCCTGCTCCCTGAGAAGCGCGATGCGTTCATTCGACTTATCGTATTGATAAAGATAGAGGTTTATCTCAAGATCACGAAGTTCTTCCCGAAGTTTAAAATACTCGTTCGCCTTTTCGCTCTGTTCACGAAGAGGCTCGAGGCGGCTTTCGAGTTCGCGTATGATATCCTCAAGGCGAACGAGGTTTTTTTCCGTATTCTGAAGTTTGCGTTCGGCTTCTTCCTTGCGCGTGCGGTACTTCATGACGCCTGCCGCTTCTTCGAAAACTACACGGCGTTCACCGGAACGGTCGGAAAGGATATCGCTGACGCGTCCCTGCCCGATTATGGAATAACCGTCCTTGCCGATGCCGGTATCGCGGAACAGCTCCTGGATATCCTTAAGGCGGCAGGCATTTTTGTTGATGTAATACTCGCTTTCGCCGGAGCGGAAGGCGCGGCGGGTAACAGCGACTTCCGAATACGGAGAAGCGAGCATGCCGTCGCTGTTGTCGAAATACATAGTGACTTCGCAATAGGAGAGCGGCCTTCGCTTTTCGGTGCCGCCGAAAATAAAATCCTCAACCTTTTTGCCTCGCAGCGCACGCGCGCTCTGCTCGCCCAAAACAAAACGGAATGCGTCGGAAATATTGCTTTTGCCGCATCCGTTCGGGCCGAGTATACCGGTAATCCCCTGCTCGAAAACGAGCTCAGTTTTCTTTGCAAAGGATTTAAAACCGTTGATTTCGAGTTTGGTAAGCTGCATTAGTTTCTGAGGAAAGACTACTCCATAGGCTGATCGAGAAGTTCAAGCGTTGCTTTTGCGGCGTTCTGACCTGCTTCCTGCTTGGTAGAGCCTTCGCCGAATCCGTAAACGACGCCGCCGATGCTCACCTGCATCGTGAACACACGCTTATGATCGGGGCCTGATATACCGATGACGGTGTATTCAAGCTCCCCGGTATGATTGTGCTGCACGTATTCCTGAAGAAGTGTTTTATAATCCTTGGCTGTGACTGATTTTACGGCTTCGGCGATGCTTTCTGCCGCAAAACTAAGCACAAAAGGCTTGGCGGCGCTGATGCCTCCGTCGAGGAACAGCGCACCTATGACCGCTTCAAGCGCATCGGAGAGGATGGAGGGCTTATCACGCCCGCCGGTATTCTCTTCGCCGTGGCTGAGACGGAGGTACTTTCCGAGGTCGAGCTCTTTCGCGGCTTTATACAGCGCGTGCTCATAGACGGCGCGCGAACGTGTGCGCGTCATCATGCCCTCGTTCATATGCGGATGATTCAAATAGAGGTATTCGCTGACACAAAGCTCAAGTACAGCATCGCCCAGGAACTCCATGCGCTCGTTATGCAGTGTTGCCCTGTTCTCACCTTTGACGAAGGACGAGTGGGTGAGCGCGGTGTTCAAAAGAGCGGGATCGGTGAAGCTGTAGCTGAGTTTTGACATCAGCTCTTCAAGTTCAGCAATTCTTCGTTCGTTCATAACAGCATTGATACCGGCAGCCTTGCCGGCAGGCAATAAGATAAAGGCCCGCACCGTTTGTGTGAGCGATGTGGGCCTTTTCGCTTGGGTTAATTGATATCGATGTACTTAACGATGTCGCCCACGGTCTTGATCTTGGGCAGGACCTCGTCGGAGATCTCGATGCCGTAACGCTCCTCGAGGCCCATGATGAGCTCGTAGAGATCGATGGAGTCCGCTTTGAGGTCCTCGATAAGCTGCGATTCGGGGGTGACCTTCTCGACGGGGATATTCAGCTGATCGGCAATTGCCTGACGAATTTCATCCAACATTTATTCAGTCTCCTTTACTGGGATTATTTAGTTCGGCTTCGACCATGGATCGGATGCCGTAATTTGGATCGCGGTCTAAAAACCACCACAAGCTATTGTATCATAAAGCGAGTCAACTGTCAATATGTATTGATGCGGCAGCTTCGGCGATCTTATTAGTTATATCTCCGAGCACCAGCTTGCGGGCCTGGCCGATCGCGGAAGCAAAGGCATGTGCGTCGCTCGAGCCATGCGCTTTGATGATCCCGCCGTTGATGCCGAGCAGCGGCGCGCCGCCGTATTCGGAATAGTCCATACGCTTCTTAAGCGTTCGGAATGAGCTGCGGCAAAGCAGTGCGCCTATCTTGCTGCGCTTTTTGGCCATGATCTCGGTCTTGAGCATTTTCATGATCGCGCTTGCGGTGCCTTCGATGGATTTAAGCACCGTGTTGCCCACAAAACCGTCACATACGAGAACGTCGTAATCTCCGCTCATAACGTCTCTGGGTTCGCAGTTGCCGACGAAGTTGATCCCGTGTGTCGATTTCAGCAGCTGATATGCCGCCTTAGTGAGCTCGTTGCCCTTCTCCTCCTCGGCACCGTTGTTGATGAGAGCTACGCGGGGCGATCCGATCCCCATAACGCCTTTCATATATGCAGAACCCATCAGAGCGAACTGCACGAGGTATTCCGGCTTGCTGTCAACGTTTGCACCGCAGTCGATGAGCATCGCGGGTCCCTGCAGCGTCGGCATGATGGGCGCGAGCGCCGGGCGTTTGATGCCCGGGATGCGCTTCACTTTGAAAATCGCACCTGCGAGCACGGCTCCGGTGCTGCCGGCGGAGATAAAGCACTCGGCTTCCTTATCAGCAACAGCGCGCAGAGCACGGACCATTGAGCTCTCGGGCTTCTTCGTGACGGCGTGCGTGGGCTGATCTTCACAGGTGATAACGTCCGGAGCATGGACGATCTCGATTCGGGAAGCGTCATACTCCCGGCCGGAAAGCTCCTCGCGGATCCTTGTTTCATCGCCGAACAGGATCAGGCTGAAATCATCGTGAAGCTGAAGCGCTTCAATGCAGCCCTGAATGATCGCGGCGGGGGCGTTATCGCCGCCGAAAACGTCGATCGCAAATTTCATAATCGGATTTCCTTTCGATTAGGCGTATTGAAATGGATCTGCCAAATCAGAACGCTTTTCATAAACAAAACAATTATAGTGCAAATAACACCTCTTTTCAATGTTGATTTTGTTCGTCACAATATTAACGTTCCAGCAGCGGTTTCGGTTTAACAAATATATATCCGATTCGCTGACGAAAGTATTGACATTCCCGGAAAAATCAGTATAATATGCCTCTGTAAAGCGAAAAACCTTTACAGCCAGAACGAGGTGCAGCATGCCGGACAGGATCGAACTCAGTCTGCTTATCGATTATTACGGAGCGTTTTTAACTGAGAATCAGCGCGAGCTGATCGAACTCAGCTGCGACGAAGACCTTTCGCTCAGCGAGATCGCCGAACAGAAGGGCATTTCCCGCCAGGGCGTGCGCGACGCGATCGCAAGAGGCGCAAAGACGCTTGCCGATATGGAAACCAAGCTGCATCTTATCAGCAGGGACAGACATGCTGCCGAACTGATCCGGAGCATTCGCTCCGGGCTCAGCTCGCTTGCGGAAGAAGACGCAGGGAAACGTGCGGCGGAGCTTGCCGGCATAGAGTCCATGCTCTCCGAACTTTCGGACATGATGGAGGGAAACGATGGCATTTGAGGGCCTTTCTTCAAAGTTTCAGAATATCTTTAAAAAACTTGGCAACCGCGGCAAGCTGACCGAGAAAGAGGTCAAAGAGGCGATGCGCGAGGTCAAGCTTGCGCTGATCGAGGCCGACGTCAACTTTACCATCGTCAAACAGTTTGTGAACTCCGTTTCAGCGCGTGCTGTCGGCACCGAGGTGCTCGAAAGCCTGACGCCGTCCCAACAGATAATCAAGATCGTCAACGAGGAGCTCACAGAGCTCATGGGCGGATCGGTCGCAAAGCTTGAGTTCGGCCCGAGAAAACCTTCCATAATCCTGCTTGCGGGTCTTCAGGGTGCGGGCAAGACCACCATGGCCGGTAAGCTTGCAGCTTACCTCGCTAAGACTCAGAGCAAAAAGCCTCTCCTCGTTGCCTGCGATATCTACCGCCCGGCGGCGATCACTCAGCTGCAGGTCGTCGGCGAAAAGGTCAACGTTCCTGTTTTCGAGCGGGGGACACAGAACCCCGTGAAGACCGTCGAGGAAGCCATTGCTTACGCGGAACGCAATCTCATGGACGTCGTCATCATCGATACCGCAGGCCGCCTGCACATCGATGAAACGATGATGGACGAGATCGCTGCGATCAAGGAGTTTGCGAAACCTGCCGAAACGCTCCTCGTTGTGGACTCCATGACAGGTCAGGATGCCGTCAACGTCGCTGCTTCGTTCAACGAAAAGCTCGGCCTCACGGGCGTCATCCTCACGAAGCTCGACGGCGACACGCGCGGCGGTGCGGCGCTTTCCGTGCGCCAGGTCACGGGCAAGCCGATCAAATTCTCCGGCATCGGCGAAAAGCTGACCGATATCGAACCGTTCTATCCGGACAGAATGGCGTCGAGGATCCTCGGCATGGGCGACGTGCTCACTCTGATCGAGAAGGCGGAGCAAGCCTTTGACGAAAAGCAGGCGCTCGAGCTCGCAAGCAAGATCAAGAACGACGGATTCACACTGGAAGACTTCCTCGATCAGTTCCAGCAGATGAAGAAAATGGGCTCGATGGAAGAGATACTCGGCATGATGCCGGGCGTCAACGCTTCCCAGCTCAAGGACGTTCAGATCGACAACAAAGCCATGGGCAGGATGGAAGCGATCATCCGCTCCATGACTCCGAAGGAAAGGCGCAAGCCCGAACTGCTCAACGCGAGCCGCAAAAAACGCATCGCTGCGGGAAGCGGTACCACCGTGCAGGACGTCAACAGGCTCCTCAAACAGTTCGAGCAATCCCGTCAGCTGATGAAGCAGTTCACCGGCAAGGGAAAGGGAAAGAAGCGCCGCGGGCTGCTTGGCGGTCTCTTCGGAGGCGGCGGCTTCAATTCATAACCAAGACCACACCCGGCGGTTTTCCGCAGGTTGGAAATAAACTAAAAACCATAAATCATTTATTGGAGGAACTATCATGCTTAAGATCAGACTTCGCAGAATGGGCGCAAAGAAGGCTCCCTTCTACCGCATCGTTGTTGCAGACTCCCGTGCTCCCCGTGACGGCGCTTTTGTCGAGGAGATCGGCTACTACAACCCCCTCACCGACCCCGAGCAGGTCGTAGTTGATGCCGAGAAGGCAAAGACCTGGATCAAGAACGGCGCACAGCCCACCGAAACCGTTCGAGGTCTCTTCAAGAAGAACGGTGTCATCGACTGATGAGCGACGAGATCAAGTCAATCACTGCAGAAGATGTAATGGCGCTCGTTGAATACATCGCAAAGAACCTTGTAGACGAGCCGGACGCTGTTAAGGTCGTTATGAAAACCGGGACCGACGCAGAGCCCAAAGCCGAAAACATCGAAGCAGCCGATGCTGGCGCAAACGAAGACGAAGAATCTGCCGAAGAAGGCCAGATCACAATCGAGCTTTCCGTCGCCAAAGATGATATGGGCAAAGTCATTGGCAAGCAGGGCAGGATCGCAAAAGCGATCCGCACCGTTGTTCGCGCAGCAACCGTAAAGAGCGACGTTAAGTATCGCATCGACATTCTTTGAACCTGAAAAGCGCCTGCACAGGGGCCTCCCTATGCGACGCTTTTTCGATTTTACTGACTGATGGACTATTTTCGCATTGGTATTTTTCTTCGCCCCCACGGCGTGAAGGGCGAGCTTAAACTCTTACCGCTCACCGACGACCTTTCAAGGTTCCGTAAACTGTCCGACGCATACATCGAAGCGTGTGAAGGCTGTTACCGTAAAGCAAAAGTAATCTCGGCGAGAGTCGCTAACGATAACAGCGTCATCATTCTGCTTGACGGTATCACAACCATGGATCAGGCTGAGCGCTTCCGCGACAAGTATCTGTGCGTAGACCGTGAGCACGCGGTCAAACCGCCGGAAGGCAGCTGGTTCATTAAGGACGTCGTCGGCTGCCGGGTCGTTTCGTCGACCGGCGAAGAGCTGGGCGTGGTCGAAGACGTCTACGAGACCACGGCAAACGACGTGTACGTCGTTCGCGGAGAACACAAGCTGTCTGTCCCGGCACTGAAAAAACTGCTGGACAGGGTCGACGTCGAGAACCGCCTGATCGTTTTTAATTCGGAAGTGCTTTCGGAGGTCGGCTTCTTTGAGGATTGATATTCTGACCATATTCCCCGAAATGTTCGATGGGGTCCTTAATGCAAGCATGCTTGGTCGTGCTTCAGAGAAGGGCATCCTCGAGTTTCGTGCGCACAATATCAGGGACTATTCGCTAAACAAGCACCATAACACGGATGACTATCCCTATGGCGGCGGAGCGGGTATGGTTATGATGGCTCAGCCGATCATGGACTGCATTGACGCTGTGACCGGGCAAAGCGAAATAAGGCCCCGCTGCATCGTTATGAGCCCGCGCGGCAAGCAGCTTTCCACAGAGCTTGCGCGCGAACTGGCTCGGGAGGAAAGGCTTCTTATCCTTGCCGGCCATTACGAAGGCATCGACGAACGCGTCATGGATATGATGGACGACGAGATCTCCATCGGAGACTATATCCTCACCGGCGGCGAACTCCCGGCAATGGTCGTTGTCGACTGCGTTTCGCGCTTCATACCGGGCGTGCTCGGGTCGGCGGAGTCAGCGGAGGATGAAAGCTTTTCGTCGGGCTTGCTTGAATACCCGCAGTACACGCGTCCCGCTGAGTACAGGGAGAAGACCGTTCCGGAAGTCCTCCTGAACGGAAACCATGCGGAGATCCAGAAATGGAGAAGGCAGCAAGCGCTGCTGAAAACGAAACAGAACAGACCGGATCTGCTTGAAAAGGCAGAACTGACGAAGAAGGACATCGAATTCCTGTCTTCGCTTGAAAACACAGAAGACCAAAATGGTTGACTTCGACCCAAATATATTGCGAATTCAACGAAAAACGGCGGATTTGCCTATTGCATAGCTAATAAATCCATGCTATAATTTATTTTTAGTTGGGTGTTCCAATGGCCGCAGGTCGGTTAAGAACATCTGTAATCAAGGAGTTAGAAAATGTCAGACATCATCAGAGAGCTCGAAAAAGAGCAGCTTAGAACGGATCTCCCCAAGCTCGAGATCGGCGACACCGTCCGCGTTTACGTCAAGGTCGTTGAAGGTAACCGCGAGAGGCTTCAGAACTTCGAAGGTATCGTCATCAAAATGCAAGGCGGCGGCATCCGCAGGACTTTCACCGTTCGCCGTATCAGCTATGGCGTAGGCGTTGAGAGGACCTTCCCGTTCCACAGCCCCCGTATCGGCAAGATCGAAGTCGTCCGTCACGGCGTTGTCCGCAGGGCGAAGCTGTATTACCTCCGTGAGCGCACCGGTAAGGCAGCCAAGATCAAGGAACGTATCGTCACCAAATAAGATCGATCCAAGCTTAAACTCCAAAGCCTCCCGACCCGAAACGGCGGGAGGCTGTTTTGTAAATACGCAAGGCGCAAAAGCCGGAAAGGAGCATCATGCATACTATTAACTGGTATCCGGGCCACATGGCAAAGGCCAGAAGGATGCTTGAGGATAATATCAGACTCGTTGACATGGTCATCGAGATAGTAGACGCGCGAGCGCCGATGGCATGCCGAAATCCGGATTTTGAATCACTGTTCAAAAACAAGCTTCGGGTGATCGTTCTCAACAAGAGCGATCTGTCAAGCAAAGCGCAGAACAGAGCGTGGATCGAGTATTTCAAAAAGCAGAGCATAACCGCACTTGAACTCGTTTCCACTTCTCCTTCGATGAGGAAAAACGCCGTTGCAATGATCGAGCGCACCGGCAAAGCGGCAATGGAAAAAGCGGCCGCAAAGGGCATCCATAAAACACTGCGTGCGATGATAGTCGGCATACCGAACGCTGGCAAATCCACCTTCATCAACAGGATCGCAGGCGCGGCAAGAGCGCAGGTCGGAGACCGTCCTGGCGTCACCAAAAGCAAGCAGTGGGTGAAGGTATCGGACTATTTGGAACTGCTCGACACTCCCGGCCTTCTTTGGGGCAAGCTTGATAACGAGCTGCTTGCAAAGCACCTTGCTTATATCGGATCCATAAAGGACGACGTTCTTGATATCGAGGAGATCGCATCTCTGCTGCTCTATGATCTGATGCGTATCTGCCCCGATCAGCTGATCGCAAGGTATAAAAAACTGACGCGTGATATAGAAACGCCTGCGGAAATGCTTGACGGCGTATGCAGAAGCCGCGGCTTCATCCTTTCCGGCGGGGTCTATGATACGGAGCGTGCCGCCAGGATCGTGCTCGACGAATACCGCGCGGGCAAGATCGCTGCGATCGCCCTTGAAAATCCGGACGACGATTTCAACGCCCCGGCTGATGAAACGAAAAAGGAAAACACCGATACCGAAAATGAGTGACAAACCGCAAAAGATCAAGCTGCCCGAGCAGGAACGCCTTTTTCAAATGACCGCATTTGAGCGCCCGTTCTGGGAGAACGGCATCGCGGTCGCAGGAATGGACGAGGTAGGTCGGGGTCCTCTTGCGGGTCCCGTCGTTGCCGCATGCGTGATGCTTCCGCCGAACTGCCTTATCGAAGGCGTGAATGACTCCAAGAAACTCTCAAAGAAAAAGCTTGAGCAGCTTTATTCGGAGATAACCGAAAAGGCGATCGCTTATTCCTGCGGCTGGGTATCGGAGAAGGTCATAGACGAGATAAACATTCTTCAGGCAACAAAGCGTGCCTTCAAGCTCGCTTTCGAAAACCTCGGAGCTGCGTGCGGTACGGTCTTCGTGGATGCTGTCCGCGATCTCGAAATCGACGCGCAGCAATATCCGATCGTTCATGGAGACGCACTGTGCTATTCCATTGCAGCCGCGAGCATCGTCGCCAAGGTCGAGCGTGACCGCTTTATGGTGAAGATGGCGGAGAAGTACCCCGGCTACGGTTTTGAAAAGAACGTAGGCTACGGGACAAAACAGCATACCGACGCCCTGCGGGAGCTTGGGCCATGCGAGATCCATCGCCGCAGCTTTATCAAGAATTTCTGTCTGGAAAACCCGGAAGACTGAGCTATGAAAACAAAACAGAACCTGGATCTGAAAAACGGCAGCAGCATGCAAAAACGCGGAGCTGCGGGGGAAAGAAGGGCAGCCTTTTATCTTTGCCTGCACGGTTACCGGATCCTCGAAAGGAATTGGCTGAGCGGCAAACGCGAAGTCGATATCATTGCGAGAAAAGGGGACACGATCGCTTTCATCGAAGTCAAGTCCAGAAAATCCGGCGCTATAGCGCCGCAGCTGAGCGTAACGAATGCAAAGCGCCGAAACATTGTCTCTGCATCATACGCATACGCAGCAAAGCACGGGATACACAACGCGGTGCTGAGATACGATATAATCGAAGTCGATCTCGATAAGCGTTTCCCGCTTTCCGGAATAAACCACATAATCGGCGCATTCTGCGCATAAAACCGATCCGCACAGAGCTTTTCCATGCGGATTTTCTACCTATTAAAAAAACACTTCATTTTTGCAGCTTAATGTGTTAGAATAGTATAAATGAACCAATGTATACTGCCGCAAGTATCGAAAACACGGCGGCAGCAATCATCAATACCAAGGAGAAAGGGAGAAATGAGCAAACCATCGGTATTCCCGACTCAGCATATACTGACAGTCCTGCTTTTGACCACTATCGCCTATGCTGTGATCTTTCTTTTCTATTCCTCGTTCAAAAAGAAAAACGCTCTGCGTATTCCGGACATGAAAGAGCGCACCAGCAGATTTCTTGTTTTCTGGGTGCTGTTTGCAGCGCTTGCCATTCGCATTATGGTATCTTGCCTTGTTGTCGGGCATAAGACCGATATCAACTGTTTTGCGATCTGGGGCAATAACCTTGCGACCGGAGGCTTCAAGAGCTTTTACAATCCGAACTCCGGAATGCCGGACTACCCGCCGGGATATATGTACATCCTCGGTCTGATGTCAAAGATATCCAGCTCCATCGGGCACGGCGTTTTTGACGCAAACAAGAATTTCGACCTTGTTTACGTTACCATCATCAAGCTGCCCTCGATCATTGCTGACCTTGCGGCTTCATACGTCATTTTCAGGCTTGCAAGGAAGAAGTTTACTTTCATGCCCTCGCTGCTATTGATGTCGCTCGTCGCATACAGCCCGCTTATGATCTACATCTCCTCCGGCTGGGGGCAGATCGACCAGATCCTCGCGGTCCTGATCCTTGTCTCGATACTGGCGCTGAACTCAAACAAGCCTATCCTCGCAGGCATACTGTACGGTTTTGCGATCCTGATGAAGCCGCAGGCGCTGATGGTCGGGCCTCTGATGGCGCTTGCCTATGTGTTTTACGTTTTCGATCCCGATTTCTTCAAGATCCATAACGTGGAATGCAGGGATAAACTGGCGGTTCGCCTCGTTAAAACAATTGCTGCCGTCGCCTGCGCATGCCTGATGATAATCCTGGCTGCGATACCGTTCTCGACCGAAGCATTCCCGTGGTATAAACTGATCGTTCAGAAATACCTCGGAACTGCGACTTCGTACAAGTACGCTTCCGTCAACGCATACAACATCTACGCGCTCTGCGGTCACAACTGGACAAAGATCAGCGAGAAAACGTTTATCGGCCTCACATTCGGTCAGGTCGGCACCATCGGCATGGTCATTTCCGTTCTTGCAGGCGGCGCGCTCTTCTTCTTCGGCAGAAAGAAAAACAGCGGCGCGCTCTTCCTTGCCGTCGCTTTCACTTTCATCTCGCTCTTCATGCTCGGGCACTATATGCATGAGCGCTATCTGTTCCCGGCGCTGCTTCTGCTGCTTGCCGCGTATATCTGCTACGGCGACCGCAGGCTGCTGTATCTCTTCTTCGGGTTCAGCGTCACGACTATGCTGAACTGCCTTGCGGCATTCTATTACAGCAAGTATCACGAGTACCAGCTTTACTGGGATAAACGCATCGTATTCGGGTGCTCGCTCGCAAACGTTATCATCTTTATCCTGTTTGTATACGTTTGCATCAGGATCATGATCGCCGGAAAGATCGCATCCGATGTATTCCGGGAAGAAAAAAAGCTGCCCGTCGGACCTGCCGATAAAAAGTAACTGCGGGAGGCACGTAAAGGATGACTATTATGAAAACAAGATCAGTATTCAACCGCATATTGTTCACAGCTGCGATAGCGCTCATCATTGCGTCAACGATCCTGTCAACTGCCTGCAGCAGCGGCGCAGGAGTCGTTAACGGCAATTTTTCAAAGCTTGGTTCTAATAAGCTGCCAACGGGCTGGACTTTCACCAGCTATACCAACAACTCAATAAACTCCAACGCCGCGGTTGTTTCGGATCCGGAGCGGGGGAACGTGGTTCGCCTGTCAAACGCGACCGAGGATGACGCGCATTTCATTCAGGAGATCAGCGTAAAGCCGAATACCGTTTACAAATTCTCGGTTTACGCAAAGACGGAAAACGTTGTCGGCGGCGCCGGGGCGAACATCGGAATGGAGGACCTGACCTATTACTCCACACCCTTAACAGGCACTGTCGGCTGGACCAGGCTTGAGCTCGTCGGCAAGACCGGCGCTTCTCAAAAGACAGTTAAAGTCGGATGCAGGCTGGGCAACTACGGCGCGACCAGCTCCGGTACGGCGTATTTCAGCGATTTTTCAGCAGAGGAGCTTAAAAACTATTCGGGGACCGCTCAAAGCATCGAGACGCGTAAATCCAATAGCGATACGAACTCCGGCGAGACCACTGCCGTCGATGAAAAGGAATACAAGGCGAGAATGCGCACGGCCGCATTCACGATCATCACCTTCATCCTCGTGCCGCTTGCGATCGGTATGCTCGTTTGGTATGAGCATGCAGCCGAGAAGCGCAGGGAAGGGGAGCCGATAAGATCCGCTGCGCAGAATGCACCGTCATTCTTCCACGTCGACGCTTCGCTTCCGAAAAAGACCGACACAAAGCTTCACTATACAAAGCTCGATTGGCTGCTCGTATGCGGCCTGACGCTTGTTTACGCTGTGCTCGCCGTTACCAATCTCGGCAACATGAAATCCCCTGTGACCGGCTGGAAAGCTAAAGCCGGAACCAGCGCAACCTTCGATTTCGGGCAGACTGTGACGATCTCTCAGATCTGGCAGTTCGGCGGTATAACCGGAGGCAGCGGCTCGACCGGTAATACGCGCTACACTCTCACGGGAACGGACGGCACGCAGGTCGAAGCGCAGCAGCGCTTCGGTGTAATGTTCCGCTGGAACAAGCTTGATATGCCCGGAGCAAACAAGAGCATCACGACCGATAAACTCACCCTCAATGTGACGATGGGCGAAGCCTGGCTTTATGAGCTTGCATTCATCGACAAGGATGGCAACAAGCTCCGCGCGACAGCTGTTGATAATGCCTATGCGGCTCTTGTTGACGAACCGGATTCGATCCCAGCCTATCCCGACTATATGTCGGGCATGTATTTTGACGAGCTCTACCATGCGCGCACAGCGTACGAGCACCTGAACAACCTGAAAGTCTACGAGGTCTCGCATCCGCCGCTCGGGAAACTTATCATTTCTCTCGGCGTTGCGATCTTCGGCATGACTCCGTTCGGCTGGCGCATCATGGGAGCGATCTTCGGCATCTTTATGGTGCCGGTCATGTATGCCTTTGGCAAACGCATGTTTAAACGGACGGGGCTTGCGTTCCTTACTGCGGCGCTCATGACCTTTGACTTTATGCATTTTGCACAGACGAGGATCGCGACGATAGACTCTTACGCCGTGTTCTTCAATCTCTGCATGACTTACTACATGTATAAGTTTATCAAGATGGACCTTGGCGACAGCTTCCGCAGCACGATAAAGCCCCTTGCTCTCTCCGGCTTGTTTTTCGGCATCGGCTGCTCAAGCAAGTGGATATGTATCTACACAGGCGCTGCGCTTGCGGTCATGTTCTTTGCAAAGATGATCATGCAGTGGATCAAAGCGCGCAAGATCAACAAGGCGGAACTCACCGAGGAAGAAAGTCTTGAACCTGCGGCTGTAAACGCAAAACATTTCGGGAGCAGGTTCTTAAAGACGATCCTGGTCTGCATACCGCTGTTCATAATCATTCCGGCAACGATCTATTTCGCATCCTACTGCCGTTATTATACGGCGGAATGGAAACCCAACGCAGAGGCCGCCAAGATCGCGAGGATGCGTGCTTCCGGCGAACTTGACGCCAACGCAGAGGCTCCGGAAAACGTCCTGACCATTGCCGAAAAGGCAAAGACGTACGTTGAAGGCGTTATTTCTAACCAGAAGTACATGTTCAATTACCACAGCGGCCTTTCCACTACCCATGCATACGAGTCAAGATGGTATGAGTGGCCGCTAAGCAACCGCCCGATGTGGTTCTATGCGGGTTATAATCACCCCGACAAATCGCTTTACGGAACGATCTCATCCTTCGGAAATCCTGCGGTTTGGTGGATATGCTTTGCGGGAACGATCTGCATGCTCATCCTCCTGCTGCGCGGAAGATTCAAGTTTAATACGGAATTGTTCTTCATTCTTGTATGCATGGCTTCAAGCATGCTTCCGTGGATGATGATCTCCCGTTCCGTTTTCATCTACCATTACTTCGCAACGGTCCCGCTTATAATCTTCGCATCCGTATACGTACTCTGGCATTACGAGGACAGGTACCATTACGTTCCGAAGGAAATGGGCCTCACCCTTTCACCCGCAGCAAAGTTCCTGCCGAAGGTCAAGTATATCTGGGTCGCTGTCGCCGTGATCCTCTTTGCATTGTTCTATCCGGTCATCTCGGGTATACCGGTCAAGCGCAGCTACGTTGAAGCGCTGCAATGGCTGCCGACCTGGACGTTCACCGGTTCCTGGCCCAGCATTTGGCTGAAATGATAACTGAGGAATAAGCCATGGAGAGTATCAACACAAACAACTCACCTGCAGCCGGTGAAGCAAAGAAAAGCTTCGTCCAGCTCATTAAATTCGCGATAGTCGGCGCGAGCAACACGCTTGTAGACATGATCGTGAATATCGGCCTCACGAAGATCCTCGAGCTTTTCGCAAGCGGCGGCTGGATCACCTACGCCGCAAAGATAGTCGGCTATGCCTGCGGTGTTCTTAACAGCTATATCCTGAACAGCCGCTGGACTTTTAAGGAAGAGCGCAAACAGGACGCGCGAGAGATCTTCAGCTTTATCGGCGTAAATATCGCAGTGCTGCTGATCTCACTCGGTCTCATCTATGCGTTCACGAACTGGCTGCATCTTGACTCCTGGTGGATGAACCTCGGTCTGCCCGAATGGCTCACCAAGATCATCGGCGGAAGGCTGTTCTGCTCGCTGGTTGCCACGGTAATCTGCATATTCGTCAACTTTATCCTGAACAAGCTGTTCGTCTTCACAGGCAAGAAGGAGCCCGAGCAGGAGACTGAAGCGTGATAATGAATTGGCCGGAGGCCAAAGCCCGGCCGGAAAGGAAAGTGAATGCTTGCAAGGATAATGAGCTACGGCCTTACGGGCCTTGTCGGTTATCCGGTGACAGTCGAGACCGATATCTCATACGGCGCAATGGTGTATGAAACGGTCGGCCTGCCCGACAATGCCGTTAAGGAGTCGAAGGAGCGCGTCCATTCCGCAATAATAAACACAGGCTTCACCTTTCCGAATTCGCGCCTCATAGTGAACCTCGCTCCGGCTGATGTGCGAAAAGAAGGCACGATCTACGATCTGCCGATCGCGATAGGCATCCTTACAGCAAGCGGAGAAATAAAGAAGGAAGACGCCGAACGATGGCTGTTCCTCGGCGAGCTTGCCCTCGATGGGCATGTGCGCGGAATTACAGGCGTGCTCCCGATGGTGATAGACGCCTGCGAACGCGGTTACACGAACATCATCCTGCCTCGCGAAAACGCGCTTGAAGCGTCTTACATCAGGAAAGCGAATATCATACCTGTCGGAAGCCTCAACGATGCTGTGCTGTTCCTTCGCGGGATGAAGCATATCGACCCTCAGCCGTACTCCGAACGACAGGCCCGGCACAGGCAGTATGAATGCGATTTTTCGCTGATCAAAGGTCAGCAGGCCGCAAAGCGTGCCGCGGAGGTAGCCGTTTCCGGAAACCATAATCTGCTCTTGATCGGCACTCCCGGTTCCGGCAAAACGATGCTTGCAAGGAGCATTCCGTCGATCCTTCCGGAGCTTACGAACGAGGAGGCGCTTGAGATCACAAAGATCCACTCCGTGGCGGGCATTCTTCCGCGGGGCGGCGGTATCGTGACGGAAAGGCCGTTCCGCGCGCCGCATCATTCGGCGTCCGTACCTTCGCTCGTCGGCGGCGGAACAAGGGCGCTCCCGGGAGAGATCAGCCTTGCGCACTATGGAGTTCTCTTCCTTGACGAGTTCCCCGAATTCTCAAAGACGGTGCTCGAGGCGCTGCGTCAGCCGCTCGAAGACGGCTTCGTGACGATCACAAGGACTGCGGCAAAGGCGCAGTACCCTTCGGATTTTATGCTCGTCGCGGCAATGAATCCCTGCCCCTGCGGCAATTTCGGATCGCGAGTCAACGAGTGCCGCTGCAATCGCTATCAGATAGAGCGGTACCGCAACCGAATAAGCGGTCCGCTGCTTGACAGGATCGACCTCCACGTTGAAATGACTGAAGTCGCCTATGATGAGCTTGCTTCCAAGCAGGACAGCGAATCATCCGAGTCGATCCGCGAAAGGGTGAATGCAGCGCGTTTGATCCAGGCGGAGCGCTTCAGTGGAGAAGGCATTCTCTACAACTCCCAGATGAGCGCGGGAATGATCAAAAAATACTGCAAACTGGAAAGCGATGCCGAAGAACTGCTCAAGCTGTCGTTCACCAAATTAAACTTGTCCGCAAGAGCATATAATCGCATCATAAAGGTCGCGAGGACGATATCGGACATGGCGGGCAGTACGGATATAAGCAAAGCAGCAATTGCGGAAGCGCTGCAGTACCGCTCGCTCGACAGCAAGTATTGGGGGAACCTCTGATTGCGCTACACGGAAGAGGACAGACTGAATATCTTCATGAGCATCGCCTTTGAAGGCGCGGCACGCTCGGGACTCCTCTGTGAAGCCAATAACGGCGGTGCGGAGGAATTCAGGAACCGTGTGCTGGAAGGCAGTGCGGAGTTCGGCAGCGGCACGTCGGCAGCGAAAAAACGGTTCGTGCGCGAGTGCGCATCGAATACATACATCGATGATTTCATCGCCATGCTCGAAAAGAATGAGATCGTTGCCGTCACAAGATCGGATACGCTCTATCCTCCGCTCCTTGCGAACATCTATGATCCGCCGTACGTGCTGTATATGAGAGGCGCGGGTGCTTATAAAAGGATAGAGAAGCCCGTTGCCGTCATAGGCACGCGGCACTGCTCCGAATACGGCCGCAAAGTTGCTGAAATGATGGGAGAAGCGCTTGCGGAGAACGGCTGCACGGTGATCTCGGGACTTGCCTACGGCTGCGATTCGTTTGCGCACGAAGGCGCTATGCACGCCCAAAACAACGATTACCCCACGGCGGCAGTGCTCGGTCAGGGCGTTATGACAGAAAAGCATGATTCCACATCAAAAACGATGGAACGCATTCTCGAACGCGGTGCGGTCATTAGCGAGTATCTCCCGAGAACCGCGGCGACCAGGCATTCATTCCCGATGCGCAACCGCATAATCAGCGGGATCTCAAATGCCGTCCTCGTAGTCGAAGCGGGGAGAAAAAGCGGCACAATGATCACGGTAGACTGCGCTCTTGAACAGAGCAGAAACGTGTTCGCGGTACCGGGCAGGATAACGGACGTGCTGAACTGCGGCACAAACGAAATGCTCCGCAAAGGTATGGCACAGCCTGTTTACAGCACCGACGATCTTCTGTGCCAGCTCGGGATCGAACCGAAAACAGCGCATAAAGAGGAAAAGATCAGCATAACCGACCCGGAACAGAAACGAATCTACGATCTGCTGGCGGAAGGCGACAAAAGCTTTGATACACTTCTCGAAAAAACAGGATTGACGCTTGGCGAACTCAGCATGCACTTGACGGATCTTGAATTTTCGGGTTTAATAAAACAACTGCCGGGAAGAGTCTACATGATCGACCGGTAACAACATGATCGAAACAACAGAAGCTGCGATATGATCAAGGAGGTAACATGGCAGAGAATCTGATAATCGTTGAGTCCCCTTCAAAGGCAAAGACGATAGAAAAGTATCTCGGCTCAAAGTATAAGGTAATCGCGTCAAACGGCCACGTGCGGGATCTCCCCAAGAGCCAGCTCGGCGTTGACGTGGATAAGGATTTTGAACCCAAATACATCACATTGCGCGGCAGGGGAGACGTGATCGAAAAGATCCGCAAGGAAGCAAAGACCGCGAATCATATCTACCTCGCAACGGACCCTGACCGCGAGGGGGAAGCGATCTCATGGCATCTTGCCAACATGCTCAAGCTCGATCCCAATGCAAAGTGCCGCGTCGTATTCAACGAGATCACTAAAGGCGTTATCCAGAAGTCCATCAAAGCGCCTCGGAGCATCGATCTTTCACTTGTCGACGCGCAGCAGGCAAGGCGAATACTTGACCGCCTGCTCGGATATAAGATCAGTCCGCTGCTTTGGACAAAGGTTAAAAAGGGCCTGTCCGCAGGCAGAGTTCAGTCCGTCACTACAAAGATCATTTGCGACCGCGAACGCGAGATCCAGGACTTTGTTGCGAAGGAATACTGGACTATCGCCGTCAAACTCAATCACAAACGCCGCAATTTCGAGGCAAAGTTCTTTGGGATCAACGGCAAAAAAACGGAGCTTAAAACCGGTGAGGAAGCGAACCGCATAATCGACATCTGCACCGATGCTCAATACTGTGTGACCGGCGTGAAGGTCGTGCAGAAAACGCGGCATGCGCCTGCTCCTTACACAACTTCAAGCATGCTTCAGGACGCATCAAACCGTGCATCGCTTCCGCCGAAACGCGCGATGCTTTGCGCCCAGCAGCTTTATGAAGGCGTTAACGTAAAGGGAAAAGGCAACGTCGGCCTTATCACGTATATGAGGACCGACAGCGTTCGCATTTCCGACGAAGCACAGAAAGCTGCCCGTGCTTTTATCGCCAAGACCTACGGTGAAAAGTTCGTTCCCGAAAAGCCGAATATCTACCGCGGCAGGACCGGCGCGCAGGATGCGCACGAAGCTATTCGTCCGACGGATGTTTCGCTCACGCCGGAATCGATCAAGGATTCGCTCGACGCCGGTCAGTATAAGCTGTATAAGCTCATCTACGAGCGATTCATCGCAAGCCAGATGAGTGAAGCGGTCATTGAAACCACTACTGTCAACATCGATACGGAGACGAAGGAAGTATGCTCCTTCCGCGCGGCCGGCAACAAGACTCTGTTTGCAGGCTTCACCGTAGTCTATTCCGGAACCGATGACGATCCCGATGAGAAACCGGCAAGCCTGCCCGAGATGGCGGAAGGCGACCATCCGAAGTATGTTTCCATCACACCCAAACAGAACTTCACCGAACCGCCTCCGCGCTATACCGAAGCCTCGCTCGTTAAAACGCTTGAAGAACTCGGCATCGGACGCCCGAGCACCTATTCGCCGACGATCTCCACGATCATCGACCGCGGTTACGTCGAAAAAGAGAAAAAACTGCTCTATCCCACAGAGCTCGGTTTCATCGTCAACAAGGTGATGGAAGACAATTTCGAAAAGATAGTCGACGTTAAGTTCACCGCGGACATGGAATCGAGACTTGACTCCGTAGAGGAAGGAAAAGAACGCTGGCAGAGCATCGTTTCCGATTTCTTTTATCCGTTTAAGGAATCGCTTGACAAGGCTTTTGCGAACGCTCCGAAGGTCGAGATAAAGGACGAAGTGTCGAACGTCCCCTGCGACAAATGCGGCGCGATGATGGTATATAAAGAAGGCCGCTTCGGCAGGTTCCTTGCATGCCCGAATTATCCGACCTGCAAGAATACCAAAACGATCCTTGAAAAGATCGGAGTAAAATGCCCGAAGTGCGGTGCGGATATCATCCGTCGCCACGGTAAAACAGGCAAGACCTTCTACGGCTGTGAGCGTTATCCTGACTGCAACTATGTCTCCTGGGATATGCCCACGAGTGAGAAATGCCCCAAATGCGGAGGGATGCTCGTTCAGAAGATCCGCGCCAACGGCAGGTATATCGGCTGCGAAAACAAGGAGTGCGGCTACATCAAGCGCGACAATAATAAGAAGTCCGATCAAAGCGAGCAGGAGGACTGATCCCGTATGACGGCAGTAACGGTCATTGGCGCAGGGCTCGCGGGCTGTGAGGCGGCGCACGCGCTTGCAAAACAGGGGATAGACGTTAAGCTTTTCGAAATGAAGCCGAAGCGCCGTTCGCCTGCGCACAAATCGGATTCGCTGTGCGAGCTGGTCTGCTCCAATTCGCTTCGTTCAAACAAGCTCGATAACGCGGTAGGTCTGCTGAAGGAAGAACTGCGCATGCTCGGTTCGCTTATAATGGAGTGTGCGGATCAAACGGCAGTTCCGGCCGGCGGCGCGCTTGCTGTGGACAGACAGGGCTTTTCGGCGCTTGTGACAGAGCGTATCGCGAATGATCCTCACATCGAGATCATCCACGAAGAAGTAACCTCAGTGCCGAACGGCCCGGTCATTATCGCGACCGGACCATTGACGGACGGAGCGCTGATGGCAGATATCGAAGCAATGCTTGGAGACAGCCTGCATTTCTTCGATGCCGCTGCGCCGATCGTTTCGCTCGAATCCCTCGATATGAGCAAGGTCTTTCGTGCCTCTCGCTATGAGCGCGGAAACGATTACCTCAACTGCCCGATGACGAGGCTCGAGTACTTCACCTTCGTGCGAGCCCTTGTCGAAGCCGAAACCGCCGAGCTGCATGAGTTCGAAAAGACCAAGGTCTTTGAAGGCTGTATGCCGGTCGAGACGATGGCAAAGCGCGGAGATATGACCCTGGCTTACGGACCGATGAAGCCTGTAGGCCTTGACGACTGTAAAGCGAGCAACGGGAAGAAACCGTTTGCGGTCGTCCAACTTCGTCAGGACAACAGCGAAGGCACTCTTTTCAACATCGTGGGGTTCCAAACCAATCTCAAGTTCCCGGAACAGAAGCGAGTGTTCGGCTTGATACCCGGGCTCGAGAATGCTGATTTCATACGCTACGGCGTCATGCACCGCAACTCCTTCCTGCAGTCGCCAAAGCACCTTGCCGCGACTTATGCACTGAAGAGCCGGCCGCTCACGTTCTTCGCGGGGCAGATCACCGGCGTTGAAGGTTACATCGAAAGCGCTTCGAGCGGCATGACGGCGGGAATCGAACTCGGACGGCTCGTGAGGGGCTTTGAACCGATCGATTTCACAAGAAAAACGGCGATCGGCGCGCTTGCGCACTACGTGAGTGAATACAACGGCGGCTCATTCCAGCCGATGAATGCGAACTTTGGGATTATGGAGCAGCTGCCCGACGCACCTCGGGACAAGTTCAGGCGCTATACAGCGCTTTCCGAGCGTGCATTAACTGAAATGAAACGAATAATAACAGAGGAAGAACTATGGAAATAAGAGGAACAACGATAATCGCCGTTCAGAAGGACGGAAAATGCGCAGTAGCAGGCGACGGGCAGGTCACGTTCGGCGAGAACACGATTATGAAACACACGGCAAAGAAGGTCCGCCGTATTTATAACGACAGCGTTGTCGTAGGCTTTGCCGGCTCCGTTGCGGACGCATTTACGCTTTGCGACAGGTTCGAAAGCAAGCTGACCTATCACGGCGGCAGCCTTCGCCGCGCGGCAGTCGATCTGGCACAGGATTGGCGGAACGATAAAGTGATGCGGAAGCTCGAAGCGCTGCTCATCTGCGCAAACGATACAGAACTCCTGATCGTTTCCGGCTCAGGCGAGGTCATCGAGCCGGATGACGGAATTGCTGCAATAGGCAGCGGCGGCATGTACGCGCTTGCGGCGGCTCGTGCTCTCAAAGAAAACACCGAGCTCTCGGCGGCTGAGATCGCTCATAAGAGCCTGCTTATAGCCTCGGAGATCTGTGTCTACACGAACTCGAATATTTCGGTCGAGGAGGTGTGACTATGCTGACGCCTAAACAGATCGTTGAAGCACTCGATAAATACATAATCGGTCAGGACGACGCCAAGCGCACCGTTGCGATAGCCCTTCGCAATCGTTACCGCCGCAGCAGGCTTTCCGACGAATTGAAAGAGGAAGTTATTCCCAAAAACATAATAATGATCGGCCCTACCGGCGTTGGCAAGACCGAGATCGCAAGAAGGCTTGCAAAGCTCGTGGACGCTCCGTTTGTCAAAGTGGAAGCGACTAAATTTACGGAAGTCGGCTACGTTGGGCGCGACGTGGATTCCATGATCCGCGACCTTGTTGAAGCCTCGATACGTCTCGTAAAGGGCAAATGGCAGGAAAAAGTCCGCACGGCAGCATCGGCCGCAGCGGAAAAGCGGCTCGTTGACATCCTGTGCACCGATCACAGTGCAAAAGCGGAAGAACAGACCGATCAGCTCTCAAATCTTCAAAAGCTTTTCGGGATGCTTTCCACACCGAAAACGACTGACGTCGCACCTGTTTCGGACGAAGAAGCGCATCGCCGTGCAAGTAAGCGCAGCGACGTGCTCAGGGACCTGCAGGATGGAAAACTTGAAGACAGGATCGTTGAGATCGAAGTCACCGAGTCGAACACGGGCAATGATCAGATGCTTGCGATGGGCATCGATATCAACATGAACGAGATGTTCGGAGGACTTCTTCCAAAGAAAACAAAGATCAGAAAAACCACGGTAAAAGAAGCGCGCCGCATTCTGGAAAACGAAGAAGCAGATAAGCTGATAGACATGGATGCGGTCATCGACGAAGCCGTTGAGAAAGCCGAACAGGACGGTATCGTTTTCATCGATGAGATCGACAAGATCGCAGCGAGCGGAACGGGACACGGACCTGACGTGTCCCGCGAAGGCGTTCAGAGGGATATATTGCCTATAGTCGAAGGCAGCGTTGTGAACACGAAATACGGCCCGGTGAAAACGAATTATATGCTCTTCATCGCAGCTGGTGCGTTCCATGTATCAAAAGTGAACGACCTGATCCCCGAGCTCCAGGGCAGATTCCCGATCACAGTAACGCTGAACGCGTTGACTCTTGAGGATTATAAGCGC
This sequence comes from Clostridia bacterium, assembly GCA_017525875.1. Classification (GTDB taxonomy): domain Bacteria; phylum Bacillota; class Clostridia; order Christensenellales; family CAG-138; genus PeH17. The sequence goes on along the minus strand of JAFXSG010000013.1, from coordinate 153,693 downwards.
ATCCTCACAGCGCCTGAAAACGCTTTGATCAAGCAGTATACAGCGCTCCTTGAGACGGACAACATCCATATCGAGTTCACGGAGGACGCATTGACGGAGGTAGCGACTGCTTGCTTCAATGCAAACGAAACCGGCGAAAACATTGGCGCAAGAAGGCTCCATACGATCGTTGAGAACCTGCTTGAGGATATCTCGTTCAATGCGACGGGAGATTATCCGATGCTGACCGTTAGGATCGACAAAAACTATGTAAACGATCATATTTCCGGAAAGAAAAATGAGAATTTGGATAAATACATAATCTGAAAACTGTTCCGTTCGCGGAGCAAAGCAAAGGAGGAACACACCTTGCATTTATGGCAGAAGAGACGAAACTTTCTGGCACTGGTACTTGCGGCAGTGCTGCTGTTCACTGCGGTCACGGCATGTTCGGAAAAACAGAATCCCGGCAGCGACACTGCGGAAAACGGCTTTTTGCAGGATGGCGTATCACGGAATACTGAAGGAACCGACGACATTCTGACGGATGCGCCGGCCTCTGAGGTGACAGATACGCCTGTGCCGACGCCTGTGCCCACAGCGACGCCGGCGCCAACGCCCGTGCCCACAGCGACGCCGGCGCCAACGCCCGTGCCAACTCCGACACCGGTCCCGACTCCGACGCCGGATCCTTTCACGGAAGTTTCCTACGTACCCGGTCACACGAACGAAGTATTCGTGAACTTCAGAAAGGGACCGTCGACGGATGCGGAGATTATTGAGATCTTAAGAATGGGAAGCGACGTCCTGATCATCGGGAAGACTGCTGAATGGTATCGTGTCGTTCGTAATGATGTCGAAGGCTATCTGGCAAGGCCGTATGTTACACTTGGGTATTATGTTACTCCGACTCCGGAGCCGACGCCAACGCCCAAGCCGACGGCTACTCCGAGGCCGACATCAGCGCCTGCGCCTACGCCCGTTCCCGGCCGGTTCACGGAGTATGACCTTCATCTCGTTGCCGCACTTATTACCTGCGAGGCGAGATACAGCACTTACGTCGGCCTCAGGGCTATCGCAAGCGTGGTCTATAACCGTGTCATGAACACTTCGGGCAGGTTCCCGAATACGGTGGACGGCGTTATATTCCAGCCGGGACAGTTCCAGGGATACACGAGATACGGACTGGAACACACGACTCCGATCCCGGCGGCAAGGGAAGCCGCAAGATACGTCTTTGTCGAGCACGGAAGTACGCTCCCGTCCAACGTATTCTTCTATCGCGCTGCGAGACTCGGCACGACATGGTTTTACTACACGCAGTATTACGCAACGATCGAAGGCAACAACTTCTTCTACGGATTGTACTATTTCTGATGTTGATTATGGATGCCGCGCCCTGGTAAGGACGCGGCATCCGGTTTTCCGGCAGCAGGAAAGAGCAACATTTCGTTAAGCAGAATACGCTATTGCTGACCCGCACTGCGGGATGCGGCTTATTAGGCTGTTTCCTGTGGGCAGTTGACAGCCTGCCGGTCATCTCTGCGGCTTGCGCTTCGGCCTTGACTCTTGCATAAATGCGTGATATGTTAAGCATATGGAGAAAGATTTCCTTGCTTTAGATACGGTCGTTACCTGCGTGTTCAATTACCCGCAGTGCTTTGATGCGGAAGAATACGCACACCTTTACACACCTCTTCGCCGTGAAAGGATCGCACGCGCTTCGCTCGCATCAGTCAAGATGCAGTCCGCGGCGGCGGAGCTCGCTTATCTTGCGGCTCGGAAACTCGCGGGAATAGGGGACGGGGGTGCGTGCTACTCATACGCTGAAAACGGCCGACCTGTCATAAGCGGAGGCTTCATCAGCATGACGCATACCGAGGGCTGCGGGGCGGCAGCGGTATCTTCCGTTCCGGTAGGGGTGGATGCCGAAAAACTGCGGGACCTCGACCTCAGGATCGCACAGCGGATGCTGATAAAAGATGAACTGGCCGTTCTTGACAGGGCGGATGATAAACCGGGAACGCTGCTTTCTTATTGGACTGCGAAGGAAGCCTGCGCAAAACTGAGCGGAGAAGGCATCCCTGCGCTTTCAAGACTCTCGTATGACCGCGGTCAGGGTTCTGTTTATGATGCTGCAGGCGGGAAAACTTATTCCGTCGATCAACGCAGGCTGGCGCTTTCAAATCCGTTCGGGGAGGTGCTCCTTGCGGTCTGCACAGAGAGAAGCGCGGCGCATATCCTGGCGGTTTTCAACGACGCGGAAACGATCGCGGCATACGTCGAGGCACACGGTGACAGCCGAAACGCCTGATCGACGGATATCCACTCCGTCCGGACGATATCCAAAAGTTATATTTTTGTTTTATGGCGTTTCAAACCCATTTCTTCTTGCCAACAATTGCTTTTTGGATTATAATGAGCGGCGGACAAATAAAAAACCAATGGAGGCATCCAAATGATCCAGTTTGATCTGATCAGGGCTAACGACCCCGAACTTTGCGGCTATATGGAAGAAGAGCTGGCTCGCCAGCGCAGCCATCTTGAGCTGATCGCTTCCGAGAACTTTGTCAGCGAGACCGTTATGGCAGCTATGGGCAGCCATCTCACCAACAAGTACGCAGAAGGCTATCCCGGAAAGCGTTACTATGGCGGCTGCGAGTGCGTTGATAAGGTCGAGGAACTTGCACGTGAGCGCGTCAAGAAGCTCTTCGGCGCAGAGCATGCCAACGTACAGCCCCATTCCGGCGCACAGGCAAACCTCTCCGTATACTTCGCTCTGCTCAATCCGGGCGACACCATCATGGGCATGGACCTCTCCCACGGCGGTCATCTCACCCACGGCAGCCCCGTAAACATGAGCGGCAAGTATTTCCACGTTGTTCCTTACCGTGTCAGCGATGACAACGAGCAGATCGACTACGAAGAGCTCCGCAGGACAGCGCTTGAGTGCAAGCCCAAGATGATCGTTGCCGGCGCAAGCGCATATCCCCGTGCGATCCGTTTCGACCGCATCCGTGAGATCGTTGACGAAGTCTCCGAACTCAGGGGCGAGAAGACCTATTTCATGGTCGATATGGCTCACATCGCAGGCCTCGTTGCAGCAGGTCTCCACATGAACCCCGTTCCTTATGCGGACGTTGTTACCAGCACCACCCACAAGACCCTGCGCGGTCCCCGCGGCGGCATCATCCTCTGCAAAGAAGAGCTTGCCAAGCAGATCGACAAGGGTATTTTCCCCGGCACCCAGGGCGGTCCTCTGATGCACATCATCGCGGCAAAGGCAGCTTGCTTCGGCGAAGCGCTCAAGCCCGAGTTCAAAGTATATCAGCAGCAGGTCGTTAAGAACGCAGCCGTTCTTGCGGAAGAACTCCAGAAGGCAGGCCTCCGCATCGTTTCCGGCGGTACCGATAACCATCTCATGCTCGTTGACCTCACCGCAAGCGGCAAGACCGGCAAGGAAGTCGAGAACCTCCTCGATGCGGCTAACATCACCGTCAACAAGAACACCATCCCGAAGGAGACCCGCAGCCCCTTCGTCACCAGCGGTATCCGTATCGGCACTCCCGCTCTGACCAGCCGCGGCTTCAAAGAGGAAGACATGGTCGTTATCGCAGGCCTCATCGCCAAGATCGTTTTCGAAGGAGAAGACGCCATTGAATACGTCAAGGCAGAGGTCGCTAAGCTCACCGCAAAGTATCCCCTCTATCCTGAAGACTGACAGATCATAAGCAAGTACGGAGACGGGCGTGCCCCGTCTCCGTTTTTGTATGCAAAAACGAATGCGCTCACAATATATTGCGCTTTTTCTCTGTATACGTTGAAAATAATGCCCATATATGGTAGAATATTCTTAGAATAATACGCAGGAGAACCGTATGAGAAGAGCTCTCAGTTGGATAGCTATCGTGCTCGCAGCAGGAGCATTCATTTTGCTTTGCCTGATCTGGGTACTTAAAATAAACATACTCATCCCGATCCTCATGTTCGCAGCAGCCCTCGTGCTGCTTGGCATCGTTAAATCCATGCCTTCCGATAATGACGGAAGCGGAGCAGATCATTCCGGCGGAACGGAGGACTGACGATGGATAACACAGCATCAAAACCCAAAGGTTCCGACCTCAAGCGTTTTGTGCGCTACTACAAGCCGCATATCGGTCTGTTCCTGACCGATATGGCATGCGCGCTTTTTATTTCGGCGGTGGACATAGTCTATCCGCTCATTTCGCGTCACGTACTTTACGATTACCTTCAGGCCGATAGTCCGCGGTTTGCTCCGTTCTTCATGCTGATGGCGCTGTGCTTCCTCATGTACGTTCTTCGAACAGGGGCAACGTTTATCGTAACTTATCTTGGTCACAGCCTCGGCGTCAGCATAGAGGCGGATATGCGCAGGGACGCGTTTTCTCATCTGCAGAAGCTCGGTTTCAGTTTCTACGATAAGTCGAGGACTGGTAAGCTGCTTTCGCGCTGCACGAACGATCTTTTTGACGTTACCGAGCTTGCGCACCACGGCCCTGAGGACGTGTTCATCTCCGTTGTAACCTTTATCGGCGCTTTTATCGCGATGCTGTTCATCGAGTGGCGGCTTGCGCTCGTGCTGGTCATCTCCGTTCCGATCATGATGGGCTTCGTGATGAAGCTGCGCAAGCAGATGAGCCTGACATCACGCAAGGTGAAAGAGGGCACCGCGATCATCAACGCGGATATTGAGTCCTCGATCAGCGGCGCCAGGGTCGCAAAAGCCTTTACAAACGAGGATTACGAGATCGAAAAATTCGAGAAGGGTAACGGGATCTTCATCAAATACAAGCGTGCATACTACAAGACTATGGGCTTGTTCCACGCGGGGATGGAGTTCTTCACGTCCATCATGAACGTGCTCGTGCTCACCGCGAGCGGCCTTCTCATGATGCAGAAAAAGATGGACTTCACAACGCTCGTCGTGTTCCTGCTGTACGTTTCATCGTTCACGACACCGATACGCAAGCTCGCGCAATTTTCGGAGCAGTACACAATGGGCATGGCCGGCTTCAAGCGCTTTACGGAGCTGCTCGACACCGAGCCGGATATTGCAGATAAGGAAGGCGCGGCCGAACTCACGAACGTCAAGGGCAATATTGAATTCGACCACATCAGCTTTTCCTACGACGAGGCGAATGGGCATAACCTCACTGGAGATAAGGTGCTTCATGACCTCAGCCTGAGTATAAAGGCGGGTGAAACCGTTGCTCTCGTCGGCCCTTCTGGCGGCGGCAAGACCACTATCTGCCACCTCCTGCCGAGGTTTTATGAGATCCAGGAAGGCAGGATCACTATTGACGACCATGATATTCGGGACGTGACGCTTGCGTCGCTGCGCCGCAACATCGGCATCGTTCAGCAGGATGTATTCCTTTTTGCAGCCAGCGTGAAGGACAACATCCGTTATGGCAAGATCGACGCGACCGATGAAGAGATCGTGCGTGCCGCCATCGCCGCAGAGATCCATGACGACATCATGAAGATGCCGAACGGTTATGACACGATCGTAGGCGAGCGCGGAATAATGCTTTCGGGCGGTCAAAAACAGCGTGTTTCCATCGCCCGCATTTTCCTCAAGAATCCGCCCATACTGATCCTCGACGAAGCGACAAGCGCGCTTGATTCCGCGACCGAAGCCCGCATCACCGCCGCTTTCGAGCGACTGAGCAGGGGCAGGACGACTCTCGTCATCGCGCACAGGCTTTCCACAGTGCGCAATGCGGATAAGATCGCAGTTATAGATGAGCACGGCATCGTTGAAATGGGCAGCCATGACGAGCTGCTTAAGATCGACGGCGAATACAAAAAACTGCACGACGCACAAAACAGTTTCTATCTGATAAAATAACGGAGGCAAACATGGATTACACTATTGACCAACTCAAAAAGCTGATGGCGATCGACAGCCCCAGCGGCTTCACCGCAAAAGCGGCGGACTATATCTGCGAAGAGCTGACAAGGCTCGGTTATGCGCCCGAAAAAACCAGGAAGGGCTGTGTGCTCTGCTGCCTGGGCGGCGAAGGCACTCCCGTCGTTTTCTCGGCGCATATCGACACGCTCGGCGGTATGGTCGCATCGATCAAGTCGAACGGCAGGCTTAAGCTCACGCGCATCGGCGGCATGAACCCGAACAACGCCGAGACCGAGAACGCAAAAGTCTACACGCGCGACGGCAAGGTATACGAGGGCTGCTTCCAGATGAACGATCCTTCCGTTCACGTGAACGGCGAGTACAGCAAGCAGGAACGTAACTGGGACAATATGGAGCTCGTGCTCGATGAAAAGGTCTTTACTGCGGATGCAACGAAGGCGCTCGGCATCGCCACAGGCGATTACGTTTGCTTCGATCCGCGCACGACCGTCACCGCTTCCGGCTATATCAAGAGCCGTTTCCTCGATGATAAGCTCAGCGCTGCGATCCTGATGGATCTTGCCCGCCGCATCAAGGAAGAAAGCCTCGTCCTCACGCGCAAGGTCTATATCTATATGACCGTTTTCGAGGAAGTCGGTCACGGCTGTTCGAGCGGTATCCCCGCTGACGCCGAGGAGATCATCAGCGTGGATATGGGCTGCGTCGGAGAGGGGCTTGAATGCAAGGAACACCAGGTCTCCATATGCGTCAAGGACTCCCACGGCCCGTACAACTATGAGCTGACCGACCGTCTGGTAAGCCTTGCCAAGAAGCATAAGCTCGACTACGCGCTGGACGTTTATCCCTATTACGGTTCCGATGCCGACGCCGCGCTCGATGCGGGTTACGATCTGCGCCACGGGCTTATCGGCGCAGGCGTGTACGCTTCCCACGGGTATGAGCGTTCCCACGTGGACGGCGCACGCAACACGCTGGAACTCGTAAAAGCATACGTTTCCGAATAACGCAAAGAAGGAGGCAAAGTTCCTCCTTCTTTTTGCAGAACAGCAGAAGAAATATGGCAATAATGTAAACGAACGTTCATATAGTATGTTACTGCTTTGACCGCTTTCGCATAAAGCCGTATAATATGAATGTCGGGAAAAAGTTAAATGCTGAAAGCAAAAACCCGAATCGTGAAAGGAGAACAACAATGTCCAAAGTCACCTATTACAGGAGGAAACCCCTTCCTCTTGAAATGCACAAAGTTTGTATCGTCCAGAAAACCAATATCATCCCGGTAGAGGAGCGCGTCAAAGCGATCCGCAAGGCCGGTTTCAATACCTACAGAATGGAGTCCAAGGATATCTACCTTGACATGCTCACTGACAGCGGCGTCAACGCAATGACCAACGAACAGCTCGGAGCCATGATGATCGGCGATGACTGCTATGCCGGCAGCCAGACCTATTACCGCCTTGCCGATAAGATCAAGGAGGTCTTCAATAAGGACTATTTCCTTCCCGTCCACCAGGGCAGGGCATGCGAATACATGCTCGCGCTTGCATACGTAAAGCCGAAGCCCGGCAGCATCGTCCCGATGAACTTCCAGTTCGGCACCTCCGTGGGCAAGATCCAATACTGCGGCGGCGACTACGTCATCTGCATCAAGGAAGAAGGCCTCAACAGGCAGAGCAGCGATCTGTTCAAAGGCGATTTCGATCTTGAGAAGCTTGAACGCATCCTCAAGGAGCAGGGCGACAACGTTGCTTTCGTTCGTATCGAATCAGGAACCAACCTGATTGGCGGTCAGCCCATCTCTTTGGACAATATGCTTGCGACAGCGGCTCTTTGCAAAAAGTACGGCGTTCGTTCCGTACTCGATGCGAGCCTGCTGCAGGATAACCTGCACTTCATCAAGACCCGCGAGGATAAGTACAAGAACAGCAGCATTCGTGAGATCGTTCGCCTGATCTCCGACGCGATGGACGTCATTTACTTCTCCGCCCGCAAGCTCGGCTTCGGCCGCGGCGGCGCGATCATCCTCAACAATATAGAGGAATTCGAATACATCAAGACCTTCGTTGCTTCGTTCGAAGGTTTCCCGACCTTCGGCGGCATGAGCGTCAAGGAAATGGAAGCGATCCGCGTCGGCCTCGACGATACCCTCGACGAAGATATCATTGCACAGGGCCCGATGTTCATCGAATACTTCGCGCAGGAGCTCGAAGCGGCAGGCATTCCGATCGTCACCCCTCCGGGCGGCCTTGGACTGCATATCGACGCGATGAAGTTCGTTCCCCATATCAAGCGCAGCGATCTGCCTGCAGGTTCCCTCGCAGCCGCGATCTACATCGCGTCCGGCGCAAGGGGCATGGAACGCGGCGGCATCGACGAGCCGTGGGCCAATCCAGAGGTGGAGCCCTACGGTGCTATGGAACTCGTTCGTCTTGCCGTCCCGAGGAGGGTCTACACCGTGTCCCAGATAAACTACATGGTCGACCGCCTCACCTGGCTGTATGACAACCGCGACCTGATCGGCGGTATCCATTTTGAGACCGAGGGCCCGCATCAGTTCTATGATGCGCTCGAGTCCAACTCCGATTGGCCGGAGAAGCTGGCAGCGAAGTTCCGTGAGGACTTCGGCGAATCCCTGTAATCATCGAATAAAAAACGATCACCCCCGACTGGCGCCGGGGGTGATTCTATATTCCCGCTAAATGTTATTCCTTGGTGTTGTCAGCGGCGGGCGCGGGTTTCGCCGCGTTTTCTGCCTGCTTGCGCAGCCGCTTAGCCCTGCGCTTCCTGCCTGCATTGATGCAGATAAACACTATCGCAAGGGGCAGAAGCAGGAAGAAGAGCGTTACGACGATGTGGGGGAGATTGCCGATGAACCACTTTGCAAAGCTCTTGAAACCGTTGCCCACGTCTTCAAGGCTCTCATGGAACCTACGGGATACTTCCTGCCCGAAGGTCTCGGCTTCGACCGGGGTCTCTCTCTCAACTTCATATATGCTCAAAGAGACCGTGGAGAATTCGATCTTGGAATCATAACTCCTTAGCCTTGCTTCGTAGGATTCCATCTGATAGCGCACTTCGGAGAGGCGTTCCTGAACACGGAAAATGTCCTCAAGTGATTCAGACTTTGCGAGCAGCTCGAGGAGCGCGTCGTATTCTGTCCGGAGCGATGTGAGCCTTGCCTCCATATCGACGTAGCTTTCCGTAACGTCCGAGGTGAACTCTTCACGGTTCGTCACGTTCCCGAGCGAATCGGCGTCATTTAGGAAGGAATCAAGCTTGCCTGAGGGAATACGGACAACGGAGGAAGCGCTGCGAAGGCGCTTGCTGCCGTAACTGTTGCCGTCAACGGAGTTCTTTTCAACGTAACCGCCGAGAGAATTGACTCGCTCAAGCATGTTGCGCATGAAATCATCGAAATCAAGCGTTTGGATAGTCAGGGATGCGTCGCGGATGACTTTTCGTCCTTCAAGAGCGTTCCCGGCATCCTGAGGCATGCTCGTTTCCTGCGAAGGCGCTCCATCACCGACTGCAGAATCATAATTGATCGAACCGGGTTTGTGGTTTGTAAAGACAGGGGCTTCGTAGTCGCTTACACTTGCCTTTCTGGTGCAGCCTGTTAAAAACAGCGTCATGCAGAGAATGACGGAAAACAAGATCGCAAAAGTTCTTTTCATTGTAGATACCGTACCGCTTTGCGGCAATTCCTTTCGGATTTTTAGCAGCTTCGAAAAGAGGACAGGAGCGCTGCGGCTCCTTACATTTATATAACGCGTCGGGTTATTGTTCGGTTGAGTGTGAATTCACATCGAAAACTGACGAATCCGTCTTTACGTCACACCGCACGCATACAATCCAGTATGGTAAAAAGACGATCACAGCAGGAACATTCAGATAAACGCTGCAAGGAGAGCCAGGCAAAAAGAACAAGAAGGAGCGGAGAACTGCTTCGCTCGCTTTCGCTGCCGGAATCGACCTCGGAGAACTTCCCGTGCATTAAACTGATCGGGGATGCGCACGTCGAGATCGAAAACCACAAGGGCGTGCTCGAACTAACGCAAAACGCGATCCGTCTGTATACGCGGCTCGGTATACTGCGCGTTACGGGCAGTTTGCTGGAGGTCAGAAATGCGGACCATGAAAGTCTTTTGATCGACGGCTGCATATGCGGCATTGAATACGAAAAGCATTGAAAACGACGAAAGCCGGCAAAGTATATGTTTAGGTGGACTTCCTTTCAAGGATATGATATAATAAAAGTGGCGAATTTCAGGCCGGAGCGGTTTATCAACCGAATTATCACGGAAGGCATTTCCGTGCATAATATCAGGAGGATGAACAGATACGCAGCGATGATGACTGTAAGCCACAGGGATCTGCCAAAGGCTCTTGCGCTTTCCGAAGAGGACGGATGCGAGATAGAGATCCTGCGTCGCGGCGGACTGCAGCTGATTGCCGGTTTCTTACGAGCAAGGCTTGCGCTTGCTGTCGGACTTGCGCTCGCGGCGGCAGCACTGATCTTTCTTTCGCACAGGCTGATAGCAGTCAGAACGGAAGGCTGCGACGCCAACCTCACCGCGGAGGTATTTGAAACCATCGAAGGGCTTGGCGTCAGGCGAGGATGCAGGCTTTCGGATATCGACACGGCGCTAATCACATCCCACCTGAAGCAATTAGACCCTCGGATAACTTTAGTTTCAGCTTCAGTGAACGGTGTAGTGCTCAATGTCAGCGTAAGCCTCGGTGAAGAAGACCGGCACGAAGCAAACAACCCTCCGTGCAGCATATACGCAGATAAAGACTGCGTTATATTGCGCGCAGCGGCACTTGACGGGAAACTATGCGTACAGCCGGGAGACGCCGTAAAGAAAGGCCAGCTCCTTGTGGACGGGGACGTAACTCCGGAAGGGGCGGAAACCCCGACGCTCGTGCATTCGGAAGCTGAGATATTGGGCGAAGCGGCATACCGCTTTTCAATAACCGTCGAGCCGACCGCTAACAAGCCGAAAAAGAGCGGCAACAGCAGAGCTTATGCACGGCTATCGCTGTTCGGGCTGAGATGCGATTCCAAAACCGGATTTGAACGGTATGATGCGGATCCGCTTTACGGCTCAATGCTGACGGCTTTTCCGCTCCCGATAGAAGCTTCATGCGGAACCGCCTGGGAGATCGTGATCGCGGAAGAACGATTATCAAAGGATGAAATGATCGCCGAAGCATTGAAACGCGCCGATATAGCGCTTGTGACGGGTATCCCGAGCGATGCGAGGCTGATCTCAAAAACAACTGATCTCGTGTGGAACGATGACGGATCGCTGATATTGGCGGTGAACGTACACACGATAGAAAACATAGGATCTCAGAGGTATTTATGAACGAGCAGGAACAAGAACTGCAAAATGACGAACTGACGACGAACGCCGTCGAGCCGCATACTCCCTCCAACACGGAGGATAAACAAACCGAATACATCCCGATCGACTCCATGGACGAGGTCATTCGTCTGTTCGGAGTGTTCGATGAAAATCTCAGAGTGATAGAAGCCGAGACCGGTGCGCAGATCCGCGTAACAGGCGATATGATCGCCGTCACAGGTACGGACGAGCAGGATAGAGTGGCCTGCGGCGTTATTGAAAAGCTGCTTGGACTGATCCGCAAGGGCGAGAACATTGACCGCGGCCGCATCCGCTATGCGATAGATCTTGCGAGGGAGGGCAACGCCGATCTTATACTGGACCTTGCCGATGACGTCATCGCCTTTACGAGCCGCGGAAAACAGATCAAGTGCAAGACTCTTGGACAGAAAAAGTACGTCAACGCGCTCAAAAAGAACACTGTCGTGTTTGGCGTTGGCCCTGCGGGAACGGGCAAGACGTATCTCGCGGTCGCGATGGCGGTGCTCGCGTATAAGAATAAAGAAGTCAGCCGTATAATCCTGACAAGACCGGCGGTGGAAGCGGGGGAGAAGCTCGGCTTCCTTCCGGGCGATCTTCAGAACAAGGTAGATCCGTATCTGCGCCCGCTTTACGATGCGCTCTATGACTTCCTCGGAGCGGAGGGCTTCAGAACTCTTTCCGAGAGGGGAACGATCGAGGTCGCACCGCTTGCGTATATGCGCGGCCGCACTTTGAACGATGCATACATCATCCTCGATGAAGCGCAGAACTGTACCATCGAGCAGATGAAAATGTTCCTGACCCGTTTCGGCGAAGGTTCAAGAGTCGTTGTAACGGGCGATATCACACAGATAGACCTTCCTCAGGAAAAAAAGAGCGGTCTTATCCACGCGCTGCACGTCCTCAAGGACGTCGAAAATATTGCGATGGTCTATATGTCGGCCCGCGACGTCGTCCGCCATGAAATGGTGCAGAGGATCGTCAGGGCATATGAGCAGGCGGCGGAGCGAGCTGCCGAGAGGAAGGCTCGCGAAGAGCGCCGAAGGGACGACGAAAAGCCCGAAGGCTGAAACTGCATTTAAGCAGCAAACTGGTCTGAGAGGCATGCGTTGTGGCTTATGCCATGCAAAGGAGACGAAATGAAAGAGAATGCAAAAGCTGCAAACCGCCGAGAAAAAGCGGAAAACAAAAAGAAAAAAGAACGCGGCAACAATTTCTTCAGCGAGCGTCAGATACCGCCGCGCGTCGGCTGCATAGTGCTTGCCGTAGTGGCGGTGGTCATCTTCGTTACGTCCTATTGTCGCATAGCGAGCGTTTGGCAGGGCACGGATAAAAACGAGTTCATACTTCTTGCTGTGATATGCGGCACGTGCTCGATCGCATCCATGGTGCTGCTGGAGACGTACCTGTACTTTGAAAAACGTTATATCCTTACCTCGCCGAAACGGCTGGCTGCTGTTTCTACGCTGATAGTGCTGGCGGTCGTGCTTTCCGCCTTCACCACGATCATCTCATTTGCTTTCACAGCCGCTTTCGTTGCGATAATCCTTTGCGGTCTGCTCGTTTCGAAAAGAGCCGCATACACGATGACGGTCACGATGGCCGGCGTTATGATGCTGATGACGGTTTCCGGCTATGGCTCCGGCGTGCTGGACAAGCCGGTTGCTGCCGCGCTTGCGATCTTCTTCGGAGGCATCGTTTCGGTCATCGCTCTTAACGGGCAAAGCAACAGGCTTCAGCCGGTTATCTCAGGAGCGATAGGCGGCGCTGCAGCTGCTTTGGTTTTGTCCGCAGTTCAGGCATTTTCCGGAGTTGACTTTAAAACGATCGCGATCGATTCGGGTTGGATGTTCGCGGGCTGTCTGCTTTCGGGCATCATTGCGACCGGACTTCTGCCGCTGTTCGAGAGGGCTTTCGACATCTCAACGGAAGCAAGGCTCAATGAGCTGATGAACAACAACAACCCGCTGCTAAAACGGCTCATGCTGGAGGCGCCCGGAACTTATCATCATTCTTTGATCGTTGCCGTGATGGCGGAATCCGCTGCGGAGCAAGTCGGCGCAAATGCCCTCCTTTGCAAAACCGCTGCATACTACCACGACATCGGCAAGCTTGTCAGCCCCCGCTATTTCAAGGAAAACCAGGGCGAATACAACGTGCATGATGAGCTGCCTCCCGAGGTCAGCGCCGCGCATATCTTAGCACACCCGAAGGACAGCGCTCAGATGCTGAGCAAGAAAAACTTCCCGTCGGATATTATTCGAATGGCTGCAAATCATCACGGCGATTCGATCGTGTACTACTTCTATACAAAAGCCAGGGAACAGGCGGCCGTCCCGGACAGCGTGAATATCAACGACTACCGCTATGAATCACAAAAACCGCAGACGAAGGAAGACGCGATCTTGATGCTCGCGGATTGCTGTGAGGCGGCAGTGCGCGCACTCAAACGCCCGACTCAGGAAATGATAGAGGAACGGGTCAAAAACGTAATCAACGGCCTGTGGCTGCCTGTGGATGGTCAGCTCAGCGAAAGCCCGATCACAGCAAAGGATATTCGAACGATCGAAGCGAGCTTCATTAAAAACCTGCTTGCACAGTATCACGAACGCATAGAGTATCCCGCAAATCCAGATCAGGTCCTGCCGCAGATCCAAAGCACGACGCATGACGCCGAGCTGCCGGCGGATGATGAAACGAACGAACCCGGCCCATATACCGATCCGGATAACGAACCTCAGCAGGACGACATTGCCGAAAAGATAGCTGAACAGCGAGCTGCGAGCGATTACGCCGGGAGCGACGAGGATTTCGGCGATGAAAACGGCGATCAGACGGGCGATCAGGACAACGATTGAGAGCAAAATGAACGAAATGAAAAAATCCGTTATAACGTACACAGATATTGAGCCGACGATTTCGCAGATAAACGCGGTGCGCACGGCTTGTGAAGCCGTTGCCAAGGCCGAAAATGCGGAATGCAGATTCGCTTCGATAGTGCTCACGAATGATGAGACCATACATATCTACAATCGTGAGTTCAGGAACGTGGACCGTCCGACGGACGTGCTGAGTTTTCCGGCTGATGAGGGCGACGACCTTATTGCACCTCCAGACGGATTTCTCGGAGACATAATGATCTCCGTACCGACGGCGATCCGCCAGGGAGCAGAGCTTGGACACTCGACGGAGAGAGAACTTGCATTCCTGACAGTGCATGGAATGCTGCACCTGCTCGGTTATGACCATATGGAACCCTCCGATGAAGAGGTAATGTTCGCCCGCCAAAGGGAGATAATGGCAATGCCTGAGTTCGAAGGATTGGATTGATCCGGAAAGAAGAACAAAATGAAAGAGTTAAACAGATTTGAAATTGCAAAGATGATCGCCCTTGCTGCGGAAGCGCGCGAGCGTGCATATGTCGAATACTCACATTTTCGCGTCGGCGCCTGCCTGAAAGCGCAGAGCGGGGCGTACTATCTCGGATGCAATATAGAGAATGCAAGTTATACGCCCACGGTCTGCGCCGAGCGCACCGCTATGTTCAAGGCTGTTTATGAAGGCGAGCGCAAATTCGAAGCCATCGCGATAATATCTGACAGCGCGAATTACACTGCACCCTGCGGAGTCTGCCGTCAGGTGCTTTCGGAATTCTGCGAGGCGGATATGCCGGTGATACTTGCGAACAAAGAGGGCGAGTACAAGCTCGTTTCGCTTGGCGAACTACTCCCGCTTGCTTTCACCAAGGAGGATATGGAGTAATGGCATACAGATCCGGCTTCATTTCCATAATCGGTTCGCCGAACGTTGGCAAGTCGACTTTGATGAATAAACTCGTCGGGCAGAAGATCAGCATCGTGTCAGACCGCGCTCAGACCACGCGCAACCGAATAACCGGCGTCGTTTCAAGGAAGGACTATCAAATGATCTTCCTGGACACCCCCGGCGTTACCGCGCCGAAAAACAGGCTCGGCGATTACATGCTCAAAACCGCATTGGACGCGATCAACGAAGTGGACGCGATCCTTCTGATGATCGACGCTTCCGTCGGCATCCGCGAAAAAGACGAAAAGCTGCTTGAACAGCTCATGACAAAGTGCGGGAAAACTCCCGTCGTTGCCGCAATCAACAAGACAGACCTTGTTAGCCTGGGAACGATCGACGAGCTGACCGAAAGACTGCAAAGAGAAAAATGGATAAAGCAGATCGTTCCGATCAGCGCCGAAAGCGGGCGAAATACCGACAAGCTCGAAGCCGTCCTGCTCGAATACCTTGAGGAGGGGCCGCAGTATTACCCCGACGATATGGTGACAGATCAGCCGATGTGGGCTATCTGCGCGGAGATGATCCGCGAGACCGCGCTGAAGCTGATCCGTGACGAGATCCCGCACGGTATCGGCGTAGGCATCGACAAGATCAAGCTGCGCGAAGACGGCATACACGACGTGTTTGCGACGATCTACGTTGAAAGAGATTCTCACAAGGGAATCGTGATCGGAAAAGGCGGACGAATGCTTAAAAAGATCGGAATGAACGCAAGGCAGGAGATCGAGTGGCTGTTCGGCACGCAGGTCAATCTCCAACTGTACGTCAAAGTCCGTCCGGAGTGGCGTAACTCCGCCTCAGCGCTGCGCGAGTTCGGCTTCGACCCCAATTTCTGATCAGTCTTTATCGGCGTTTTCTCCGGTGTAACGGCTGTATGCAAGGTAATCGTCGATCCTTCCGCTCGCCGTGAATTTTTTCCAAAGCTTTGCTTTTTCCGCTGAAGACTCAGATCCTTTTCTTTCCATAGCCGGCTCCTTGCTTTTTTCGTAGTATTGCACGCGGGCGTATAAAAAACCGCTCCAGTTTGCGGCTAATACGGAAAAGAACGGCAGGAAAGGCAAATACACTCATTATGGCATTTCAGACTTTGACAGGAATAGTACTGCGATACACTGACTATCGCGAAAACGACCGTATCCTGAGCGTTCTCACCAGGGAAAACGGGCTTGTTTCGGTCACGGCAAGGGGAGTAAGGGCAAAAGGAAAAACCGTATCAAGTAATGTAAAGGATGCGTATTGCTACGGTGAGTTTATCGTTTATGAACGAAACGGCATAGACTGCGTTTCATCCTCAACGATCATCGAAGCTTTTTACCCGATACGCGAGGATTACGATAAGCTCCTTGCCGCCGCACAAATAGTTCGCATTGCCGAAAAGCTGGCATCAAACAGGCCAAACGACGAGCTGTTTTCCATGCTGTATCATGCGTTCAGCTTCCTTGCATACGGTAACGCGCAGCCGGCCGATCTCGTACTCTGCTTTGCGGCAAAGTTTCTTGCGCTGGCGGGTTACGCGCCGGTACTCACAAACTGTTCTTGCTGCGGGAAACCGGTAACGTCGGAAAAACAGATCCCGTTTTCGTTCAAAAGCGGCGGTTCTCTGTGTACGGACTGCGCATCCGATCAGCCGACATATTCAGCACTGGCGCTTGAAGCATTCAGACGCATGATGAGACTCGAAGATAAGGACATGGACAAGGTGCGCCTGCCGGAGAGCGCGAGAACGGAGCTTAATAAACTGATCTTTGATTATGCCGAGTACGTGCTCGAACAACCGATCCGACTGAAAAATCCCAAGCTCGTTCAATAAGTTACTCTCTGATCACAGCAAAACAGAAACATTAAAAGCTCCGAAGTCTTTGTGGCTTTCGGAACTCTTTATACTCCTGAGGCTGTATGTCCTTGTTTGAATACGAGCAAGGTTATTGATCCGTCCGAAAGCGATCGCTACATGAATGAAGTAAAGCGACAGGGGATGACGGCAGCCAAGGGTTTGAAGAAAACCGGACTTATCTGCCTGTTCGCTTCAAAGCATTGATCGTCATGCGGTTTTCATCCACCTATAAAACGAGAGATTCCGGGAGTAAAAAGCATCCCCGGAATCTTTGCTTTTTTGTATACGGGCTGCGGCTGAAAACCTGTATCTCCTTATGCGGATACGCCGTTGCGGCGTTCCTTTTTTCTTTATATCGATTGCTGTTTTACTCCGGAACTACACCGGTCTGAGGATCAAAAGTCAATTCAAAACGCTTATCGGTCAGCACGATATCCGTCAGGACCCTTGCGTAAAGCGGAGTATCGCCGCTTTCGAGCGCGAGCAGGAACGACCCGTCGGGCATCTGAAGGCTGCTCGAAGCGATCTTTTCATCAGCTTCATTGAAAAAAGTGATATTGACGGCGCAAAGAAGCAGCTCCGGATAGTCGTTCGTGATCGTCAGGTCGACGAGCGTTTCACCCTCATCCTCATACACGAGAACGTTGTGAAAGCTCAGGTAACGCTCGTAATGGTCGCTAGTGTAAATATGGTTCCCGAGGGCATCGACGTTTTCATCGGAATTCGGTGCGGCGGTAACGATCGCGGGGTCATCGCTCTGCTCGGGGGGCTGAGTAGACGGCGCAGAGGTAAAAGCCGGCGGGGGAGTGACACCATCGATTAAATGCGGCACTGTATTCACGCAGCCGGCAAATACAAAAAGTATTAGTATCAGCGGTACGATCCGCTTTAACAGAGATCTCATTTGGGTAAGAGGTTAATCCTCGATATCGTTACGCTTTTTATACTCCGCAAAAACGCGGTCAAGCTGATCTTCGTCGTCTATGCCGGCAAGCGCACCTTCGCCTGCATCGCGAAGGATAACGTACTCAACTTCGTCGCTGTCGTCATCAACGGGCAAAAGCACGAGGAAGGTGCTGCCTTCAAACTCGAACTTATCGAGCAGGTCGAACTCGATCTCGTTATCATCCTCGTCGATGAGGATGAGCGCATGGGTTTCGTTCTGTTCCAAAGCTTTCTCCTTGCTTTATAAAGCGTTCCGGCGGGAAAGCCCCGCCGGAAACGTTTGATACTGAATTACGCTTTGCCGTCGCAGCCGAGAACGTCAACGATCTTGTGCTTAACAAGCTCCTTGATCGCGGCGCGGGCGGGCTTGAGGTACTGGCGGGGATCGAAATGATCCGGATGCTCCGCGAAATGCTTGCGGATATTTGCAGTCATGGCAAGACGGAGGTCGGAGTCGATGTTGATCTTGCAGACGGAGCTGCGGGCTGCCTTGCGGAGCTGCTCCTCGGGAATGCCGACCGCGTCGGGCATGTGGCCGCCGTTCTCGTTGATCATCTTGACGAACTCCTGCGGAACGCTGGAGGAGCCGTGAAGAACGATCGGGAAACCGGGCAGGCGCTTTTCGACCTCTTCGAGAACGTCGAAACGGAGCGGCGGGGGAACGAGGATGCCCTTTTCATTGCGGGTGCACTGTTCGGGACGGAACTTGTATGCGCCGTGGCTGGTGCCGATAGCGATAGCCAGGGAGTCGCAGCCGGTCTTTGCAACAAATTCTTCGACCTCTTCGGGACGGGTGTAGGAGGAATCCTCTGCCTTGACCTTGACGTCGTCCTCGACGCCGGCAAGGGTGCCAAGCTCTGCTTCGACTACCACGCCGTGATCGTGCGCGTATTCGACGACCTGACGGGTGATCTCGATGTTCTCCTTGAAGGGCTTGGAGGAAGCGTCGATCATAACGGAGGTGAAGCCGCCGTCCACGCACTTTTTGCAGATGTCGAAATCTCCGCCGTGATCGAGGTGGAGAACGATCGGCAGGCCGGTCTCGATAACCGCTGCCTCAACGAGCTTTACGAGATACGTGTGGTTTGCGTATTCGCGCGCGCCTTTGGAAACCTGCAGGATGAGAGGAGCATTCAGTTCCTTGGCTGCTTCGGTGATGCCCTGGATGATCTCCATGTTGTTGACATTGAACGCGCCGATGGCGTAGCCGCCTTCATAGGCCTTTTTGAACATTTCGGTGCTGGTTACGAGTGGCATTAGATTATCCTCCTCAAAATTGTTTTTCACATGAGCGGCAAGCGAGGCGCGAAGCATACAGCAACAAATGCATACACCTGCCATTCTGTAAATCCATTATAAACCCCAAACGGAATTAAATCAACCGTAAAAAAGATAATTCTTCCTTATATTCTGAAATGAGCGAAGCGATAGGACGACAAAAAAACGGGAAAAGGGCGGAAACTGTGTTTTGCGCTTGAAAAACAAGCCGAAGTAGGCTATAATTGAACAAACGGATCCAAAAATATTTTCCGTTATCCAAGGAGGAAGAAATGGACGCAATGCTTTCGCTTATCGTCCCCGTATACAACGAGGAAGAGGTGCTCGAAGTATCCTTCCAGCGTATGGACGAGGTCATGCGCAGGATCGGTTATCCATATGAGATCATATACGTCAACGACGGCAGCCGCGACGGTTCTATGAAGATCCTTCGCAGGATCGCAAGAGATAATCCCCAGGTCAAGGTGCGCTCTTTCAGCAGGAACTTCGGCCATCAGCTCGCAGTCACCTGCGGTATGGACGCCGCACAGGGCGACGCGCTCATAATCATCGACGTCGATCTCCAGGACCCGCCCGAGGTCATAGAGGACATGGTGCGCGCTTGGGAAGACGGTGCGGATATCGCATACGGTAAACGCAAAAAGAGGGAGGGCGAGACCCTTTTCAAAAAGTTCACAGCGGCCTGCTATTACCGCCTGCTCAAATCCATGAGCGCAACAGCGATCCCCCTCGATACCGGCGATTTCCGCCTGATCGACCGCAAGGTCGCCGATGTATTCCTCAAAATGCGTGAACACAACCGCTTCCTGCGCGGAATGAGCGCATGGATGGGCTTTGAAGCTGTACCGATAGAGTTTGTACGCAACGAACGCTACGCCGGAAAGACCAAGTACACCCTCAAGAAGATGCTTCGCCTCGCGATGGACGGTATCATCAATTTCAGCGACCGTCCCCTTACGCTCTGCGGCGGTTTCGGCGCGGTCGTCAGCATCCTCAGCCTGATCGGCATGCTTGCTCTTGTGATCCTTTCGATCTGTGGAGTGCACTATTCAGGCTGGCTGTGGGCGCTCTGCGGGCTCGTTCTCCTGCACGGGATCACGTTCCTGTTCCTCGGCATCCAGGGCGCATACATGAACCGCATGTACGACGAGCTTAAGGACAGGCCTCTATATATCGTCGCGGAGGAGCTGAACTTCGAAGAATAAACTAAAATCTATCGGATAAACGCTTGTATTTTTCGAAATAGGCGTTATAATAGAATCGTATGGCGAGGGTCGTCCTGATCCAAACATTATATTTTAAAACAATAAAAACCGGAGGAAAATTACATGGTAAGAGTTGCTATCAATGGTTTTGGCCGTATCGGCCGTCTGGCATTCCGTCAGATGTTCAACGCGAAGGGCTACAAAGTAGTCGCTATCAACGACCTTACTTCCGCAAAGATGCTCGCTCATCTGCTCAAGTATGACTCCACTCAGGGCAACTGGGTCGCCCAGGGCCACACCGTGGACTATCATGAGGGTGAAGGCGAAGACAACTACATCGTTGTTGACGGCAAGAAGATCGTTATCTACAAGATGCCCAACGCTGCTGACCTCCCCTGGGGCAAGCTGAAGATCGACGTCGTTCTCGAGTGCACCGGCTTCTATACCAGCAAGGCCAAGTCCCAGGCGCACATCGACGCAGGCGCTCGCAAGGTCGTCATTTCCGCGCCTGCCGGCAACGACCTGCCCACCATCGTCTACAACGTCAACCACGAGACCCTCACTCCCGAGGACACCATCATCTCTGCTGCAAGCTGCACCACCAACTGCCTCGCTCCGATGACCAAGGCCCTCAACGACCTCGCTCCCATCCAGAGCGGCATCATGTGCACCATCCATGCTTACACCGGCGACCAGATGCCTCTTGACGGCCCCCAGAGGAAGGGCGATCTCCGCCGCAGCCGTGCCTGCGCGGTCAACATCGTGCCCAACTCCACCGGTGCCGCAAAGGCTATCGGCCTTGTCATCCCCGAGCTCAAGGGCAAGCTGATCGGCGCCGCACAGCGCGTTCCCACTCCCACCGGCTCCACCACCATGCTGAATGCCGTCGTCAAGGGCGCAGTCACCGTTGAGCAGATCAACGAGGCGATGAAGGCCCAGTCCAACGAGAGCTTCGGCTACACCACCGACGAGATCGTTTCCTCCGATATCATCGGCATGAAGTACGGCTCACTGTTCGACGCCACCCAGACCATGGTCCTGCCCCTGCCCAATGGCGACACCCAGGTCCAGGTCGTTTCCTGGTATGACAACGAGAACTCCTACACCAGCCAGATGGTCCGCACCATCAAGTACTTCTCCGAACTCAAATAATCTCACAGCAAAAAGCCTGTTTCCCCCGGGAGACAGGCTTTTTTGTTGCATTTTGCACGGTAAAATGCTATTATATTAAAGCAGTACCCCGTGCGGAGGGCGTAATGAGAACCAAAAACGGTAAACTGATCGATCCGAAATATATTGACGTACTTGACGGAATCCGCGCTCTCAGCGTCATTTTCGTTTTGATATTCCATTTTTGGCAGCAGACCTGGATCTTCCCTACGATCCAAACGCCGTTCCTTGCGTTTATCGGACTAACGAAGATAGATTTTACCGCTCTTGCAAGGACCGGCTATCTGTTCGTCGACATGATGGTCCTAATCAGCGGCTTTCTTCTCTTTCTTCCTCTTATGCGCCATATCTTTATGGGTGAGGACATGATCAGCTGGAAGCAGTACGCGCTCCGCCGCATCGCAAGGATTGCGCCGAGCTACTATTTCGCTGTTCTGCTCATCTTCTTTGCGGTCGCTCTGCCGAACCACATGTATGCAACCAAAGCGGAGGCGATCAAGGATCTGATCACTCATCTGACCTTTACTCAAACTCTGTTCGTAAAAACTTATATTGGCAGCAAGCTTGACGTTGTGCTCTGGACGGTCGCGATCGAGGTGTGGTTCTACGTTCTATTCCCGTTTGTCGCTTCGATGATGAAGCGCAGAGAGCAGGGGAAAAAGAGCATCGTTTCGTCCGTCGCCGTGATAGCTGTCGTATGTATTCTATTCTACGGCATAACCTATTGGTGGAGAACGAGTGTTGTTGAAAAGCCGGGTGCGTATCTCGCGATGAAGATCAACCAGCTCCCGGCCTTCCTTGGGACTTATGCAAACGGCATGATCGGCGCGATGATTTTTGTGCTGCTCGCGAAGCATTGCGAGCGCACGAGCGGGATCTCGATCGCCTGCACGCTGCTTTCGATCGCATGCATCATCTATATCGCATCAATGTTGAATGAATGCGCGGATCTTCCGGCCGAGCGCGCGCAGTTATGGCAGGTCACGGAAAGGTTCCGTCTCACATCCGCATTTATGATCTTTATCATCGCAACTGCGCTTTCGATGCGGTGGTATCGCTTCGTCTTTTCAAACAGGCTGATGCGCTTCCTCTCCGCAATATCGTACAATCTCTATATCTGGCACCAGTGGCTTGCGGTGCAGCTCAAAAGCCTGTGGCGCATCCCCCGTTGGGAGGGTACCGTTCCGCCAAATCAAAATTGGGACCACGTTTGGATGAACAAATACGCGGCCGTTATAACGGTGGCAGCCTTTGCCGCCGCTATCCTTGCGACTTACCTGATCGAAAAACCGTTTGGAAACCTTATTCTCGGCAAACCGATGCTCGGAAAGAAAAAGCCGGCCCCGGAAGCAAACAAAACAGAATAATCAATAACCGCTGCTCCGGATCGGAACAGCGGTTTTAGTTTTATTATTTTTTACGGATCCCAAGTAACCCGCGTATCAGTGCTTCCCCGAGCTTTCGGCCTATTGTGCTTGCCATGGAGCCGGTGACCTTCCCAAGCGCGGACGTTTTCTTCCGGGAGCCTTTCTTCTTTGCAGCTTCGGCTTTGTCTTTTTCACGCTGTTCCTTTTCCTTCTGCTTGCGTTCCGCTTCCGCCTGCTTTTCAGCGGCCTTACGCTCTTCCTCAGCTTTCTTTGCGGCCTCCGCTTCGGCTTTTTCCTGCTCGGCTTTTTCATACTCTCCGGTCAGCACCTCATAAGCCGATTCACGATCCAATGCTTCACCGTACTTTTCGGAAAGGGAACTGCCGGCGGTAACAGCCGCAATCACTTCGGGTTCGACTGCGTTCATGGAGCTCTGCGGAGGCAGGATCCCGGCGCGCTGGACGACACCGGGAACGCCTTTTGCATCGAGGACCGAAACCAGCGCCTCGCCGGTAGCAAGCTCCTGGAGAGTGCGCTCTGTATCGAAATCGGGGTTTGTGCGGAACGAACGCGCGGCATAGCGAAGCGCCTTTTGCTCATTGGGAGTGTAGGCGCGCAGCGCATGCTGAACACGGTTGCCAAGCTGGCCGAGAACGCTTTCCGGCATGTCCGCCGGGTTCTGGGTGATGAACCAAACCGAAACGCCCTTGGAGCGGATCAAACGAATGACTTGCTCGACCTTCTCGAGCAAAGCCTTCGGTGCGCCGTTGAAGAGCAGATGCGCTTCATCAAAGAAAAACGCGATCTTGGGCTTGTCGAGATCGCCCGCTTCGGGAAGCAGCTCATAAAGCTCGGTGAGCATCCAAAGCAGGAAAGTGCTGTAAAGCAGCGGATGCTGGAACAGCTCCTGGCATTCGAGAATGTTCATGTAACCGCGGCCCTGATCGTCCCAATCGAACCAATCGCTCAGGTCGAGCGCGGGTTCACCGAAAAAGATGTTTCCGCCCGCGTCCTCAAGCCGGAGCAGCGCGCGCTGGATCGCGCCGATAGTCTGGGGAGAGCAGTTGCCGTATTTGAGCTTGTATTCGGCGGAACAGTCGCCAGCGTGCTGGACCATCAGGCGAAGGTCCTTAAGATCGAGGAGCAGCAGCTGCTCGTCATCGGCGATGCGGAAGACGATGCGC
This sequence comes from Clostridia bacterium, assembly GCA_017525875.1. Classification (GTDB taxonomy): domain Bacteria; phylum Bacillota; class Clostridia; order Christensenellales; family CAG-138; genus PeH17. Next base: position 129,617 of record JAFXSG010000013.1, on the reverse strand, counting down.
AGGACACCGCTCTGGGTGTCGTTCAAACCGAGAAGACGGGCAAGCAGCTCCGGACCCATATCCGATATCGTAGTGCGCACGGGATGCCCGAGCTTACCGTAAACGTCAAAAAAGCGGGTGGGGTAGGAGGCGTATTTAAAGTTCTCGATATTCATATTCGTTATCGAGCGCAGGATGTGCTTGGTTTCAACGCCTTCTTTGCACATACCCGAAACGTCGCCTTTGATATCGGCAAGGAACACGGGAATGCCCATGTCGCTGAACGATTCTGCGATGACCTTGAGCGTGACCGTCTTTCCGGTGCCTGTTGCGCCTGCGATCAGACCGTGCCTGTTGCACATGGCGGGCTCGAGATAAACCCGTTCGTTCGACGTTGCAAGCCATATCTTACCTTCGTCCGGTAAAAACATAGGTAGCCTCCTTTATTAAGCGTAACGGCTGATTGACCGAAGTATTCTTTGATAATTATAATTAGAAAAACGCCGGACTGTCAAGTGCTGATTATTCGCAATGCAGGCGGGAAAAAGAAAAATTGCCTGTTCCATTTTCCATCAAAAAGTAGTATAATTATACTGCGTATATGTATGCGCCAAAATCTCTTTGGAGGTCAACATAATGTGCGGAATAGTCGGATACGTGGGCAGCAGGCCCGTCACACCGCTTCTGCTTGATGCACTTGAAAAACTCGAATACCGCGGGTATGATTCCGCGGGTATCGCGTTTATGGCCGATAACGGCATAATCATTCATAAAACCAGGGGAAGGATCGCGGATCTTCGCAAGATAGTGGACGCCGCAACTGATGACGACGACTGCACCGTAGGCATCGGTCATACACGCTGGGCAACGCACGGCGAACCTTCGGACGTCAATTCGCACCCGCATCTTTCGCGCAGTAAGCGCGTAGCCGTCGTTCACAACGGCATTATCGAAAACTATATCGAGCTGCGTCACCACCTTGAAGCGCACGGCTACGTTTTTTCGACGGAGACAGATTCCGAGGTCGTTTCCGAACTCATCGACTACTGTTATACCGGCGGGGATCCGGTAGCGGCCGTCAGAAAAGCCGAACAGCAGCTCAAAGGCTCTTACGCACTCGGCATTCTGTTCTCGGACTTTCCGGACCAGATCATTGCCCTTCGTAAGGACAGCCCGCTCATCATCGGCGTTGGCGAAGGTGAAAACTTCATCGCAAGCGATATCCCTGCGATCCTGAAGCATACCCGCAGCGTGTTCCGCCTCGGTGAAAGAGAACTCGCTATCCTCACGAGGAAGCGCGTGACCGTTCTCGATACCTTCGGGAACCGCGTTGAGCATCCGATCGAGCACATCGATTGGGATGCGACTGCGGCTGAAAAAGGCGGCTATTCGCATTTCATGATCAAGGAGATCTTCGAACAGCCTGATGCGATCGCAAAGACGCTTGCTCCACGTATCAAAGAAGATATGAGCATCGATCTGGGCTTCAAGTCGATCACCGATGACGACCTGCGCGGGATCGATTCGATCAAGATCACTGCCTGCGGCTCCGCATACCACGTTGGCGTTGTTGCAAAGCATTTCCTGAAAAGGATACTGAGGATCCCGGTCGAAGCCGAGCTCGCGTCCGAGTTCCGCTATGACGACCCGATTATCGATGAGCATACGCTTGTCATCATCGTCAGCCAGTCCGGCGAAACGCTCGACACGCTCTACGCTTTGCGCGAAGCAAAGGCTCACGGCGCAAGGGTAGTATCCATTGTTAACGTAGTTGCGAGTTCCATCGCCAATGAAAGCGAAGAGGTGCTCTACACCTGGGCAGGTCCGGAGATCGCCGTCGCGACCACGAAGGCATACAGCACTCAGCTTGCTCTGATTGAGCTGTTCGGCCTTTATATGGCTCGCGTGCGCGGGATGCTGCCCGAAGAAGAGATCATCAGCAGCATCAAAGCTCTGCAGAACGTACCCGAAGGCGTTCAGAAGCTACTCGACGACGTGAAGTCCGTTCAGTACATCGCGTCCCTCTACTTCAACTGTCAGGACGTTTTCTTCATCGGCAGGAATATGGACTATGCGCTCTCGCTTGAAGCATCGCTTAAGCTCAAGGAGATCTCATACATCCATTCAGAAGCATACGCGGCAGGCGAGCTCAAACACGGAACGATCTCCCTTATCGAAGACGGCACGCTTGTGATCGCGCTCTGCGTTTACAGACCTCTTCTTGAAAAAATGCTTTCAAACATCAAAGAGGTAAAGGCAAGAGGCGCAAAGGTGATCGCGATAATCAACGATGACGACGTTCAGACAGGGACAATCGCGGATCACATCATCCGCATTCCTGAATGTACCGACATCACGGTTCCTCTTATGACGATCGTTCCGCTGCAGTTGTTTGCTTACTACATCGCATCGCTCAAGGGCTGCGATATCGATAAGCCAAGGAATTTAGCAAAATCCGTTACCGTTGAGTAACGTGACACCGAAACGGGGGTGAACGGTATGCTGATCACTTCATTGATCGAAAAAAAGCGCGACGGTTTTGAACACACTAAGGCCGAGATCGAATTCATCATCAACGGCCTTGTTGACGGTACCGTTGCGGATTATCAAATGACCGCATGGATGATGGCGGTCTGCTGCCGCGGCATGACAGAGCGCGAGATCGCCGATCTCACTACTGCAATGGTCCATTCCGGCGAAACGGTCGATCTTTCGGATTTACCGGGCGTAAAGGTCGACAAGCATTCGACAGGCGGCATTGGGGACACGACCACGCTCGTCGTCGCTCCGCTCGTCGCCGCATGCGGAGGGACGGTTGCGAAAATGAGCGGCAGGGGCCTCGCACATACCGGCGGAACGCTCGACAAGCTCGAATCCGTCCCGGGCGTGAATATCGAGCAGCCGCTCGACAGCTTCAAAGAGATAGTCAGAAAGACCGGCGTATGCGTTATCGGCCAGTCAAAAAATCTCGATCCTGCCGATAAAAAAATGTATGCACTGAGGGACGTCAGCGGAACGGTAAAGAGCATCCCGCTGATCTCATCAAGCATCATGAGCAAGAAGATCGCTTCCGGAGCAGACGCGATCGTGCTGGACGTTAAGACCGGCAATGGCGCATTTATGGAAACGCCGGATGAAGCCCGAAAGCTTGCAAAGGAAATGGTCGCGATCGGTCGGAACGTCGGCCGCCGCACGGTGGCGATAATCACCGATATGAATCGTCCTCTTGGAATGGCGATCGGAAACGGCCTTGAGATGCGTGAGGCGATCGAAGTCCTGCAGGGTAAGGTGCCGTATGACGATCCCCTCGTTCAGGTCAGCTTTACGCTTGCAAAGCATCTGCTGCGGCTGTCCGGCATCGTTGAAGACCCCGAGGATGCGATCCCGATGCTGAAAGCCGCGATAGAATCCGGAGAAGGATTAAAGCGCCTGCGCGATATGCTCGAGGCGATGGGGGGCGATCCGCGCTTTGTAGACGAACCGAATATGCTCGTGCGCGTTGCAAGAATCGTTCCCGTCTATCCGAACAAGAGCGGCTTCATAGGCAAGATCGACGCAAAACTCATTGGCACTTCAGCGCTCATGATAGGCGCGGGCCGCGCGAAGGTGACCGACCGCATCGATCCCGCCGTCGGTATCCTGATGAAAAAACGCTACGGAGACGCCGTTTCGGACAATGAACCGTTCGCCTATATGTACGTGAACGACGAAACGAACTATGAAGAAGCAGTTAAGAAACTGCTTGAAGCGGTGACAGTTACTGACGAGACGCCCGATGAGCTGCCGCTGATCTACGATATAATCGAATAAGGAACAAACCTTTGAAAACAAGTGATTTTTACTATGATCTTCCTCAGGAACTGATCGCTCAGTCGCCCGCGGAAGTGCGCTCCGCGTCGAGACTGCTCGTCTACGATAAAGCGGAGGGAACAATTGAAGACAAAGTATTTTCCGATATCATCGACTACCTGAATCCGGGGGACGTGCTCGTGCGCAACACCACCCGCGTTATCCCGGCGAGACTGTATGCGCACAGGCCTGATACCGGCGGACAAATGGAGTTCCTGCTCCTGCGCCGCATAGATGAAAAACATTGGGAATGCCTCGTCAAGCCCGGCCGCCGTGCAAAGGTCGGCAGGACTTTCGAGATAAACCCGAGTCTTTCGGCGACTGTGACAGAACAGCTTGAGGACGGCAACCGCATCATTCGCCTTGACTATGAGGGTATCTTTGAAGAGGTACTTGACAGGGCGGGGGAAGTGCCGCTTCCTCCGTATATAACAAAAAAGCTTGAAGATAAATCCCGCTATCAGACGGTGTATGCGCATGAGAACGGTTCAGCGGCGGCTCCGACTGCAGGGCTGCACTTCACCGAAGAGCTGCTCTCTAAAATCGAGGCAAAAGGCGTCGTGATCGCGGACGTGCTGCTGCACGTCGGACTCGGGACTTTCCGACCGGTCTCGGTCGAAAACATCGAAGAGCATCACATGCACTCCGAGTATTACGAGTGCACCGAGGAAGCCGCTGAAAAGATTAACAACGCAAGGAAAAACGGAGGCAGGATCGTTGCGGTCGGCACGACGAGCTGCAGAACGCTCGAAAGCATCACAGATGAAAACGGAATCGTTCACGCGGGCAGCGGAAACACCGAGATCTTTATCACTCCGGGCTATCGCTTCAAAGCCGTTGACGCATTGATCACAAATTTCCATCTGCCTGAATCCACGCTGCTGATGCTGATCAGCGCATTCTGCTCCAGGGAAGAGATCATGCGCGTGTATGAGCACGCCGTGAAGGAACGTTACCGTTTTTTCAGCTTCGGCGACGCATGCTTCTTCCACTAAAGACGAAGGGGATAAAATGAGCAATTCACCCGTTTCTTACGAACTTATAAAGACCGATGCAAAGACCGGCGCAAGGCGCGGGCGGCTGCATACGCCTCATGGGATAATCGAAACGCCTTGCTTCATGTGCGTCGGCACACAGGCGACCGTCAAGGCGATCACTCCACGCGATCTGAAAGAGATCGGCGCGGGCATCGTGCTGGCTAACACTTACCATCTGCACCTCAGACCGGGGCACGAGACCATTAAGGAATTCGGAGGCCTTCATGAGTTTTCCCAGTGGCACGGCCCGATGCTGACGGACAGCGGCGGTTTCCAGGTGTTCAGCCTTGCAGCCATGAACAAGATCACCGAAGAAGGCGTTGAGTTCAGCAGCCATATCGACGGGCATAAGCTGTTCTTCACACCTGAATACGTTATGGAGATCGAGCAAGCGCTCGGAGCTGATATTGCAATGGCCTTCGATGAATGCGCGCCGGCAAATTGCGACCGCAGTTACACGATCGCAGCAATGAACCGCACTCATCGCTGGGCGCAGCGCTGCAAGGATAGCCATACCCGCGAGGATCAGGCACTTTTCGGCATAATCCAGGGCGGTATGTTTGCCGATCTGCGCATAGAGAGCACAAAAGTGTTGACAGATATAGATTTCCCGGGATACGGTATCGGCGGTCTTTCGGTGGGAGAGCCGAAACCGGTGATGTATGAAATGCTTGAGGAAATGATGCCGTATATGCCGGTGAATAAGCCCCACTACCTTATGGGCGTCGGCAGCCCCGATTGCCTCGTTGAGGGAGCTTTGCGCGGCATCGATATGTTTGACTGCGTGCTGCAGACACGCTCCGCAAGGAACGGCTTAGCGTTCACATTCGAAGGTAAACGCATGCTTCGAAACGCGGAGTTTGCCCATGACCACGGCCCGATCGAAGAGGGCTGCGACTGCTATGCCTGCCGAAATTTCACACGAGGCTATATCCGCCATCTGATCAAGGCAGGCGAGATCCTTGCCGCGCAGCTTATCACAATGCACAACCTTAGATTCACTTATCGACTTATGGAGGGTATCCGCAAAGCGATCGAAGAGGACAGACTGAGCGAATACAGGGAAGAACTGATCGCCCGCGGAACGTTTGAATGAAAAAGACCTTTTCTGCTGAAACCGAAAACGATTTGCGAAAGATCGCAGAAAGACTCGCCGCTCTGAGCAAGGGCGGTGAGTTCATTGCGTTTTTCGGAGGCCTCGGAGCGGGGAAGACCACATTCGTCAGGTACTTTGCCGCTGCGTTTGGCATGGACGCTGCGGCCAGCCCGACGTTTACGATCGTTCGGCATTACGACAACGACCGTGCATCCATCCTGCACTTCGATTGCTACCGACTGGCGGACGCCGAAGAACTCGAAGCGATAGGCTTTTCAGACTATCTGGATTCCGGAAGTACGATACTTATGGAGTGGAGCGAAAACGTACTCGATGCTCTGCCCGATGAAAGGCTCGAGATCCATATCGAAGGAAGCGGCGCTGAACCGAGGCGGATCGAAATGGATTCATTCGGTGAACGCTATGACGCTGTCATTGGGGGACTTGAAATATGAAGATGCTCGCTGTTTCAACATCCGCAAAGCTGCCTTCCGCCGCGATCCTCCTGGACGACAGAAGCATTGCTTTGAGCGAGGATAAAAGCGGCAGACCGCATTCGGTATCGCTGATGCACCTTGTCGATGATTTGCTCAATGACAACGGCGTTGAACCTTCTGAAATCGATATTTTCGCGGTCGACGTCGGCCCGGGTTCGTTTACCGGCGTGCGTATAGGCGTATCGATCGTCAACGCTATGGCCTATGCACTGAGCAAGCCAGTTATCGCAGTGCCGTCGCTCTGCGCTCTTCGGCACCTTTCCGATTCAAAAGAACAAGTCGTTGCCATGCTCGATGCAAGAAACGGCAACGGTTACGCAGCGGCTTTTCAAGGTGAAAGCTGCATCCTTGAACCCTGCGCCTGCGTGCAGAGCGAGATCATCGAAAACTATTGCAAGGATGCAGAGCTCGTCGGCGACTGCTGCGGAAGACACGACCAGTCCAACGCAAAGCTGGTCATACTCGAAGCCCTCGCAATGCTTCAAAAGAATGACGACGACGTCAAAGTCCGGTCCGCTGTGCCGCTGTATCTGCGTCCATCCCAGGCTGAGAGAATGAAGAAAACGGATAACTGATCATGCGCCTTGCTTTTCGGCGCCGTGATACTTCAGATAAGTCGCTCTGCCTCCTCGGATATGCCGCTCCTCACGGTTCACCTCAAGCACTGCCGCGACTTGTTCGGCCAGTGCTTTGTTTATCTGGCGGAGCCTCTCGGTGATATCCTTATGGACGGTGGATTTGGAAACACCGAAAACGCTTGCCGCTGCGCGGACTGTCGCGCCGGTCTCAATAATGTAGTCCGCGATGTCGAGCACGCGGGATTCGATATAAATATTCAACCAGTTTCCCTCCGGAATGTCTTCTTGGCTCGGACAAGTCCGATCGCCATTACTAAGATATGCCGGAACTGCCTTTTCAATACATAACAGAAAGAGGAATGAAGGTGTGATATGAGCGGAGAGTTCTCGAGAACCGAGCTTTTGCTGGGCAAGGAAGCCATGAATAAACTGAAGAATGCCCGTATTGCGGTCTTTGGTATCGGGGGCGTCGGCGGTTATGCCGTTGAAGCACTTGCGCGCAGCGGCGTCGGCGCGCTCGATCTGATAGATAATGATGAGGTGGCCGTATCTAACATAAATCGCCAGATAATCGCAACGCAGTTAACAGTAGGCAGGAGCAAGGTGGACGCAGCCGAGGCAAGAGTGCACTCGATCAACCCTGACTGCAGAGTGATAAAGCATAAGCTGTTCTATCTTCCGGAAACCGCCGGTGCTTTCGATTTTTCACAGTATGATTACGTAATAGATGCGATCGATACCGTAAGCGGAAAGATACAGCTCGTGCTTGCGGCAAACGCTGCGGGAACACCGATTATCTCCGCGATGGGTGCGGGCAACAAGCTCGATCCGACGGCGTTCCGTGTTGCCGATATTTATAGCACGTCCGTCTGTCCGCTTGCGCGTGTGATGCGTCAGGAGTTAAAAAAACGCGGGATCAAAAAGCTGAAAGTTGTGTACTCCGAAGAAGAGCCGATCAAATGCAGCGCTGCCGATGCGGAAGAACAGATTCCGGACGGCAAGCGCAGCATCCCGGGTTCAGTCGCATTCGTGCCGCCCGTCGTTGGTCTTATAATCGCGGGAGAAGTGATAAAGGATATCACAGGACTTAACCGAAAATAACTTCAAAAGAAACAAAGACCGCTCCGATCGGAGCGGTCTTTTGCTTTCTTAAAATGAAGATTATTCGTCTTCGTCCTCGTCCTTCTTCGCGTTCTCGATGATCTTCTTCGCGATACCGGCGGGAACATCTTCGTAGCGGACGAACTCGCTGGTGAAGGAACCGCGGCCCTGAGTCATGGAGCGCAGGTCGGTCGCATAGCGGAACATTTCGGAAAGCGGAGCTTCGGCAACGATCATGGTGCCTTCTTCGGTCTGCTCGCTGCCGAGAGTACGGCCGCGGCGGCCGCTCATGTCGCCCATAACAGCGCCCATGTATTCGTTGGGAACGGTGATCTTGTACTGGTAGATGGGCTCGATCAGAACCGGGTTCGCCTTTGCGCAGGCAGCCTTGTAGGAAAGCCTTGCAGCGCTCTTGAACGCGACTTCCTTGGAGTCAACGGGATGGTACTTGCCATCGTAAAGAGTGGCCTTGATGCCGACCATCGGATAACCGGCGAGAACGCCGTGTACCATAGCCTCACGGAGACCCTTTTCGACAGCGGGGATGAATTCCTTGGGAACTACGCCGCCGACGATCGCGTTGACGAATTCGAACTCACCGGTGGGGGAAGGCTCAAAGCGCATCTGAACGACGCCGAACTGACCTGCGCCGCCGCTCTGCTTCTTGTGCTTACCTTCTGCTTCCGCCATGGCGCGAATGGTTTCACGGTAGGGGATGCGAGGATCGGCAAGCTGAGCCTCGACCTTGAACTTGTTCTTGAGCTTTGCGCAGATAACGTCGATATGCATTTCGCCGAGGCCCTTGATAAGGACGTCGCCGGTCTCTGCATTCTTCTCGATCTGCATGGTGGGATCTTCTTCGGTCAGACGGGTGATGCCCTGGATGACCTTATCCTCTTCACCCTGCTTCTTTGCGGAGACCGCACGGGAAATGCAGGGCTGCGGGAACTCGATGGGAGCAAACTTAACGGGATCAGCCGCATCGCAAAGCGTGTCGCCGGTGGCGGTGAACTGCAGCTTTGCCATCGCGCCGATGTCGCCGGCGGAGAGCTTATCAACGGTGATGAGGTTCTTGCCGCGCATCATATAGACGGTACCGGATTTCTCGGACTTCTCTGCGTTCGGGTTATATGCCGCAAAAGTAGCATCGATGCTGCCTGCAAAGATCTTCATGATGGAGATCTTGCCGACGAAGGGGTCGGCAACGGTCTTCATGACCTGGGCAGCGAACTTGCCGTTCGGATCGACCTCAACGGCTTCACCGGTGCGTGCGTTGACGGCGGGGCGAACCTTTGCCTGATCGGCTGCGGGCAGGTACTTGATGATATCGTTCATCAGCGTGATAACGCCGGTGTTGGGCAGTGCGGATACGCAGCACACGGGGGTGGCGGAACCGTCGGCAATGCCGAGGCTTAGGCCGCGGATGATCTCCTCCTGGCTCAGCTCCATGGTGTCGAGGTAAGTCATCATCAGTTCCTCGTCGCCTTCTGCCGCTGCTTCCATAAGGGCTTCACGAAGCTGCTCTGCACGGTCGGTGAGGTTTGCGGGGATGTCGATCTCCTTCTCGGTCTTGCCGTCGAATTTCTTCGCGGTCATGGTGGTGAGGTCAACGTAGCCGACGTATGCACCCTTATCCATGATGGGAAGCTGGATCGGGACGCAGGCGACGCCGAACTTATCGTGGAGCGCTTCGACGGTCTTGTCGAAGTTCGCATTCTCACGGTCCATGTTGTTGATAACGATCATGTGGGGCATCTTGGCCTTCTTGCACATCGTCATGGCCTTCTCGGTGCCGACAACGGGGCCGGAAACAGCGCTGCAAACGATCAGCGCGGAATCGGCAAGCGCCATGGCCTCATGAACTTCGCCGTAGAAATCGAAGAAGCCGGGAGCATCGATGATGTTGACCTTGGTCCCGTCCCACTCAAAGGGAGCGACAGCGGTGCTGATGGAGATATGCCTTTTGGTCTCCTCGGGATCGTAGTCGGAAACGGTGCTGCCGTCGTCGACCTTGCCCATACGGTCAAGAAGCCCTGCGTTGAAAAGCATTGCCTCGGTCAAAGTGGTCTTGCCTTCTCCGCCGTGGCCGAGGATGGCAACGTTGCGGATGCTGTCAGCGGTGTAAGTCTTCATATTTCTGTGTATTCCCCTCTCGTGGTAATAATAGGTTTCAATTCAGGCGCGCAATAAAACGCACATGCTATCCTTAACTTTACCACAAATCAACGGAAAAGGCAAGATGAGAAACAGAAAAAACAAGCAGAAATCCAATATATTTATGCTGAAACATAAAAACACGGAACGGGGGAGCCGTTCCGTGAAGGTTATGGGGCATACTGACACTTGAAAGTTACTGCTTCATGTCGGCGATCCTTGCGTTCAGCTTCTCGAGCATCTCCTGCGCGTTAGCAAGCTTGGCCCGTTCTTCGGCAACGACCTTTTCCGGAGCCTTTGCCATGAACCCCTGATTGCTGAGCTTGCCGTTTGCGCGGGCAACTTCACCTTCCCAGCGCTTGCGCTCTTTTTCAAGGCGCTCAAGCTCCTTTTCGATATCGATAAGCTCGTTCATCGGGATGAACGCTTCGCCGATCTTGGAAACGACGGACACGGCGTTCTTGTCGATGCCCTCCTTATCGAAACGGACGTCAACGGTGCTGGCCGATGCAAGCTTGTTGAGATAGGCTGCAGCCTGACGGCAGATACTCTCATTCTCGGGAGTGGTGACGACCGTCGTATGCGCACGCTTGGACGGGGGAACGTTCATTTCCGCACGAATGTTGCGGATCTGACGCACCATTTCCATTAGCTGATCCATGGCGTCGGCTTCTTCCGGGAAGATAAAGCCGTCGCTGAATTTCGGCCAATCCGAAAGCATGATCGTCTCGCCGCTGCCGGGCAGACGGGTGTAGATATCCTCGGTGATGAACGGCATGAACGGATGCAGCAGCTTGAGACTGTCCGAAAGCACGCGGACCAGGATCGCGCGAACGTTGGACTTTGCGGCTTCATCGTCGCCGTAGAGCCTGGGCTTCGCCATCTCGATGTACCAGTCGCAGAACTCGGTCCAGATGAAGCTGTATACGCGGTCCACAGCCAGGTTAAGATCGAATGAATCGAGGTTCGCCGTGGTGTCGCGGATGACTTCGTTCAGACGGTGGAGGATCCATTTGTCGGCAATGTCAAGCATGGTCATGTCGATCTCGCCGATCTCGCCCTCGCCGAGGTTCATAAGCACGAAGCGGGAGGCGTTATAAACCTTATTGCAGAAATTCCTTGCTGCTTCGACCTTCTTGGGCAGATAACGCATATCGGTGCCCGCAGCGGTGCCGGAGGTGAGGCTGAAGCGGAGAGAATCTGCGCCGTATTCACGGATGACTTCGAGCGGGTCGATGCCGTTGCCGAGGGACTTGCTCATCTTGCGGCCCAGCTCATCGCGCACCATGCCGTGGATATAGACCGTGTTGAACGGGATATCGTCCATCGCATAGAGGCCGAACATGATCATCCTGGCGATCCAGAAGAAGATGAGGTCATAGCCCGTCGCAAGCGTGTTCGTGGGGTAATAGTATTTGAGCTCCTCGGTCTTTTCGGGCCAGCCAAGCGTGGAGAACGGCCACATACCGGAGGAGAACCAGGTGTCGAGAACGTCTTCGTCCTGATGCATCACGCCGCCGCATTTCGGGCAGCGGTCAGGCGCGGTCTCGGAAACGACGGTCTCGCCGCAGTCGTCGCAGTAGTATGCGGGGATGCGGTGGCCCCACCAGAGCTGGCGGGAGATACACCAGTCGCGGATGTTGCGCATCCAGTTATAATAGGTCTGGACGTACCGTTCGGGAACGAATTTGATCCTTCCGTCCTCAACGGCCTTGAGAGCGGGCTCCGCAAGGGGTTTGATATCCACGAACCACTGTTTGCTCACCATCGGTTCGATAGTGGTATGGCAGCGATAGCAGGTGCCGACGTTATGAGCATAGGGCTCGATCTTGACGAGCGAGCCGCAGGTCTTAAGATCCTCAACGAAAACCTTGCGGCATTCCTGAGTGGTTAGGCCCTGATACTTTCCGCCAAGCTCGTTGATGTGTCCGTCCTCGGTGAAAACGCACATCTGCGGCAGATTGCAGCGCTGACCGACTTCAAAGTCATTCGGGTCGTGGCTCGGGGTGATCTTGACTGCGCCGGTGCCGAAATCCATCTCGACGTATTCGTCTGCAACGATCGGGATCTCACGGCCGACGATCGGCACGACGACGGTCTTCCCGACGATATCGGTATATCGGGGATCGTTCGGGTTGACGGCGATACCAGTATCGCCCAGGATCGTCTCGGGGCGGGTAGTAGCGCAGATGATCGAATAGCTCTTGTCGGGAGCGTCGTAGCGAACGTGCCAAAGGTTGCTCGGCTGCTCTTCGAACTCGACCTCCGCATTGGAAAGCGCAGTCTTGCAGCAGGGGCACCAGTTCACGATGCGGTCGCCGCGGTAGATAAGACCTTTTTTATAAAGATCAACGAAAACCTTGATAACAGCCCTGTTGCAGCCTTCGTCCATTGTGAAGCGCTCGCGGTCCCAATCGCAGCTTGAACCGAGCTTGCGCAGCTGGGAAACGATGCGCCCGCCGTATTCTCTCTTCCATGCCCAGGCATGTTCCATAAAGCCGTCGCGGCCGACGTCCTTCTTGGTAAGGCCCTGCTTGGCAAGCTTTTCAACGACCTTGACTTCGGTAGCGATCGAAGCGTGATCCGTGCCGGGGAGCCAAAGCGTTTCAAAACCGCTCATGCGCTTATAACGAATGAGAACGTCCTGAAGCGTTTCGTCAAGAGCGTGCCCCATATGGAGCTGGCCGGTGACGTTCGGCGGGGGAATGACGATGCAGTAGGGGGGCTTGTTTGGATTGGGTGAAGAGTGGAAATATCCGCTCTCCTCCCAATGCTTATACAACCTATCCTCGACTGTGGACGGGTCGTAAGTCTTGGGCATCTCGTTGATGTCCTGTGCAGGTTTGCATTGGTCGCACATAGTATGTACCTCCGAAAAATAATAACGCACCTCTCAATCTCAAAGGACGAGAGGTGCGCTCGCGGTACCACCTTTGTTGGGCGAAAAACGCCCCACTCAATTGCCGTAACGTGGCAAATACGTCCGGGTTGCAACCCCCGGAGGCTCGGAAGCGACCTTCGCCTTTTCCCTGTGCAAACCGCCCTTTCAGCCGGTGGAGCGGTATCTCTGATGCCGGAAGCAGGTTACTCCTCTTCGTCAACGCCGTATTGAACTGATTAATATTGTATTCCAAACGAATTGCTTTGTCAAGAGCGGTTCAAAAATTCGCATAAAAAAGCAGCCCGCGAAGACGGGCTGCTAAGGCTTTGCCTTACTCTCTCTTGTTGCCGCAGATGGGGCAGAACGGCAGATCGCCGACCAGTTTATTGCCGCACTTGATGCAGAAGCGCGTGACCGGTTTAGGAGGCTCCGAAGGAATTGTCAGACCGGGATCGGGCAGGACGTTCGCAGGGACCTTTTCCTCAAGGTCTTGCAGCTGCTCCTGAAGCGGGATCTCAGTCGGAACTTCGGAAATCGAGACCGAAGCCGGATCGGGCTTGACCTCAGGCAAAGGTTCCGGTATGGATACGGGATCTGGTATCGGCGCTTTTTGCGCAAATTCGTTCGTTACGATCTTCGCACCGCAATTCAGGCAGAACATCGCGCCGGGAAGGAGCTTTTTACCGCACTTTGTGCAGAAAGCCGGTACGGCATGCTCTGCCGGCTCGGGCTCGGGACCGGGCTCGGGGATGGGTTCGGGAATCGGTTCGGGAATCGGTTCGGGGATCGGCTCGGGGATCGGTTCGGGAATCGGTTCGGGAATGGGTTCGGGGATCGGTTCGGGGATCGGCTCCGTGACCGGTTTGGGGATCGGTTCGGGGATCGGCTCCGGGATCGGTTCGGGAATGGTTTTGGGGATCGGTTCCGGTTGGGGTTCGACCGGGACGATCTTTTTGCCGCAGTTCAGACAGAAGGAAGCGCCGGCAAGGAGCTTTGCGCCGCAGTTGGTGCAGAACGCCTCAGGCGAGGGCTTTCCGAAGACGGGTACCGAACCGAGCTCATCGAACACAGAAGGCTGAGGTGCAGGAGGCTCTTCGGGCGCCTGTTCTTCAGATGCAGTTTCTTCTTTCTTGCCGCTGCGGATAGCTTCGATCTGCGCCTGCATCTCTTGGATCGCATCATTGATGCTCTTTATCTCACTGCACTTTTCTATTACTTGAGGATCGGTCGCATGGCCTTCGCTGAAACGCTCGAAAGCAAGCTTTCCAAGCTCTTCAAATAGAGCGGGAAGCTTGCGTTCTTCTTCTGAAATGCGGTACTTGAGCTTGACGCTGTCCGCGAGGTTGTTCCTGAGGGAATCGATGTTTTCTGGTTTGGGCATATTGTTTCTCCTTTCATAAATGAAAACGCCGGCTCAAAGCCGGCGTCTGAACGTTACTTGCAAACGGAGTCTATAAACTTGTCTGCGAACGGGACCGATACGGACTTACCATTCAGTGCGCAGAGACCGCCGAAGACGAGGAACAGCGTGACAAAGATGTCGATGATCCAGTTGAGAACGTGGAAAAACTTCCAGGGAAGGATTAACCTGAACAGCAGCCAGGACACGATCGTGATGACGCAGAGCAGCATTACGACGAAGCAGGCTCTTTTAACGAAAGGATTCTTTTCGGCGAAGAAAACTATAACTGCAAGGCTGAACATCAGCGCGCCGAGCCAGCCGACAAAGCCGCTCAGCAAGCTGAACAACGCGCCGCAGAAAAAGATGACGGCTGCAAAAACGTTTGCATTGAAGTTCCTGAAAATGGACGAATAACCGTGGTTCATATCAATACCTCCTTGAACTGGTGTTGTTCAACAGAGTTAGAACACATCGCTGTGTATTTTTTCATACTTTGATTATATACTGAATACATTTAAAATTCAATAGCCAAATTATGACAACATTGTGTAAAGTAAGCAACACGATAACAAAAAACGCTGCAGCTCTTTATACTGCAGCGCTGTTTCATTATTCGAGCAATTCTCCGCGTATCTCGACGCGGCCTTCATCCGGACATTTGGCTTCGAAACAAAGTGCGGTGCCGTCGCCGTGATCGAGCCTTGCTCCGTTTTGCAAAGCAAAGACGTACGGATAGATGCAGTTCCACAGCTCAGTACAGATCGGAGGGCAGACGTCCTCAACTGCGAACTGCTGACCCGCTTTGAAATACCCTGAACGGCATTTGCTTTTTACTATGGTCAGAAGTACCTTTTTCATGATCAGTCGTCCGCGATATCGTTGACGTCGTCGATGCTGTCGCCGCCGGCGCCGGGGCCGACGCGGCCGGCAACAAGATAAACACGTTCGACAGGATCGAAGACAAAACGGTGCAGCAGGCGGAAACCTTCGACCTCGCCGGTGCTCGAAACGTGCGTTCGCGGACCGGTGCAGGGGTGCTCCCAGTCGCCGATGCGCACATGCTCCTCATCAACGTAGGAAATGGGCAGATCCTGGGCGATAGCGTCATTTACCTTAGCTTCCAGCTCCTCAAGATCGATCTTAGGCGGTTCGTCGTTAAAGGTGAGCAGGAAGCCGTGCTTGATATCGCGATGGTTGCAGCGCTTGAATTCGTTCTCGGGCAGGAAGATCTCACAAAGATCCTCAGCGGTGTGCGTCATGCGGCGGTAACGAACGGACTTGGCTACACGCTCGTGAAGTTCGCTGGGAAGGGGACCGAAGATGGTGGGACGGGTAATGATTATCTCCTCGCCCATACCTATAAGCAGGTTGGCGTTCACGTTAAGCATGGGATAGATCAGATCGAAATGCTCAACTATAACACGCTTCCCGTTCTGAACGGCTTTAAGGATCGCATCTGCCAGCGTGCCGAGCTGGGTGAAAGCCGCCTCAAATCGGATATCGAGATGATAAGTATGCGCATTGAAAAAGCCGTAATCGGCTGCGTCGAGCAGGGGAAGGGGCCGCATATTGACGCCGTTGTCGTCGTTCGTAAGCTCAAGCCCGGGGAACATGCCCTTTATCAGCATGCTCTTTCCGGAGCCGGCTTCTCCGATTATGCCGATCAGCTTATCATACGGGGAAAGATACATTTGAGCGATCTGAATGCCGAGGTCATACATGCGGTCGCGCCCGCGAGGGGCAAAGAAAACGCTGTAGAAATGATTGTTTTGCATTCTTCCTGAATAAGACATACGATACCTTTCCGGGTGCAGACCCTTTGTTTGTCTTACGGACGTAACGTTCCGCCTTTCATACAATTATATAACGGAAAGTACAATTACACAATACACAATCGAACATTACAAAACAGCAGTAAGAACAAAAACGGTATTGAAACTGACGGCGATCGGGTTTATAATAACTATGTATGCAAAAACTGACATCGCAGCTTTTTTATGGCTGCGGAAGGAGTAAAAATGCGAAGAAGTATGCTCTTTTTGCCGGGCAATACGCCGAACATGATCATCAACGGCGATTCGCTCGGAGCGGACAGCATCATCCTCGACCTTGAAGATGCCGTTTCGCCGGATGAAAAGGATTCAGCCCGTCTGCTCGTTCGCAGCGCACTTGAACGCATGGGTTTCCGCGGAGTCGAGATCACAGTCAGGATCAACTCCATAGACACCGATTATTGGAGAGATGACCTTGATGCGATCATACCCCTGAAGCCCGACCTCATTATGCCTCCGAAAGCGAGCTGCGCTGAGGATATCAAAACGGTGGACGCATATATCACCGAGGTCGAGAACCGCTGCGGCATCCCGGCTGGCACTGTAAAACTGATCCCTCTCATCGAGACGGCGCTCGGGGTTGAAAACGCATTCAATATCGCAACTACAAGCCCGCGTGTGACCGCGCTCTTTCTCGGCGGAGAGGACCTCACGGCGGACCTTCGCTGCAAGCGCACGAAGCAGGGCAACGAGATCAACTATGCAAGAACACGCCTCGTCTGCGCGGCAAGGGCCGCGGGTATCGACGTTTACGACACCCCGTTTACTGACGTTAACGACGATGATGGCATAGTGATCGACGCAGAGTACGCAAAAAGCCTCGGCTTTTCCGGCAAATCCGCCATCGCGCCGCGCCACGTTAAGGTGATCAACGAGGTGTTCAGCCCCTCGCTCAAGGATATCGAGTACGCAAAGCTCGTTTTCGAAGCCATTCGCCTCGGTAAAGAGCAGGGCAAAGGAGCGGTATCGCTGCGCGGCAAGATGATCGATAAGCCGATCGTGGAGCGCGCCAGGCAGACTCTGGAGATAGCAAAGCAGCTTGGCATCGGAGGTGCGGATGATGAATAAACTCGTAGGTTCGATCAAACAGGCCGTCATCGACAGCGGCCTCAAAGACGGTATGACCGTCTCGTTCCACCACCATCTCAGGAACGGCGACTACGTCCTTAATATGGTCATGGAAGCGATCGCTGAGCTTGGCATAAAAGACCTTACCGTAAACGCCAGTTCACTTTTCGACGCGCACCGTCCCCTCAAGGAGCATATCAAAAACGGAGTCGTCACTCATATCCTGACGGACTATATGTCCGCAGAACTCGGCCGCTTCATTTCAGCCGGGAATATGGCTAATCCTGTCCAGTTCCGCACCCACGGCGGCCGCCCCTGCGATATCGAGAACGGCACGACTCCGATCGATGTTGCGTTCATCGCGGCTCCGGCGAGCGACTGCATGGGCAACTGCACCGGCAAGCTCGGCAAATCCGCCTGCGGTTCGCTCGGCTATGCAATGCCGGACGCAAAGAACGCGAAGTTCACCGTCGTGATCACGGATGAGCTCCATCCTTATCCGCTCACCGGCTGGTCGATCCCCGAAACGGACGTTAACGAAGTCGTAGTCGTCGAGTCCATTGGCGACCCGCGAGGCATCGTTTCCGGCACGACGAAGATCACGCGCGATCCAGTAGGCCTTTCAATGGCAATGACCGCAGTGGACGTCATTAAAGCAAGCGGCCTGCTCAAGGAGGGCTTTTCGTTCCAGACCGGCGCGGGCGGAGCGTCGCTCGCGGCTGCAAAATACCTGAAGGACGTTATGCTCCGTGAAAAGATCCGCGGCAGCTTCGGCCTCGGCGGCATCACCGGCTACATGGTAGACATGCTTAACGAGGGCTGCTTCGATTCTCTTATGGACGTGCAGTGCTTCGACCTTAAAGCCGTAGAATCCATTCGCGACAATCCGCGTCACTGCGAGATAAGCGCAACGCATTACGCGTCGCCCGGCGCAAAGAGCGCAGTGGTTGACAGCCTCGACGTTGTCATCCTCGGCGCAACGCAGATAGATACCGATTTCAATATCAACGTACACACCGATTCCAACGGCCGTATCATGGGCGGTTCGGGCGGCCACAGCGACACAGCGGCAGGCGCCAAACTATCAATGATCATCGCGCCTCTTTCAAGGGCAAGGCTGCCCATCGTGACCGACCGCGTGACCTGCATCTCAACGCCCGGCAGCACGATCGACGTGCTCGTCACCCAGAAGGGCGTCGCGGTCAACCCGAAGGATGCCGAACTTCGCCAGCGCCTGATCGACGCAAAGATAAACGTGGTCGATATCCATGAACTCAAAGCTATGGCTGAACGCACGAGCGGCGTTCCCGAAAAACCCGCCATCGGCGATCGCGTGGTCGCAGACGTTATCTACCGCGACGGAACGGTCATCGACCGCATTTGCGAGGTCAGAGAGGACTGAAAGGACGGACTGAATGAGAGAAATCAATGCAAGCGTATTGACTGAGAAGATCGCTCAGCTTGCGATCGAAGCGAACTGCCTGCTGCCGCATGATATCAAGGATCGCATTGAATCCGCGCGGGAAACGGAACCTTGGGGCACTGCCTGCGGGATCCTCGACAAGATCATTGAAAACTACGGCATCGCTGAAAAGAACATGTGCCCCATCTGCCAGGATACCGGCGTTTGCTGCGTGTTCCTCAAGATCGGGCAGGACGTGCATATCAACGGCAATATCGAAGAAGCCGTCAACGAAGGCGTGCGCAGGGGCTACGGCGAGGGTTACCTCAGAAAGAGCGTCGTAAAGGACCCGCTTCGCCGCGTTAACACCGGCGACAATACCCCCGCTATGCTATACACCGAGATCGCCCCCGGCGATAAGATCGAGCTGACAGTTGCGCCTAAGGGCTTCGGAAGCGAAAACATGAGCCGCCTTGCGATGCTCAAACCGTCGGACGGCATTGAAGGCGTAAAGGCGTTTATCCTCAAGACCGTTGAGGAGGCAGGGCCGAATCCCTGCCCTCCCATCGTGGTCGGCGTCGGCATCGGCGGCACCTTCGACAAAGCTGCATATCTCGCAAAGAAAGCGCTTATGCGCAGCACGGACGAACCCAATAATGATGAGTTCTATGCCGGCCTCGAGCGCGAGATGCTTGAAAAGATCAATAAGCTCGGCATCGGTCCGCAGGGCTTTGGAGGTAAGACCACCGCGCTTGCGGTGAACATCGAATGGATGCCCACGCATATTGCGGGCCTCCCGGTCGCTGTCAACATCAACTGCCACGTTACAAGGCACCGCACCGCCGTCATCTGAGGAGGAGAGCCATGGAAAGAAAGATCAAACTGCCCATCACAAGGGAAATGGCAAGGACCATTAAGAGCGGCGAAAGCTGCCTGCTTTCCGGCGTAATCTATACCGCGAGGGATGCGGCGCACAAGCGGCTCGTGGAGCTTGTCGAGAAGGGTGAGAAGCTGCCTTTCGATATCGAGAACGCAACTATTTATTACGTTGGGCCGACGCCGGCAAAGCCCGGCCAAGTCATCGGCTCCGCAGGACCGACCACGAGCTACCGCATGGACGCGTACTCTCCGACCCTCATCAAGGAAGGAGAGACCGGCATGATCGGCAAAGGCAAGCGCAGCGCGGAAGTCGTTGCGGCAATGAAGGAATACGGCGCCGTGTATTTCGCGGCGATCGGCGGCGCAGGCGCGCTGCTGTCGAGCTGCATAAAGTCCGCCGAGATCGTCTGCTACGAGGACCTCGGAGCGGAAGCCGTACGAAGACTCGTCGTTGAAGATCTGCCGGTCGTTGCGGTCATAGACAGCGAAGGAAACAACCTATACGAAAACGGCAGAAACGAGTATCTCGGAAGTATTGAATAAGCTGCGGCGGAGGGTTGATCCCTCCGCTTTTTTTATCAAAAAAACTTAATAGATACAAGAATAAATATATTGACCTATTTCGCGGCTTACATCTTGACAATAGCCTATGTTTCGGAGTACCATAATGCTAAGTAAGTAGATTGGAGCCATATGTTTTTCTTATCAAAACATGCTCCGGTCTGCGATCATTAACCTTGAATAAAAGTGAGGTCAAAATGGAAAAGAAAACTTTGGTTATCGGCGTTATCGGTGCAGACGTTCACGCTGTCGGCAACCAGATCCTGTACCACGCCTTTTCCGACGCGGGTTTCAACGTAGTCAACCTCGGCGTCATGGTCTCCCAGGAAGAATTCATCAATGCCGCGATCGAGACCAACGCCGACGCGATCATCGTTTCTTCGCTGTACGGCCAGGGCGAGCTCGACTGCCGCGGCCTTCGCGAGAAGTGCGACGAAGCCGGCCTCGAGGGCATTCTGCTGTACGTCGGCGGCAACATCGTAATCGGCAAGCAGCCCTTTGACGAAGTTGAGAAGCGCTTCAAAGCGATGGGCTTCGACCGTTCCTTCCCTCCGGGAACCGCTCCCGAAGTGGATATCGCCGCTCTGAAGGAAGACCTGCACATCGAAGACTGATCTCGGGGATGAGATTACGATGAAACCTGTTCTTTTAATTGATTTTGGAAGCACCTACACTAAGGTCACCGCGGTGGACGTTGACGCGCCGCGGCTTTTGGGAACAGCGAATTCATACACCACCGTTCAGACCGACATAAACGACGGGCTTGCCGATGCTCTTGATAAACTGGAGCAGACGACCGGCAGGCTCGTTTTCTGTGAAAAATACGCCGCTTCGAGCGCGGCGGGCGGCCTAAGGATGCTTGCGAGCGGCCTCGTGCCGGAGCTCACGGCGGAAGCAGCAAAGACCGCAAGCCTCGGCGCAGGCGCAAAGGTCCTCAAGACCTACGCTTTCAAACTCACGGAGGACGATGCGGACGAGATCAAAAGGCTGAACCCCGATATCTTCCTGCTCGTGGGCGGGACGGACGGCGGCAATACCGACTGCATCACGCATAACGCGAGGGTGCTCGCCGAGATAGGCGGGAGCTATCCCGTTATCCTTGCCGGCAACCGCAACGCCGCCAGGGAATGCGAGCGCATTCTCGAGGGCAGGGAAGTACATATCACGGAAAACGTGATGCCAAAGTTCGGCACGCTCAACATCGAACCCACACAGAAAGAGATCCGCGAGGTTTTCCTGAACAGGATCGTTCAGGCAAAGGGCATGACGAAGGCTTCCGAGCTCATCTCGGGCATCATGATGCCCACGCCTTCCGCCGTAATGGCGGCAATGAAGCTGCTTGCAGAAGGCACCAAAAGGCAGAACGGCATCGGCGACCTCGTCGCTGTCGACGTCGGCGGCGCCACGACGGATATCTATTCCGTTGCGGAAGGCTTGCCCGACGACCCGCGTACCTCGCTCAAGGGTCTTCCCGAGCCGTATATCAAGCGCACAGTCGAAGGCGATATCGGCATGCGGTACAGCATTCACGGCATCGTTGACGCCGCCGGCATCGAAAAGATCGCTGAGATCGCCGGGCTTCCCGAAGAGAGGACAAGCGAAATCATCGAAATGTTCGCTGCAAATACCGACATGCTTCCCAATGACGACGAAACGCAGCGCGTTGATGAAGCGCTTGCGAGCATGGCCGTTCGCACCGCCGTCACAAGGCACGCCGGAAGGCTTGAGGAAGTGTTCGGCATCGGCGGGCTAAAGCTCGTTCAGACCGGCAAGAACCTGCTCAACGTGGATAAGTTCATCGTTACAGGCGGTTCGCTGATCCACACGGAGCATACGGGGCGCATAGCGTCCTACGGATTCTACGATGAAGAGGACGAAACGTCGCTCAAACCGAAGCACGCCGAGGTCCTCGTTGATCGCAAATACATTATTGCTGCAATGGGACTGCTGTCCGAGCATTATCCCGATGCCGCGCTCACCATAATGAAAGAGGAGTTAGTAAAAGATGGCACTTGTTCAAAATAAGAGGATCCCGGATGATGAATTCAATTCCATTCGCGAAGAAGTCCTGAAGCAGTGGCCCACAGGTGCGGAGGTCGACCTCAAAGAGGCTATCGAGTTCCATAAGTCCCTGCCGGATCACAAGGTCTTTTCCAAGAAACTGATCGATGCGAAGGAAAAGGGCATCACCCTTATCCAGCCTCGCGCGGGCGTTGCGCTGATCGAGGCGCAGATCGAGCTGCTGACCTATCTGCAGGACAAGGGCGAAGCGGATCTGCTGCCCACCACTATCGACAGCTACACCCGTCAGAACCGCTATCAGGAGGCGGAGACGGGTATCCGCGAGTCCATGAAGGAACGCCGCTCCATGCTCAACGGCTTCCCGGCGGTCAACCACGGCGTCGGCGGCTGCCGCAGGCTCATCAACAGCCTCGACACGCCCATCCAGGTCCGTCACGGCACGCCTGATGCAAGGCTCCTCACCGAGATCACCTACGCCGGCGGCTTCACCAGCTATGAGGGCGGCGGTATCTCCTACAACCTTCCCTATGCGAAGAACGTTCCCATGGAGAAGACCATCCGCGACTGGCAGTACGTCGATCGCCTTACCGGCCTCTACGAGGAGCACGGCGTTTCGATCAACCGCGAGCCCTACGGCCCGCTGACCGGCACGCTCGTTCCCGCCTGCATCTCCCACGCCGTCGCCATCATCGAGGCGCTGCTCGCTGCCGAGCAGGGCGTAAAGAACATCACCGTCGGCTACGGTCAGTGCGGTAACCTCGTTCAGGACGTTGCGGCCATTCGAGTGCTTGAGGAGCTCACCAACGAATACCTCGAGAAGAACGGCTATAAGGACGTCGTGGTCACCACAGTTTTCCATCAGTGGATGGGCGGCTTCCCGCAGGACGAAGCGAAGGCATTCGGCGTTATCAGCTGGGGCAGCGCGACCGCCGCGCTTTCCAAGGCTACCAAGGTCATCGTCAAGACTCCTCACGAGGCGGCCGGCGTTCCCACTATGGAAGCAAACGCACAGGGCCTCAGGTGCACCAAACAGGTCATCAATATGCTTGCCGACCAGGTCTGCACTGCAGCCAACCTCGAAGAGGAGAAAGAGATGATTCGTATGGAGACCAGGTGCATTCTCGACAAGTGCTTGGAGCTCGGCAACGGTGACATCGCCGAAGGCACAGTCCGTGCTGTCCTCACCGGAGTTCTCGACATCCCGTTCGCGCCTTCCCGCTTCAACGCGGGCAGGATGCTCCCCGCAAGGGACAACGACGGCGCTATCCGTATCCTCGACATGGGCAATCTGCCCTTCACCGAGGAGATCAAGCAGTTCCACCGCGCCAAGATCGCCGAAAGGGCGAAGGCTGAAAAGCGCAACGCCTCCTTCCAGATGGTCATTGACGATGTTTACGCGATCAGCAAGGGCAGGCTCGTAGGCCGTCCCAAGGCATAATTATTCATTGTAAGGAAAGGAAAACAATCATGAAAATCATCGACGTAATCTGCTCCGCAGGACGCACCGGTTTCTATTTCGACGATCAGCGCGCCATCAAAGCAGGCGCAAAGTCCGACGGCGCCGCATACTTCGGCGAGCCCAAGACCGCGGGCTTTACCTCTGTCCGCCAGCCCGGCGAATCCATCTCCGTTATGCTCGTTCTTGAGGACGGCCAGATCGCTATGGGCGACTGCGCTGCCGTACAGTATTCCGGCTGCGGCGGCCGCGACCCGCTGTTCCTCGCAAAGGACTTTATCCCGATCATCGAAAAATACATCAAGCCCCAGCTAATCGGCAAGGAGGCTGATAATTTCCGCAAGCTTTCCGAGTTCGTGGAGTCCATCACCGTTGAGGGCAAACGCCTGCACACCGCGATCCGCTACGGCATGACCCAGGCGATCCTCGATGCAGTCGCGAAAGCGACCCACAGGATGATGTTCGAAGTCGTTGCTGATGAGTACGGCTGCAAATTCGAGGCAAAGCCCCTCGACGTCTTCACCCAGTCCGGCGACGATCGCTATACCAACTCCGACAAGATGATCATCAAGGGCGCTCAGATCCTGCCTCACGCACTCATCAACAACGTCAAGACCAAGCTCGGCGAGCACGGCGAACTGCTTCTCGAGTACGTCAAGTGGCTTAGGGACCGCGTTATTGCGCTGCGCACCAGCGAGGACTACAACCCCATTTTCCATATCGACGTTTACGGCACCATCGGCGCTGCATTCGGCAATGACAACTACGAGGCAATGGCTGACTACATGGCCAAGCTCGAAGAAGCCGCAAAGCCCTTCCACCTCCGCATCGAAGGCCCCATGGACGTTGAAGACCGCGAAAAGCAGATGCTCGCTCTTAAGGCGATCACCAAGGTGCTCGATGACCGCGGCATCAACGTTGAAATCGTAGCTGACGAGTGGTGCAACACCCTCGAGGATATCAAGTACTTTGCAGACAATAAAGCGGGCCATATGGTACAGATCAAGACCCCCGACCTCGGCGGTATCAATAACACGATCGAAGCCGTTCTGTACTGCAAAGAGCGCGGCATCGGCGCTTATCAGGGCGGTACCTGCAACGAGACCGACCGCTCCGCACAGGTCTGCGTACACTGCGCTATGGCGACCCGTCCCGACCAGATCCTTGCAAAGCCCGGCATGGGCGTTGACGAGGGCTACATGATCGTCTACAACGAGATGCAGCGCATCCTCGCCTACGCGAAGGCAAAGAATCTCTGATAACGGAAACTAACACAAAAAGCTGTTCCTTACGGAACAGCTTTTTCTATATCGCTGTTTACTTTTTACGGATGATAAAAGCGGTCGCGGTGCAGAGGACGGCAAGGATGCACGCGGCGATCGGGCCCCAAACAGCGGGGGACAGGCTGCGCTTCGCCCCCGGAGAGGGACCAGTGGGAGCTTGCGTGGGCTCTGCTGAATCGGTAGTGTTAACGGGTTCATGCTCGGGCTGCTCCGTTCCGTCCGCATCCGAAGGCTCCGAAGAGTTCGCCTGCTCGGTCGGCTGCTCCGTTTCCGGCTGCCCAGTGACCTCTTCGGTTGGCTCATCTGATGGAAACTCGGTCGGGTCATCAAAGGGCAGTTCGGTAAATGCCGGATCGACGGTTAAAGGTTCGTCGCTCAGCTCGGGCGCTGTCGGTGTTTCGGCAGGCGAGGGAGCGGGCTGAACGGGTGATGAGGCATAGGTCAGACCGAAGCCGCGCGCGTACAGCGTTTCGTTCGTGTAGTAATAACTTGAACTCAGCCTCGGAATATTCACAGGCACATGGGCGCTCGGAGAGTCGACCGCGGAGAACATCATATAGAGAGCTGCCGGGATGTTCGGCCCGTACTGGGCTACGGTGCCCTCTGTAACGCGCGGGTCCTCGTTCATGGATTTGGACGAATAGGCAAGCATCATCGCGTCTGCAGTCGTAAACCGCGCCGCATCGTAGGGCAGATGAGCGCTCAAAACAATGAAACGGTTACCCTTCGAGTGAACGTAATCGATCAGTGAGGAGATGAGCTGCGCCTTTGATGAACGCAGGCCGGATGCGCTCTTGACCTCCGAGATCGCTATAACGTTATCAGCATCGGCTATCTTCGCGCAAAGGCTCTCATAGCTCTGCCCGTCATAAGTATAAATGCGCACAGTCGAGCCGGAGACGAGTTTTCCGTGGCTTTGAAGCAAGGCTTTCGCGTACTCCGCCGAAAGTATCTCCGACTGGCTCGCCGTGAGGATAACGGTTTTTTCGTTCGCGCGGATGAGCGGGAGCGCGCCGCCGTCGTTCTTGACAAGTGTGATCGCACGCTTGGTGATCTCCCATTCGGCTGCGTGGTGCGCATCGGAGCCAACGGTTTGAACAGCATTTCGTATGCGGGCCGCAAGGTCGGAATTATCGTAGCGGTTCAAAAGCCCGTGCCTCTGCTTGAGATTAAGGATCCTCGTTACGGCGGTGTCGATCTTTGATATGGAAAGCTGACCGGTCTCGGTCATCGCAGTAAGGGACGATATCAGGTTTTCAAGTGCGCTGATGCCGCTTGAATTATGCGGGCTGACGGGTGCAAGCAGCAGATCGACTCCGGCCTCGATCGCAAGGCGCGAAGCTTCGAGCGGGCTGAAATGAGCGGTGAGGGCTTCCATCGCCATTCCGTCTGTGATAACGACTCCGCGAAACCCCATATCTCCGCGAAGGATATCGGTGATGATCTTTTTTGACAGCGTCGCCGGAAGCGTGATCGTTTGGCCTGAAATAGGGGAATTATAGGTCTCGGTTTCGATCTGCGGGAATTGTATATGCGCAGTCATGATCATCTCCGCGCCGGCGTTGATCGCACTTTTGAACGGGATCAGTTCGTTGCCTTGAAGCTGAGAATAGCTTTTGTCGATGCTGGGAAGGCCGGTGTGACTGTCCGTTGCGGTATCGCCATGACCGGGAAAATGTTTGAGACAGGCAACGGTACCGGTGGACATCAGCCCGGACATATAGCTGACGCCAAGCGAAGCGGTCATCCAGGCGCTGTCTGAAAACGAGCGTATGCCGATGACCGGGTTCGACGGGTTGCTGTTGACGTCAAGCACAGGGGCGAAATCCACGCTGATGCCGAGCGCTTTGAGTTCCGAACCGATAAGACTTCCGACGCTTCTCGCCGCGGCGTCGTCGTTGATCGCACCTAAAGCCATATTGCCGGGCGTCTGTGTGCCATGCCCGAGGCGGGTGATACTGCCGCCCTCCTGATCCGCAGCAAAGAGCAGCTGAGGGCGGGACGCACCGCCGGATGCGTTCGCTGTCTGTATCGAATCGACAAGCCGTACTGTATCTTCGTTGTCAGCAGTGCTTTGTGCATCGAACAAAACGCCGCCGAAACAGTGACGCTCGAGCTCCTGCCGTGCAGCGCCCGACAGCACCTGATGCCCTGCGGAGTCAGTTACGGCGCCGAAATTGAGCACGAGCATCTGGCAGATCTTATCCTCGGTCGTCATCGAGGAAAGCAGCGAAGAAACCTCCGCAGTTTCAGCATAAACAAGCCCGATGGGCGAAAGAACTATCGTTGCGATAAGTGCGAGCAGTACGCCCGCAGCGATCTGTTTTATCCTTGCAGTGATCATAGCTTCACCGTTACAGTTTACTCGGAGATCCGGCTGTTCTATTTTAGCACATTGGGGATCCTATAACAAGTTCAGGAGACGGCCGCGAATAATAGCAGTTTTGTGTCATTTTGGTGCAGCCGTTGATTGAGCACGTCAGAGGGTGGTATAATAACAGCAAAAGCAACCTGATGGAGGCATCCATGCTTGAACTGAGAAACATTTCAAAACAGTATAAAACGGGGGAGCTCGTCCAACGCGCTCTCGACGACGTGAGCATAGCTTTTCGCGAGAGCGAGTTCGTTGCCGTTCTCGGCCCGAGCGGTTCCGGGAAAACGACCCTTCTTAATATCGTTGGCGGTCTCGATCGCTACGATGAAGGCGACCTCATCATCAACTCGGTATCTACGAAAGAGTATTCGGATCGGGACTGGGACACTTACCGAAACCATACGATCGGATTTGTCTTTCAGAACTACAATCTAATACAGCATCAGTCGGTCCTGGCGAACGTAGAGCTTGCGCTGACTATTTCCGGCGTTTCCCGCGCGGAACGCCGCAAAAGAGCCAAAGAAGCGCTTGCCTCAGTCGGTCTTGGCGATCAGCTCCATAAACGACCCAATCAGATGTCCGGCGGACAGATGCAGCGAGTTGCGATCGCGCGTGCGCTCGTGAACGATCCGAACGTGCTGCTTGCGGACGAGCCGACCGGAGCGCTCGACTCCGAAACGAGCGTTCAGGTGATGGAGCTTTTGAAACAGGTCGCAAAGGATCGCTTGGTTATAATGGTCACGCACAACGGCGAGCTTGCGGATGAGTATGCAAACCGCGTAGTTCGTCTGCGCGACGGAAGGATCATAGACGACTCAAATCCTTTCAGCGCAGAGCCAGAAGAATCGACAAAAAAAGAGGGAAAAACGGGTAAAAAGAAGAAAGCCTCGATGAGGTTTCTGACCGCGCTGTCACTGAGCTTAAACAATCTCCGCACAAAAAAAGGGCGGACGATCCTGACGGCGTTTGCGGGCTCGATCGGCATCATCGGTATTGCGATGATACTTGCGCTTTCGACCGGCATCCACAACTACGTCGACGACATCCAGCGCGAAACGCTTGCCTCATACCCGGTGGAGATCGAGAAAGAACCCAATAACTTCCTTGCGAGCTTCGCTGCGGCGAGGGAGAGCAATGACGACGATGAAGCTGAGCGCGATGAGAACACCGTTTACTCAAACGCCAGGATCTACCGAATGTTCAACGCCGCATTCACCGGCAGCGGCGAAACTAACGATCTTGCTTCATTCAAGACGTATCTTGAGGAAAGAATTGCACAAGGCAGCGAGGACGGTGGCTCGGGCAAGCCTCTTTCCGAGACGGTGAAAGCGATCCATTATGATTACGGTCTTAAGCTGAACGTGTTTTTCGAGGATGCGGAAGGAAAATATCGCAACTGCGATCTCTCGAAAGCCATGTTCGGTTCGAACGAAAACAGCGACGACAATACCGGAATGAGTATGTTCAACATGGTCTCGTCCCGAATGCCCGCGATGAACCTTTGGTCTGAACTGATACAGGGAAACGACGGTGAACTGATCCACAGCATGATCACGGAACAGTACGATCTGCTTGCCGGCGAATGGCCCGGGGCGGCGGGGGACATAGTGCTTATTCTCAATGAGGACGGCGAGACCAGTGATAATGCGTTTTTCGCAATGGGCATGATCGAGGAAGACGAGATCCAGGCCATGCTGAAGGCTGTTCTGAAGAACGAACCCATTGAAGAGACCGCTCGCAGTGCGAGGTTCGACGAGCTACTCGGTAAGACGTTTCGCCTCGTTCTGAATTCCGATATGTACCGAAAGACGGAGGACGGAAGCGGCTTTTATGAAAGCATCGAGGGCGATGAAGCCGCGCTTGGGCTCGTTGCGAAAAACGGGCTGGAGCTTCGCCTCTGCGGAATTATCAAGCCGAATTCCAAAAGTTCGCTGCCGATTTCCGGCGCGTTCGGCTACACAAAGCTGTTGACCGACTACGTTATAGAACATGACAACAACTCCGAGCTCGTGACAAAGCAGCGTGATCCGGAGAATGAGAATACCGACCTTTTGACCGGCCTGAGCTTCGTGCTCGACGAGGACGACATCCCGACCGACGCAGAAAAAGCTGTTCAGATCAAGGAATACTTCAGCTCCATGAACGATTCGCAGAAGGTCGAGACGTACACCGATATCCTTGCCATCCCGGACGAAACAGAGCTTGACAGGATGGTCGAAGGATACCTTGCGATGTATCCTTCACGCGAGGCTCTCGAGCAGCTTGCAGCCTCAACTTTCGGCTTGGATCCGGAAGAGATCAAAAGCTATCTTTCGGATTATTCGGATGATGAAGTAAAGCAGTTGATGCGCGATCAGGTGACCGCCATTATCAATGCCAGAAATAAAGAAGCTGCACGCGCGCAGGTCATGCAGCTGATCAGAGAGAACTCGGTCCCCGGTGATCTGTTCGGGGTGAGCGGTTATCACGCCGTCGCGTCGATGTTCGATCAGCTGATGGCGGGGGAGAACGATACAGAAAAACTCGCCGCTTATTACGACAACTTCATGCCTTCGACCGTTTCCGGCTCGACTCTCGCGGACAGGCTTGCTGAATTCGGCTATGTGGACGTTGATTTCCCCGGGTCGATCAGTCTCTACGCATACAGCTTTGATGATAAAGAGGAGATCACGAACGCGATCCGCGATTATAACGAAAGCGTTCAGGATGAAGAGAAGAAGATCGAATACACCGATTACGTAGCCTTGCTCATGAGCGGCGTGACCACGATCATCGACGCCGTCTCATACGGACTGATCGCATTCGTCACGATCTCTCTCGTCGTTTCGTCCATCATGATCGGCATCATCACATATATCTCCGTGCTTGAGCGTACGAAGGAGATCGGCATCCTCCGCTCGATCGGTGCGTCTAAGCGCAACATCTCCTCCGTTTTCAACGCGGAAACGCTGATAATCGGCTTTTTCTCAGGCCTTATCGGTATCGGAGTCACAATCCTCTTGTGTATCCCGCTGAACGCGATACTGCATAAACTGACGGGCATACAGACAATAAACGCAATACTGCCCGCCAAAGCCGCGATCGTGCTCGTGCTCATCAGCATGGCTCTGACACTGATCTCCGGACTCATTCCCGCCGGTATCGCCGCCAGGAAGGACCCGGTAGCGGCGCTCAGAACGGAATAATAAAGCATAAAAAGGCGGCTCCGAAGTTGATCCTCGGAGCCGTCTTTTATGTTGCCCAATTACTCTGCGGGGCTGAAATCTTCCTTGCCGACTGCGCAGATCTCGCAGACGAAATCATCGGGAAGGTCTTCCCACTTCACGCCGGTCTCTTCTTCGTCGTAGACCCAGCCGCAAACGTTGCAAACGTATTTCATTGTTTCTTCTCCTTTCATGGGGAATTTGCTGTTGCGTATTCAGTATAAGCGAAAACTCGTGCCGCGTCAAGCGCCGTTTCCGCTCTTTTTACGCATGATGTCGATTATGCTGTTCTCAACAGGGAGCATATCGCGGGCGATCCTTGACATATTACGCATTGTTTCATCTGCGTTTGCGCCGATTATGCCGTGAACGCTCTCCGCTCCGAAGCCGTCAAGTGCCATTTTTGCCGCGGCAAAAGCCATTTTAACGCCGACAGCCGCTTTGAGTGAGCAGCCGGTATTTCCGCCGTGGCAGATCATACCGGTGACGGAAGCCGCCATTGAATCAAGTGCGAGAGTGAGCCGCTCCTCAAGCCGATCGCCTGCGTAAAGATAGACGAGCCCGAGCGCCGCGCCGGTGCCGCCTGCAAGCACACAGCCGCATGCGGTGGAAAGGAGTCCCGAAAGCTCCTTTATGTATCTGGTCACGAGCATGGAAAGCAGCAACGCACGGTGTTCGCGTTCGGCGTCGACTCCATCGAAACGGGCGGCAGCATGAATCGGAAGAGTGCAGAGTATTCCGTGGCTGCCGGAGCCGGTAATCGCCATCGCCGGGGAAGCCGCGCCTCGCACACGCGCCTCGATCGCGCCGCAGGTCAGCCTTTCGGCATATTCCTCGCGGCTTTTAGGCGAAGGGATGCGCGAGACGGTCAGCGGGATCGAACCGGACCGAAGGCC
The DNA here is from genome assembly GCA_017525875.1 of Clostridia bacterium. Taxonomy (GTDB): domain Bacteria; phylum Bacillota; class Clostridia; order Christensenellales; family CAG-138; genus PeH17. Next base: position 98,067 of record JAFXSG010000013.1, on the reverse strand, counting down.
GTCTTCAAAGAGCGCAAGATTCATCTCAACAGCATTATCTGTGAATTCAAGCTCCTGCGATCTTTCCACACAGCGGAGGATCTCTGAAAACGGGACGGAGGAAACACAGAACTCTTCTGCGGCGCCGTCAGGCTCATCGCAGGGTATATCTTCCTGCCTGCCGTTCACGATAAGTGAAACGAGTCGATCATGCCTGCCGCGAACCGTCGCCGCAGCGACGCCGTTATCCGTTTCGACAGTCGCTTCAATGAAGATTTCGGGAGATACGGAGGCAAGCTCGGCAACAGCCGCGCCGGTAGAAACGAGCTGCTTCGCCTCTGCTATATCCGCCCGGTTCGCGCCCTCGGTCGCCATGAGCTTTTTATCGGGATCGCCGCACACAGCGCCGAGCGCAGCTGCCAGCGCGCAGCCCATGCCGCCGGTCCCGGGTACGGCGCAGGTGAAAGAGTTCTTGTAAATGCCTGAGTTCAGCTTCACACGGACGGACAGGACACGCCCGCCGACCGCACGCGCGGCAGAGGCCGAGGCGTAGGCGATCGCGCCGGGTTCGGTCACGCCGAGCGACGGCGTCAGATCGTTCCTGACAGTATCGATAAGCAGTTTTCCGATATCGTTCAATGTAACTGTTCCCTCCGTCTTAAAGCTTTTGAGATTTACAAAGGGAAGCACAGTCTGCGCTTCCCTTTGATCTGATCCCGATATGATCATCTGTTGTAATCCGCCAGTGAGCGGAACTCATAACCCATGCTGCGAGCGGCGTCGATGATGCGTCCAAGAGCGCTTGCGTTATCGGTCGAGACCGAGTGAAGGAGGATCACCGCGCCGGGATGAAGCCTCGCAGTCACGATATCGAACGCATGGTCCGCACCGTGTTGATTGTTGATATCCCAATCGTTGTATGCGATCGACCAGAAGATGCAGGTATATCCCATTTCGTTCAAAAAGGTAGTTGAATCGATACTGTGCTTTCCCATCGGGAAGCGGAAGTACAAGGACGAATAACCGAAATGAGTCCTCAGGTAATCGTCAAAGCCCTTTACCTCGTCATACATCTGCTGCCTGGTCAGCGAAGAAAAGTCCGGGTGAGTGCACGAATGGTTGCCGAGGATATGCCCGTCGTTGATGACACGGGCCATTACCTGGTAATTGGTGCGCAGCTCGGGCAGGGTGGTGAAGAAAGCGGCAGGAACGTTTTTATCGCGCAGCGTGTCGAGGATCTGGTCCATAGTGCCGTTATTGTAGCCGCAGTCGAAGGTGAGATAAAGGATCTTTTCATCGGTCTTGTTGTCATAGCAAATTGCATTCAGACCGTTGTCGTCGAAGAGATCCTGATAATAAACGCTGGAAATATTCGGCTGCTCGTTCACTGCGTTGCCGCAGCCGTGTTCGATGCATTCGGTCGAAAGGTTTTGAGTATTCGCCATCGGCGGATTGCCGAAATCGGAAAGCGGGAGAGGTTCAAGCCCCGTGAACGTTCTGTCGGTTCCGGTATTCTCTCCGTAGAAGCAGCCGCGCTTTGAACTGACATCCGGCGTGGGTTCGGGCGTAGGCTCGGGCGTTGCGGGCACTTCGGTCACGACCGGCGTAGGAGTGGCCACAGGGCGAACGTCGATGATATCAACTTCACCGGGACCGGCGGGCTTGTTGGAATTGCAGGCCGCTGCTGATGCAAGAAAAACCAAAGCAAATATTAAAGCAAGTATCTTTTTCATATTTCTCCTTTATGGACTGCGCCGCTTATGCAGGAACGCAGCCTGAAAAAGGGGATGGAAGTACGGCCCCTCTTTCTCCATTATTCTACCAAATCTTCGGCGAAGTTTCAAGATGCACTGTAATACTATATGAATCGCCATCGGCGGCGCGGTATGATCGTAACGGGCGGTGCAGGCTTTTACTCGGGCTTCTCTGTTTGCATCGTGTACAGGAACTTTGACAATAGTTAAGTATGAGGTGCTTGCAAATCGAACAAAGAGAAAGGGAAGAGCCATTCCGTCATTCCTCCGATTTTACCTTACCTTACTTATCTTTTCGGTTATTTGAAGTACCTGCCGAGCAGTCCTTTCGGCGCCTTGCAGTGCCGCGGCCGTCCATGGGCCAGATCAAACTGTTAGCACGATACCGAATAAAACGAGAAGGAGGTATCGACCCTCCTTCTTTTTTGCATATTCAGGGATATGATCGTATCTGCCGGGCTTACTCTTGGCGGGAGCACCGGACAGATCATTCCTTTTCCTTGACGGCTTCAACGATGTTCCAATGCTTGAGCGAATTCATCGCAAGGATATGGCTGATCACGATGTATGCGAAAACGATCAGCACGGTCAGCGCGTATTCCTTAGGGCCGTTCGCAAAGACGTATTCGCGCCCCTCGGTGCTGAGCTTTGAAAGCGCAGCCTTGGCTATGAAGATACCGACGGGGAGACCGATCGCGCAGGAACAGATGAACTGCAGCACGCTCTGCACGAACCAACTCCCGGAGATGGAGCTGCGCTGGAATCCGAGCGTACGAAGCACGCAGAGCTCCTTCTTCCTTTCAAGCAGGTTCGTCTGCGTCGTGTTGTAAACGATCGTCAGGCCGATGATGACAGCAAAGCCTATGATGACCATAGTCGCGATGTCATAGGTGCGGAAGACCTTTGCATTGCCCTCATATGAAAGCCTCGTGAATACAGAATACAGATAATCGTCGGTATCCGTGAGCCTTGAAAGAAGCTGCTGCTCATCCTCTTCGTTGATATTCAGTATGAGACAGCCGAGGCTTGTATCGCCGAGCCTATCCGCTTCTTCGGAGGAGACGTACTGGAAGCGACTCACGGACTGCTCGGAAACCGCTTCAACGCGGAACTCCGTGCCATCGATCCTCACACTGTCGCCCTGCTTAACGCCGAGCTCGTCGCAAAGATGGCGCTCGAGGATGATACCGTCGCCGGGAAGCGGAATGGGTTCTCCGTCCCTGCCGAAAATGCTGATGAGCTCCGTGCCGGGCTCGGTCGCGTTTATGACCGCGGAGGCGGTCCTGCCGTTGAATTCCACGTCACGCTCGTAATAGCGCAGGCTCTGAACGTTTGAAACGTATGGAAGCGCGGCAAGGCTGTTTAACACTTCGTCACCGGGCTGCCCGTCGAAAAAAATCTGGCAGTCGTAATGGATGCGGTCCGTGTAAAGCTCCGTCAGGATATGGTTCTTAGAAGTTATGAACGCAAACGAAGAGAAGATCATCATTACGGACGCCGCAACGCAGATGACCGAAAACAGGAACCTGCCCTTGTTGCGCAGCATGGAGCTGATGCTGAACTTCACCATCGGTTTGGAACGCTTAGTGAAGAACGAGATCAACTTCGGGATCTTCGCGGTCTGCGGTGTGGGACGGGTCATCGCCTCGGAGGGCGAGATCTTGGAGATCACCGTTGTGCCGATCAGCGTTGCCGCCTGACCGACCGCGATCGTAAGGACCGCGGAGAGCAGGACCGTCCTCCAGTTCAAAGTGTATTCAAAGCAGGGGAGGGGGAAGAAATCACGGTAGTATCCACCTACGTAGCGCATAACTCCGATCCCGAGCGCGACACCGAGAATGATGGCAAGGACCGAAACGATAAGATCGACTCCGCAGTAGAGCAGACGTATGCTTCCCGATGAGAAGCCGAGCGCGCGCAGGATGCCGATCTCGCGGCGGCACTGGCGGATGATAAGGGACATGAACAGGAACACGACAACCAGAATGACGATAAAGAACACCATCGGCATGAATGTGGACATCGTTTCGATCGGAGCAATATTGGTATCTATGCGGTTCTTGACGCCGGAATTCTCATAGATGAAGCTCTTCTTGATCGTGACGTCGCTGCCGAGCGCCTCTTCGGCACTGCGGAGCAGCCCGGCCTGATCCATAGCGGGATCAAAATAGAGCATGAACTGATTGGTCAGTTCCTCGTAGCCCTGGCCTTCTTCAAGGTCTGCATATGCCTTGAGAAGCTCTTCGCGCAGGCTGGCGAACTCACTCATGGCGTCGGCAAGGCTCTTTTCATACTCAGCTTCGCCTTTTGAATACTCGCTTCGCGCGTCGTTGAGCTGCTGCTCGGCCTCCCTGAGCTGTTCATCGATCTGGGCGATCGCTTCATCGATCTCGGGGATGCGGCGGTCGATCTCCGCGATGCCTTCCTCACATTGTGATATCGCGCCCGGGATCGAGGCGAGCTGCGAATCGATATCGGCGGACTGTCTGCGAAGCTCCGCAAGCTTGCTGCCGATCTGGTTTTCGCTAATGCCCTGCTTTTGAAGCTCCGCAACGATGGCGGCACGCTGCCTGTTCAGCTCCGCGATGGAGTTTTCAAGCCTCGTCTTGGTCGTGTTATACGCATAGATAAGCTGACCGACGGTCCTGATATGGGAACCGGTTGCCGTCTCGAGCGCATCGACGAGCCGGTGAAGATCCTGCATACTGCTGTTCACCTGGGCCAGCGTCATATCAGCTCCGTAGACGCTCATCAGCGCGAGCGCCTCGACAATACGGCTGCTGCGGATCTCGTTATGAAGGCTCGTGACGTTGTTGAGCGCGTTATTGTACGCTGTAACTATATCGCCGCCGTTTTGAAGCGTGTCGTCATAGCGGCCGATTACCTCCGCAAGATGAGCATACTCCGGGTCGCCGCTGATATCCTCACCGTTTTGTGCGCGTTCGATAAGCCCGCGCACTGTGTCGGAATTGAGATAGCTGTAATCGCTTTCCACACGGCTGATGAACAGGTTAAGTTCCGCAGCTATATTGCTGAGAGGGGTGTTCTCGTCATATTCGAACCCGTATTGGGCGGCAAGCGCAAGAAAATGGGTCAGCCTTGCATGCGCATCGAAGATCGAATCGAGCGGGGTATCCGACGGAAGATCGCGCATCAGCTCGATCGCCGAGACCACGTTCGCCGCGGTGAGCTCGTCGTATGAAGCGTTCAGCTCCGCAAGGCTTCTGTCGATCTGCGCAAGCGCGTCCCGCGCCTGCTCGAGCTTTTCAATGGCGTCCTCGACCTGCGCTTTGCCGCTTCGGAGCTGCTTTTCGGCGGCGTTCAGATCGGATATGCTCTTTACGAGCTTGCGCCGATTTTCGGTCAGCGTCTTTTTTGCGTTCGCAAGCTTTTTCTTTTGATCTTCAGCCTCTGATCTTGCCTCGAGAAAGTTTTGCTCACTTTCCTCAAGCAGCGCTTTCGCGTCGTCGAGCTGCTTTTTCGCGTCTTCGAACTGCTTGTCGGCATCATCCTTGGCGTCCTGAAGCTCGCTGCCGCGCTCATCAAGCTCCTCACGCGCTTTTTCACGCTCCTTCTCGGTCTCCTTCACGAGCAGGTCGGAGCTGAAATAAGCAAAACCGAAATCGGGGTTCGCGCCCCAGGAATCATCGGTGATCTGAACGCTCAACGTTTCAGGCGCTGTCACGAGCGCGGAGACTACGTAGCTCCTGTATTCTTCACCAAGCTTGAAACGCACGATATCGCCGGCGCGAATGTTGTTGTCCACGGCATAATTGTATTCGAGCATGACGGACTGGGTATCGCCGCAGTCGAAGCTGTCCCAAATATGAAACTTTTGCAGATCGCCGTCGTTCATGGAAAAAACGCGGACGGAGAGATACCTTGCACCGGGGTCCACCATGACCGTGTCGCCGCAAAGCCGCGTATTTACTGCAGTAACGCCGGGTATAGCCGCGATACTCTCAGCCCTGCTCCTGTTTATAACGTCGGTCGTAATGATGGCAGAGGGATAGAGATTATCGTGAACGTAATCGTTCAGCGATTTGTCAAAGGAAACGTACGCGCCGCCCATGCCGATCATGATACCGCAGCCGAGCGCGGAAACAAGCATTGCGGAAAGCAGCAGCTTCCAGTATTTTTTGATTATAGGAAGGATCATCCTTCTCATAGCTTACCACTCCATGATCTCCGCGGAAACGGGGGATTCATTGACGGATCTTTCTATGATGCGGCCGCTGCGCATGCGGATGACGCGGTCGGCCATGCGGCCTATCTCCTGCGTGTGCGTAACGATTACGACGGTCTTGCCGTGATCTCGCACAAGCTTCTCAAGCGCGATAAGTATCTGCTTGCCCGTCTCGTAATCGAGTGCGCCGGTCGGCTCGTCGCAGAGCAGCAGCCGCGGGTTCTTGGCGAGCGCCCTTGCGATGGAAACGCGCTGCTGTTCACCGCCAGACATCTGCGTCGGGTATGAATCGAGCTTTGCTCCCAGACCGACGAGCTCCAGCATCTCGGTCACGATATCGCCGCCCTTTTCCGCGACTGCGGTCATGGCGACGTTTTCCTTTGCGGTGAGCTCGGCAATGAGGTTAAAGGATTGAAAAACAAAGCCGACGTCGTCCTTGCGGTAACGAGTCAGTTCGCGGTCCTTGAGCGCGCTGAGCTCACGACCGCCAATGGTGATGCTGCCGCTGTCAGGCTTATCCATTCCGCCGAGCATATTGAGGAGCGTGCTCTTGCCGGAGCCTGAACTGCCGAGGATCGCGAGCAGCTCGCCCTCGTAAATATCGAGCGAAACGTCATTCAGCGCATGCACGGCGGCTTCGCCCTTTCCATAGGTCTTGTAAAGCTCTTTGGCGCTCAGGATGATCTTCTTTTCGGTATTGGCTTTCATTTGGGATTAGTGCCGCTCCTTCTTCTCGAATTTGATGCCGGTGCTGATCCTTTCGTATTCACAGGGCTTGTCAAGGCTGAATTTGTAACCTTCGGCATATTCCATACCGCAGCAGTTCAGCAAGGTCTTTTCTTCAAGATCGAAAACGTTGCTCCAGCAGGTCGTGACCATGTGCGGAAGCCTCGGGTGGTGATAGTAAAGCGTGTTGCGGCTCAAAAGCTCCATCACATCAAGCTCGCTCATGCTGTGACCGCAGCCGCAGAGCCTTTCGCTGATGTCGTCAAAACGGTCGAACCCGCGGCCTTTCGTGTTATCCGCGCCATCGGTGAGAAAATAATTGGTAACGACGGTATCATCGCCCTCTTTCGCAGGGCGGATGATGCTGATCTTGTCGTCAACGTATTCGATTACGGCGCTGCGACCTTCGGCGTCCGCAAGCATATAGTGATAGTTTACGCCGATAAGATCGTTCATATCATATTTGCTGAACTGCTCGATGGCTTCGTCGACCGTTGAGCATTTATCGAGGACGGTCCGAACGATTATAGGTGGGATAACGGGGATCCTGCCGGTCGACTGCTTCGTGGGTCTCGCCTTGATCTCGAGGATCGCGCATGCGAGCCCCATCTCGTTCATGCCGTCCATGCAGACGTACGGTGCGCCCATGAGGCGCAGCGGTCGTTTTTGGCGGTCAAGGCGTTGGTGCTTCACACCGTAGAGCATGAAATTTACCGTCAGCGTGTTGATGCTGCGGTAGCCGTTTTCGGGGTGGGTCCACAGGATGAGGCAGGGCGACTCCTTGTAATCGAAGTTGCGGCCCATGAGCACGTTCCCGTTCTCGTTTCTCACGTTGAAGGCTGAGCAGGCGAAGTCGACGGGCTTCATGTTGAGGACAGGAGCGATCCTGCGCGTTCTCCTCTGAATGAAGCGCGCCATGCCGGCGATATCCTTGGCTCCGGTCCCGAGCAGCTCGTCAAGTCCGTAGTCGCCGTTGAATTCGAGCATGAAGATACCCGGATGGATGACCTTGAGCGTATCGAGCGTTTTGCTTTCAGCTCGTCTGAGGATCTGCTTTTTCATATTATTCGTAAACCTTTTCTACACAGGAGTTAAAGTATTCGAGCTTGTCCGGAGTATCTATATAGCGAACAGCCTTTACTTGGTTGCCGGATAGTTTCTGCTTTGCGCGTTCGGCGCGGTAACGTTCGTAGCTGCCGCGTGCGACTGTACAAACGACGGAAGGAGAGGACTCGCCGATCTTCAGCATATGCCCGTGCTCGGCGTTGACCTTAGAGAGCTCCTCATCGAAAACGGACGGGACGGAGGACTGCATCTCGGACGGGATCTCGCCGTCAAGCTCCATAAAAGCCTGTATGCGCCACGGCGCACGGGACAGATCCGGATACAGGCTGTAATCGAGCACCTTGACGCCGATGCGTTTTTCAAAGCCGGCGATCGCGTTTGTGATATGCTCCGCCGTCAACTTAATGCCGGTGATGTTAATGAGCTGATTCTTCCTGTACGCAAAGCGGATGAGCGGCGATTTCCCCTCATAACCGGTAACGACGATAACGTCGTTGATCCGATAGCGGTAGAGCCCGGCAAGGCTCGTTACGACTACCTCGTAATGCTTGCCGACTTCGAGCTCGTGCAGCAGCAGCGGGCGCATAGTGTTTTCATCGAATTCATCGTCAACGGGTATGAACTCGAAAAAACCCGCGTGGGCGAGCATCAGATAATTCTCGTCCTCTACGTTCACGGCGCTTGCGAACAGCGATTCCGAAGCGCAGTACATCGAATAACAGAATTTTACCCTGCCGCCGCAATAGTAGCGCATTTTTTCGGCGAACGGAGCAAATTCACCGGTCCCGATAGCGACGATAAGCGACATCCCGGGCCAAAGCCTCGGAACTAAGCCCTCGTGCGTACCGCAGGAAAAAGCCCTTCTGATCGCTTCCGCTCGTTCGGGGTCTGGCTTGAAGCGACGGCGCAGGCTTGCGCGCAGCTCAGGAGGGATGTTGATCGATGCGTCGATCCCGCCGCTTGCGATATCGCGCTCGAGCATCTCGTGATTTTCGGTGATGTAATACATCAGATCGGTAACGGTGGACATGAACGCGCTAACCGCACCTACGAGCTCCGCCTCCGCAAGCGCGCAGCGGGCTTTGATATACTTCATGTCGATCGTTGCGCCGTATCCGAGCACTTCGAGCGGCAGGCAGGTCGCGTTCTCGATCAGAAATCTTGAATTGCCGACGACAAAAGCGGATATAAAGCCCTGACGGATGCCTCCGGGCGTGACCGAGCTCTCGCTTTCGATCGTATTCAGCACTTTGCCTCCGCGAAGACCGCGCGTCTTCAGCTCCTTTTTAAGCAGGTTGAAATACATGGCCATGCACCCGAGATATGGTGCATAGGAGCGGGGAACGACGGGGATATGCTTGGTTATGCCGGTCGTGCCGGAGGTATCGGCAAGGAACGATATGCGGTCGCTCGTGATGAGATTCTGCTCGCCGCGCATCGCAGTGCGATCAAGATAGTCCGCGTAGTCTGAATAGACGCTGAAGGGAACCGTATCCTGATAGTCTTCGATGGTACGTATGTCACGGAACCGGTTTTTGATCCCGAATTCAGTATCGGCATTTCGCCTGAGGATGCCGCTGAGCACCTTCTTTTCCACCCTGTCGGTACGCTTTGCGGCGTTGAGATAGCTCCTGCGGCAGATCCCTCCGTACGCGGAAACCGCGTTCAATATCGCACGATTTTTCAATCTGTCTAAAGTATTCATACTTCCCTTGTGCATTGGCTTCCGCAGGGATTTCGTGGGCTGACGCCCGCCTGCCCGCAAGCGAAAACCAATGCTTCTTCTTTATTGAATTCAATATGTCTTACTATACTACGTCGGTGAAATTTGTCAAGCTTTTTTAGGGAGAATATGAAGATAAATCTCGGCATGATCCAGTTTGTTCGCATGCGAGACGTCAGTTCACGGGTATTCACCGCATCATATTGATTTCGTCCGCTTAAGGTGATAAAATACAAAACAGTGAATTGCTTTCCGGTCTTTACGAATGGAAAAGCAAGGCTTTTTAAGGCACCGTCCGGCGCACAGAATAACACCATGGAGGAATGACAATGAAAACGATACGCATCATGATCGCATCGTCACTCGCGCTCATCATGGCCCTTGCCTCGATACCGGCAGCGGCTTTGACGGCACATATCGAAAACACAGCAGAACCCTGTTGGACCGTCCCCTCGGGCTACAATCAGCACGATTACAACAAAGTAGCCGCTTTCCTTGAGCTCCGCGACGAAAACGGAGTAAGGAACGGCGAAAAATGCGGCACAAACTATAACCCGAGCGATCCTACCACCTGGGGCAGAACGGGAAGCTATGACGACCCCGACAACTACGATCAGCCCACGACCTTCACCTGGACCGAAGCGCAGACCGATCGACGCATCATGGAGATCTCCTGCTTCTCGAACGACCTCGTAGGAAGCTTCGATCTTTCCGGCTGCACGGAGCTGCTCAGCCTGAACTGCGCGAGCAACCGAATCAGTGCTTTGAACGTTTCTCAGTGTTCAAACCTTGCCTCGCTGACCTGCTCCGGGAACTCCATCTCTTCGCTTAACGTTTCCTCAAACCCTCAGCTGAACACACTCGTCTGCAACAACAACGCACTCACGACTCTCAGCCTTTCCGCAAACGAGCAGCTCCGCTACCTCAGCGTAAGCAACAATGCTCTCGGCTCACTGAATCTCTCGGCGCTCACCAATCTGCTCATGCTGAACTGCGGGAACTGCGGCATCTCATCGCTCAATCTTTCCGCGCAGTCAAGGCTCCTGGGCCTCTACTGCCCGAATAACAGTCTTTCTGCTATAAACCTTTCACAGCTCACAAGACTGCAGTACGTCAACGTTAAAAACAACAACCTTTCGCAGCTCAACGTCTCCGCAAACACGATAATCATCGGGATAAACTGCGACGACAACGACATCCAGTCGCTGAACCTGTCCGCTAACACGATGCTTTCCTATCTGTCCTGCCGCGGCAACAGGCTGACAGATATCGATCTTTCCGCAACACGCGTAGGCATAAACCGCGTCAGGGCGGAGAACGGCGGCACTGTCGGCTGCTCGATCGCAGCTACCGCGCTCGTTAATGAATACATGCCGGAGCTCGACAACACCGTCTGCGCAGTTCCTGCAAGCGGCTACAGCTTCGCGGGTTGGTTCAATGCCGCGGGCGCTTCCATCTCGAATGATCCCGTATACGCCATTACAGCGACCTCCGAAACGTTGTTTAACGCAAGATTCACCGATGCTTCCTCGATCATTCCCGGCGACGTGGACGGCGACGGAGAGGTGACTATTTCTGACGCCATCGCGGCGATGCGTGCGGGCATGGGCATTATACAGCTCACCGGCGATGCGCTCATCGCAGGCGACATGAACAATGACGGTACAATAGCGATCGACGATGCGATGACCATCATGAGGATCGCAATGGGCCTCATCTGAGTAAATCGAATTCAAATGAACAAATCGAATTCAAACGAAGAACAACTCGATTTGATCTGCACCCGGATAATCAGACAAAAGAACTAAGTTAATCGAACCAAGGGCTTGCAACCTGTGAACGGCAGGGATGCAAGCCCGGTTTTTCGGAGCTTTTCGTGCCGTTTTCAGTAGTGAAATGACAAGTTTCGGACAAGTCTTTTCTGAGTGGAAATTGTAAATCGAACACATAAAAGGAGCGAAGCATTTCGCCTCGCTCCTCTTAATCACTCATTGCACTTACAAATCGGCTAGCCGATAGCTCTTGCCAAAATACTAAGCTTCAGGTTAATTGCATGCTTTGATGATCGCAATTAAACCGCCAACCAAACCGATAATCGTTACAATGCCGAAGAACATGACCCAGTTTTTGATTGTACGCAGAGTCTCTAACTTTTCCAGATTAACAAGCTGGTTAATCTCTTCCTGTGTCATGTTTGGGGCAATGTACTTATAAAAACCCTGAACTTGATTGCCCGTTTTAGGATCAGTGTAAGTTCCAAAGTACACGTTGGAAGGAAGTGCCTCACCTTTGCTGGATAACGCCTGATACTGCGTGTCCTCTGATGATGAACACGGACTTACCTTACCAAATCCGAATTCGAGTAACTTCGCTACTAAATGATGCTTTGATTTAACCTGCATAGTTATCAGCACCTTAAGGGATTATTTAAAATACCTATCAAACAGCCCCTTCAGCGCCTTGCCGTGCCTGGCTTCGTCGCGGGCCATTTCGTGAACGGTGTCATGGATGGCGTCGAGGTTCAGCGCCTTTGCGCGCTTTGCGAGATCGGTCTTGCCGGCGGTCGCGCCGTGCTCGGCCTCAACACGCATCTGAAGGTTCTTCTTGGTGCTGTCGGTAACGACCTCGCCGAGGAGCTCCGCGAACTTTGCGGCGTGCTCGGCCTCTTCCCAAGCGGCCTTCTCCCAGTAGAGACCGATCTCGGGATAACCCTCGCGGTGCGCTACGCGGGCCATGGCGAGATACATGCCGACTTCAGAGCACTCGCCCTGGAAGTTTGCGCGAAGATCCTTGATGATGTCCTCGGGAGCGCCCTGAGCAACGCCGACAACGTGCTCGGAAGCCCAGCTCATATCGCCGGACTGCTCGATGAACTTGGAAGCGGGAGCGTGGCAAACGGGGCATTTTTCAGGAGCTTCGGGGCCCTCGAAAACGTAGCCGCAAACGGAACATACGAATTTTTTCATTGTGTTATCCTCCATGTATATTCAAGTTGATGCGGCGAAAACGCACGCATACATCCATATAAAAAATTGTAACACATATCGGGAAATTGTCAATAAATTGCTTGCATGCAGCTTAATATATTATCTTTGCTGCCTGTCGAGCCGCTTCTGTTCCCGACGGAGACGCCTGAGCTCACGCTTCAGCTCAGACGGAAAGAGCAGATAAAAATCTTCATCTCCGAGAAGGTAGCGCAGCCTCGCCATCTCGCGGGGCTTTATTATCGATGCATACAACAGTATAAAACAGCCGAAGTACGCGGCGAGCAGGACCATCCACAACGGCCCGAGCTTGTCGGCATAGCAGAAAATGAGAACAAGAGGCGTATTTGCCAAAATCGTGAAAGCGGCCGCGCCGAAGATGATCGCGGAAGGCGGAACGTTGTGCGATTTGATGCTTTTCAGTTTACCGATCAGTTCAAACATATCCTTTGCTGCTCTAAGTATGATTCAGAGCATCTCCTGCGGGTTGACCTCGACGCCGCGGAAGCACTCCTCGTTGAAACCGTCCGCATAGGCGTAAACCGTGTTGATCGCCTCCGCTGTATGCTTAGTCCTTGCAAGCTTGATGATCACGGCATAGCGGTATTCGCCGTCGCGACGCCTGATCGGGGCGGAGCCGGGCATTACGAAGATCAGCTCTTTTTCCGCGTTGTGTGCACGCAGGCATTCCAGCAGCTTTTCCGTGACGCCGTCAGCAAATCTGCCTGCGGCATCGGCGGCCTGCTGCTCGCTTTCGGAGCAGAACAGGGCCCGGATAAACAAAGCGAACGGGGGAAAGAGCGTGTGCATTCGGTCTTCGATCTCCATGCGGTAGAAGGCCTTGTAATCATGAGTCGTGGTCAAACGGATGGCTCTGTGATTGGGAGAATTGGTCTGGATAACGACGCTGCCCTCCTTATCGGCGCGGCCGGCGCGGCCGGCGACCTGTGTGAGCAGCTGGAAGGTGCGCTCGCCTGAACGATAGTCGGAATGGAACAGCGTTGAATCGGCAAATACGACGCCTACGAGCGTAACGTTCGGGATATCGAGCCCCTTGGCGACCATCTGCGTGCCGATCAGCACATCGGCTTCTCCGGCGGAAAACGCGTCCAGGATCTCGCGGTGAGAGGTCTTGCCGCCGGTGGTGTCGGTATCCATGCGAAGACAGCGTATACCCGGGATGAGCCTCGCGAGCTGCTCTTCGACCTGCTGAGTGCCGATGCCGGAATACTTGATGAATTCGCTTCCGCAGGCAGGGCATTTGTCGCTCATGCGGTAGGCAGCACCGCAGTAATGGCACCGCAGCGTGCCGTCGTACTTGTGATAGGTCATGGCGACGTCGCAGTTCGGGCAGGTGAATACGAAACCGCAGGCCTTGCATTCAGCATGGGAGGAATAACCGCGCCTGTTCAGAAACAGGATGGATTGCTCGTGCTTCGCATAGGTCTTTTTCAGCTTTTCGGCCAGCAGGGAAGAGAAGATACTGTTGTTGCCGGAGAGGAACTCCTGCCTCATATCAACGATATCTACGTGGGGCATCGGAACGCCGTTGATGCGCTCAGGAAGCTCAAGCAGTTTGTATTTGCCGTGCTTGGCCCGGTAATAGCTCGTCAGGCTTGGGGTCGCGCTGCCGAGGACGAGCCTTGCGCCGGACAGCTTCGCTCGGCGCTGCGCGACTTCTCTCGCATCGTATTTCGGAGTGAGCTCGGACTGATAGCTCGTTTCGTGCTCCTCGTCGATGATTATTATTGAAAGCTTTTCGACCGGAGCGAACACTGCCGAACGCGCGCCGACAACGACACGGGCTTTGCCGAAACGGATCCTGCGCCACTCATCAAAACGCTCTCCGTCGCTGAGATGGCTGTGAAGCACCGCCACAAGGTCGCCAAATCGGCCTCTGAAGCGGTCGGTCGTCTGCGGGGTCAACGATATCTCCGGAACGAGTACGATCGCGCCTGAGCCCTTTTCAAGCGCGTCGGCAATGGCCTGCATATAGACCTCGGTCTTGCCGCTGCCTGTAACGCCGTGCAGCAGGAGCACTTCGCCCGGGTCTGCATTCAGAATGCCTTCAAGCGCATACCGCTGATCCGGGAAGAGGGGCAGCGCTTCGGTCGGTTCGGGATCGTGGCCGCGGAACGGATCGCGGTAAAGCTCCCTGTCACTTTCTGTGAGGACGCCTTTTTTGATCAGCGCCGTGATCGCCGCGGAAGCACCGGGAATGAACGCATTAATGTCCGGAGAGGAATACTCCGCACCGGGACTGTTCAGCAGCTCAAATACTTCGAGCTGTTTCGGCGCTCTCGGAGTGCCATCCTTTTTATACATCGAGGCAAGGAACGCGTCCTTGTCGAGCCCGGGTGAGAGGCGGAGCGTGCGCACGGTCTTTTCGCGCACACGGGAGCCGCGCAGCGTTGCGGGGATCATTCCGCGCAAGGAGTCAGCACGCGTGCAGTGATATGCGCGGCAGATCCATTCGGAAAGCTTAAGCTGGTCGGGAAGCAGCACGGTGTAAGGCTCGAGCGGCTTGATGATCGATTTGATCTGATGCGTCGTTTCCGCGCTGCCGGTCAATTCAATTACAAAACCCTCGATCGGCCTGTTGCCGCGCCCAAAGGGAACGAGAACACGCTGACCGGGGGAAAGCTGCATATCCTCCGGAACCGAGTAGGTGAAAAGCCTGTCCACGTTGGAATTCGTGATATCTACAATAACTCTTGCAAACATGGCAGGCCGTCCTTTCGGTTTCGAAAATCGGTTTTACCGCTTATTTTTCGGAAGGCTGGAAGTATTCTGCCGGATACTTGACGGTGAGCTCATCGTTATAAAGCTCGTCGATCGCCTGCGCAACGGGCTTGACGTCTCCGGTGGGCTTTGAGAGCATGATCTGCCTTGCGCGCTTTGCAACGGTGGTGACGAGCATATAGCGGCAGCCGGCCTTCTTTTCAAGCTCAAATACAGGGGGATGGTTCATTTGACGGTTCATAGTATTGACCTCCGAGTCAAGAGTGTTGTTGATATTGTGTCAGTTTTCCTGAGCTTCTTTGTTGAGAAGCCCGAAAACCTGTTCTTTATAGCTCTCGGACGAAAGCTCCCTAGCGCGAAGGATCGCTTCAACGTCCTGAACGGCGACGGCGAGATCATCGTTCACAACGACGAAATCGTAGTTGTTGACGTAGGTGAACTCGGTCTTTGCCTGCGCGAAACGGCGCTCGACGGCTTCGAGCGTTTCGGTACCCCTGCCGACAAGGCGGCGGTACAGCTCCTCGAGTGAAGGGGGAGCGATGAAGATCAGCAGTGCGTCGGGATAGTTTTTCTTAACGACCATTGCACCCTGAACGTCGATATCGAGCAAAACGCTCATGCCGCCTGCGAGCTTTTCTTCAACGAAACCGCGCGGCGTACCATAGTAATTCTTGCCGAAGACCTGCATGTATTCGAGGAATTCGCCGTTTGCGATCATCTGCTCGAATTCTTCTTTCGTCTTGTAAAAATAATTCACGCCTTCCTTTTCGCCCTCGCGGATCTCGCGGGTAGTGGCGGAAACGGAGAAACACATATCGGAGTGGGCTTCGAGCATCTTGGCGCCGATCGTACCTTTGCCTACGCCGGACGGGCCGGAGAGCACGACGAGATAACCGCGTTCTTTTTTGATATCGAGTGACATAATTCCTCCAACAGTCAATTTGTTATCGTATCAGGATCATTCAAGGTTCTGGACCTGCTCGCGCAGCTTCTCGATCTCGGCCTTGCCGTCTATGACGAGCGCTGCAATGGCTTTGTCGTTTGCCTTGGAGCCGATCGTGTTGAACTCCCTGTTCATCTCCTGAACGAGGAAATCAAGCTTGCGGCCAACGGGTTCATCGCCCTCGAACAGCGCGCGCATTGCGGCAAAGTGGCTGGAAAGGCGAACGAGCTCCTCGTCGATATTGGCCTTGTCCGCAAAGATCGCGATCTCGGTCGCGAGACGCGCACGGTCGATCTCAACTTCGCTTAGAAGGCTTTCGATCCTGGAATTAAGCTTTGCTCGATAATCCTCAACAACGAGGGGAGCTTTTTCGGCGATCCTGTCGCGGATCGCGCTCAGCGTATCGAGCCTTGTAAGCAGATCCCGGCTGATACGCTCGCCTTCAAGGGCGCGCATTTCGATCAGTTCGTGCGCGGCGGCGTCAATGGCGGAGATCATCAGAGCTTTGAGCGCATCTGTGTCCTCTTCGGCCTCGGTGACCGTAACGATGTCGGGAACGCGGAGCGCTTTCGAAACGGTGTAATCGTTCGCCAGTGAAAACTCGTTTGCGACATCCGCTGCGGCGGCAAGGTAGGCGCCGAGCAGCGCTTTATCGACGGAAACGGACTTTGCGTCGATTCGCGTGTTGCGATAATAGGCGTAAACGTCTATATGACCGCGGGAGAGGAGCGACCCGAGCGCACTCCTCACGGTATCCTCGAGAAACGAGAGCGAGCGGGGCATACGGAACGAGATATCCAGGAAACGGTGGTTTACGCTTTTCAATTCAAGCGTAAGTTCACGGCCGTCGACGGAAAGCGCCGCGCGGCCGAAACCGGTCATACTGCGTGCCATTTACATCCTCCGAAACGAATCATATAGTAACACAAATTTTATTATAGCACATATTCAATTGAAATTAAAGACAGAAAACACGATTTGGGACATTTCCAGTGTATATTTCACTTTGTTTATAAAAAAGGTCCGGGTTTACCGGACCTCTGCATCAATTGAGCTGTTTTTGAACACCGTTGACGTCTATCACTGTATCGCCTGAAAGGAGCAGTTCGCTGACCGTTACGAATTGGTAGCCCTGGGCGAGCGCCGATTCTATCAAAGTGGGCAGATACTGCTCGATCTTATATCCGTTGTTGTGCGAAAGAATGATCGAACCGTCTGAAAGCTTTGGCAGTACCGTATCAAGTATCGTCTGCGCGGAACGCTCGCTCTTCCAATCGACCGTGTCGATATTCCATTGAACGGGCTCATAACCGTTTTTCCTCACAGTATTGATGACGTTGTCGTTGTATTCGCCGAACGGAGCTCTGAACAGCCTGGTCTTTTTACCGATGATAGGCTCAATAATACTTTCAAAGGCATTAAGCTCGCTGACGATCGCATCGGACGAAAGCCTGCTCATATGAGGGTGAGTCATTGAATGGTTGCCGATCTCGTGCCCCGCGTCGGCGATGGCCTTGACCATCTCAGGATAATCCTTTACCCAGAAACCGCAAAGAAAGAAAGTGGCTTTTATGCCGTATTTTTCAAGCGTAGAAAGGATGAACGGAGTTTTATCGTCCTCCCATGCGGCGTCGATGGTCAATGCGATCTTTCTATCGCTCCTGTTCACGCTGTAAACGGGCAGCTCTTTCATAAGACCGGCAAAAACCTCGATTTCATATTCGTCCACAACACCGGTGCTTGCGGTTTTGCTGTCTGTTCCGTTGCTGTATGAACTGCTGCCGGGATCAGATCCGTCCCGGACGTATTCACTGTGCCGTTCTTTTTCTTTATTCGTTCCGTCCCTTGAAGCGGATCCGTTCGCGGAGGAAAAAACCGCGATCATCACAGCCGCGATAAGGACAACTGCTGCGGCAGCAATATAGATAAGCGTTCGTTTTGAGATCAAATAAACCTTCATTTTCGGCCTCCGGATTTTGCTGTTAAATGATATGACGGATAAGGATGAATAATTCTGATACCACAAACCATACTACGGGTTAAGGAAACGCCTGATTAAGATGGATGGAAACTGGCGGGAGCATGAGGATCATTGAAAGCCTGAAATTCGATATGCCCGATGAAAGATTCGAACTGCTTGAACGCGAGTCCGGATCGATCCCGCATGCTTCCGCAAACGGTGAAGAGTTTCGGAATGAGCGCGTGCACGGAGCGGAAAGCATCGGTGCATCGATAGACGAAACGGAGCAAAGGCTCAGGGTGGCTTTTCATACCGCAATAAATACTGACGTTATTTTCAGGAAGTTCAGGTCAGGATCCGGCTGCAGAGTGCTGCTCGTGTACATGAACGGGATGGCGGACGACAGCATCGTTTCACGGTTCGTCATCGCTCCGCTGATGCAGAGCAATGAGAGATTCGCGGCGGATATCGGCGGGCTGCTTTCCAAGGTGATCGAGATCGCCGAGACTGAAGTGGAGACAGATCTTCGGAAGGTCAAAGCGTCTGTAATGGACGGCATGACCGCTGTTTTCATTGAAGGCTGCTGTGCATCTGTTCTCGTTGAGAGCCGCGGTTTCGAAAAGCGGAGCGTATCGGAAGCACAGAACGAGCGAATAGTTCAAGGCCCGAAGGAAAGCTTCACGGAGGCTCTGAGGACCAATATCACGCTGCTTCGAAGGATCGTAAAGACCGAGGATATGATAGTGGAGTACGGCAAAGTAGGGCGCGAGAATAAAACCCGGACAGCGCTCGTTTACAGAGCCGGCTTTACCGACGAAACGCTGATATCCGAGATAAAGTCAAGGCTGGCAAGGATAAAGACCGACATTGCGATCGGGATCGGAATAATCGATCAGCTTATAGAGGATGATTCGATCTTCCCGATACCCAGAACGCTTTCGACCGAACGGCCGGACCGTGCAGCTTCCCATCTCATGAACGGGTCCGCCGTGCTGCTTGCTGAAGGCAGCCCGTTTGCACTTGTGATGCCTATTACGCTTGCATCATTGATGAACAGCCCGGAGGACGTATACATGCGTCGGCCGGTGGGAACGCTCCTGCGTGCCGTGCGATACGTCGGCGCAGCGATATCGGTCATTCTTCCGGGGTATTTTATCGCTCTTGCAATGTATCATCAGGGCCTTATATCAACGGAAGTTCTGAGCACGATTATCAAATCGCGGGAAATGGTGTTCGAACCTCTGCCGTTTGAGATGCTGCTGCTCTTGTTCGTTTTTCAGCTGATACGGGAAGCGGGTATGCGTGTACCGGGGAGCATCGGTCAGGCAATAGGCGTTATCGGAGGACTTATTCTCGGTCAGGCTGCGGTTGCGGCAAACCTTGCAAGTACCGTGATACTTATCGTTGTCGCACTTTCGGGGCTCGGAAATCTGTGCATCCCGGACTATTCGACGCAAGTCGGAACTTCTTACCTGCGCATAGCATTCGTGATCGCGGCATGGCTCGGCGGGCTGCTGGGGCTTGCCACGGCGCTGATGCTGTTCATTGCTTATATGGCAAACGTAAAATCATTTGGAGTGCCGTTTCTTTCGCCTTTTGCGCCGAAGACTTTTTCAAGGAGACCGCCATTCATTCGCGGAAGGATCGGTCTGAGGAGCAAGCCTGCCGACTATAACAACACGGCTGAGGAAAGTGCGCTCGAGTGAGGTGGATATGAATCTGAGGCTTGGATGCTCGGGAATCAAAGAGGGAACAGCCGCGGCGTCGATTTCGCTCTCGACCGCGGGAGTGTTTGCGCATGAAGCAAAAAAGCTGTATGCCGGAGGCAATATGGCATACTATACGCTGCCTGCGTCGATACTGATATCGCTCCTGATATTCGTTTTGCTCGCTAAACTGATAAAACGAAGCGGCGCGGGGAATCTTTCCGAGCTGATATGTCAGTCGGCCGATCGTCCGACTGGGATCGTGATAACTCTTTTACTGTTTTTCACTCTGATCTTCTCGGCATATTCTCCGCTCAGCCAGTTTTTAAAGGCGCTGCACGGACTGTTCTTTCAAGGCGCAAGTTACTCCCGCATTCTGCTCTACATCATGGCGCCGGTACTACTTATTTGCTTTCTTGGCTTCGAAACTATCGCGAGGACTGCAAAGCTGTTCGCCGTCCCGCTGATGATCGTTTTTTTGAGCGTGATCGTTTCCGCATCTTCGGACTTTGAAGTCTATCGTTTGTTCCCGACAGCGGGCGGCGGGCTCAAGAGCATATTGACTCAGATATTCCGTGAAGTCTTCACGTTTCTGCCCGCTATGATCTCGCTGCTGACAGTTTCCGACGGACTGAACGGCATAGATTCTGCGATCCGGATAGGTGCTGCTTCATGCCTGATATCCGCGGCGGTATGCGCGGCGGCACAGCTCGCTGTCGGCCTTGTATTCACATACAGGCAGCTGAACGAGCTTTTTATGCCGCTCTTCAGGATCAATCATCTGAACAAGTTTGAGGCGCATTTGATGAGGATGGATAAGCTTGCAAATATCGTCTGGCTTAACGGAGCTGTCCTTTCGGCTTCGTTTTATCTGTATTCCGCGTCAAGACTGTTTGCGGGAGCGTTCGGTTTACGCGATATTCGCCCTGCGATAGCAGCGTCGGTAATGCTTGCTGCTCTTATGCTGCTGTTTGAAACAGAAACGGTTGATAATACGCAGTTTGTGCGAATGAGTGAACTCGTTTTTAGGTACGGAACGGTGACGGCGTTCCCCGTGCTTGCAGCGGGAATACTGTCAGCCGTCAGATCAGAGAGGAGGAAAAAATGCGGAAACTCGTGAAGATCTGCGCATGCGCTTTGGTACCGTTCATGCTGCTTCAGCTTTGCGCATGCCTAAACCCTGTGAGCATCGACAGCTGCGGCTACGTGGTTGCGATAGGCGCTGACATGGGCAAAGAAAAACGGTATGACGTTGTTCTGGAACTGCAGCGTGAAAGCTCGGGCGACAATTCCGACTCGAACGGCGGTTCGATAATCCTTGAATGTGAGGCGGATAACCTGTTTGAAGCGATAAACGAGCTTGACTCAAGGATATCTTTCTCGCTTAACTTTACGAGGACGAATGTTTTTCTGTTTGGCGAACAGCTTGCCAAAGAGGGCCTGATACCGGATTTCCTGAAGGCTTCTTTCGACGTTTTGAGGATAAGACAGTCTGCATTGATGATGATGACCCGCTGCAGTGTGCTTGATTACATAAGCGGTATTGCCGCGAACAACGGCGCCAACGTATCGAAGATCCAGGATGATATCATCTCGGACGTTCACTCAACGGGCGAGATCGCTGCAACGAACGTTGCCTTGTTCTTTGAAGCCGCGGACGGGGGATGGTTTGATGCAGCCATGCCGGTGGGCTACTTTGATGAAAGCATCATCACGGACGCGAAACAGCGCGACAACACGACGAAAGGCGAAACACCGATCAAGGATGCAAAACAGGATGCAAAGATCGGCGGGATGCAGGGAATAACGATCGGCTGCGCCGTGTTTGACGGAACAAAACTTGCGGCGATCCTGGACGGACATGAAACCCAGTTTGTCAATATGGGGAGGTGCGACTTCGCTGAAGGGACGATAGACTACCCGATCAGCGGAGAAGGGACTGCGGCGATCTATCTGAAACTGAAGGACAGCAGAATCAAAGTGGAAGTCGGCGATAAACCGAGGATAGCCGCAGAACTCTGCTTTAACGTGACGATCGAATACGATCCATCCGGCGCGATCGGAAATGACTGGAACAACGGAGCAAAAGAGCTCCTGAGCGGATACTTAAGCACAAAGCTTAAGGAAGTGTTTGAAAAATGCCGCGATAATGGCAGCGATACTATGGGCTTCGGACGAAGCGCGGCAAAGCAGTTTTTTACCACGGCGGAATTCGAACCGTTTGATTGGAAATCGGTTTACAGAAATGCCGAAGCCGATTTCTCGGTGGAGCTTATTCTTGACGATGAATACGTCGCGGAACTGCGTCAATAAATAAAAAACGGAGGGAAACAAATGCTGATACTGATACTGAGCGCAGCTTGCGTGCTTTACGACGGACTGTATCTTGTGCATTGCATAAGACTGAACAGATATCTTGCCGCTGCAGGAACGGCACTGCTGATGATCAGCGTGACCGCCGGCACACTGCTTTTACGGATGAACGTGCGCTGAAGGCACCTGAACGAACACAAATCAAAATATATAACAAAACTGACCGCTCTAACACTTGCTTTACGGTTTGATTTGTATTATAATGCCTTTGCTGTTTGAGAGAACGCATTGAGAAAATGGCAAAGCTGTTTTCCCGAAAAACCTGATAAGCTCGTGGGGGTATAGCTCAGTTGGTAGAGCGCGTGGTTCGCATTCACGAGGTCAGGGGTTCGAATCCCCTTATCTCCACCACATTTTAAGCCGCGTAAGCGGCTTTTCTTTTGCTCGCGGCAAGGTGTTGTTTGCAGGTGAAATGCGTGATATAATCAGAGAAGTGAAAGGAAAGACGGTATCGATATGCAGCCTTTGATCGTAACCGAAGCTATAAGCTACATTAAAGAGCTTTTTGCCTGCAACAGCGACGGACACGGCGCCGATCATACTATGCGTGTGTTCCGCAGCGCAATGACGCTTGCGTCGGAATATGATGAGTGTGATACGGAAACGGTCGCGCTCGCGGCTCTTTTGCACGATGCGGACGACTATAAGCTGTTCAGTACGGAAAACAACGCAAAAGCGCCGCTTTTTGTCGGAGCGTCATATCGAACCGGAAAAGATCGAAAGGATATGCTCGATCATCAACTCCGTCTCATTCAGCAAAAACAGGGGAAAGAAGCCCGCATCTCTTGAAGCTGAGATCGTACAGGATGCGGACAGACTGGATGCGATCGGCGCGATCGGCATTGCAAGAACGTTTGCATACGGCGGAAAACACGGAAGGGACCTGGCTGCGTCCGCAGATCATTTCCATGAGAAGCTTTTGCTCCTGAAAGATGAAATGAATACGGAGGCAGCAAGATCGATCGCTGCTCAAAGGCATGCCTTTATGGTTGAATTCCTTGAAGAGCTTGCAAAAGAAACGGAGTACTGAAAACCCTGGAATGAAGCAGGCCGATGCTTCGGACATGCCTGCAGAACGGGCAGTCGGGGAATAAACGGGAGTCGGAATGGTTTACCTTATAATCGCGGTCTTTACCAGCTCTGCAGTCTCGATAATAATGAGGCTCGGAGAAAAACACGTTCGCAACAACTTCGCTATGTTCATGGCGAACTATATAGTGTGTGCCTCCATCGCGGCAGCTTTCATGTTGACGAGCGGAAAGCAGATCGGCCCGGCCGAGAACGGTTTGCCTTTTGCCGTCGGTCTCGGCGCGCTCGGCGGCATACTTTATCTCTCGGCATTCGTGCTGATGAAGTTCAATATCGGCAAAAACGGCGTCATGCTGTCCTCGGTGTTCATGAAGCTTGGCGTGATAGTGCCTTCGCTTATGGCGATAGTAGTGTTCCGTGAAATGCCGACGGTCCTGCAGATGATCGGCATGGTGATCGCGGTCGCCGCAATAATCATTATTTACTTTGATCCCAACGAAAAAAAGAACGGCAGCGGTTCGCGCACCGTCTTTATCTATCTGCTTGCGCTCCTGCTGTTCGGCGGGCTTGTCGAATCGCTTGCGAACATCTACGACAAGCTCGGGAACGCAGACCTCAAAGACCTTTACATGGTCTGTGTATTCTGCTCCGCAGCCATTGTATCGGCGATCATCGTCATCGTAAAGCATAGACCGATTTGTTGGCAGGATATCGCTTTCGGCATCCTTATCGGCATCCCGAACTATTTCTCAACAAGATTTCTGCTGCATGCGCTTGAAAGCGTTCCCGCAGTTGTAACCTATCCGGTTTACAATATCGGCGCTATCATCCTGATCGGCATCGCGGGCATTCTGCTGTTCAAAGAAAAAGCGAGCGGCAGAAAATACATCGGGTTTGCGATGATAATTGCCGCTCTGATACTGCTGAACATCTGATCAGCTGATTTTGCCGTTAAAGAACTCCGCTATTTTTTCAACTGCCGCTTCGTCGTCCGGATCGACTGTAAGATCCGACTCGGAGCGGTATTGTTCTATCCGCTCATTGTATAGCCGCATTATGTCGTCGATCCCGCCGCGAATGAGCGGACGATTGTGCACTCTCGCGCGGGCAAGGCATTCCGGATCCCGGTCCAAAAAAACGGTTACGCCGCTGTTTTTGAGGATCGGGAGGTTTTTCTCATAAGTAAGGATACCTCCGCCGGTCGCAACAACAAGATCGCCCGTCGCTGCAGCGCGGCAGAGGACCTGATGCTCGATCTCGCGGAAATATGCCTCACCTGATTCGTCGAAAATACGGTCGATCGTTTTATTCTCGCTCCGCATGACCAGTGAATCGGTGTCTATTCTCCTCCGACCGAGCAGCAGGCCAAGCCTGCCTGCAAGCTTTGTTTTCCCGCTGTTCGGCATGCCGACGAGGTATAGATTAAGACTTTGCCGCTGAAGCCGCTTTGATCCGTCGATTATTGAGCGGAATACGCTCTTTGCCTCTTCGCTGTATTTGGAGCATTTCGCGCTCTGATTGAAGATTATCTCCTCTTCACGCCCGAGGTTTTCAAGCGCTATGCCGTTCAAGCGCTTTTCGCGGGCGATCTGCAGACAGACGTCATAGCGCTCTTGAAGCAGCTCCGCAATATCGGAATCTATCTCATCAAGCTCGCAGCGCAGTTCTTCGATCAGATCTATGCCTTTACTCATGCGCGTTTCCTCCACGTGTGAAAAGATCGTAAACCGCGATCGCTGCGGCCGCTTCGATCACAGCACACCCGCGGGGAAGGATGCATGCGTCATGCCTTCCGGAGAGCCTGACCTTGACTGCCTTACCCGTTTCGATATCGATCGAATCCTGCTCTGCCGCTATCGATGGGACAGGCCTGAATACACATCTGAAGATGATCGGCATGCCGTTTGAGATGCCGCCGTTTATCCCGCCGGAGTTGTTCGTGGACGTTTTTCCACCGGCAAGTATCGCATCGTTCGCTTCGCTGCCTCTCATTGAAGCCAGAGAAAAGCCTGCTCCGAACTCAACGCCGTGTACGCCGGGAATGGAAAAGAGAATATGCGAAAGAACGCTTTCGATACTGTCGAAGAAAGGCTCGCCGATCCCGACCGGAACGCCCGAGATCAGGCACTCGACAGTTCCGCCGATGCTGTCCCCGCAGGATCTGACTTCGTCGAAAAGCGCTTCGAACAAAGGCTTTTTTCCGCTGTTGACTAGCGGGAAGAACGGATCGAGCTCGGGAACGCTGCAGCACGTCGGAACAAAGGGATCGTCGATAATACCGCCGACGTTCGCGATGTGCGAACGGATCGAAATGCCTTCACAGGCAAGAAGCTGTTTGATAAGCGCACCTGCAAACACGATCGGAGCAGTCATTCGCCCGGAGAACATGCCGCCGCCGCGAGGATCGTTACAGCCGCTGTATTTAACGTATGCCGTGTAATCGGCGTGCGAAGGCCGTACCGTTCCTGCCTTATAATCGGCGGGATCAGCATTTTTGTTTTTGAATACGGCACAAATCGGCGCGCCGTCGGTGCAGCCGTTAAACAGACCTGAAAGGATCTCAAACTCATCGTCCTCCTGCCTCGAAGTGCTTTCGGAAGAAGCTCGCGGCGAACGGCGGGATAGTTCGAAACGGACGGCGTCAAGATCCGGCTTGAACCCGGCCGGAAGTCCGTCGAGAGTGCATCCGACTGCCACGCCGTGCGACGTTCCGAAGACAGTAAATCTGATGCGGTCACCAAAGCTGTTCATCGGCAGTACCTCCAAGTTTTCTGAAATCCTCGAAAAAACACGGCGCGCTTTTGCTCACACAATCGGCGCCGAGCACAGTTACGGGTCCGTCGCTCATAAGCGAAGCGATGGCGGCCGCCATCACGATACGATGGTCGCTGAAGGAATCGACTGTACAGTCATGAAGCATCCCACTGCAGCCGTGCACAAAAGCCGTATCGCCGTGAATATCGATACGTCCGCCAAGCGAGCGGATCATTGCGGCTGTGGATTCTATCCTGTCGCTTTCCTTGCCTCGCAATCTGGCAATACCGTCGATCGTTGTTATTCTGTCCTTTTTCAGCGCAGCGACGCAGAGTATCGGGAAAAGATCGGGACAGTCGCGAATGGAGAAACGGTCGAGGAGGAGAAGCTCGCCGATCGCCGCATCGGGATGCAGGCTCGTATCGTTGAGACGCGGGACCGTGATCGCAGATGTTGCGCACCCGTTCATAATAAAGTTTGCGGCAACGAAATTGGCAATATACGAGCTGTCCGGCGAGAACTCCATACATTCGGGCGGACACAGCTCGGATGCGGAACTGCGGTAAACGCCGTTCTGATCCACCGTAATTTCTCCTCCAAATCTGCGAATGCAGGCAAGCGTCAATTCAATATACGGCTTTGAAACAGGTGAAAGGATGCCAAGCTCCATACCGGGCACCAGCAGCGAAGCAAGCAGCAAACCGCTTGCGAACTGAGACGTCATGCCTGCATCGATCGAATACTTGTGCGGGTCAAAAGCGCCGCTGAATGTGATGACGCCCGGATCGGTCTTTGCTGCCCGGATCCCGGTACAGTATGAAAGCGAACTTATGTCGCGCCGAAAAAGTGAGGGATCCACTGAAAAAACGACCGAACCCTGCCTGGCGGTCAATACAGGCGCAAGCAGCCTGAGGAGAGTTGCCGATTCGCCGACGTACAAAGGCTTTTCTTTGCTCCCGGCATTGCCGAAAAATGCTTCGTGAACGGCTGAGCATGCATTTGCAATATCGTCGGAAAGCCTGTCGGACGGTCGTACGACAGAGTATGGGCTTATTCCGCACATAGCGTAAAGTATCAGGCAGCGTATCACCTCGCTCTTGAAGGGCGGGGGATCGATGCTCCCGGATAATTCACTTGCTTCAAATCTGACGATCATTGATTGTTTATCCGTTCTTTAAAAACGAGACAGCGTCTAAGAGCCTGACCTGCTCAATGAAAGGGCTTCCGAAAGAGGAACAGAACGGGATAGCTATCAAATCGCCGTTTCTCTTTTTATCGTGTTCGATGAAAACCGAGGCCGCCTCTTTGTAGCTTGAATAATCCGTTACAAGACCGCAATCGGAAACTCGCTTTATCACAGCATCCGAAAGGCCCTCGGGCACAGCCCCGATCGATTCTCCGAAGCGCGTTTCCGCAATGATACCCAGAGCGACAGCTTCGCCGTGGGAGAGCGCAAACCCGCTGGCTGCTTCGAAAGCATGCCCGAAAGTATGACCGATATTCAGTATTTTTCGCTTTCCGCGGTCTAACAAGTCCGCTTCGACATACTCCTTTTTTATCGAACAGCATTTGGCGATCACTTCTTTGCCGATCATCCCGGAACCTATATAACCGCCAAGCAGATCGAGACCGCTGATCATCTCGTATTTTATTATTTCTCCGACCCCGCAGCGAATATCCGATTCGGAAAGCGTTGCAAGGTATTCGAGAGATTCAATAACGAGCGTGGGTGAAAAGAATGCGCCTACCGCATTTTTGACTCCGCAAAGATCGATCCCCGTTTTGCCGCCGACGGAACTGTCGACCATTGAAAGGAGGCTCGTCGGGATATTGACGTATCTGATCCCGCGCATATAGACGGAGGCCGCAAAGCCGCCGATATCGCTAACGACTCCGCCGCCTAGATTGATCAGAATATCGTCACGATCGAATGAATGCTTGAGAAGCTCCTCAAGGATCATCTTAAGCTGATCAATGCTTTTGTTTTGCTCACCGGCAGGGAGGATAAAGCTGTGTGTTTCAATACCGCCTCCGGAAAGGTATTCGCGAAGCTTATTGAAATGGAGCGTTTCAACGGTAGAATCGGTGACGATAAAAGCCTTGCATCCGTGTATGTGCGATAATAAAGGCGGAATAAGCCCATCTGTTCTGTCACCGATAAGCACTCTGTATCCGCCGGGCTTTCCGGCAAAGAACTCCACAGAAAGCATGATGCCTCCAAAACCATTGTTCTAACAGCGAACTCTATTTGTAATTATGATAACCGATTTTGACTGTTTTTGCAAGAAGACAAAACAAGACAAATGCAGCTCTTTTATGATGCAGGGAAGCGGAATGAAAACCGATACAAGAGTTATATCGGTTTAAAATTTGACCGAAATGAATGAAAGGACTGCTTTGGAGCGTTTCCGGGCACGGATATTGCGCGGATGAGGTTTGAGTATAATAAAAAAGATCGTTTGCTTACGGTGTTTGCCGACGGTGAAATAGATCAATACTCTGCTGACAAGATCAGAAAGAGCATCGATATGGAGTTGGACAGGCATAACGACCTGACAGAAGTGCTTCTCGATATGAAGAAGGTCAAGTTCATGGACAGCACGGGTATCGGTTTGATCCTCGGTCGGTATAAGATAATCCGGAAGAAAGGGGCGCGGCTGTCGATCCGCAACGCATCATCCGCTGTTGACCGGCTGCTCAGGATATCGGGAATCTACTCGATCGCCAACGAAAGGTAATACAGGATGGATAACTATATCAAATTTGAGTTTTTGAGTTTACCGATCAATATTTCGATTGCACGCTCTGCAGCTGCATGCTTTGCTGCCGGCGCTGACCCGACGCTTGAAACGATTGCCGACGTACGCACTGCCGTCAGCGAGGCGGTCACGAACGCCGTTGTTCATGCCTACCCGGATTCGGTCGGCAGGGTAGTAATGGAATGCAAGCTCAACGGCGGAGTTCTGGCTGTGACAGTCAGCGATGACGGATGTGGGATCGCCGACGTTGAGCAGGCTATGCAGCCGTTTTTCACGACGGGAAACGAGGATGAACGAACGGGTATGGGCTTTGCCGTGATGAATGCGTTTATGGACATGCTGGAAGTCAAGTCATCCGTCGGTAAAGGTACAGTCGTAACGATGAAAAAGTTATTATCTGCGGAAGATCAAAGCGAAAATGGTTGAACAGAATACAGACGCCGAGGACTGGCTGCCGTTTGTAGCTTCCGTTGCATCCCGCTTTTTCTGCACGGGAGCAGAAAAAGATGAACTCATCCAATCCGGCGCCGTCGGCTTGATGAAGGCGATGAAAAGATTCGATGGTGAGAACGGGACCGCTTTTGCTTCGTATGCATTCAAATACATTGAAGGCGAGATAAGGAGCTATCTGAGAAACAACAGACTGATCGTGGTTCCGCGGAATACGTTCAAGGAAATGCGGCGGCTAAAAAGCATCATGTATTCGGAGGAAGATGGCGGCGGAGAACGCATAAAAGTATCCGATGCGGCGAAAAGACTCTCTGTATCGGAGGCCGAGATCGTTTCCCTGATCATGCTGATGGACGGCGTTCAAAGTATTGCGCAGGTGTGTGACGACGGGAGAGAAAGACCTATTGCCGGTGTGCAGACAGAGGAAACACTTGTTGACGGTATCGAGCTGCGAGGCGCGATAGAAAGACTTCCCGAATTTGAAAAAGCGGTTGTGAAGCTAAGGTTTTTGAGAGGGAATTCACAAGCTGAAACAGCACGGATATTAAAAGTAAGTCAGCCTGCTGTTTCAAAAACAGAAAGCAGAGCAATAAAAAAACTTCGAAGCGCTCTATGTGATGAAGACCGGCCGGAATAGAAAAACAGCTTTTGTCGCAAACTACAAGCAAAACAGTGAAAGGAAGAAGCGGAATGAAAAGAGTGAAAAGACTGATCCTGGTTTTGCTTGTATTGGCGCTTGCCGCAGGGTTGATCGCTGTAAGCAAAAAGAACCGCAGTGCCGAAGTCATGCACAGCGGGGCAACTTTTGTCTGTTCAGGTCCTGTGATGCACTATGCGCTTTGAAACGGAGCATACGGTTTTACCGATACAGTTCACCGAGGCAGAATATGCGGTTCGAGGCTTTAACGATAAGGAAACGAGATACCGCCCGAGCCCGGAGAGAACGCATAAATCCAATGTTATGACAAGGAGCTAATCAAAAAGGATCATGCCCGGACGAAACCTGACGGAAAAAGAAAAAACAGAACACAAACGGTATCTGAGGCTTGTAAACGAACGGATGCCGAAAAGCAAAACGGCGGTCCAATGCCTGCTTGCTTTCCTTGTGGGCGGGACGATCTGCCTCTTGGGGCAGTTTATCGGCGATATCGGCGAACTGGCGTTTGCGCTCGATGAAAAAAGCCGGGCAGCTTTCACCTCGATAACGCTGATCTTCATCGGAGCGCTGCTGACCGGACTGGGAGTCTATGATAAGGTCGGTACTTTCGCGGGCGCGGGTTCGGTCGTTCCCATCACCGGATTCGCGAACTCCATCGTGGCGCCCGCTATGGAGCACAAAAGGGAAGGCTATGTGCTCGGCGTTGGCGCTCAAATGTTCAGCTATGCAGGTCCGGTGCTGGTTTACGGTATTACGACCTCGGTGATCATAGGCGTGATATCGTGGCTCATGCACAGATGATCATTCTGCGGAAGAAAGACGTTTGACGCACTCTGCAAGCCTCGAAAAATCTTCCGGTGAAAGTTCTTCCGCTCTTGCGGAAGGCGAAAGCAGCGCGCCTTCGAGTATTGCCGGAACGGTATCTTTGGGCACGATCTTCGAAAGATTGTTCCTGAGCGTTTTCCTGCGCATGGAAAAAGCGGTCTTGACGACCCGTGAAAAATCACGGTCGTATGCGCATCCGTTTCGCTCAAACAGCAGGACGGCAGAATCCACGGCGGGCTCCGGGTAGTATGACGCGGGAGAGAGCTTCATGCACTGGGAAACCGTGTAGTACCTTTGCGAAATGACCGAAACAGGCGTATAGCACTTCGCGCGCGGTGCGGCGATGAAGTGCTCGGCGGCCTCCTTCTGCATCATCAGCACCATCCTGTTTATCGGCAGATCGGAATCGATAAGCTTCATAGCAGCTTCGGAAGTGATATAGTACGGCAGATTTGCCGCAACAGTAAACGCTGCTCCGCCGAATCCGTCGAGGATGGCGGAGTTTTTCATTCTGAGAAAATCACTGTGGACGATGCGGACGTTATTATGCGCAGCAAGCGTTTTGGAAAGCAGCTCTACCATGTTCCCGTCTATCTCGACGGCAAGGACAAGCTTTGCGCTTTCGGCAAGCCTGTCGGTAAGGGCGCCGATGCCGGGGCCGATCTCGAGCACATTTTGTCCGCCGGGACAGGCCAGCTCACAAATGCCGCTGAGTGCGGATTCATCTATGAGAAAGTTCTGCCCTAACGCTTTGTTGGGGTCAAGCCCCGCTTCTTTGATTACCTTTTTCGAATCGATCATAGATTAACTCTCATTTTCGGATGATCACATCCTGTTTCAAAGTATTATACACTAATCTGCGCTGAATGAAAACTCCGAAAAAGATCGGGTCGACAACGCTTGAAAAGATATTATCCCGCAGGAGTTGAATTATCGTTTGTTTTTGATTATAATAATGCAACACGCGCAAACGCGTTTATTATGAAAACGGAGAAAAAAATGATAAGGATATATGCTGACAGCACCAATGACCTCGGTGCTGAGATCATTGAAAAATACAACATCCGGATAATCCCCCTTTACGTCAATATGGGTGAAAAAACCTATACGGACTGGGTCGATATCACGCCCGATGAGATCTACGAATGGTCCGATAAGAACAAGACCACTCCGACCACCGCCGTGTTTTCGATCGGCGACGCCGAGGAAGCGCTGAATGAGGCCAAAGCAGCGGGGGAGGACGTACTTTTCTTCGGCATCTCTTCAAACCTGTCCGCGTCCTGCAACGTTTTCCGCCTTGCTGCGGAGAGCGTCGGCTATGCAGATCACGTAGCGGTTATTGACTCAAAGAACCTTTGCACCGGGATCGGTCTTCTGATGCTTAAGGCAATCAAGTTTATCGAAGAGGGCGAGACGGATCTTCAGAGGCTTGCAAAAAGAGTTGAAGAATACGTTCCTTACGTTCGGACTTCCTCGGTCATCGAGACCCTGCTTTACATCCATCGCGGCGGCCGCTGCAGCGCTGCAAAAGCGCTTCTTGCAAGCGCCCTGCGGATCAAGCCCAAGATCGTTGTGGAGGACGGCAAGCTCGGAGTCGGCAAAAAATACCGCGGCAGGCAGGAGGACGTCATTCGCAAGTACTATGACGACCTTGAAGAGCAGCTCAGGATCGCGGATACCGATGCGGTTTTCATTTCGCACACGGGAAGACTCAGCCAAAGCATCATCGATGAGATCGCCGGCAAAGTGCGTTCGCTCGGCCATTTCAAAAACGTGTACGTTACAAGGGCGGGAAGTGTTGTAACGATCCACTGCGGTCCCGGAACGCTCGGCGTGTTCTACATGGAAGATAAAGACGGCGCTGAGAATTAACTGCAAAAAAGCACGGCTCTCCATGACCGGAGAGCCGTTTTTCTTTGAACGTGATACGCCTTTTTATATTGCGTTTACTTACAATATGTTGTATAATTCAAAATGAGTATTTATGCAGGTTTGCGATCGGGCAGCCGATCCTGACGCTCGTCCGAGGGGGACGAGATGAAACATGAAACTCAATACCGAGCGGGGTATATCCAAATGGAAAAGAAAGAAAACAAAAAGATCGATCTTTGCCTTTCGCATCAGAACTTTCGCATTCTGAGCGATGAAAGCGCAGAGTACATGAAGAAGCTTGAGTCATCCGTAAACGAGCGCATCGAAGCCGTTCAGAGGCAGTATCCTTCGATGAACGCGGCCCGCTGTGCGCTGCTTGCGATGCTCAATCTTGAAGACGAGCTTCAAAAGACAAAGCAGAATTTTGAAACGCTGGAATCAAAGATCCTGCAGCTTCGCGGTATTCAGCGCAGCGTGCCTTCGGCTCAGCCCGCGAGGACGGCAGCGCCGGCTTTGAAAGACGAAACAAAGAAACCCGTGGGAGTGAACTGAGCTTTCACCTTTTTCGGTGCGGAGATGGGCCATGATGGAGCTTCTTTCTCCGGCAGGCAGTCCGGAAAGCCTTACTGCCGCCGTACAAAACGGAGCTGACGCCGTATATTTCGGCGGGAGCATGCTTAACGCAAGACGCTTTGCGGGCAACTTCGCAGGAGACGCCCTTGTTTCCGCGCTCGATTATTGCCACGAACGAAACGTTCGCGCATATATTACGCTGAATACGCTCGTTTTCGACAGAGAGCTCAGGGGAGCGCTTGAT
Source organism: Clostridia bacterium (assembly GCA_017525875.1). GTDB lineage: Bacteria > Bacillota > Clostridia > Christensenellales > CAG-138 > PeH17. Next base: position 64,762 of record JAFXSG010000013.1, on the reverse strand, counting down.
TTTGCGGAGCAGCTTATTAAATACGGAGCAGACGCCGTCTTAGTTCAGGACCTGGGCCTCGCTTCGCTGATAAGGCATGAACTGCCTGAACTCACGGTCCACGCGAGCACGCAGATGGGGATCCACGATATCGGCGGACTTAAATACTGCGAGAGCATTGGCGTGAAAAGAGCCGTTCTTGCGAGGGAAGTCAGCCTGAAACAGCTCAGGGCCCTGTCCTCTGGATCGAGGGTAGAACTGGAGGTCTTCGGTCACGGTGCGCTGTGCATGAGCTTCTCAGGAAGCTGTCTGTATTCGTCAATGGCGGGGGAGCGCAGCGGAAACCGCGGCACCTGCGCGCAGCCGTGCAGGAAAGCGGCGTCGATCTCGGGAAAGCCGGGCAGCGGGGATTTTTGCCTTTCTCCGAACGATATCTGCATGATAGAGCACCTCAAGGAGCTTGAAGCGGCAGGCGCTTGCTGCATCAAACTCGAAGGCAGGATGAAAAAACCTGAATACGTTGCCGCAGTGACAGCCTGCTATCGGGCGGCGCTCGACGGTGCTTCGGCGGCGGAAATCGCTGAAATGAAGCGTCGAATGTTCCGCATGTTCAACCGCGGAGAGTTCAGCACTTCGCACTTCTTCGGCGACAGCGTCAGGACCGATCGGGTGGGTTCGAGCAAACCGGAGCAGGAAGACGTATCTGAAGCAAAAAGGAACGCAAACACCGAGACAAGGCTGAGGCCTATAGAGATGCGGCTTTCGCTTGAAGTCGGAAAGCCGGCTGTGCTTTGGGCGAAATGCGGAGAGAACACGGCTGCGCTGGAAGGCGAAACAGTTTCAAAAGCACAGAAACCGCAGCAGGCCCAAACGTATATCGACAGGCTTGCAAAACTCGGCGGGACTCCACTTGAGCTCAAGCAATGCGATATCCGGATGAGCGAAGACTGCTATTTGTCGGCGGCGGCATTGAATGCGCTGCGCCGTGAAGCCGCAGAAAAACTGCTTTCGTCCTTTCACGTTCGCAATACCGTTTCAAGGATCGAGGGTTCCCTGCAGAAGCAAAAGACCTCCCGCATAAACGCCGAAAAGGGACTGAAAGACGGCTTTTCCTACGCTGTCGTTCCGACGATAGAGTGCGCCGAAGCGGCCTTTACCGCCGGTGCGGATGCGGTCGCGCTTGAATTCAATGCCTCAAAGCACGCCGACAAGCTGCAAAACTATAGGGCAAACGGTAAAAAGCTGCTTCTTGCTCTTCCTAACGTGCTGATAACGGAAAAGCAGCGCGCGGAAGCTGCGGCGCTTATCGATTCCGGCCTCTTTGACGGCGCGGAAGCCAACAATGTGGGCCAGATCGATCTTGTTTCAGAACTTGATATCCGCATTGCGGGGATCGGACTCAATGCGATGAACAGCTATACGATAAGCGAGCTGCTTTCAAAAGGGTTCGACTACGTTATCCCATCGGTCGAGCTTACAGGAGCTCAGCTTGCGCCGCTTGCCGCGGAGTACGGCGACAGGCTGATACTTTGGATACACGGCCGCGTGCCGCTGATGCAGCTGCTTCACTGCCCGGTCAGGGAACACCGCGGCTGCCGGAATTGCTCCGGAGACGCCGGAACGGTCACCGATGAAGCGGGCAGACAATTCCCGCTTGCAAATATCAGGTTTTCTGACGGCTGCCTCGTTCGCCTGCTTAACTGCAGCACTACCGATCTTATCGATCTGCTGCCAAAGCTGCCATCTGCCGCCGGTTACAGACTTTATTTCACCTGCGAAAAACAAAGTGCGGTAGGGGAGCGGGTAAGAGCGCTTTCGGCAGTGAAAGCAGGAGCCGTCATCGATCAATATCCGGATTCGACCCGCGGTCATCTGAACCGCAAGGTTGACTGACAATATTAGGAACGCTTATGATAACGAAAAAAGTATTAAAAACTCTTGAATACGACAAGATCCTTGCCCGGCTTCGCCAGCATGCGGGCTGCTGCATCAGCCGCGAGCTTGCGGATGAGCTCGAGCCCAGGACGGAGCTTGACGAGATAAACGCCGATCTTCGCCTCACGAGCGAGGCCGAGAGCTATTTCCTGCGGACCGGCTACACACCCGTGGATGATTTCCCGGATATGCGATCCGCGCTGAAGCGCTTGAACGCGGTGCTCTTCCTGAACTGCGAGGAGCTGCTCAATATCGGAAAATGCCTTAAGGCGATACGCGTTGCGCGCGAGCAGCTCGTTCCGCAGGCCGTGGAAAGCGGCGAACCGGGCGTGATAGCGAACCTGGCTTCCGGGCTGATCACTCACCGCTATCTTGAAGACGAGATCAACCGCTGCATCCTCAGCGAGGATGATCTTTTTGACGGCGCTTCGCCCGCGCTTGCGAGGATCCGCCGCGATAAGCGCATAGCCAACGAGCGGGTCAGGGAAAAGCTTAACAGCATCATCCGTTCGCAGACACAGTCTAAATACCTGCAGGATCCCTTGATCACTATCCGCAACGGCAGATTCGTCGTTCCCGTAAAGCAGGAATACCGCCAGATGATCCCGGGGCTCATCCACGATCAGTCCGGCAGCGGGCAGACGCTTTTCATCGAACCCGCGGCGGTCGTCGAACTCGGCAACGAATTCAAAAAGCTGACGATCGAAGAACAGGCGGAAGTCGAAAGGATACTCACGGAACTGACGGCGGCGATAAAGCCCTCCGCGAACGATATCTATTCAGATCTTTACCTTCTCGGGAAGATCGATCTTGCTTTTGCCAAAGCAAAGCTTGCAAAAGAGATGAAGGCGGTCATGCCGAAAACCAACTGCGAGGGCAGGCTCAACCTGATCCGCGCAAGGCATCCGCTGATACCTTCGTATCAGGTAGTGCCGATCGATATCCGCCTCGGTACCGATTTCAGAACGCTGATCGTTACCGGTCCCAATACGGGCGGCAAAACTGTAACGCTCAAAACCACCGGCCTTTTCACCCTGATGGCTCAGTCCGGTATGTTTATTCCCGCAAACGTGGGTTCGGAGGTCTCCGTATTTGAAAGCATTTTTGCCGATATCGGAGATGAGCAGAGCATCGAGCAATCACTCTCCACTTTTTCAAGCCATATGCGCAATATCGTCGGCATTCTCGACGGCGCGGACGAGCGCTCGCTCGTTCTGCTTGACGAGCTCGGCGCGGGTACGGACCCGATCGAAGGCGCCGCGCTTGCGATGAGCATCCTTGAGGATCTGCACGCTCGGGGATCGTTCACGGCGGCGACCACGCATTACAGCGAGATAAAAGCGTTTGCACTGACGCATGAAGGCATGGAGAACGCTTCGATGGAGTTCGATATCGATAAACTCTGCCCGACTTACAGGCTGTTTATCGGTATCCCCGGCAAATCCAACGCCTTTGAGATCAGCCGCAGACTCGGGCTTTCCGAACATATCATCGAAGCCGCGAGGGGCTTTATCGATAAAGAGAATACCGATTTTGAGACGATACTCTCCGACGCCGAAACAAAGAAACGGCAGGCGGAGGAAGAGATGGAGCTTGCGGAGCAGGCAAGGCTCGTCCACGATCAGCTCGTTGAGGAGCTGCGCCTGGAGCGCGCAAAGCTCGAGCGAGAGAAAACGGAGTACCGCCAGAAAGCGCGCGAGGAAGCGCGCAAAGTTGTTGCGGAAACGCGCCGTGAGATGGAACAGCTCATCGTTGAGATCCGACAGATCAAGAGCATAGATCAGCGTGAGGCGGACAGGATCATTCAGAAGAACCGCGATGCACTGAGAAAAGCCGAGGGCGAGCTTGCGGATGAGCTCATAAAACCCACCACGGCGGACGGAAAAGCGCCGAAGGACGTTAAACCCGGCGACATTGTGAACGTCATAAGCCTCGGAAAACCCGCAACGGTGCTTGCAAGACCCGATAAGAACGGCGACGTTCAGATCCAGATCGGCATTATTAAAATGTCCGTAAAGCTCAGCGATATCCGCGCAAGCGGAGAAAAGAAGCAGACGGGCGTCAGCGTCAAGGTCGAGTACAGGCCGGAGAACACGGTCGGGCTGGAGCTTGATATTCGCGGCAAACTCGTTGATGAGGCGATACCGCTCGTTGACAAGTACCTTCTCGACGCGCACATGAACGGATTGACCGAGGTCAATATCATTCACGGCAAGGGCACCGGCGCGCTTCGCGCTGGTATACAGACCTACCTCAAGAAACACAGCCTCGTTAAGTCGTTCCGCAACGGAAACTACGGCGAAGGCGATTACGGCGTTACGGTCGTCACATTGAAGTAATGGAGAAGAAGATCATCGTTTCCGCCTGCCTCGCAGGCGGTCCATGCCGATACGACGGGAAAGCGCAGACAAACGAGACTGCGGCTATGCTCGTTGCTGCGGGAAAAGCTGTGCCGGTCTGCCCGGAATGCATGGGCGGACTGCCGACTCCGCGAGTTCCCGCGGAGATCGAAGGCGGGAGCGGAGAAGACGTGCTTTGCGGCAAAGCCCGCGTTATCGCGTCGGACGGCGAAGTGCGGTTCGACGTTACCGACGCGTTTTTGAAGGGAGCAGAGGAAGCGCTGAGGATCGCCCGCGAAGTTGGCGCGGATGAAGCCATACTGAAAGCAAACAGTCCCTCATGCGGCTTCGGAACGATCTATGACGGCACTTTCAGCGGAGCCAGGAAAGAAGGCAACGGCGTTGCTGCCGCGCTGCTTTCTCAAAGCGGGATCAAAGTGAGATCGCTGTAATTGTAGGAGATACGGATTATGGAGAGCGAACGAATCCTCGTTGTAGATGACGATGAAAAAATCTGCCAGATCCTGACACTGTATCTCCGCAGCAAAGGCTATGAGGTCACTTGCTGCCGAAACGGCGGCAACGCTCTTTCCGCTTTTTCGGACTGCAGTCCGCATCTTGTTATACTCGATATAAATCTTCCCGGAATGAGCGGGTACGAAATACTCGAGCGGCTTCGCAGATTCAGCAATATCCCCGTCATATTCCTCAGCGCAAAGGGGACCGCGGAGGACCGTATCCGCGGACTTGACGGCGGAGCGGACGATTACATCACAAAGCCGTTCAGCCCGAAGGAGCTTGTTGCAAGGATCAGAGCGGTGCTCCGCCGCTGCGGAAGACAGCTTCCAAAACACGTCAGCTGCGTTTCGGCATGCGGCCTTGAACTGGACCTGAACGGCCATACAGTCAAAACAGGGGATGAGATCATACCCCTTCCGGACAAGGAGTTCGAGCTGCTGCTTTACCTTATCGTGAACCGCAACAGCGTAATACGCAGGGACCGGATCTTAAGCGATCTGTTTGAAAACTGCCGCAGCAGTTCGAGCCGCACGCTGGACGTTCATATAAACAGACTCCGAACCAAGCTCGGCAGCAGCAAGCTTTGGAGGATCGAAACGGTGTATGGGGTCGGATACAGGTTTTCTGTGATCTGACAAACAAAAACGACTATATGGAGGATCAGAGGATCAAATGAAGACTAACAACGGCAGCGGAGTCGATATGTACTCCGAATCAAAATACTCATACAACGAGGACGGGGATATGCAAAAGAACGTTATCTGGCACGACGATAACGGCACGCACAGCGAAACAACGATCATCCAGAAGAAAGTTCCCGCGGCAGGGACGATAATCCTCACAGCTGTCGTTTTTCTCCTTATCGGAGCGCTGATCGCCAGCATGATCTTTTTCGCCAGGTTTGCGGGGATCAGATCGATCGCCGACGCGCTGCGCGGCAACAGCGGTCAGCAGCAGGAACAGCCGACGCCTCCCGTTGACGACACGATACCGACGCCGGTACCGCGGGAAACTCCGAGCGGTAATCAGGGCGGCGAACCCGGCTCCTTCGTGAACAACATACCCGAGATCTATAAAAACAACGTTACGGGCGTTGTGGTCGTCCAAAGCTACAATGGCAAAGCAAGGCTTTCGAACCTTGTTGGGACGGGAACCGGATTCTGCATTTCCGATAACGGATGTATCATAACCAACGCTCACGTCGTTGAGGACGCTGACACATATCAGGCGGTAACGTACAACGGCAAAACATTGGACGCTTCGCTTATAGGCAAAGATGTGCGCACCGATATCGCAGTGCTGAAGGTCAAGGACGCATCGCTTCTGAAAGTGCTTGAGACGGGCGATTCTTCAGCGGTCCAAACCGGTGATTTCGTATTTGCGATCGGTCATCCGACCGGGGACGAGCTCAGCTTCACGGCAACGTTCGGCATGGTGGGTGCAGTCAATCGCAGCGTCATAATCGACGGCATGCGCAACAGCTACATACAGGTCGACGCCGCCATCAACCCCGGCAACAGCGGCGGCCCGCTTTTTGATATGAACGGCCGCGTTATCGGCGTCAACTCCGCAAAGACAGTGATCGCAAGCTATGATGAAAACGGAGAAGCGATCAGCGCGGAAGGGCTTGGCTTTGCCATCCCGATCAATACTGCGCTGGAGACCGCCCGCGCCATTATCGAAAACGGAAGTATCGTTCGCCCCGGTATCGGCATCTCGACGATCGTTATCGACGAGGACACTGCAGCCAAATACGATATACCCGTCGGCGCACTCGTCTATTCGATCCTTGAAGACGGACCGGGTCACCTTGCCGGACTGCACGTTGACGATATCATTATAAAGGCCGATGATACGGACATTCCGGACAGCGAATCCCTCGGCCACTACATAAGCACCAAATCCTTGGGCGACGTTGTCAAGCTGACCGTCTTCCGCGACGGCGAAACGATCACGATAGATATCACAATTGGCGATCTCAATCAGCTTGGAAGCACCGTGCTTAACGATGAGTACGGCGGTGAAAAATACGGTCTCAGATAATCAAACTCTTTAGGGAGGGACCGCTTTATGGCAGAAAGATCAGGAACAAATAAGGCTGCGAACGTTATGCCTTACGCTCTTGTTTTATGCGAAAGTGTCCCTCTCGATACTCCTTATAAGGGTGAACATTCCGATTACGCTGAAGCTTTGTGCGCGGAACTCAGCAAGTTCTTTTGCACGCCCGAGCCCGTCAGGCGCGGCTGCGATATCTGGAAGCACCTTATAACCGCGATACCCGACGTTATCGTGATAAGCCTGACTTTACCCGACGCCAATGCGATCTCTCTTGTGAACAGTCTTCGCAGGATGAGTTACAGCACCGATATCAGGTTTTTCTTATGCTGCCCGAAGATGGACAGATCGATCGAGCGGATAACGGAAACGGAGGGATTTGACGCCGCTGCCGCATTTGGCGACGATATTGCCCAAACCGCGATGTGCGTGTACACTAAATACAGCGAATACGCCCGTAACAAAGCCGATAATTCACTTCGTTCGCTTCGCAGCTTCATAGACAACAATTTCAATTTTTATGACAGCGCGTTCAAAAACTCGCTCCAAAATGTGCTGATTGAAGCTATCCTGACGCCGCTCGGGTTTGACCCGTCGCTCAGGGGCACAAAGTACCTTGAGAGCATAATAACGATGCAGTTTCTCGGGGCTCCGGACAGACTCGACCTATTGTATTCGTGCATAGCCGAAACGTATAAAACAAGCCCCTATGCCGTTGAAAAAACAATTCGCTATGCAATTGAAAGAGCTTGGGAGAAGGGGAGCCCATATTTGCAATTTTCCCTTTTCGGGAACTCGATCGACGCTTCCCGAGGCAAACCGACTAATAAAGAATTCATTAAGACCTCAGTACAGCATATGCGCGATAAGCTGCTCGGCAATACCTGATCAATACGGAAACGAAATATGTTGGTTATTCATAATGGCACCGTTCTGACAATGGATGAAAACTGTCCGCCGTTTACTAATGGCGCGATAGCCATCGACGGTGAGTCGATCATAGCGACCGGCCCGTGCGAAACCATCCTCATGCAGTACAGCGGCGCTGAACTGCTTGACGCACACGGTGGGATCATTATGCCCGGTCTCGTAAATATGCGAATGCAAAGCAGAGCTCTAATGAGACCCGCCGGGACCCGCGGAAGCACGCAGCTTGCTTTTGATAAGCGGCTGAACCTCGACACAGTAAAATATGGGGCATACGCGGCTGCTCTTCAATGTATCAGAAACGGCGTTACAACAGTATTCGACTCCGCTTTCGTGCCAAACGATCCGGCCGGAACTCTTCAGACGATGTACGCTGCATATGGTGAAACAGGCGTCAGGTGCTGTTTGAGCTTTGAAACCAGCGAGCTTCCCGGCTCCGCAAGAATGCGCGCCGCATCTGATGAAAACGTGGATTTTATCAGATACTGCGGTTATTATAAGAACCCGTCCGTTGCCGCGTCCTTTGGCATAGGCCCGGTATCGGAGCAATCCGATTTTGCGCTTCATCTTATCAGGGCCGCCGCACCGGCTGATTCGGGTTTTACAGTGCGGCTGAATGCAAAAACAGGAAATGATCCCGTAAATAAAGAGTCTGCAGTCGAAAGGCTTGCGGAATTCGGACTTCTTAATGACAAAACGATTATCTGTGCTTGCGGGGAAACCACCCCGGATGACGTTGAGCTCATTCGTTCAAACGGCGCATCGATCGCGCTGGCTTCTGCTGCGGACGTTAGCGTGGGAGTTCCGTGCCTTAGCACCGAAGAGCTTTGCAATAAATCTGTAAACGTTTTTATAGGCACAGGCACAGCCTCCTCCGATATGCTCGAAGCGGTTCGCAATGAGGAGTTTTACTCTTCTGTGCGCGGGCATTGCAGCACCGGAGCCGGTGTTAAAGCACTTCTCAAAGAGAATCCTTCATTTGCGGGCAGGCTGTTCAACTGCCGAATGGGCAGCCTGGCTCCCGGAGCTTCGGCCGACGTGATCGTTCTTGACGCGGGCGCTCAGTGCTGTAATGATGCTGACAGCATCATCGATATGCTGACACGCTTTGCGTCGGGAAGAGCCTGCATCCATACCGTGTCACGAGGAAGGATCCTGATGAAGGACCGGAAGATACTTTCCGTTGATGAAACCAGATTATCGAAAGAGATAGCGGCAGCCCGCCGCGGTATAAGCAGATGAATACATTTTGACAGGAGACCGCAATTGCCGGCACAGCCACATAAAACAACTGAAACAACGTTAAAGAAAACGATCGCGTATATTCGATGCAGTTCGCTTGAGGAAGGCGAAATCGCCAAAGCGGAGCTTGGAGATCACGCTCAAAAACTCGGGCTTGAAATCAGCGAGGCTATATTTGACAAACCGTACGGGCCGCCGTATTCATTACTCAATCTGATGAGGTCGGCAGCGCTTGACAGGGCCTCTTCGATTCTTGTTCAGAGCCCGGAGTGCTTTGACAGCGACGGAATAACCCGCGAAGCGATGATGCACCTGCTTGAGCTGAAGGGAGCAGCGGTTATCAGCCTGAAAAAACAGCCTGCAATTTCCGCGACGGAGCGCTACATAATCGCAATAAACGATTATTACTCCGTCGGAGGCGAATGGGAAGCCGAATTCAGACCTCAAAAGCAGTCGGACGAACGGCCGACAGCAGGCAGGACCGTATTCGGATATGAGAACGTCGACGGAACGATTATAATTAAAAGAGAAGCAGCGGAGATGATCAAATACGTATTCTTCGCATATTCACAAGGGAAGACTTTGAAAGAGATCGGGGAAGCAATAGTCAAAAAATTCCCTGCTGAGCTATGTCCTTCGCTCAGCCAGCTTTATTCATTGGTCAAAAACAAAGTCTATGCGGGAGTTCAGACAGAAAGTAAAAGCGCATACCCGCCGATAGTACCGATGAACGTCTGGCTTAAATGCGCTGCTTTGAACGAAAAACGGAGTAAAGACATCGACGCCGACGCGCCTCTTTTTCAGTTCATTGAGTATGATAACGGCATAAAACTATATCCGTACAGGGAAAGAAACGGTCTCAGACTTCTCGTGTATCGATCCGCTGAACAGGATGGCGTTTGTTTCCGCGCGGATCAGATCGAAACTGCGCTTATAAACACTATGGACCGAAAACTGAAGACCGTTCTGCCGGTGTTGATCGAGAAATGTATCGCCGGAGCGAGAAATGAGTATATAAAGTATTCTGCCAAGCAAACTGCCGCCGAGTCCGATTACATCGACCGAATGGGATCATTCCGCAGAAAGTATGATTCGAGGCATGAGCTTCCATACGGCAAAGCGTTCTCCGAGCTTGAAAGGGACAGAGCGGAGCTTGAACTCGAAAAGATATGCCTTGATTATCTGCGTTATAAGAAACGCGAATTCGGCATCCAAGAGGAGCATATTCGCGAATATTTCGAACACTTTTCCGTGATCGGGCAGCTTTCACGTTGCGAGCAGCAGTACTTTATCCGTTCGATCATAAGGAAAGTCAAATTATCCGACAATATTCTTCGGTTTTCGCTACCCGGATTTGATACTTTATCGGTTCGCGTCAAGCCTCCTCAGCCCGATGAAACGAGTTGACAGATTCCGAAAACTGTTGCCAATTTGCCCCGTTTCGTGTATAATCTCTGTGCAAAATTATAAAGAAGGAAAACCGTATGGAAAGAACCGAATTCGGTGAAAACGATCTCCGGCTCTGCCTCGAAACGCTCGACAGGATCGAAGCGAAAACCCATGGCATGAACCTGAAATACTATATCGAGACCTATGGCTGCCAGATGAACGAGCACGATTCCGAAAAGCTGGCCGGGATGCTCGTACGCGCAGGTTACACTAAAGCCGAGACAAAGAATGAGGCGGACATCATAATTTTCAACACTTGCTGTGTTCGGGAACACGCCGAAAAACGCACTTTCGGCAACGTAGGGTTTATAAAAGAACTCAAGCAGCTCAACCCGAGGCTTATACTCGGCGTATGCGGCTGTATGATGCAGCAGAAGGAAGTTGCAAAGAGGCTGTTTTCCCGTTTCCCGTTCGTGGACCTCGTCTTTGGCACGCACGAACTCAAAAATTTCCCGTCAATGCTTGAAAAACTGCTTGATGAGCAGGAGAGGATTTTCCGCGTTACGGAATCAGACGGTGAAGTTATCGAAGGGCTGCCTGTCGAGCGCGCGCCGGGGTTTGCGACGTTCGTAAACATCATGTACGGCTGCAACAATTTCTGCACCTACTGCATAGTTCCGTACGTCCGCGGGCGTGAACGCTCGAGAAAGCCCGAGGATATCGTTCGCGAAGTCCGGGAAGTTGTCGCCGAGGGTTATTCCGAGGTCACGCTCCTTGGACAAAACGTAAATTCGTACAATTACGACGGCATGACATTCCCGCAGCTTCTGAGGCTCGTGCACGACGAGGTGCCAGAACTCAAGCGTCTTCGCTTTATGACTTCCCATCCGAAGGATCTTTCGGATGAGCTGATCCTTGCCATGGCGGAGCTCGACCGCGTATGCAAGCATATCCATCTGCCGGTTCAATCCGGCAGCGACAGGATCCTTAAGCTGATGAACCGGCGCTATACTACCGCGGATTATATGCTGCTGGTTGAAAAGCTTCGTGCCGCTGTTCTGAACGTGGAGCTCACGACCGACATCATCGTCGGCTTCCCGGGAGAAACCGAAGAAGACTTTGAATCGACCTGCGAGCTTGTGCGCAGCGTTGGCTATGCAAACGCATACACTTTTGCATATTCGCCGCGCGAAGGAACTATCGCCGCGGCGCGTGAAGACCAGATCCCGGAAGAGGTAAAGAAGGAAAGACTGAACAGGCTGAATGCCGTGCTGGCCTCGACTTTCCCCGCAAATAACGAGAAATACATCGGCTTTGAAGGGGACATCCTCGTTGAAGGGGTCGATCACAGAGGGGAGCCTTTGCTTTTCGGCAAACTGTCAAACTTTAAAATGGTGTACGTTGAAGGCGATAAGAGCCTGATAGGTTCGTTCGTTCCGGTCAAGGTGGACGGGCTTCGCTTCAATTCGCTTTACGGACATATCGTAAAGACGGAGGCATGACATGGCGAGCCTTACTCCGATGATGCAGCAATATCTCGAGATGAAGGAAAAGTACAGCGACTGCCTGCTTTTCTTCCGCCTCGGCGATTTTTATGAAATGTTCTTTGAGGATGCGAAGACCGCTTCAAAGGAGCTTGAACTTACCTTGACAGGCAGGGACTGCGGTCTTTCGGAGCGCGCGCCGATGTGCGGCGTGCCTTATCATTCCGTCAACAGCTATATAACAAGACTGATCGAAAAAGGCTATAAGGTGGCGATTTGCGAGCAGCTTACCGACCCGGCGCTTGCGCAGGGGCTGGTTGAGCGCGACGTTATCCGCGTTATAACTCCGGGCACCGTTATAGAGGAGCAGATGCTGGATGACAAGAAAAACAGCTACATTGCCGCCATCTCCGCAAAGAAGAGCGGCAGCGGTCTGGCTTTCGGCGTTGCGTACTGCGACGTTTCTACGGGTGAATTCTACGCTTTTACTCTTGACGGAGCCAACTCTTCAAACGATCTTTACAATGAACTCGTGCGCATATCGCCGCGCGAGATAATCGCGCATGAGCTCGTTTTCTCCGATGAGCTCCTTGCTAAACGCATCAAGAACAAGTTCTACACCGAACAGGCCGAGCAGCGCAGCTTCGACATCGCGCGGGCGCAGGAAAGGCTCACAAGCCATTTCAAAGTTGCAACGCTCTCGGGTTTCGGTATCCGCGACAACAGCTTTGATATCGCGGCTCCCGGCGCGCTGCTGCGCTACCTTGAAGACACTCAGAAGAACGCGCTCATCCATATCAAACGCATCGTCAGGGTGATTAGAAGCGAGTACATGTGCCTCGATGCTACGACGAGGCATAATCTCGAGCTGACGGAACCGATACGCTTCGATGGGAATAAAAAATACACACTCTTGAACGTTCTTGACAAGACGGAAACGGCGATGGGCGGAAGGCTCCTTCGCCGTTGGATCGAGCAGCCGCTGCAGATCGAGAGCGAGATCAACGACCGACTTGACGCCGTTGACGCAATATTCCTTGCCAATAACGAACGCGAAGTGCTGGCATCGAACCTTTCAAAGGTCTATGATATCGAAAGGCTCGTCAGCCGAATCGCATACGGCACCGTGACGCCGAGGGACTGCATAGCGCTCAGGTCGACGCTTTCGGTCATTCCGAACCTTGTTTTGATAACGCTGTGCTTCGAGCGAAGGCGTACGGCGTACATCGCGGATCATCTTGACCCGATGGACGATACAAGCAAGCTCCTGCTTGAGGCGATATCGCCCGATGCACCTGTCTCCGCAAGGGACGGCGGCGTTATCCGAACGGGCTTCAATGCGGAAGTGGACGAGCTGCGCGATCTTGCGGAGAACGGCAAGAAATGGATCGAGGATTTCGAAACAGCGGAACGCGAACGCACCGGAATAAGAACGCTCAAGGTTGGCTACAACCGCGTTTTCGGGTACTATATCGAGGTATCGAAATCATTTATCGGAAGCGTTCCGATGGAATATCAGCGCAAGCAGACGCTTGCGAATGCGGAGCGTTACGTCACGCCTCAACTTAAGGATACCGAAGAAAAGCTTCTCAGCGCAAAGGATCGCTGCACAACGCTTGAGTGTACCCTGTTCAACGAGATCCGCGAAAAGCTGCTCGAATGCCTTGACCGACTCAAGCAAAACGCTGAGCTTATAGCGGAGCTTGACGCGCTGTATTCTCTAGCGAAGGTCGCTGCGGATAACAAGTACTGCCGCCCGAGGATCAACAGCAAGGGCAGGATCAACATCGTCGACGGTCGGCATCCGGTTGTGGAGCTGAGCATGAGCGACGCGTTTATACCGAACTCCACCGAGATGAATATGGCCGGCGACCGCCTTATCATCCTCACCGGGCCGAATATGGCCGGCAAGAGCACCTATATGCGCCAGGTGGCGCTTATCACACTGATGGCGCACATCGGCTCGTTCGTGCCGGCTAAGAAGGCCGATATATGCATTACAGACCGGATCTTCACCCGCGTCGGCGCGTCGGACAGTCTATCGACCGGCCAAAGCACGTTCATGGTCGAGATGAGCGAAATGGCCAACATACTCAACAACGCAACGAGCAGGAGCTTACTTATCCTCGATGAGATAGGCCGCGGAACGAGCACGTTCGACGGCCTCAGCATCGCTTGGGCGGTGCTTGAGTACATCGCCGATACCTACAAGTGCGGCGCTAAAGCGCTGTTCGCAACGCATTATCACGAGCTCACCGAACTTGAGGGCAAGCTTGCCGGGGTTAAGAATTACCGCATTTCCGTTAAAGAGATCGGAGACACGATCATCTTCCTTCGCAAGATCGTTCGCGGAGGAGCGGATAAGAGCTTCGGGATCCAGGTAGCAAAGCTTGCCGGCCTTCCCGACGAACTGGTTGAAAGGGCAAAAAAGATACTTTCCGAGCTTGAAGAATCAGACATAAACAATGCCGCAAAGCGTGTAGGTTCCAACGAAATATCCGAGCAAATGAGTTTGCTCGGAGCGGAACCCGGAAGCGGGGAGGGGGATGCGATCCTAAAAGATCTTTCCAAAATGGACGTTGAACGCATGACGCCGCTTGAAGCGCTGGCAAAACTCTATGAAATAAGCTCGAGGGCTAAGCTTCTGAAATGAAACATATAAACGTTCTTGAACCGAATATTGCGAACAAGATAGCCGCCGGCGAAGTGGTCGAACGACCGGCAAGCATCGTTAAGGAATTGCTTGAAAACTCGCTCGACGCCGGCGCGACCGCGATCACGGTCGAGATAAGGGGCGGGGGTGTCGACTATATCCGCGTGACCGACAACGGCGCCGGCATTCCGGAGGAAGATGTTCCGACAGCTTTTCTGCGCCACGCAACGAGCAAGCTGACCACGGTCGAGGATCTCGAAAACATCGAGAGCTTCGGTTTCCGCGGCGAAGCGCTGGCGTCGATCGCGGCAGTTTCAAAAGTGGTGATGCGTACTCGCACGCAGGAAAGCGACTGCGGCACACGCATTTCCGTTGAAGGCGGCGTACAGACGGCGCTTGAACCCTGCGCTTGCCCTGCAGGAACGACGATCGAGGTCAACGAACTGTTCTACAACGTTCCCGCAAGGCTGAAATTCATCAAAAACGCCCGAACCGAAGCCGCTGCCATCACGGATTACGTGAGCAGGCTAATGCTTGCAAATCCCGATATCTCCATCAAACTGCTGAATACGGGCCGGACCGCGCTGCAGACGAACGGCGGGGGAGACCTTGCCGGTACGATCCTCAGCGTATACGGAAGCAGCGTATTCACGTCGCTTTACCGAGTAGATCATGACGACGGCTATATGCGCATCACGGGCTACGTCGGCGGCGAGAGCATCGCGCGGAGCAACCGCATGCAGCAGAGCGTGTTCGTCAATCATCGCTACATCCGTTCCGCTCTCATCAGCAACGCCGTTCAGCGCGCATTCCTGACGCGGCTGATGAATCATCGTTTCCCGTTCCTCGTGCTCAATATCACCATTTCAAGCAGGGAAGTGGACGTCAACGTGCACCCGAACAAGCTGTCCGTTCGATTCAAGGACGAGGAGCGGATCGCAAACACCGTAGCGCGGGCGATAACGAACGCACTTGCAGGGAACCCCGTTTCGATAATGAACGGCATGGATGCGATCAGCGGAACTATCCGCCCGGAGGTCAAGCCCTCGTTCTATTCTGAAACCGAACGGAAATATGAGCCGGACGTTGAAAAAGAAGTTCGCGACATCTTCAAAAACGGCGGGACCGGAACGGGTTTCCGTTTTCCTGCCGATCATGCGGAGAAAGAGGAGTTCGAGGCTCTCGATACGGCCGTGCAGGCTCAGCCCACTGTTAAGCCAAGTGATTTTTCACTCGGTGACAGCGGAACGATTTCGATCCCGGATTTTAAGCCTCAGCCCAAACCGGTTTACAGCGATCCCTTCGCAAAGACCGACAGGGGTCGCGAAGAAGCGTTCGGCTCCGTGCCGGTGTTCCACGTCGGCGGTGAAGAAAAACCGAAGTTCGCCGAAAAACCGGAGCAGCTTTCGCTTGATACGGACACTTGCAGGATCATCGGCACCGCGTTCGATACCTACATAATCGTTCAGCAGGGCGAAGCGATCTACTACATCGATCAGCATGCGGCTCACGAACGGATGCTCTATGAAAAACTGATCTCCGGCAAGTTGAAATTCGATTCTCAGCTGCTTGCCGTGCCGATCATCATGCCGCTTGATCCGGTATCCTTCAACTGCGTTGCGGAGAACATCGAACGGTTCGAGGAGTTCGGTTATTCGATCGACGTGTCGAATGAACCGACCCTAAAAGTTGACGCCGTTCCGAACCTTCCGGACGCAAGAGCCGAGCGGTTCCTAAGGGATGTTATCGACGCGGTGATAGAGAACAAGGACGCTCGCGAAGCTGACGTCGTGCGGTCAAGGATCATTAAGATGTCCTGCAAGCGCGCGGTCAAAGCGGGGGACAGCCTTGATATCAGGCAGCTCAAGAGCATTGTTGACGCGTACACCGGCGACGACGTACCGCTGACCTGCCCTCACGGAAGGCCCGTGCTTATCCGCGTTTCAAAGAACGACCTTCAAAAGATGTTCAAGAGGATAATCTGATGCCCGGCAAGCCGAAAATCTATCTGATCGTCGGACCGACCGCCTGTGGGAAAACTGCGTGCTCGATCGAGATCGCAAAGCGCATGAATGCAGAGATCATCTCCGCGGACTCGATCCAGATCTATAAAACGCTCGATATCGGTTCCGCAAAGCCTACGAAAGAGGAGATGAGCGGCGTGCCGCACCATCTGCTGGACTGCGTGGATATAGACGATACGGGCTTCAACGTTGCGGTCTACCGCGAGAGGGCCGCAAAGCTCATTCGCGAGATCGTTTCCCGCGGGAAGAAGCCGCTGATAGTCGGCGGAACGGGGCTGTACGTCAATTCGCTGATTTTCCCGCTAAATTTTTCCGCTGCCGAACCCGATTTCGAACGCAGGGAAGAGCTTGCAAAGCTCGAGAGGGAAAAGCCGGGGTTCCTTCGCGATATGCTTGCTTCCATAGATCCGACAGCCGCCGCGAGGCTCCACGCCAACGATACGAAGCGATTGATCCGCGCGATAGAGGTTTATGAACAAACAGGTAAAACGCTCACGAGCCACGGCGGAGACTTCGCCAACGAGCGGGGCGGGGAGATCGAATTTGATCCGCTTATCGCAGGCATAACGATGGACAGAGCGCTTCTGTACACACGCATCGAAAAGCGTGTAGATATCATGATCGAACAGGGCTTGCTCAACGAGGTCGATTCGATATTGAAACGAGGCTGCGATCCTTCTCTGCCCGCGCTGCAGGGGCTTGGCTACAAGCAGCTTATCGCATTCAGGAACGGCGAATACTCTTTTGAGGAAGCTGTTGAACTGATCAAACGCGACACGAGGCGCTTTGCAAAGCGGCAGATAAGCTGGTTCAAGCGCGACAAACGAATACGCTGGTTTGCGGCAGATGAACTTAAAGAAGAACTGCCGCAAAAGATACTTGAATATTTCACGGCAGGTGAATGAAATGTATGATAAAAACTATGAAAAACTGCAAATAACAAAGGAAGCGTACGATACCGTATGCAGGCTTGAAAGCGAGCTTTCGGACGTTTTCGACCGAATCGATGACATCGAGTGCGCAAACGAAGCGAAGGTGCTTTCGGCGTTCATCAAAAACAGGATCGCGGCTCATCACTTCAATCCGTCGACCGGCTACGGCTATGACGACGTCGGCAGGGACGGACTTGACAGAGTGTTTGCAGACAGCTTCGGAGCGGAGGCGGCGATCGTCAGCCCGCAGATCATCTCCGGAACGCACGCGATTTTCCTTGTTTTATCGGGAATCTTGCTGCCGGGTGATACGATGCTGGCGATATCCGGTCAGCCTTATGACACTTTGGTGGAAGCGATCGGCATCGAGGGCGAGGCCGAGGGTTCGCTCAGCGAATACGGCATAAAATACGAAAAGATCGACCTGATGATGAACGGTGATTTCGACATCCCGTCCATTGAAAAGGCAGTCCGGCGCCTGAAACCGAAGCTCGTTCACGTTCAGCGTTCGCGCGGTTATGCCTGGCGCGAGGCTATCCTACCTGAAAAAATGGGCGATGTATTTCATATTATAAAAGAAATATCTCCGGAAACAATTATAATTGTGGACAACTGCTACGGCGAATTCACCCGTAAGGAAGAGCCGCTTCAGTACGGCGCCGATATCATCGTCGGTTCTCTCATCAAGAACCCCGGCGGCGGCCTGGCGCCGACGGGCGGCTACTTTGCCGGAAGGAAGGATATCGTCGACAGGATAGCCAACAGGCTGACGGTTCCCGGTATCGGCAGGGAAGCGGGTTCATATTTCGGCAGCTATCTGCCTTTCTATCAAGGGCTGTTCTCGGCTCCGCACGTCGTCGCTCAAAGCCTGAAAACGAGCGCACTGTTTGCAAAAACGTTTGAAAGCCTCGGCCTTGCGAGCATGCCTTCGAGCACTGCGGAGCGCAGTGACATCGTGCAGGCGCTCCGGTTCAAAACCAAAGAGGAACTGATCGAATTCTGCCGCTGCATACAGTCGGTCTCACCGGTGGACGGTTACGTTGTTCCGGAGCCGTATGCGATGCCCGGTTATCGCAGCGAGGTGATCATGGCTGCCGGTGCGTTCGTTCAGGGCTCGTCGATCGAGCTCTCGGCTGACGCTCCGATCGTCGAACCTTATACCGGTTACGTGCAGGGTGCTTTGAACTATTCGCACGGCAGGCTTGCGGTCATGCGCGTGCTGAGCGTTTTGAAATCGGAGTAACAACGGGGGACGGATATGAAGAAGTGTGTTTTATACGATGACAAGATCTGCGACAACTGCGGCGAGTGCATGCGCTGCGATTTGGATCCGAACAAGCTCTGCGACAACTGCGGCAAATGCCTGAAAAAGACCGATGATGAGTTCCTTAGCATCGTAGTACATGCAGACGAAACCGAGGAGAAAGACAACGATTTCGGTTTTGACGAGCCGGAGGACGACGGGGAGCTGACCGAGGAGGAGAAGCAGCTTCGCGCATTCCTGGACGCACCGATCGACCTGCATCTTCCGGATCCCATTGAAGTCGATCCCGAACTGCAGGCGAAATGGGAAAAGATACTTGCGGAGTACGAGGCCGAAGAAAAGAAAAAAGAGGAACCCGACGTTCAGCTGCCTGAGATCGGGCTCCACGGTACACGCAAGAGAAGGAAAAAAGATCAATCCTGATCGCCCTGACCGCCGTTCTGCTGATCGCCATCAGCGGGCGGCGTTTTGTTTTCGCTCGACTCATGCGGAAGAGCCGCAGAAGCCTCGCTTTCGGGGCTGTCATCAAAAGTATCTAATTCTGCCGGAGTTTCGTCGCGAAGCCTGATGACCTCGGCCGCGGTGCGCCGACGATCCTGTGAAAGCGCTGCGTAATGCTTGCGCGTCGTGTTGACGTCCTTGTGGCCGAGCACGTCCGCAACGAGATAGATATCGCCGGTCTCGCGGTAGAGGGACGTGCCGTAGGTGCTGCGCAGCTTATGCGGGGAGATCTTCTTGAGCGGCGCAGCGATCCTTGCGTATTTTTTGACCAGCTGTTCGACTGCACGAACGGTTATTCTCTTTTTCTGCAGGGAGAGGAACAGGGCCTTTTCATGACCGGGTTCCGCGTCGACTCCTTCACGGCAGAGCATATAATTGAGCAGCGCGCCGCGGACCTCGGGACCGAAAACGAGCACGTCCTGATTCCCGCCTTTGCGAACGATACGCACTTCATTCTGCTCAAAGTCGATATCATCCACGTTGATGCCGACAAGCTCGCTGATACGCATGCCGGTCCCGAGAAACAGGGTAACGATCGCCGCGTCACGCACTTTGGTCTGGTTATGAAAACGCCTCTGTGCATCGGTCAGACCTGCGCCGCTGTCGATGAGGTTCAGGAGCTTCACGACCTCATCCGGTTCGAGCCTGATGATCGCTTTCTCGTGCAGCTTCGGCGCATCGACGAGCGAAGCCGGGTTTGAGCTTATTCGGCCTTTCTTATAAAGATGCTTGTAGAAGGCGCGGACGGAAGACAGCTTGCGCGCTTTGCCGCGTTCGCCGTTGGAGATCATCTCGGCATCGTCGTCATCGCCGCTTTGATCGGGGTACAGGGAAACGTATTCGAGAAAACGCTCGATGTGATCGGCCGTGACAGAGTCAAGAAACTTGTAGTCGATCTTTTTGATAGATGCGGTCCCGTCGCCGAGCTCCGTCCCGATAAGAAACTTAAGAAACAATCTGAGGTCGAGCGCGTAACCGTAGCGCGTGAGCGCGCTCGTGGTCTGTTCGATGCCTCGAAAAAACTCTCCACAGACGGGAGGCAGTTCCGTGAGGAGCTCACGCAGTTTCAGCAAATACTTGCGGGTTCGTTCGGTTGAGTAATCTTCGCTCATTTTCAGGGCCTCCGGTAAAATGGGTGGTATAGGTATATTATAACACAACTATTCGCAAAACACAAGTTTTGCGAATAGTTAGTGCTAAAACTCCGGAAATAGGTTTTTCCTTTGGATCGTGGGATTTTTTGACGCAGTTTGGTCAGTGCTAAAAGTCACGCAATTATTCGGTTGTATCGGTACTGTTGTTATCGTTTGTTTCTGAAAGCTTCTTTTTCAGTTCCGCCGCAGCGCCGGTCGCAAGCTTATCGCAGCGATTGTTGTTTTCATTATCTGCGTGACCTTTGACCTTGATCCATTTGATTTTATGGATACCGTTCAGCTCAAGCAACTCCTGCCAGAGATCCTGATTTTCAACGGGTTTCTTATTGGCTGTCTTCCAGCCGTTTCGGAGCCAGTTATAGATCCAGCCATGACTGAATCCGTTGAATAAGTAACTGCTGTCCGTGTGCAGCGTGACCTCGCAAGGCATTTTCAGGCATTTGAGGGCTGCGATCGCGGCGGTCATCTCCATGCGGTTGTTGGTCGTGAATTGCTCGGAACCGGATATCTCCTTCCTGACCCTGCCGTAGATCAGTATCGCGCCCCAACCGCCGACTCCCGGATTCCCGGAGCATGCGCCGTCTGTGTATACCTCTACCCTCTTCATAATATATTATATTATCTGATCACTCTTTGTCGTCGTATGCAACGGTGTTTTCATACGGAACGAAATATTTGGTGGCACCCTTCATATCCCAGTCCCCGTAAACGTTCCTCATCCCCGCCCCGAGTTCGATATGGAGCATCGCGATGCCGCAGTCGACGTCGCCGTAACCGAAGTTGCTGGAATTGCAGACGATGCCGAGCATGTCCTTTTTGACTTCGATATCCCAGGGCTGCTTGTTCCTTGCCGAAGGCGCAAGCTTGGCGATGCGGATAGCCTCCTGCTGCCATTCGGGAAGCGCTTTTATTACCTCCGTTTCGAGGCCGGTGAGCTGTTCGGCGGATTTCTTTGCGGGAGGTTTCGGGAAACCGTTGGTCCTTCCGAAAGCGATAACGGCGATCAGGGACTCGTTCTCGTCGATATCGATGAATTGGCGCACGGCGCTGCGCTTGAAACTCGCCCCGAGCCAGCAGGTGCCGATCCCGCGGGAAGCGCACTCGAGCACGAAGGCTTCGCCGACGTAGCCGCCCATGTAGTTGTTGCCGTTGCGGACGATGACAGCGGCAAAACAGTTCGTCCCTTCGACGCCGCCGAGCAGCTGGGACAGGACGGGCTTTATCAAAACACCGTTCTTGGCGCGCAGTTCGATGCGGGCGTCATCATTGCAAAGCCTTGAAGCCGCGCCTTTGAGCTCATAAAAGGTATCTTTATCGACGCTTCCGGTATAATTGCGGACAGAAGACCTGGTCTTTGCCGCTTCGTACCATTTTTGCATAACGCTGTTTGCCATATGTCAAAACCTCCTGGTTCAGTTGAGCTTTTTCTCAAGTATTTTTTTAAGATACTGTCCCGTATAACTTCCGCTGACGAGCGCGACTTCCTCGGGCGTGCCGGCTGCAACGACCGTTCCGCCGCGAACGCCGCCATCGGGACCGAGATCGATAATGTAATCCGCCGTCTTGATAACGTCCAGATTATGCTCGATCACCACGACCGTGCTGCCGGAAGACGCGAGCCGCTGAAGTATGGCGAGCAGCTTTTCAACGTCCGCGGAGTGAAGGCCGGTCGTTGGCTCGTCTAAGATGTAGAGCGTTTTGCCGGTATCGCGCCGTGCAAGCTCGGTTGCAAGCTTGACGCGCTGCGCTTCGCCGCCGGACAGCGTCGTAGATGACTGGCCGAGCTTGATGTACCCGAGGCCGACGTCATAGAGTGCCTGGAGCTTGCGCGCGATCCTCGGTATCGGCGCGAAGAACTCGAGCGCCTGCTCAACGGTCATATCGAGCACGTCCGCTATGGACTTGCCGCGATAATGCACCTCGAGCGTTTCGCGGTTGTAGCGCTTGCCCTTGCAGACCTCGCACGGAACATACACGTCCGGCAGAAAATGCATTTCTATCTTTATTATACCATCACCGCGGCAGGATTCGCAACGCCCGCCTTTGACGTTGAAGCTGAATCTGCCCTGCGAATAACCTCGCATTTTGGCGTCCGGCGTCATTGCGAACACGTCGCGGATCAGATCGAAAACACCGGTGTAGGTCGCGGGATTGCTCCTGGGCGTGCGTCCGATCGGCGATTGATCGATATCGATCACCTTATCGAGGTATTCAACGCCGGTCATGCTGTCGAAATCACCTGAGACCGTACGAGCACGGTTGAGCCGGCGAAGAAGCGTGTTTTTGATGATCCCGTTAACAAGGCTGGATTTGCCGGAGCCTGATACGCCAGTGACGCAGGTGAACACTCCGAGCGGGATCGCAACGTCGATATTCCTGAGGTTGTTTTCACGGCAGCCGTAAACGCGGAGCCAGCGATCCTTATCGGGCTTCCTGCGTTCGTCGGGTATCGGGATAAAGCGTTTGCCGCTCAAAAACTGACCGGTGATCGATTCGGGCGTATTCATAATATCCTGAACCGTTCCCTGAGCAACGACCTGGCCGCCGTGGATGCCGGGACCGGGCCCTATGTCGACGATGTGATCGGCGCTCAGCATGGTCTCTTCGTCGTGCTCGACGACGATCAGCGTGTTCCCAAGGTCACGCAGGCCCTTGAGCGTCGCTATAAGCTTTGCGTTGTCGTGCTGATGCAGGCCTATGCTGGGCTCGTCAAGTATGTAGAGCACTCCGACAAGGCCGGAGCCTATCTGCGTAGCGAGGCGGATACGCTGCGCTTCGCCGCCGGAAAGCGAAGATGCGGAGCGCGAGAGCGTCAGATAATCGAGACCGACGTCCACAAGGAAGCGGAGCCTTGCGGTAAGCTCTTTGAAAATGCGCGAAGCGATGATCTTTTCAGACTCCGAAAGCTTGATCGCGTTAAGAAAACTGATTATATCAAGGATGGGCATGTCGCAAACGTCGGCGATCGATCTGCCTTCGATCGTGACGGCGAGCACTTCGCGGCGAAGCCGCTTGCCGCCGCATGCCGGGCATGGCGTCATGGTTATGTATTCGCGGTACGCATCCTTCATAAAATCGGACTGCGTTTCGTTATAGCGCCTTTCGATGCTCGGGATGATACCCTCGAACTGCGCCAAAAAACTGCCGCTGCCGTAATCCTTTTCGTACTCAAAACGAAGTTTTTTGCCGTGCGAACCGTAAAGCAGCACGTCCCGGACTTCGTTAGAAAGCTCCTGCCAGGGAGTGTCTATGGAAAACCCGTATTCCTTTTCGAGCGCCTTATAATACATCATGCGGATGCTCGTATCGTTCGTCGGGTTCCCGTTGCCCCAGCCGCTGACGGCTATCGCGCCTTCGCGCAGGGATTTAGTGGGATCGGGAACGACGAGATCCGGGTCAAACTTCTCCTGATAGCCGAGGCCGGAGCAGGTCGGGCAGGCACCGTAGGGATTGTTGAAAGAGAACATCCTCGGGCTGAGCTCTTCGATGCTGACGCCGCAGTCCGGGCAGGAATAGTTCTGCGAAAACAGCAGCTCCTCGCCGCCGATGACGTCGGCTTTTGCAAGGCCGGAGCCAAGCGCGAACGCCGTTTCAAGCGAATCCGAAAGGCGCATCTCGACGCCGTCCTTTATCACGATGCGGTCGACTATAACGTCGATATCATGCTTTTTATTCTTGTCGAGCATGGGAAGCTCATTGATCTCATAAGCTTCGCCGTCGATCTTCACGCGAACGTAGCCGTCCTTGCGGATCTGCTCAAGCAGCTTGACGTGTTCGCCTTTTTTACCGCGGATGACCGGAGCGACGACCTGGAGTCTGGTGCCGGGGCCGAGCGCAAGGATCTGATCGACGACCTGATCGATGCTTTGACGGGAGATCACGCGGCCGCAGTTAGGACAATGCGGAACGCCGATCCGCGCAAACAGCAGGCGGAGATAATCGTTGATCTCCGTCACGGTACCGACGGTCGAACGGGGGTTGTTGGACGTGCTCTTCTGATCGATGGAGACGGCGGGAGAAAGACCTTCGATATAGTCCACGTCGGGCTTATCCATCTGACCGAGGAACTGGCGTGCATACGAAGAGAGCGACTCAACGTAGCGCCGCTGGCCCTCTGCAAAAATGGTCTCAAACGCAAGCGAGGATTTGCCGGAGCCGGAAAGCCCGGTGAAAACGACGAGCTTATCTCTCGGTATCGAGAGAGTAATGTCCTTGAGGTTGTTTTCTCTCGCGCCTTTAATTGTGATACAGTTTTTCATTCGGATATTCCAATACAGATCGTATTATTATACGTAATAGATTGAGCACTCCCCCGCTATTTGCGGTTCCTCCCGCGGGACTTGCGGCGGCTGCCGGGCATGCCGGGCTTGATGGAGGTACTCTTTCCGCCGCTGCCCGAAGGGTTCTCGCCTTTGAGACGGAACAGCTCGTCCCTGAGCTTCGCGGCGGTCTCGAAATCGAGCTCCATCGCCGCCTTCTGCATCTGCTCGGTTATCAGAGCGATCTTCTCTGCAAGCTCTTCGTCGGTAAAGCCTTCCGCGGCATCCTGAGCGCCCGTAGAGATCTCGATGATGCCGTGCACGGCTTTTTCGATGCTCTTCGGCGTTATACCGTTTTCCTCGTTGAACTTGAGCTGTTTTTGCCTGCGGCGGTTTGTTTCGTCGATAGTGCGCTGCATCGAATCGGTGATCTCGTCCGCATACATTATGACGTAGCCGTCCACGTTGCGTGCGGCTCTGCCGACGGTCTGTATAAGCGAGGTGGTCGATCGGAGAAAACCCTCTTTATCGGCGTCGAGGATCGCGACAAGGCCGACCTCGGGAAGGTCGAGGCCTTCGCGCAGCAGGTTGATGCCGACGAGTACGTCGAATTCACCGAGGCGAAGATCGCGGATGATCTCCATGCGCTCGATCGTTTCGATATCGGAATGCATATATCTGACGCGGATCCCGATCGAATCGAGATGCTCTGTCAGCATTTCCGCCATCCGCTTGGTGAGCGTCGTAACGAGCACACGGTAGCCCTTTGACGTGTTCCTGCCGATCTCTGATATCAGGTCGTCTATCTGACCGGTAACCGGGCGGACGAAGATCTCCGGGTCCAGAAGACCGGTCGGGCGGATGATCTGCTCCGCGATATTAGCGGCGCGGGTCAGTTCATATTCCGCAGGCGTCGCGCTGACGCAGATCAGCTGCTTGAGCCTCTGTTCGAACTCCTCGAATTTGAGCGGACGGTTGTCGTACGCGCTGGGGATGCGGAAGCCGTATTCCACGAGCTCGGTTTTCCTAGCACGGTCGCCGTTATACATAGCGCGTATCTGCGGGATCGTAGCATGGCTCTCATCGATTATGGTAAGGAAATCGTCGCCGAAGAAATCGAGCAGCGTGTACGGCGGTTGGCCGGGCCTGCGGCCGTCGAAATACCGTGAATAGTTTTCGATGCCGGAGCAGTAGCCGATCTCGCGGATCATCTCAAGATCGTAGCGCGTGCGCTGCTCAAGGCGCTGCGCTTCAACGAGCTTATACTCGGCCTGAAGTTCGGCGACTCTCGCGTTCATGTCGTCCTCGATCTCGGAAAGCGCTTTTTCGAGCTTATCCCGGCCGGCCGTATAATGCGTTGCCGGAAAGATGATCGCGTGCGCAAGGCTGTTTATCGGGACGCCGGTGACTGCGTTGATCTCCTTGATGCTTTCGATCTCGTCGCCGAAGAACTCGACGCGGATCGCACGGTCGGAGAACTGCATCGGGAACACTTCGACGATGTCTCCGCGGACGCGGAAGTTGCCGCGAGTGAACTCGATATCGTTGCGCTGATACTGGATCTCAACGAGTTTGCGAAGGAACGCGTCGCGCTCCAACTCCGTCCCGGGGCGCAGCGAGATGCTCATGCGCAGGTATTCTTCGGGATCGCCGAGCGCATAGATGCACGAAACGGAGGCGACGATAATTACGTCCCTCCGCTCGTTCAGCGAACAGGTCGCGCTGTGGCGAAGCCTGTCGATCTCCTGATTGATATCAGCCGTCTTTTCGATATAGGTATCGGAAGAAGCGATGTACGCTTCCGGCTGATAATAGTCGTAGTAAGAAACGAAATATTCGACGGCGTTGTTCGGAAAAAACTCGCGAAACTCGGAACAGAGCTGAGCTGCGAGTGTTTTGTTGTGCGCGATAACGAGCGTGGGCTTCTGCACCCGCTCGATGACCTTGGCTATGGTGAAGGTCTTGCCGGAGCCCGTGACTCCGAGCAGCACCTGCAGCTTATCGCCGGCCAAAACGCCGTTTGCAAGCGTATCGATCGCCTGCGGCTGATCTCCCTGCGGCTCAAACGGTGATACTACTTTGAATTCGTTCATAATAAAGATCCTTAATATCCGGTTCGAGCATCACGCTGGGATAGTATCCGTGATCGGCAAAGAAATTATCGATGCTTCTTTGCGATGCTCTTTTCACCGTACTTGATTAGCATAACGATGGCGGGAGAAAGAATGAGGTTGATCGCGAGCTCGAAGATGAAGTTCATTCCAACGAGACCGACGATCGCATAGGTGCCGGCGTTTTCGAAACCGAGCGCAGAAGCCCATTCTTTGACGGTGTCCCAGAAGAAGAGATTGCAGCCTACGAGGAAGATGCCGGTGTTGACGATCGGGCAGACGGCAGCCGCTGCGAGAACGGCGAGATATGTCTTGCCTGTCTTTGCAATGAGCTTGTAAATAAGACCTGCGCAGGCGCCGGCGAGGATGCCCTTGAGCAGGACGGTCAGAACGGTGCCGAACGGATTGATTGCAAGGAATACACTTGCGTCGCCGCTGAGAAGCACCACAGCGCCGAACACAAGGCCGAGCCATGCGCCGGCCCAGACGCCGTACAGAGCAGCGCCTATGACGATGGGCATCAGAACGAGTGAAACGGAAAAGGTACCGAACTTGATGAAGGAACCGAGAAGCTGAAGCACGATGACGATGGCGGTCAGAAGACCGAGACCGACGATCACGCGGGTCATATTCTTTTTCTTCTTTTGCTGACCGAGCATAGGATTAGCGCGTGTGGCCATTTCTTCAACATAAAACTCGTGACCGCAATGAGGGCACTTTACGTCGGTTTGACCCCATTCGGGCGCGTCGAATTCCTTTTCGCAATTCGGACATGTGAGCTTGAAGATCTTCATTTTGATTTCTCCTGATCGTATATTCACAGAAACGGCTTTTGTCAGCGTTTCCAATCATTTATTATACCGTAAACCGGAGCGTTTCGCAACAGCAAAACAGAATATCTTTTGAGCCCGCGGAAGCCCCGGACAGCGCAGCGATTCAGCCGTATCCAATATGCAAAAGTATATAATCGATTTATCAATATATTGCCTTTTGGGCTTTATTTGTGGACTGAAATCCTGTATAATAGGAAAGGAAGCCTATAATGAGTCTGCATGGACTCGCAACACCAAAGGAGGATAATCAATTGAAACAGCTTTTGCTTGGTAATGAAGCGATTGCAAGGGGCGCATACGAAGCCGGCGTTAGGGTTTCCAGCGCATACCCCGGCACTCCCAGCACAGAGATCAACGAAAACGTTGCAAACTATCCCGAGATCTATTCCGAATGGGCGCCGAATGAAAAGGTTGCCGTTGAAGTCGCACTCGGCGCAGCCGTCAGCGGCGCACGCAGCCTCGCCTGCATGAAGCACGTTGGCCTCAACGTTGCCGCAGACCCGTTCTTCACCGCGACCTACACCGGCGTGAACGCAGGTATGGTAGTTGTCGTCGCGGACGATCCCGGTATGCATTCTTCCCAGAATGAGCAGGACACCCGCATGCTTGCACGCGCTTCCCATGCACCGGTCCTCGATCCCTCAAGCAGCCAGGAATGCAAAGATTTCCTCAAGATGGCATACGATATCAGCGAAGAGTACGACACCCCCGTCATTCTTCGCGTCACCACCCGTATCGCCCACGCAAGGACCCTTGTGGAGCTTGAGGACCGCGTTGAGCGTCCCCTTCGCGAGTATAAGAGAGATATCAAGAAATACGTTTCCATGCCCGCCAATATGATCGGCCGCCATCTCTACGTTGAAGAGCGTGAAAAGAAGCTGGCCGAGGCCGCGAACACCCTGCCCATCAACAAGATCGAGTGGGCTGATACGAAAGTCGGCGTCGTCACCACCGGCGCGGCATACAACTACGTTAAAGAAGCAATGCCAACCGCTTCCGTGCTGAAGCTCGGTCTTGCATACCCCATGCCCCGCAAGCTGATCGAGGAGTTCGCCTCCAAGGTCGAGACCCTCTACGTCATCGAGGATATGGAGCCCTTCTATGAGGACACCATCAAGGCCTGGGGCATCAAGTGCAGCGGCAAGGACCTCACCGGCGTTCAGGGCGAGCTGTTCATGCACAAGATCGCCAACAAGTTCAACGGCGAAGAGCCCGTCGGTCCCATGAACACCCAGGGCATTCCCGCCCGTCCTCCCGTGCTCTGCCCCGGCTGCCCGCATCGCGGTCTCTACCACGTTCTCGGCAAGCTGAAGCTGACCGTCTGCTCCGACATCGGCTGCTACACCCTCGGCGCACTTCCTCCGCTCAGCGGCGTTGACACCTGCGTCTGCATGGGCGCATCCATCGGCATGGCTCACGGCATGGAGAAGGCCCGCGGTCACGAACAGGCAAAGAAGACCGTTGCCGTTCTCGGCGACTCCACCTTCTGCCACAGCGGCCTCACCGGCCTGCTCAACATGGCGTACAACCGCGCAGTCGGTACCGTCATCGTTGCTGATAACTCCATCACCGGCATGACCGGCCACCAGAACAACCCCGCAAACGGCAAGGACATCCACGGCGATCCCACCGTTGCGCTCGATATCGTCAAGCTCTGCGACGCGATGGGCATCAAGCACGTCCGCATCGTCGATCCGTTCGATCTTAAAGAACTTGAAAAGGTCGTCCGCGAAGAGACCGAGCGCGATGAGCTCTCCGTCATCATCTCCCGCCGTCCCTGCGCGCTGATAGTAAAGCAGCCCGGCATCCCGTACGTAAGCGATCCCGACAAGTGCCGCAACTGCGGTATGTGCCTGAAGATCGGCTGCCCCGCCATCCGCAAGACGGAGACCGGCGTTGCCATCGATCCCACCCAGTGCGTCGGCTGCGGTCTCTGCCAGCAGCTCTGCCACTTTGGAGCTCTCCACACCGAAGCATAAGGAGGTAATTCGTATGTATAATATCGTTATTGTCGGCGTCGGCGGTCAGGGTACTCTGCTTGCCAGCAAGATCCTCGGTCAGCTCGCAATGAACAACGGTTATGACGTCCGTGTGAGCGAAGTCCACGGCATGAGCCAGCGCGGCGGCAGCGTCGTTACCTACGTTCGCATCAGCAACGATCAGCCCCTCTATTCTTCCATCGTGGAACAGGGCCAGGCTGATATCGTGCTTGCTTTTGAAAACCTCGAAGCGCTCCGTGCCCTCCCCTATCTTAAGAAGGACGGCACGATCGTTATCAACACTCAGGAGATCCTTCCAATGCCCGTCATCACCGGCGCGACCGCTTACCCCGCGGACTGCCTTGCCCGAGTTGAGGCGGAGGCAAAGACCGTTGAGATCAATGCTGTGGAGATCGCTCACGAGTGCGGCACCTACCGCGCGGCGAACGTTGTTCTGATGGGCGTTGTGGCAAAGAAGCTGCCGTTCAGCGTTGAAGAGTGGCATAAGGCCATCGAGCAGTGCGTCAAGCCCAAGTTCCTCGAGATCAATCTCAACGCATTCGACAGGGGCTACAGCTACAACGACTGAGACTAAGCCATGTACGATTTCAAAACATCAATAGACCGCACCGGAACCGGCGCGATCAAAATCGATTTTGCACCCGAGCCCGTCAAGGGCTCGGGTCTTGTGCCCTTAACGATCGCCGATCAGGAGTTTGCCGTTGCGCCGGAGATCGTCGAAGCAGTCAAAAAAGCTGCCGACCGCAGGGTTTTCGGCTATACCTATGCCGACCCGGAGTATAAGGATGCTGTTCTCGGATGGATGAAGCGCAGGCATAACTGGGACGCTGAGGGTTTCCGCCTCTTCGCTACAAACGGCGTCGTTCCGGCGCTCGCTCTTGCGGTGCTTGCGTTTACTCAGCCCGGCGACGGCGTGGTGATCCAGTCCCCCGTGTATATGCAGTTCGCGCATGCGGTCCGCTCAAACGGCAGGCGCATCGTCGAGAACCGCCTCGTCGAGCACAACGGCCGCTATGAGATGGACTATGCCGACCTCGAGGAAAAGACGCGCCCGGATGACGTGAAGCTCTTACTGCTCTGCAGCCCGCATAATCCCGTCGGCCGTGTCTGGACGGAGGACGAGCTCAAGAGGCTGGGCGATATCTGCGTCAGGAACAACGTTGTTATCGTTGCTGATGAGATCCACAACGACCTGCTCATGAACGGCGCGCAGCACACCGTGTTTGCGAACGTCCCCGGGATGGCGGATCACGCGGTCATCTGCACCGCAGCGAGCAAGACCTTCAACCTTGCGGGCCTCGGGTGCTCCAATATCTTCATCAAGAATGAAGAACTTGCCGAGAAATTCCACGCGGTCTGCGACAAGCTCGGAGGCGGACTCGTGCCGTACTTCGCGCGAGCTGCGACCATCGCGGCATACAACGAATGCGGACGATGGGTCGACGAGCTCTGCAGCGCAGTGTATTCCAACTTCAGGATGCTCAGATCCTTCGTGGAGGCGAATCTGCCCATGCTGCGCGTGATCCCGCTCGAAGGCACTTACCTTGCGTGGCTCGATATGAACGCGCTCGGCCTGGACAACAAGCAGCTTGCGGAGCACATGCTCAAGTTCGGCCTTGCTTTCGATGAAGGCGATCTCTTCGGAGAGAACGGCAGCGGCTTCGAACGCTGGAACCTTGCACTCCCGCAGGACAAGCTCGTAGTTGCGCTCTTCGCGCTCAGAAAAGCCGTCGAAGCACTTAAAAAGTAATGCTCAATCTCAATTCACTCAACAAAGAACAGCTGGAGGCCGTCCGTACTACGGAGGGCCCTCTTCTCGTGCTTGCAGGCGCAGGCAGCGGCAAGACCCGCGTGCTGACCTACAGGATCGCAAACCTCGTGCTCAACCACAACGTTCCCGCATGGGCTATCCTCGCCGTTACCTTCACGAACAAAGCCGCGAAGGAGATGAAGCAGCGCGTTGACAAGCTGCTCGGCACGCCGGATTCCGATATGTGGGTCACCACTTTCCATTCGTTCTGCGCAAAGATCCTTCGCATCGATATCGACCGCCTGGGGTACGACAACCGTTTCGTCATCTACGACGATCAGGATCAGAACTCGGTCATCGCCGATATCATGAAGCAGCAGAATATCGATGAAAAGCGGTTCCCGAAGGGCATGATCCGCGGCAAGATCAGCGAGGCAAAGAACTCTTCGGAAAGCGTTGAGAGCTATCTTTTCCAGTCGGGCGATACCGGCGCCACGCTGGTGGACGTTTACAGAGCGTATCAGAAAAAGCTCAAGGAATGCAACGCGCTCGATTTCGATGATCTGCTGCTGCTTGCTGTCCGCCTGCTTGAAGAAAACGAAGACGTTCTTGAAAAATACAGGCGCAAGTTCCGCTACGTTCTTGTTGATGAATACCAGGATACGAACTTCCCGCAGTACAAGCTTATCCAGCTTCTCTGCAGCGAACACCGCAATATCTGCGTTGTCGGCGACGACGACCAGAGCATCTACGGCTGGCGCGGCGCGGATATCCGAAATATCCTTGAGTTTGAAAAGGATTTTGACGGCGCTAAAGTCGTCAGGCTCGAGCAGAATTACCGCTCCACGAAAGCGATCCTCGACTGCGCAAACAAGGTGATCAAACACAATAAGAGCCGTAAAAGCAAAAAGCTCTGGACGGCAAAGCCGGGCGGCGAACGAGTGGAGCTGCTTCAGGTGGATAATGAACGGGACGAGGCGTACACCATCGCCCGCACGATCGCGTCCGCGCACCGCTTTGACGGGTGCAGCTATAACGATTTTGCCGTGCTGTACCGAACTCATGCGCAGAGCCGTGTGATCGAATCCGTGCTTACGACGGGATTCGGCATACCGATCTCCATAATCGGCGGCATGAGGTTCTACGCATATCAGGAGATCAAGGATCTTTTAAGCTATCTCAAGCTGATCGCAAACCCGAATGACGACGTGGCGTTCAAACGCATAATAAACGTGCCGAAGCGCAGCATAGGGAACGCGACCGCCGCAGCAATAGAGCAGGCCGCCGCTTCGAACAACGTCTCGATGTTCATGGCGTCCGTCATGCCGGACGTGCTGAGCGAAAAGATCTCCGCGAAGATCGGTCCTTTCATAGAGCTGATCAAGGACTTCTTCTCAAAAAGATACGAGCTTTCACTTGCGGAGCTCGCTGAATACATCATAAACTCCATTGATTACATGGATTATCTCGAAGGCCTCGGCGATGATAAGTTCGAGACCCGCCAGGAAAACATTCAGGAACTGATCGGCGCGATGCGCGAGCATGAGCAGCAGCTGGCGCCTGATGCGGATCCGCTGCAGAGCTTTCTCGAAACTGCTGCGCTCAATTCCGAAGCAGACAACGTGGACGAGTCGGACGGCACCGTCAAGCTGATGACGCTTCACTGCGCAAAGGGTCTCGAGTTCCCCATCGTGTTCCTGCCCGGCATGGAGGACGGCATTTTTCCGTCCGACCGCTCAAAGACCGAGGACGACCGCCTCGAAGAGGAACGCAGACTTTGCTACGTCGGCGTGACGCGCGCCAAGCAAAAGCTGTATCTGCTCTGCTCGAGGGAGCGCATGCTCTACGGACGGGCACAGCACAACGATCCTTCGATCTTCCTGGAGGAAATGGAACTGATCGACCCGGAGAAGACGCCGATGAAGCGCAGCTCGTTCGGCAGCGCGAAGGGGTCCTACGATCCATACGGCAGTACGAAGCCCGGCACGGGCAGGCTGCCTTCCGACGTTGTGGACCAGATCCGCAGGCTTAACGGGCTTTCAAAGAGCGGCAGCTCCTCTCGGACGACCGTCCGACAGGAACAAAAACCTCAGACACCGCCTAAAAAAACGCCTGCGGTCAAGTACGCTCCGGGAATGCGCGTGATGCATCCGCAGTTCGGCAGGGGCACCGTGAAAGGCGTTTCGGGAACAGGCCCGACACAGATAGTTACCATCGATTTCGATAAGAGCGGAGTGCGCAGGCTCGCTGCCGGTTATGCGCCGCTCACCGTCATCACGGAGGGATAACATGCTTGAAAGAATGAAATACCTTGTTCAGGTGCTGAACGAGTATTCTAATTCGTATTACTTCTCGGATCGGCCGGAGGTAAGCGACGCGGAGTTCGACGCGCTGCTCGATGAACTGCGTGAGCTCGAGGCTAAGACCGGCGTAGTGCTTGAAGGCTCCCCCACTCAGCACGTCGGCGGCAGCGTACCGACCGCTTTTGAGCCGCATACGCATATCGCAAGGCTCTGGAGCCTCGACAAGGTCAAAACGACCGATGCGTTGCGTGAATGGGCGGCGCGCTGCGAACGCGCGAAAGGCGGGAGCGGACTCGAATTCGTGCTTGAGTATAAGTTTGACGGCCTCACGATCAATCTGACTTATGACGGCGGCAAGCTCGTTCAGGCTGCGACACGCGGAAACGGCATCGTCGGCGAGGGCATCCTCGCGCAGGCGAAAACGATCCGCTCGATCCCCCAGACCGTGAATTATAAGGGAAAATTCGAAGTGCGCGGCGAGTGCTATATGAGGCTTTCCGTGCTTGAGGAATTGAACAAGAACGGTGAGGAACAGCTGAAAAACGCGCGCAACGCTGCCGCAGGCGCGATAAGGAACCTCGATCCCCGCGTCACCGCGTCAAGACGGCTCGACTGTGCGTTCTACAACGTGGGCTACATCGAAGGCAGGCGCTTTGATACACGCAGGGATATGTATGATTTCATGCGCGAGAACGGGCTGCCGATGAGCGATTACACGTTTTATGGCAGCATGGATCAGGTCATCGCGGAGATCGAAAAAATGCCGGAGCGGCGCCAAAAACTCGATTTCCTGATCGACGGGATGGTCGTCAAGCTCAACGATATCCGACTGTTTGAGGAACTTGGATTTACGGACAAATTCCCGCGCGGCGAGATCGCCTACAAGTTCCAGGCCGAGGAGATGATCACCACGATCACGGACATCACCTGGGAGGTCGGCAGGACGGGCAAGCTTACTCCTCTCGCCCACGTGGAACCCGTTGATTTCCTCGGCGTGACCGTGCGAAAGGCAACGCTCAACAACTATGACGATATCCTGCGAAAGAACGTCGGCATCGGTTCAAAGGTGCTTATCCGCCGCAGCAACGACGTTATTCCGGAGATCCTCAAGAGCGTTGACGAGCATGAACCTAAAAATCCCGCGGCGATACCGGAATTCTGCCCCGCATGCGGTTCGCGTGTAGAGCGGCGCGGCGTGCACGCGTTCTGTACGAACTCGCTCTCATGTACGCCGCAGATCGTCGGCAGGCTGGAGCACTTCGCATCACGCAACGCGATGGATATCGAAGGCTTTTCCGAAAAGACAGCCGCAGCGCTCGTGGACGCGCTGGGGATCTCCACCATCCCTGAGCTGTACGAGCTGAACGAAAGCAGCTTTGCCGGGATCCCCGGCTTTGGCGAGAAGAAGATCGCAAACATCCTTGCGGAGATCGAAAAGAGCAAGCACTGCAAGCTTGAATCGTTCGTGTTTGCGCTCGGGATCCCGAACGTCGGCAGCAAGACCGCGAAGGACCTTGCAAAGACCTTCCGCACTTTTGAAGGCATTCGCCATGCGAGCCGAGAGCAGCTCATTGCTATTCCGGACGTTGGCGAGATCGTTGCGGACAGCATCATCGATTTCTTTGCGGATGAACGCATTTCCGCGCAGATCGACAGGATGTTCCAACTGGGCATGGACCCTTCCGAGGCTGAGAAAGTCGAGAGCAACGACTTTGTGACCGGCAAGACCTTCGTTGTGACCGGCACGCTTTCACGCATGGGCCGCAAGGAGATAGAGGACCTTATCGCGTCGCTCGGCGGCAAAGCGGCGGGAAGCGTCAGCAAAAAGACGGATTTCGTAGTCGCGGGCGAGAACGCGGGCAGCAAGCTCGAAAAGGCGCAGAGCCTTGGCGTACCCGTGCTTTCGGAAGATGAATTTTTCAGCAGGATCGAGAAAAAATGAGAGTCGGTAAACTTACGAACGAACAGCTTGACAGGCTTATCCTTTCGAAGCTGAAGCATACGAGAAACGAAGTAGTGATGGCTCCGGGCATCGGAGTGGACTGCACGGCAGTGGACATTGGACCAAGGCTCACGATTTTGAGCTGCGATCCGATCACAGCCGCCGAAACACGCATTGGGAGCCTGTCCGTGAACGTCTGCTGCAACGACGCTGCCGCGTCCGGCGCGGAACCCATCGGCCTGATGGTCACTTTTCTGCTCCCCCCCACCGTGACGGAGCAGGAGATCTCGGACCTTATGGACGAACTCGTTGCCGCTGCGGAGAACGCGAACGTCGATATCATAGGCGGGCATACGGAGATCACGAATGCCGTGACGAGGATCGTCACCTGCACGACCGTCATAGCGCGGGAGGGCAGGAACGGGACCATCTCACCGCGCGGCATGCGCGAAGGCGATTACCTGATCATGACCAAGCACGCCGGGCTTGAAGGCGCGAACATCCTCGCGGACGCGATAAAAAACATTCATGAAATACTTTCGCCCGAAGAGATTACGCTTGCGCATTCATTCGCTTCGCACACGAGCGTCGTCAAGGAAGGTATGTATGCTGCGGATCACGGCGCGACTGCGATGCACGATGCGACCGAGGGCGGCGTGCTCGGCGCGTGCTGGGAGATATCCGATGCAAGCGGCGTGGGCCTCGTTATCGACAGGAGCAGCATCGTAGTCCATCCTGTGACCGCAAAGCTTTGCGAGGCGTCGGGCATCGATCCCCTTCGCCTTATATCGAGCGGGTGCATGCTGATCACCTGCCCTGACGGCGAGGCGATGATGCGCGGGCTTCGCGAGATAGGCATCGACGCCTGCATCATCGGCCGGGCTTTGGGAGAGGGCGTGCGCCTGACGGACGGGACGATCGTAGAGCCGCCGGACGCAGACGAGATCTACAAGGTGATAAAGTAAACAAAAAAGACCGTTTCCTTCGTTGGAAACGGTCTTTTTCTATGACTGAGTTATCTGATGCCGACGGCCTTATACGCCTTGTCGAGCGTGATCTGCGCGCGCTCGGAGGCCTGCTGTGCGCCGCGTGCGATGATACGGTCAAGCTCTTCACTGTCGTCCATGTACTGCCTGTAAACGGCCTGGATGGGTTCAAGCTCCGCAATGACGGCGTCCGCAACGGCTGTTTTGAGCTTGCCGTAGCCGAAGCCTTCGAACTCCTTGACGGCCTCGTCCATTGTCTTGCCGGTGCAGGCACAGTAGATGGTGAGCAGATTGTTGCAGCCGTAGCGGCCTTCGGCATAAGCGATGGTCGGCTCGCAGTCCGTGATCGCCTTTTTGAATTTTTTCGTGATGACGGCGGGTTCGTCGAGCATGGAGATATAGCCGTTGGGGTTGGTGTCGGTCTTGCTCATCTTATGCTCGGGGTCCTGCAGGCCCATTATCCTCGCGCCGAACTTCGGCATGACCGGCTCCGGAACGACGAAGGTCTCGCCGAAAGCGTTGTTGAAGCGGATCGCGATATTGCGCGCAAGCTCAACGTGCTGCTTCTGATCGTCTCCCACGGGCACGAGATCGGCGCCGTAGATGAGGATATCGGAAGCCATCAGCACAGGATAGGTGTAGAGGCCGGCGTTGATATTGTCCGCATGCTTGGCGGATTTATCCTTGAACTGGGTCATGCGGTTGAGCTCGCCCATGTAGGTGACGCAGCCGAGGATCCACGAGAGCTCCGCGTGCTGATGCACGTGGCTTTGAATAAACAGCGGAGAACGGTTCGGGTCGATGCCGCATGCGATGAGCAGCGCCGCCATGGAGCGGGTCTGCTGACGAAGCTCGGCGGGATCGTTGCGGACGGTCAGCGCGTGAAGATCCGCAACCATGTAATAGCAGTACTTGTCGTCCTCCTGCATGAGGCGCCAGTTGCGGAGAGCCCCTATATAATTGCCGAGTGTGGGAATGCCGGTGGGTTTAATTCCGCTTAAGATGATTTTCTTGTCCATACCAGGACCCTCCTTCTTTAAATAATTATTGAGATTATAGCACAGAAGGACGGCAATATGCCGCCCTTCTGAAAATATATTATTCTTTACGTCAGATACCCATTTCCTCTTTGACTTCCTTGAAGCACTTTACTGCGAAGTCGAGGTCTTCCTTGGTGTGGCCTGCGGAAACCTGGGTGCGGATCCTGTCCTTGCCCTTCGGGACGACGGGATAGCAGAAGCCGACCACGTAAACGCCCTTTTCGAGCATGCGGCGGGCGAACTCCTGAGCGATCTTGGGATCGTACAGCATGACGGGAACGATCGGATGGGTGCTCTCGATGACGTCGAAACCGATCTTGCCCAGCTGCTCACGGAAGTAGCGGGTGTTCTCGTGGACCTTGTCGCGCAGCGCGGTGGACTCGGTCAGCATGTCGATGACCTTGATGGATGCTGCGCAGATGGCGGGAGCGAGGGTGTTGGAGAAGAGATACGGACGGGACTTCTGGCGAAGCATGTCGACGATCTCCTGGCGTGCGCAGGTGTAGCCGCCGGACGCACCGCCCATTGCCTTGCCGAGGGTGCCGGTGATGATGTCTACACGACCCATCACGCCGCAGGCCTCGTGAGTGCCCTTGCCGTGCTCGCCCATGAAACCGACGGCATGGCTGTCGTCGACCATAACGAGAGCGCCGTATTCATCGGCCAGGTCGCAGATGGCGGGAAGGTTTGCGATGATGCCGTCCATGGAGAAAACGCCGTCGGTAGCGATCAGCTTGATGCGGCAGTCCTTGGCTGCTTCGAGCTGTGCGCGGAGGTCGTCCATGTTGTTGTTCTTATAGCGGAACCTGTGTGCCTTGCAGAGACGGACGCCGTCGATGAGGGAGGCAGGGTTCAGCTCGTCGGAGAGGATAGCGTCGTCGGGCCCGAGGATGGTCTCGAACAGACCGCCGTTCGCGTCGAAGCAGGAGGTGTAAAGGATGCAGTCGTCCATCTCGAGGAAATCAGCAAGCTTGCGCTCCAGCTCCTTGTGGATCTGCTGAGTGCCGCAGATGAAGCGGACGGAGGAAAGGCCGTAGCCCCACTTATCATAGCTTGCCTTGGCGGCGGCAATGATCTCGGGGTTGTTGGCAAGGCCGAGGTAGTTGTTGGCGCACATATTGAGAACGCCCTTGACCTTGGTGGTGTCGATCCTTGCGCGCTGTTCGGTGGTGATGATGCGCTCTTCCCTCCAGGTGCCGGCCTCGCGGATCGCGTCCAGCTCTTTTTGGAAGATCTCGTATGCCTGTTTCATAATGGAGTCTCCTTTATATAGATTTTATTATTTGGTCCAATTGAGAACGACCTTGCCGCTCGCGCCGCTGTTCATGGCCTCGAAGCCCTTTTCAAAGTCGCGATAGTTGAAGCGGTGGGTGATCATCGGAGTGAGGTCGAGACCGGCTTCGACCATTGCGCCCATCTTGTACCAGGTCTCGAACATCTGACGGCCGTAGATGCCCTGCAGAGTGAGGCCCTTGAAGATAACGTCGTTCCAGTCGACGGCGGTGCCGGGCTTTGCGATGCCGAGCAGGGCGACCTTGCCGGCGTTGCGCATTGCGGAGATCATCTGGTTGAGAGCGATGCCGCTGCCGCTCATTTCAAGACCGACGTCGAAGCCTTCCGTCATCTTGAGCTCCGCCATGACGTCCTCAAGCTTTTCCTTCGTGGTGTTCACAACGCGGGTCGCACCCATCTTCTTGGCAAGGCCGAGACGGTAATCGTTGATGTCGGTAACGACGACGTTGCGTGCGCCGTTATGCTTGCAGATAGCGGCCGCCATCATGCCGATCGGGCCGGCGCCGGTGATGAGCACGTCTTCACCGATAACGTCGAACATCAGCGCGGTGTGAGTCGCGTTGCCGTACGCGTCGAAGAAGGAGATGATGTCTTCCGGGATATCCCAGGTGACGGGGATGACGTTCCTTGCGGGGATGCAGATGTATTCCGCAAACGCGCCGTCGCGCTGCACGCCGACGCCCTGCGTTTTGGCGCAGAGGTGGCTTTTGCCGCTGCGGCAGTTGCGGCAGAGGCCGCAGGTGATGTGACCCTCGCCGGAGACGAGCTGGCCGATCTCGTAGCCTTCAACGCCTTCGCCAAGCGCAGCGATCTCGCCGACGTATTCATGACCGATCGTCACGGGAGGCTTGACGTGTGCCTGGCTCCAGGGATCCCAGTTGTAGATGTGAACGTCGGTGCCGCAGATAGCGGTCTTATGCACCTTGATAAGCACTTCACCGTGGTGTACCTCGGGAACGGGTACCTGCATGAGGGTAAGGCCCTTCCCCGCTTCGGTCTTGACGAGTGCGTCCATCATTTTTTTCATAGTTGTCTGCCGTCCTTTTTTATAAATTGTTTATTTGTTCAGCAGCTTTTCTGCGGCCGCGAGCTTGATGCAGACGCAGAGCACCTGCATTGCCTTTTCAAGCTCGTCGAGAGGCGGGAAGCTGGGAGCGATCCTGAGGTTGCTGTCGTTCGGGTCATTCTTGCCGGGATAGGTCGCGCCTGCGCCGGTCATAACGACGCCCGCCTCCTTGCAGAGGGCGTGGACGCGCTTTGCGCAGCCGTTCATGACGAAGAGCGAAACGAAATAGCCGCCGCGCGGACGATGCCAATGCGCGATATCGAGCGGAGCGATCTCACCGTCGAGATAACGGAGCACGGTATCGAACTTCGGCTTCATGATGGCGGCATGCTTCTTCATGTGATCAAGCACGCCCTGTGCGTTCTTGAAGTAGAGCACGTGGCGGAGATGATTGATCTTGTCGTAGCTGATGATCTGGGCATTGAGGAGCTTTTTCATGTAGTCCATGTTCGCTTCGCTGCAAGCAAAGCAGGCGATGCCCGCGCCGGGGAAAGTGATCTTGGAAGTGGATGCGAATTCAAAGACCATATCGGGATTGCCGGCCTTCTCGCACGCGTCGAGGATGTTCACGAACGGAACGAAGTCCCCGTCGAACTCGTGGACGCAGTACGCGTTGTCCCACACGAGCGTGAAATCGGGAGCGGCGGGACGGAGCGAGGCAATGCGGGCGATGGTCTCATCGGAATAGACGATGCCGTCGGGATTGGAATACTTGGGAACGCACCACATACCCTTGACGGCGGGATCCTTTACGTATTCCTCAACGAGGTCCATATCGGGACCGTTGTCGGTCATGGGAATGGTGATAAGCTCCATGCCGAAGGTAGAGGAGATCGTGAAGTGCCTGTCGTAGCCGGGAGCCGGGCAGAGGAAGCGGACTTTATCGAGCTTCGACCAGGGCTTTTCGGAGTGAAGCAGACCGTGGGTATACGCCTTTGCGATAAGGTCGTACATAAGCGTCAGGCTTGCACTGCCGCCCGCGAAGACCTGCTCAAAGCGAACGCCGAGGAGCTCCGCAAAGAGCCTGCGCGCCGCGGGAAGGCCCATGAGCTCGCCGTAGTTGCGGGCTTCGACGCCGTCCATCTTGGTCTCGTTCGGGTCGATATGCATGTTAAGAAGATCCATGGAAAGGTCTAACTGCTCCTGCCCGGGCTTACCGCGGGACATATCGAGATGCAGACCCTGCGCCTTGCATTTTTCGTATTCGGCAAGGGTGACCTGATATAAGTTTTCGAGCTGCTGACGGGACATTTCGTTGAGCTTCATAAATATACCCCCAAATAGCTTTTTTGGATTGTTCCAACATATCAATTATAGTCCCGCGGAAGTATGATGTCAAACTATATATTCACTTTTCAATGCGGATTTTCCTTATAAAATGTGTGAAAAGGTGCTGGAAAATGGTATAATATCAACAAGGTCGAAAACATGAGAAGGAGTGAATGGAATATGCCCGAAACTAAGATCGAACAGCTTAAGAAAATGATCGCGGAGAGCGGCAAGATCGTCTTCCTCGGCGGCGCGGGAGTTTCCGTTGAGAGCGGCATACCGGATTTCCGCAGCTCGAACGGCATCTTCAAGGCGATACAGGAATTCGGCTATTCGCCCGAGGAACTGCTTTCACACAGCTTTTACGTTCGCAAACCGGAGGTGTTCTTCAAATATTATAAGACTTTGCTCATGAGCACGGACGCCAAACCGAACGACGCACATCTGGCGCTTGCGGAGCTTGAAAAGCAGGGCAAGCTGACCGCGGTCGTGACGCAGAACATCGACGGACTGCACCAGATGGCGGGCAGCAAAAACGTGTTCGAACTGCATGGCTCCATCCATCGCAATCACTGCGAAAAATGCGGGCGGTTCTTTGACGCGGAATACGTGCACAATGCAGAAGGCGTCCCCTATTGCCCCTGCGGCGGAAGGATCAAGCCGGACGTCGTGCTTTATGAAGAATCGCTCGATGAAAACTGCCTGATGGGAGCTGTGACCGCGATCATGCGTGCGGATATGCTGATCGTCGGCGGGACTTCGCTGCAGGTCTACCCCGCCGCGGGACTCATAAATTACTACCGCGGCAACAGGCTCGTGCTCATCAACAAGAGCGAAACGCCTTATGACAGCTATGCGGATCTTGTCATAAACGATTCGATCGGCAAGGTGCTAAAGGAAGCCGTGCTCGACGCAAAGTAAAAGAAAATACGTTTTTGCGCGTACAAAAACGGCAGCTGAAAGGCTGCCGTTTATCGCTGCATAATACTCAGGTCATTCCTTGACTTTGGCAAAGATCATCTTACCGGCGGAGGTCTGCAGGACGCTTGTGACTGTCGCTTCGATCGTGCTGCCGATGAGCTCGCGCGCGCCTTCCACAACGACCATGGTCCCGTCGTCAAGATA
Source organism: Clostridia bacterium (assembly GCA_017525875.1). Taxonomy (GTDB): domain Bacteria; phylum Bacillota; class Clostridia; order Christensenellales; family CAG-138; genus PeH17. Next base: position 22,388 of record JAFXSG010000013.1, on the reverse strand, counting down.
AGCGACGCCCTGCGTGAGCTCCTTACCCTCTTTGACGATGGAAACGCGGATCTCCTCTCCCGCCGTTACGTTGGTGCGAAGTGCGTTTGCAAGGTCGTTGATGTTGAATACCTTGATGCGGTGAACGGAAGCGGCCTTATTGAGGTTGTAATCGTTGGTCACGATGCAGGCGTGCTTTTCGGAGGCGAGACGCATGAGCTTTGAATCCACGTCTTCAAGCTCCGGATAGTCGACGTCGGTAACGATGATGTTCTGCCCGTCCTCGGTCTTGCGGATATCGTTCAGAATATCGAGTCCTCTCCTGCCCCGCGCTCTTTTAAGAGGGTCGGAGCTGTCGGCAATGTAGCGAAGCTCGTCGAGTACGAACTGGGGGACGATGATCGTGCCTTCAATAATGCCGGTCTTGAGCACGTCGAAGAACCTGCCGTCGATGATCGACGAGGTATCGATCACCTTTGCGGAGGCGGTCGAGCGCTTGCCGCGTTCCCCCTTTTCGGAGCTGCGCAGCCACGACGGGAGCGAAAGCTCCTTAAAGCGCTTCGTCGGGATCATCCAGCCGAGCGTTGCGAAGATGATGTACATCAGGACGCAGAGCGCAGTACCGATAAACTGCGGCTGGATGCGAAGCGGCAGAAAGCTGAGCAGATATGCGAGCACGAGCGCTATGATCAGACCGATCACACCGACGAAGATCTTTGAAAGAGGCATATCGCTGAAACGGCGCATCAGCGAAGAGATCAGGAAATGGTAGGCCTTCATCAATGACGGAGCGAGCAGGAAGCCGATCACGCCGAAAACGAGCGCACACGAGATATAAAGCACAGCGGGAAGCCACAGCATAGTGCTTTCGCCCAAGGCGGACAGGAGCTTGCTGTCCAGAATGAACTTTGCTATGCTGGTCCCGAGCGCCGCGAAGAGCAGCGCGGAAATGAGTTTTGCTATCTTGGACTTCAATTCAGATCGGGGGCGGTCAGATCCGCGCTTCGGGGAGACCTTCAAACACCCATTTTTCACAGTCTTCGATCGATCTTCCGGTGACAGCCGAGATCTCCGAAACGAGGATGCTCTTTGCGTTGGAAAGCATTTTCCGTTCGCCGGAGCTGAGCGTGCGCATCCTGTTGCGCTTGGTGAGGCAGAGGATGACGTCTATCACGTTGAACGGATCGCCGCGGCGAAGCTTTTCCATATTGTCGCGATAACGCTGGTTCCAGTTGGAATCGCCGATGCCGACTTCGGCGGTCTTGATATAGTCTATCACCTTGTTGCATTCGGACGGCGAGATGATATGGCGAAGACCGACTTCCTCCGCGGTAGCGACGGGAAGCATCGCCGTCATCCGCGTGTTGTTGAGGGCAATGACATAGTAGGTCGCCTTCTTCTCCAAAACCTGACGATCTTCTATAGATTCAATTCTGCCGACACCGTGAAGCGGGTAGCAAACGGTATCCCCTATTGAAAACATATTACCCTCCTAAACTGCGGAACATTTTATTTTCAGGCGATCTCGAGAGCGATCTCCATCATCTTTGTGAAGCTTTCCTGGCGTTCTTCTGCCGTGCAGTCCTGGCCGGGGCTGAACGGGCAGTCGGAAATGGTGCAGATGCACAGCGCGTTCTTGCCGGCGCGCGCCGCGTTGCAGTAAAGTCCCGCGGACTCCATCTCAACGGCGAGCACGCCCATCTTCTGCCACTTGCCGAGGCTTGCCGAATCGTCGTAGAAAGTGTCTGACGAAAGGATGTTGCCGACCTTGAAGCGAACGCCGATGCGCTCCGCCTCGTCGACCGCTTTCTTGAGCAGATCATAGCTTGCGATCGGCGCATAAGTGCCGGGAAGCTCATACTGGCTGACGAAGTTCGAATTCGTGCAGGCGCCCTGCGCGATGACGACGTCGCGGATCTTGAGCTCCGGATCTATCGCACCGGCGGAACCGATGCGGATGATATTCTTGACGTTGTAGAAATTGAAGAGTTCGTATGAGTAAATGCCGATGGACGGGATGCCCATGCCGCTTGCCATAACGGAAACGCGCTTGCCCTTGTAGTAGCCGGTATAGCCCTGGACGCCGCGTACGTCGTTGATGAGCACTGCGTCGGTCAGATAGGTGTTTGCAATGAACTTTGCCCTTTTCGGATCGCCGGGCATAAGCACGGTCTCGGCGAAGTCGCCGAGCTTTGCGGAAATATGAGGAGTGGGGATATTGCTCATGAATAATACCTCTCAATTTATATTTTTCCATTAAGATTATATCACATTTGAAATACTGTTTCAAGCATATTTTTCAATAAGTATATTTTATTTGCAAAGAAAATGGTGTTGACTTAGCTGGCGGAATAAGTTATAATCATTTGTTGACAGCTGTTATCTCGAATGAAATAACGCTCGTGATATTCCCACATGAGAGAGGGGGGAAACTGTTAATGGAAATTCGAGTTGGCGAAAATGAGTCCTTGGAAAGCGCCATCAAGCGTTGGAAGCGCAAGTGTGCCCGTTCCGGTATCCTTGCTGATGCGAGAAAGCGTGAGCATTATGAAAAGCCCAGCGTGAAGCGCAAAAAGAAGGCTGAAGCTGCAAGGAAGCGCAAGTATTGATCCTTTCGGCAGAAACACAAAACATATTGGGACGGCTCAGGCCGTCCCTTTATCGTATCCCCCGCTCTTTCATTTCATTTCGGTTGCAAACCATCGGCTTTTAAGGTATAATAAATTAAATATGCATCCCGGACGCTGCGGCGTTCCGATCATCGGAGGATACATGGCATACCCGCGTGAACTGATAAGAAACTTTTGCATAATCGCCCACATCGATCACGGCAAGTCCACCCTTGCGGACCGGCTTATGGAGATCACGGAGACTGTTGCTCAGCGCGATATGGAGGATCAGCTGCTTGACTCCATGGACATCGAGCGCGAACGCGGCATCACGATCAAGTCCACCGCCGTTCAGATGTTCTATACCCATACCGACGGGAAGAAATACATGCTCAACCTTATCGACACTCCTGGCCACGTCGACTTCACCTACGAGGTCAGCCGTGCGCTCGCGGCGTGCGACGGAGCGGTGCTGATCATCGACGCGACGCAGGGCATCGAAGCGCAGACGCTCGCAAACGTCTATCTTGCGGTCGATAACGGCCTTGAGATACTGCCCGTCATAAACAAGATCGACCTGCCTTCCGCCGACGCCGAGAACGCGATCCGCGAGATCGAGGACATCATCGGCCTGCCCGCCGAGGACGCGCCGCAGGTATCGGCAAAGACCGGCCTGAACGTTGAGCAGGTGCTTGCGAGGATCGTTACCGATTTCCCGGCGCCGAAGGGCGAGGACGATGCGCCGCTGCGTGCGCTGATATTCGACAGCTTCTACGATAATTATAAGGGAGCGCTCAGCTACGTCCGCATCATGGACGGCGTCGTGCGCCCCGGAGACCGCATCCGTTTCATGCATACAGGCAATGAGTTCGACGTCACGGAAGTGGGCGTGTTCTCCCCCACCCTAAAGCCCGTCGGCGAGCTTTCCACGGGCGAGGTCGGCTATATTTCCGCTTCTATAAAATCCGTTGCCGAGACCAAGGTCGGCGACACGATCACGCTCGCGCTCAACCCCGCGAAGGAGCCTCTGCACGGCTACAAGCAGGCCAGCCCGATGGTCTTCTGCGGCATCTATCCGGCCGACGGCGCGGACTACGAGAACCTGCGCGACGCTCTTGAAAAGCTGATCCTGAATGACGCTTCGATCAGCTATGAGCCCGAGACCAGTCAGGCATTGGGATACGGCTTCCGCTGCGGCTTCCTCGGCCTTCTGCACATGGAGATCGCTCAGGAAAGGCTCGAAAGGGAGTTCGACCTTGACCTCGTCACCACTGCGCCGAGCGTCATCTACCGGCTCGTCATGACCGACGGCAGGATCGTTATGATCGATAACCCTGCGAACCTCCCGCCCGTGACCGAGATAGAGCACATGGAGGAACCGATGTGCGAGGCGCATATCATGACGCCTCCGGAATACGTCGGCACCATAATGGAGCTCAGCCAGGAGAAGCGCGGCGTGTTCGTCGACATGACGTATCTCGAGCAGACGAGGGTCAAACTGACCTATCAGATCCCGCTGAACGAGATCATCTTCGATTTCTTCGACAGCCTGAAGAGCCGCTCGAGGGGCTACGCTTCGTTCGACTATGAGATCAGCGACTACGTCCAAAGCGACCTTGTGAAGCTCGATTTCCTTCTGAACGGCGACATGTGCGACGCGCTCTCCACGATCGTTCACCGCGACAAGGCCTATGCCAAGGGGCGCGCAGTCGCTGAAAAGCTGTAGGAGGTCATACCTCGCCAGCAGTTCGAGATCCCGATCCAGGCCGCGATCGGCGGCAAGATCATCGCGAGGGAGACCGTGCGAGCGCTCAGAAAGGACGTGCTCGCGAAGTGCTACGGCGGCGATATCACCCGAAAGAAAAAGCTGCTTGAAAAGCAGAAAGAGGGCAAAAAGCGCATGAGGCAGATCGGCTCCGTCGAACTGCCGAGCGAAGCGTTCATGAGTGTTCTCAGAATCAACTGATGGCCGGACTCTACATACATATCCCATACTGCAAAAAGAAATGCCGCTACTGCGATTTCGTGAGCTTCGCAGGACGGAACGATCATCTTGCGTATTCCGCCGCGCTGATCACCGAGATGAGGCTGTATGCGCCGCTGATGAAGGGGCGTGAGTTCGACACGGTCTTTATCGGCGGAGGGACCCCTTCCCTGCTGCCCGCGGAGCTGATCGGCAGGCTGCTCTCCGAGGCGCGCAGCTGCTTTTCGATTGCAAAGGGCGCGGAGATCACGATCGAGTGCAATCCGGAATCCCTGACCGAAGCAAAGGCCGAACAATACCGCGCCGCCGGTATAAACCGCATTTCGATCGGCATGCAGAGCGCGGACGACAAAGTGCTTTCATTGATCGGCAGGATCCATACCGCGGATGAATTCGTGCTTGCGTTCCGCGCCGCGCAGAATGCCGGTTTTGACAATATCAACGTCGACGTAATGCACGGGCTGCCGGGCCAGACCATGGGATCATATCTTGATTCCATCCGCCTTGCGGCCAAGCTCGGCGCGGCGCATATCTCCTCCTACGCGCTCATACTCGAAGAAGCCACGCCGCTCTATGATTCCGTGACGGCGGGACAGACGGTCTTGCCGGACGAGGATGACACTGCCGACATGGAGGACGCGGGCTTCGAGCTGCTTTCCGAGCTTGGCTACGAGCGTTACGAGATAAGCAATTTCGCGAAGCCGGGTTTCCGCTGCAGGCATAACCTGAACTATTGGAACAACGGCGATTATCTCGGACTTGGAGTCAATTCGCATTCCGCGCTGCATACGGGCGGCAAATGGGTGCGCTTCGCGAACAAGGCGACGATCGAGGAATACTTGACAGACCTCGGAAGCGGCAGGCTCCCCGTTGCGGAAACACAGGAGATCGAGCGCGAAGAAGAGATGTTCGAGTGCGTCATGATGGGTCTTCGCAAGACGGACGGCGTCGACCGCAAAGCGTTTGAAGCAAGGTTCGGCATAGATCCCGTGGAGCAGTACGCTGCCGCGATAAGCGCCGCTCTGCTCGATGAGACCATAGTCGTTGAAAAGGACCGATTCTATCTTACAAAGCGCGGGCTCGATTTTCAGAACGAGATACTGCTCAACTTCATGTGAACCCATGCCGCTTCTTCGGGCGGCTTTTTGTTTTTTCGGAGGAAAGATGGAAAACGAAACGATCGTCAAAGACGGAGAGACCGCGATCGATCTCATTATCGCGGAGACAGACCGGCTTTTTATCCGCGAATTCAATATCGACGACGCTGACGCGAAGTTCGAGTATTCCGGCGACGCCGAAAATACTTATTTTATGGATTGGGGGCCGGAAACGCGTGAAGGAGCTGAGAACTTCATCCATTCCCGACTTGCGCATCAAATAACCGAAAACCGCCTCGTGTATGACTTTGCGGTATGCCTGAAGGAGACGGGCGAGCTTATCGGATCCGCAGGCCTGTATTTGACGAAGGACCGAATGCAGGCAGATCTCGGCTACATCCTGAACAAGCGCTTTTGGGGCTTTGGCTACTGCACGGAGGCGGCCGCGAAGATGCTTGAATTCGGCTTTCTTCAGCTCGACCTTCACCGCATAACCGCAAGATGCGACAGCAAAAACACCGCTTCGGAGGCCGTAATGAAAAGGCTCGGGATGCGATTTGAGGGCGAGACGAAGTCAAGCGTCTATACCCGCGTAGGAGGGCGGCGCCAATGGCGCAGCCAAAAGCATTACGCGCTTCTGCAGCGGGAATTCCTTAAACGCATGATGGACGAGAACGGGCAGTAATAAGAAGCTTTATTCCCGCAAAACGGTTTTTTCTCCGCCTGTTTTTGTTTCTTATAATTATTGATTAAATATATTTGCAAGAACGGCTTTAAGGGTCTACAATAGAACCATAAGATCCGATTTCATTATTGAGGAGGTTTATACTATGCAGATCGCAGAACGTATGAAAGGTGTTTCCGGAAGCGCAATCAGGGAGCTGTTTAAGCTGCTTGGCGACCCCGCGATCATTTCCTTCGGCGGCGGCAACCCCTCCAAGGCCTGTTTCCCCAAGGAAGAGATCCGTCAGATCACCGATGATCTTCTTCGTGAAAAATCCGATATTCTCCTGCAGTACGGCGCCACAGAAGGTTATATGCCGCTCCGCCGCGCATATCTCGACTATATCCTTCCTTCAAACGGACTGCACGGCGAGCTTGAAAACGTGCTTGCGCTGACCGGTTCCATGCAGGGCCTCGACCTGCTCTGCAAGGCCGTCATCAACCCCGGCGACGTGGTGCTCGTTGAGGAGCCCAGCTTCCTCGGCGCTCTGCAGACCTTCCACGTTGCGCAGGCTAAGCTCGTGACCGTTCCGCTGCATGAGGACGGCCTTCACGTTGACGAGCTTGAGGCGATCGTAAAGGAACACCATCCCGTGATGTTCTACACGATCCCCACCTTCCAGAACCCCTCCGGTTACGTTACCGGCGTGGAGGCGCGCAAGGCGATCGCAAGGCTTGCTGCCGAGTACGATATGCTCGTGATCGAAGACGATCCCTATGCTTCGCTCCGCTTCACCGGCGAAAAACTGCCCACCATCAAGAGCTTTGACACGAGCGACAACGTGATCGTTCTGACCAGCTTCTCCAAGACCATCTCCCCCGGCCTGCGCGTTGCGCTTTGCTACGGCAACAAGGAGCTCATCCGCAAGATGACCATCGCCAAACAGGGCAGCGATACCCACTCCCCCAACCTCAACCAGGCGATCGTTGCGGAGTTCATAAACCGCGGTATGATGGATAAGCATATCGAGTTCATCTCCGGCGTGTACGCAAAGTCCGCAGGCGTCATGATCGACGCGATGAACGAATACTTCCCCGAATTCGTTAAATATCAGGCACCCGTCGGCGGTCTGTTTATCTGGTGCACCCTCCCCGAAGGATGGGATGCGGAGGACCTGTTCCGCCGCGCGGTAGAGCGCAAAGTCGCGTTCGTTCCCGGCGCACCCTTCCACACCAACGAAGGCGCCGGCAAGAATACCTTCCGCCTCAATTTCTCGGCAGAACCCGAAGAGCGCATCCGCGAAGGCATCAAGCGCCTTGGCGAGCTCATCCGCGAGATGGCGGCAGAGAAGTAACGGAGCAGCGGATGGCGTTAAAGCCCTATAAAACTCCTCTGAAAGCTTCCGAGACGGAATTTGTTGTGAACAGGTCCCGTTTTATCGGGCGGTGCTTCCCCGTCACGTCTGAGGAAGAAGCAATAACCAGGCTTGAGGAGATCCGAAAGCTCCATTACGACGCAACGCATAACTGCTACGCTTACAGCCTTTTGGGCGGCATACGCAGGTTTTCGGACGACGGTGAGCCGGGCGGCACGGCGGGTATGCCCATTATGGACACGCTGATCCGCACGGAGACAGAGAACGCGCTGATCGTCGTAACCCGCTATTTCGGCGGTATCCTTCTCGGCAGCGGCGGGCTCGTGCGCGCATACTCGCGCTCCGCTTCCGACGCGCTGAATGAAGCCGGAATCGGTGTGATGACTCCATGCTCGGTCATCGAGTTTTCGGTGGACTACACGCGCTACGGCGCGCTTGAGGGCTTTGTGAGAGCGAACTCCGTCGTTCGCGGCACCGAGTTCACCGACAGCATCCGCTTTATCTGCCTCGTTCCGACTGAGCGGGCAGACGCATTCACAGCGGACGTTATCGAACGGACGGACGGCAGGAGCAGACCCGTTGTGACCGGCGAAGAATTCCTGCCGATGTAAACGATTTTCCCGCTTTGGCATTGCTCAGAGCGCAGAATTATAAACGAATTACCAAATCCTCAGGAGGTAAAATCATGGATATCAAGATCACCAAGGCAACAGAACTCAAGCAGAAGCCCACAAGGGAAGAAGAAGCTTCTCTCGGCTTCGGCAAACGTTTCACCGATCATATGTTCATCATGGAATATTCTGACGGTGAATGGCATGACGCACGTATCGTTCCTTATCACAGATTCTCCATGGACCCCGCAAGCTCCGTTTTCCACTATGCACAGGAGATCTTTGAGGGCCTCAAAGCATACCGCACCGAAGATGACCGCATCCTGATGTTCCGCGCAAAGGATAACGCAAGGCGTCTTAACGATTCCGCGGACCGTCTCTGCATGCCCCGTGTTGACGTTGACTTCAACTATGAGGCAATGCGTAAGCTCGTTCAGGTCGAGCGCGACTGGGTCCCCCATAACCCCGGCACCAGCCTTTACCTCCGCCCGACCATGATCGCGAACGACGAGGCGCTCGGCGTACACGCTGCTAAGAACTACATCTACTACATCATCTGCGCTCCCTCCGGCGCTTACTACAAGGCAGGTCTTGCCCCGATCCGCATCCGCGTTGAGGACAAATACGTCCGCGCTGTCCGCGGCGGCACCGGCTTTGCAAAGACCGGCGGCAACTACGCCTGCTCCATCCTTGCCGGCGCAGAGGCCGAGAAGGAAGGCTACAGCCAGGTCCTCTGGCTCGACGGCGAGCACATGAAGTACGTCCAGGAAGTCGGCGCGATGAACATGATGTTCCTCATCGACGGCAAGCTCGTTACCGCTCCCCTCGAGGACACCATCCTCCCCGGCATCACTCGCCGCAGCGTCATGACCCTTGCCCGCGAGATGGGCATCGAGGTCGAGGAGCGTCCCCTCTCCGTCGAAGAGCTGTTTGAAGCAGGCGAGACCGGCAGGCTGCAGGAAGCTTTCGGTACCGGTACCGCGGCGGTCGTCTCCCCCGTTGGCGAGCTGGCATATCGCGACAAGCATATCTACATCGGCGACAAGTCCGTCAACAACGGCATCGGCGAGCTGACCATGAAGCTCTACAACACTCTGACCGGTCTGCAGTGGGGCCGCATCAAAGACACCCACGGCTGGGTCACCGATATCGACAAGGACTGATAAGCTCCAAAAACGGTTCGGGGTTGCGAACGGCTTATCCGCATAAGCGGATACAGGTTTTCGTCAGCTGACCGAATACAGAAAAGCAAGGATCCCGGGAATACTCTTGTGTTCTCGGGGTCCTCAGTTTTATCAGCGGACGAAACCGCAAGGCGTTTCCGAAAGCCCGCTTCCTTTATATTCAGAAGTATCAGAACGGATTCTTTGAATAGAAATCAAGCAGCAGATCGACCATTCTTCCGTAGCTCTTTATGCCGTCCTGCTGGCCGTGATAGACGAGATAGGCGTCGTTGATCTGGTCGTTGATCTGCCCCGCAGGATCGTTCTCGTATTTTTCGTAATACACGCGGTAGTCCGCAAGGTCGCGTTCCATGCCCTCGGTATAATAAGCGCTGCGAATGGCAAAGTAGCGATCCCGGTCGTCCTCATACAGTTTGTTGGCACAGTTGATAAGCGCGAGCATCGTTGACGAATACCTAAGCGATGCGTCCGCGGACCAGCGTGAGGCATAGAACGCGAGGAAGTTCGCTTCGTCCTCACGCGCAAAACCGAAATAATGCGCCGTCTCATGCGCCGCTCCGGACAGCACGTAAAGATCGGGCTGCTCGACGTTGACGTTCTCCTCCGCAGTATAGGGTATGTAGATGCCGGCAATATCGAGCTTTGAAAGCATTTTGGAGAAGAGCGGCATTTTTGCGGGATAGCATTTGTTTGAGAACAGCTCGTTGCCCTGACCGAGCCGGTTGTAGGCGTTCACTACGCTGTTCATCGCAAGCTGCTTGTCGCCTATCGTGTAGATGCCGTTTTCGTCCTCGGCGACCTGCGCTCTGAGTTCCGCAGCTTCTATCGCAAGCCGTTCAGTGAGATCGGCAAGGTCGTCGGTAGTATGCTGTTTGATTTCGAGACCCAGAAGGTTCGGAAGCGGCATGCGGTAGTGATTGAACCCCCACATCACGTAGAACAGGTTCAGAAGTACTCCCGCGAAGATGCAGATCGAGATGATGAAACTGAACAGCCGGACGCGATTCTTCCTGCGGTTTGCGAGCTTCCCGAACGGAACGCGGAGCAGACGGATGACGAGCACGAGCACGATCGCCGCGCCGACGATCACTATAATCAGTTCCGCAAGCGAAACCGGCACGAGCGAACTGATCCAGCCGACGATGCGCGAAAGCACGGGAAAGATCCCGCGGGCGTATATACGCTCCACCTTATCCGGGTATTTCTGCACGAGCTGCGGGAGGAATATCCCGAGCGGGATCAGCAGCAGCCACGGCAAACGCCTGAGCTGATGCTTCCAGGTGTATTTGTATTCGGGATCCTTATTCCGGCGTTCATTGACTTTGGTATTCTTATCCATTTGATGCCTTTCTGTCAACCAACTACGTGGTCTCCGTAGTCTTCGCGCGAGCCGTAGGTATTATGCCTTGCGCCCCGCCTGTGTTTTGCTTTTGAAAATGTCCTCGGGAGCTTGTCGGCAGCGTTGATTATGGTAAACTCGCGTTCCGCAGTTCTGTAATCGCCTCTGTTCATGCTGCTGACGCCGTTCAGGTATCGAAGCAGCCGGATGCCGAGCGTGCGAAAGAGTATCGCCGCGAGTGCGCAAACAAACAGCCACACGACAGGGTCAACAGCTCCGCCGAGCTGAACGGCGAGATCGGCAGGCGGATCCGCGAGGAACCTTGCAAGGAAGTGTCCGCCTGTAAACACGGACGCGATCATAACGAGCGTTCCGATAAAGAGCGCGGTGCTCCCGACCCTTGCGAAGAAATAACGCAAGCGGCCCTTGGTAAAGAGCCCGATGATGCCGAACAGGATGATATTCACTGCGGCAAGGCCGAAATAAAGCGTGACTGCGATGAGCGCGCCGTTCACGAGCCAGACGATCCTTTCCCCCTGCTCGGTCAATACGAATTCGGAGCCGATAAGCTTGTTTGTTGCCTCATAGCAGCTTTTGACGAAAGCTCTGAGCTCGAATATGCCGAGCTTTTTTTCGTTCAACAGCCGAACGCCGGAGACCGATACGGAAACGGAGAACCACGGAAGGATCATCAAAGCGACGAGCAGCAAAGCGAAGAAGAGGCAGAGCGGCTTGCTGAAGTTGAAACGCGGTCCCCTGCTCCGAACGCTGCGCCGGTCTTCGATCACGCTTTCATCGACGATCGCGCCCGCGTTGAACTCGTTCGGGCTTAGCCTGCGCCCGCAGATCGGGCAGTAATTGCCCGTGTCGATCCTGACCTTGCAGTAGCTGCAGTACACTTTGCTCCCTCCTTCCTCTATTTATGCTTTTGCACTTCGACGGAAATGTTACTTCCGTCCATAAAGACAGAGACCGTTCCGTTCTTATCCGTCCGGAAGATATCGGAACCTGTGGCACGGAGCCGGTTCAAAATGTCGAAATCCGGATGACCGTAATCGTTGTTCCTGCCGACTGAGATCACGGCGGTCTTTGCGCTTACGGCTTCGAGAAAGCCGTAGCTCGAGCCCGTGGTCGAGCCGTGATGCGCGACCTTCAGCACGTCGGCGTCGAACAACGCTTTTTCGTTTTGATACATTGCAAGCTGTTCCGCGTGAACGGTCGCGTCGCCGGTGAACAGCATCGCGTTTTCGCCATATTCAACGCGCAGGATGATGCTGTAATCGTTCGCGTCGACGTCCGAATACTCGACTCCGCGCGCGGGTGACAGCACGGTTACGACGCAGTCCTTATCCCAATCGATAGTTTTGCCGTTCCACGCGATGTTTGTTTTGACGCCGTTTTCTTCGAGAGCGCGATCGGTGAAGCTCTGCGTGTACGCCTCAAAAGGCACTTCCGGCATCCAGTACTCGCCTACGGGCATTGCGTTAAGTACGGCGGGCATACCTCCGATATGATCGAAATGAGGATGCGTGCCGACGGCGACGTCAAGCGAGTACACGCCAAGACCTTCGAGCGTGGAGATGACCTTCGGCGAATAGGCCGCGTCGCCCGCATCGATAAGCATGGTCCTGCCGTTTGGAGAGACAAGGAGCGAACAATCGCCCTGACCGACGTCGAGCACGTAGATGCTCAGGCAGCCCTCCTTCGGCAGCGGGATCGGGTCGAGCTCGCCGTCAACACAGGAGGAAAAGACGTTATCGAACCAATGCAGGCGGATCGCAAGCACGGCGAGCACGATGAAAACGAGCGACACAGCCGCGCTCAGGACCCGTTTGAACCTGCGCTTTTTCCTTTCCTTTTCGGATCTCGCCGATTTTCCTGCCATCTGTCCCGCCTTAATCATATTCCTTCAATAATTATAACGCATGAAAAAAACTTTGGCAACAAAAAGACCGCTCAAAGGCAAATACCCTGAGCGGTCCGGATGGGTCAAATCATGCGCGGGATTTGAGCTCTTCGATCAGCATCGGGATGACCTTGTGCAGGTCGCCTACGATGCCGTAGTCGGCAACGGTGAAGATCGGAGCATCGGGATTCTTGTTGATCGCGATGATGCATTCGCTCTTCTCCATGCCTGCGCGGTGCTGGATGGCGCCGGAGATGCCGCACGCGACGTAGATCTTCGGGCGAACGGTCTTACCGGTCTGACCGACCTGATGATCGGCGTCGATATAACCGGCTTCGACTGCCGCACGGCTTGCGCCGACGACGCCGCCCATGACCTCGGCCAGCTCCTCGATGAGCTTGAAGCCTTCCTTGCTGCCAACGCCGCGGCCGCCGGAAACGATGACGTCCGCCTCAACGAGGTTGACGACCTGCTTCATTGCCTTGACGGTCTCGATGACTCTGGTGTGGATATCGCTCTCAGCAAGATCGAACTTTGCGTGATCGACGATCGCCTTATGCGCGGGATCGTATGCAGCCTTCTTCATGACGCCGGGACGGACGGTGCTCATCTGCGGGCGATGATTCGGGGTGACGATGGTCGCCATGACGTTGCCGCCGAACGCGGGACGGGTCTGGAGGATGCCTCGGGTCTCGGGATCGATCGCAAGACCGGTGCAGTCCGCAGTCAGGCCAGTGTAAAGCCTTGCGGAGAGACGCGGAGCGAGGTCACGGCCGATATTCGTTGCGCCGATAAGGATGATCTCGGGACGGCGCTCGTGAACGAGGTCGCAGATTACCTTGGCATACGCCTCGGTGTTGTAGTCCTTGAGGAGTGCGCTCTCGGCCAGCACGACGCGGTCCGCGCCGTATGCGCCGAGCTCATCGCAAAGGTTTTCTACGTTGTCGCCGAGGAGCAGAGCGGAAAGCTCAACGCCGAGATCGTTAGCAAGCTTGCGGCCTTCGCCGAGGAGCTCGAAAACGGTGGGCATAAGCTTGCCTTCGCGCTGTTCCGCGAACACCCAAACACCTTTGTAATCGGTGATATCGGGCTCGTCCTTTTCAACGGCGTCAGCATCGATGGCTTCGCAGGGGCAGTTGCCCGCGCAAGCGCCGCAGCCGATGCAGGTATCATAATCTATCTTGGCAGTGCCGGAAACCGTGATCGCACCAACCGGGCAGGAGGCTTCGCATACGCCGCAGCCGATACATTTTTCGCTGTTAACCTTAACCATATTTACCTCCCCTTACAGCAGATGCTTTTCTACGAGTTTATCAACAAGGGTCTTGACGGTGTTCTTATCCGCACCTTCAAGTATTTCGCCCTGGCCCTTGGGAGCGGGGCTGAAGGTCTTGTTGACGTTGGTGGGCGAACCCTTGAGGCCGATCTTTGCTTCGTCGACGGGAACGTCCTTGAAGCCCCAGACCCGGACGGTCTGCTTATACGCGTCGTAGATGCCCTTCGGGGTCATATAACGCGGAGTGTTGAGCTCCTTGATAGCGGTCAGCAGCACGGGCATATTCGCCTCAACAACGGTGTAGCCGTCCTCGAGCGCACGCTCGCAGATGACCTTATTGCCGTCGATGGTGAGCTTCTGTACGTAGGTGATCTGGGGAATGCCGAGCTGCTCCGCAATCTGGGGACCGACCTGGGCGGTATCGCCGTCAATCGCCTGGCGGCCGCAGAGGATGATGTCGAAATCACCGATCTTTTTGAGCGCGGTCGCGATGATGTAGCTGGTGGCCCAGGTGTCGCTGCCGCCGAACTCCCTGCCGCTGATGAGGATAGCTTCATCGGCGCCCATGGCGAGCGCTTCGCGCATGGCGACGTCAGCCTGCGGAGGACCCATGGAAACGACGGTGACGGTGGTGCCTTCATGCTCGTCCCTGATGCGGAGCGCTTCCTCGAGGGCGTTCTTGTCATCGGGATTGATGATGGATGGAACGCCGTCGCGGATGAGGCGGCCGGTCTTGGGGTCGAGCTTGACTTCTGTGGTATCCGGAACCTGCTTTATGCAAACGATAATCTTCATTGTGAGTTCCTCCGATTATTTGAAAATCTGGCCCGAGATGACCATCTTCTGGACCTGAGAGGTGCCTTCGTAGATCTCGGTGATCTTTGCGTCGCGCATCATGCGCTCAAGGGGATACTCACGGCTGTAACCGTAGCCGCCGTGGAGCTGGACGCACTTGGTGGTGACGCTCATCGCGGTCTCCGCGCAGCGGAGCTTGGCCATTGCGGCATCCATTGAGAAGGGCTTGCCGCTGTCTTTCGCCATCGCGGCGCGGTACAGCAGCAGCTTTGCGGATTCGATATCGCACTTCATATCCGCGACCATCCACTGGAGGCCCTGGAACTGCGCGAGAGGCTTACCGAACTGAGCACGCTCCTTCATGTATTTGATGGTCTCGTTGAACGCGCCTTCCGCGATGCCGAGCGCCTGAGCGGCAACGCCGACACGGCCGCCGTCAAGGGTGTGCATCGCGATCTTGAAGCCTTTGTTCATCTCGCCGAGGAGGTTCTCCTTGGGAACGATGCAGTCTTCGAAGATCAGCTCGGTGGTGGCGCTTGCGCGGATGCCGAGCTTGTGCTCGATCTTGCCGATGGAGAAGCCGGGGAAATCCTTTTCAACGATGAAAGCGGAGATGCCCCTGTTGCCCTTGGACTTGTCCGTCATGGCGAAGATAATGTAAACGTCTGCCTGACCGCCGTTGGTGATGAAGCACTTGCTGCCGTTCAGAACGAAGTGGTCGCCCTCGAGCACAGCGGTGGTCTGCTGCGCGGCGGAGTCGGTGCCGGCGTTGGGCTCGGTGAGACCGAAAGCGCCGATCTTTTCTCCCTTTGCGAGGGGAACGAGGTATTTCTGCTTCTGTTCTTCGGTGCCGAATGCAAGGAGAGGACCGCAGGCGAGCGAAGTGTGAGCGCTCATGATGATAGCGGTGGTTGCGCAAACCTTTGCAAGCTCCTCGATAGCGATGACGTAGCTCAGTGAATCTGCGCCTGCTCCGCCGTACTCGGCGGGGATGTTGATGCCGAGCATGCCGTTTTTGGCCATCTTGTTGACGGTCGCGCGGGGATACTGCTCGGTCTCATCGATCTCTGCCGCGAGGGGTTTGACTTCGGTTTCTGCGAAGCTGCGCATGAGCTGCTGCATGAGCTCCTGCTGCGCGGAAAGTTTGAAATCCATATTTACTCCTTTCGATCATGCTGCAATTCAAGCATAGTTTTTGAGTATATGCAAGCATCATTATTATATCATCAATACACCTGTTTTGCAAACCTTTTTGATACATTTCGGAGCATTGTGCGAATATATGAAAACGGAGGGATGCGCACGTCCCTCCGGTTAAGTTATGAAGTTATATGATCCTCATGGCCCGCATCGCGTTTAGCACTGCAACGAGGCACACGCCAACGTCCGCGATTATCGCCATCCACATCTCCGCATAGCCGAGCGCGCCGAGAATGAGCACGATGAGCTTTACCGCGAGCGCGAAAACGATGTTCTCCGTCGCTATGCGGACGGTGCGCTTTGCGATACGGATCGCGAGCGGGACCTTTTCGATGCGGTCGTCCATCAGCACGATATCCGCAGCCTCGATCGCGGCGTCGCTGCCGAGCCCGCCCATCGCGAAGCCGACGTCCGCCCGGGCGATGACCGGCGCGTCGTTTATGCCGTCGCCGACGTAAGCGGTGGTTTTGCCTTTCTGACAGTCGTTTATTATGCTTTCAAGCAGTTCGACCTTGTTCTCGGGAAGAAGATCCGCGTGGACTTCGTCGAGCCCGATCTCATTGGCAATGTGCCTTCCGATGCTCTCGCGATCGCCGGTCAGCATCACGCTGCGAACGCCGAACTCGCTGCGGAGCGAACTGATCGTACCAGCTGTGCCTTCCTTGATCTCGTCCTCTATCATCAGATAACCGCAGTATTTTTTGTTGACCGCAACGTGGACGACAGTGCCGGGAAACTGCGGATCGTCGAGAACGATGCCGAGCGAGTTCATAAGCCGGATGTTACCGGCGGAGATCTCACGGCCGGACAGCACTGCGCTTATACCCTGCCCCGCGATCTCGCGGACGGACTCCGGAGCGGGGATCTCTTCGCTGAATCTGTCGCGGAACGCCTTTGTGATGCAGAGCGCGATCGGGTGCGTCGAAAGGCTCTCGGCTGCCGACGCTGCGCGAAGGAGCTCGTCCCCGGTCATTCCGCCTTCCGCTGCGATGCCGGTCAGCCGGAAGCTGCCGAGAGTGAGCGTGCCGGTCTTATCGAAAACGACCGTGCCGCATTTAGCAAGGCTTTCCAGGCAGTTCGAGCCCTTGACGAGGACGCCCTTTTTGCTCGCGCCGCCGATGCCGCCGAAAAAGGTCAGCGGAACGGAGATCACGAGCGCACAGGGGCAGGAAATGACGAGAAAGTTCAGCGCGCGGTAGATCCAGTCCTTCCATTCCCCGCCGAAAAAGAGCGGAGGTATGATCGCGAGGATCAAGGCGAGAGTGCAGACCACGGGCGTATATACGCGTGCGAATTTGGTAATGAATTTCTCACTTTTTGCCTTGTTCGCAGCGGCGCCTTCGATAAGCTCGAGCATCCTTGCGACGGTCGAATCCCCGTATTCGCAGGTGGCTTTGATCCTGAGCATGCCGTTCGTAGATATACAGCCGGAGGACACGCAGTCACCTGCGGAAACGTCAACGGGAAGCGATTCTCCGGTCAGCGCAGCTGTATTGAGGCCGGAGCTGCCTTCGATGATCACGCCGTCTATCGGGATACGCTCGCCGGGACGGACGATGAAGACGTCGCCTGTGTGTACGCTTTCGGGATCGGTCTCAACGACGCCGTTCTCTGTTTCAAGGTTGACAGTATCGGGGCAGATATCCATGAGCGAAGCGACCGCATCCCTGCTTTTTCCCACGGAGATCTGCTGCAAAAGCTCACCGATGCGGTAGAGCAGCATTACGAGCACTCCCTCGAAGCCCTCGCCGATCGCAAGCGCACCGATCGATGCGACGGTCATGAGGAAGTTTTCGTCCAGGAACTCGCCGCCGATCAGACCGTGCACCGCGTCGATGATGATCGGGATCCCGAGCACGAGATAAGGCACGGCGTAGATCAGAAGCTTTGCGTACCACGGCAGATCGGGCAAAAGATGCACGGCAAGCGCCGCTCCGGCAAGCAGGACGGCCCCGATTATTATTGCGATCAGTTCTCTTTTACGCTCGCTCATAGCTCAGTAGAGGATCTTTGCGCCCCGATCGATCTTTTTGACGATGGATGAAGCCGCTCCGAGGACGTCGCCCAGTTTTTCCGGCTCGCAGTCGAGAGTGAGCTTTTGAAGCACGAAGCTCAGACTGCAGGAGTTGACGCCGTCGATCTTTGAGATCTGCTGTTCCATCTTGGCGGCGCAGTTCGCGCAGTCGACGCCGGTAATTTTATAAGTCTTCTTCATAGTCTTGACCTTTCTGGCAGTTTTGCCGGTTTTGCATGCAGCGTTGACGCGCAGTACGCGCCAAGTGCACAAAAGTGCGTGCGAGACCCTGCTTCCGCATTTATTCGCAGACGTGATCCATGCCCTGTGCGAGGATCGAACGGACGTGATCGTCGGCAAGGGAGTAATAGACCGTCTTCCCTTCCCTGCGGAAACGAACGAGCTGGGACTGCTTGAGCACTCTGAGCTGATGTGAGATCGCCGAGATCGTCATATTGAGAAGCTGAGCGATATCGCACACGCACATCTCGCTTTCAAACAGCAGGTACAGTATCTTGATCCTCGTGCTGTCGCCGAAGACCTTAAAAAGCTCCGCAAGGTCATAGAGAAGCTCCTCGTCGGGAAGCTGATCCTTCACCTTTTCGACTATTTCCTCGTGAGCCTCGATATTATCGCAATGCGGTACTGTTATACCCATAACACAACTCCTTTGCAAACAATTGAACGATTGTTCAATTGTTATTGTAATACTGCCTCCCGGATTTGTCAATACCTTTTGTGAAAAAAAGAAGACCCGCTCCCGAAAAGAGAACGGATCCGATAAAAAATGAACAAAAACTATTCGATACCGGCATTTATGACCTTGGCAACGGTCTCAAGGCAGATCTCGGCGCAGCGCTCGAACTCCCTGGCAAACTCCTCTGCACCGCCTCCCATGGAATCCGAAACGGCTTTAATAAGCAGGCACGGAACGCCGCTGCGGTTAGCCGTAAGTACGATGCCGGCGGCTTCCATTTCGCAGATATCGGCGCCGAACTCATCGTGGAGCGCCGACTTGCGGGCGGGATCGCCGATGAACTTATCGCCCGAGGCGCAGACTACGGGCTTGAGCTCCGGTTCCGCACGCATAGCGGCTTCATAAAGCGCTTTCGTAGCGGGAATGAACATGCTGCCATACTGAGCGTACTGCGCCTTGGGATAGCCGAGATACTCCGAGATATCGTAATCATAATGCACGACGCTTGTAACGACGGCGAGCTTCGCTACGGTCATCTCCGGCGTCAGACCGCCGACGACGCCGAAGTTGACGATCATATCGACGCCGATCGCGGAGATGAGATACTGCGCGGCGGAGGCAGAGGCGATCTCACCCGCTCCGCTGTTGATGATATAAAGATCGTACTTTTCGGCGCTGTGCTTTCGCACGTCGAAGCCCCTTGCGGGAACGACCTCGAGCGCGCCGCCGTATTTGCTTACGACCGCGCCTATCTCGACGGCGACGACCATGCCGATCTTAGGTCTTTTGGTCTCCATAATTTCAGTCGGACGGTCGTCCGACAGCCCCCTTTCATGAGATAACAGAAGGGAACGTGTTCGTCCGTTCCCTTAAAAATCAGCTTTTTTTCTTACCTTTTTTGATCTTTGAGAAGATCGAGCCGCCGTCCGGATGAGTCGTGCCGAAAGTGACGGCAAGCTCTTCAAACAGCCTGCGCTGTTCATCGGTAAGGCGTTTGGGTATCTCGACGGTGACGTTGACGTACAAATCGCCCTTGGTGCTCTGGTGCAGCCTCTGGATGCCCTGCTCACGCAGCCGGAAGGTCGTTCCGCTCTGGGTGCCTGCGGGGATGTTGTATTTGACTTCGCCGTTCAGCGTGGGGACCTTGACCTCACCGCCGAGCACCGCGGTGGTGATCGGTATGGTCATATTGATATAAAGGTCGTAGCCTTCACGGATGAATTGCTTATGGCTCTTGACGCGGATCGAAACGAGCAGGTCGCCGTCCGGGCCGCCGTTATAGCCTGCGCCGCCTTTGCCGCCGATGCGGATGGTCTGCCCGTCGTCAATGCCGGCGGGGATCGTCACCGAGACCTTGATCACGTTGCTGACGCGGCCCGAGCCGTGGCAGGTTTCGCAGGGCTGCTCGATGATCTTGCCCGTGCCGCCGCATGCGTCACAGGTCGCGGTGCTCATCATCGCGCCGAATACGGTGTTCTGCTGAACACGGATCGTGCCGGTGCCCTTGCACTTCGTACAGGTCTTGACGTTCGATCCGGCTTTTGCGCCGGTGCCGCCGCAGACAGAACATTTTTCTTCTCGCCTGTACGAGATCTCCTTCTTGCAGCCGAAGGCCGCCTCCTCGAAGGTGATCGTCATATTGTAGCGAAGGTCTTCGCCCTGCATCGCGGCGTTTGCGCGGGATGATGACGCGCCGGAGAAACCGCCTCCGAAGCCGCCGCCGAACATGGATCCGAGGATGTCTTCAAACCCGGTAAACGAACCGGAAAAACCGCCGCTCGAGAAGCCTGAGAAGCCGCCGAAGCCGCTCGCGCCGTAGCCGTAGCCGCCGCCGGCGGAAGGATCGAACGCGGCGTGACCGAACTGATCGTACTTGGCGCGCTTGTCCTTATCGGCAAGCACTTCGTATGCTTCGTTCACTTCCTTGAACCGCTCTTCCGCGTTCTTGTCGCCGGGATTCATATCGGGATGGTACTTTTTCGCCAGTTTCCGGTAGGCGGACTTTATCTCGTCGTCGCTCGCCGTTTTGCTGACGCCCAGCACCTCGTAATAGTCTTTCTTATCTGCCATGGAAATCCCCCCATGTCGGTTCCCGGTATTTCATATGAAAACCGGTTCAATCAAACCGCCGGGGTGCGGTCAGCGCCGCACCCCATAGGTGTTGTTCGGGTCATTTGCGGGAGTACCGCTTATCCGGATCAGTTGTTGCTGCCGTTATTGTTGTTGTCGTCGTTCACGACTTCGTAATCGGCATCCACAACGCCGTCGTCATGCTTGCTCTCGCTGCCGCTCTGCGGGCCGTAGTTGCCGGCCATGTTCGGGTCAAAGCCCTGGCCGCTCTGCTGCTGAGTCTGCTGCGCCTGCTGATAGATCTTGCCGAAGACCTCGTAGGAAACCTCGGTCAGCTTCTCGGTCTGGGTCTTGATGGCCTCGCTGTCGGTGCCGTTCAACGTGTTCTTGAGGTTCTCGATCTCGGCGTTGATCTTCGCCTTGTCGCTGTCCGCGATCTTGTCGCCAAGCTCTTTCATGGTCTTCTCGGTCTCGTAGACGAGGGTGTCGGCATGGTTGCGGGTCTCGACCTCTTCCTTGCGCTTCTTGTCCTCGGATGCGAAGCGCTCCGCTTCCTTGACAGCGCGCTCGATATCGGCCTCGCTCAGATTGCTCGATGCGGTGATGGTGATGTTCTGCTGGTTGCCGGTGCCGAGGTCCTTCGCGCTTACGTGCACGATGCCGTTGGCGTCGATATCGAAGCTGACTTCGATCTGAGGTACGCCGCGGGGTGCGGGAGCGATGCCGGTGAGCTGGAACTTGCCGAGGGAGTGGTTATACTGCGCCATCTCGCGCTCACCCTGGAGCACGTGGATCTCAACGCTGGTCTGGCCGTCCGCCGCGGTGGAGAATACCTGGCTCTTCTTGGTCGGGATGGTGGTGTTGCGGTCGATCAGCTTGGTGAACACGCCGCCGAGGGTCTCGATGCCGAGGCTGAGGGGCGTGACGTCCAGAAGCAGAACGTCCTTGACTTCGCCGCCGAGAACGCCGCCCTGGATCGCAGCGCCGGCTGCAACGCACTCATCGGGGTTGATGCCCTTGAAGGGTTCTTTGCCGGTCAGGTTCTTGACGAGCTCCTGAACGGCGGGAACACGGGTAGAACCGCCGACGAGGATGACCTTGTCGATCTGGCTGGTCTTGAGCTTTGCATCGCGGAGCGCCTGCTCAACGCAGACCCTGGTCTTATCGAGCAGGTCGGAGATCAGCTCGTTGAACTTCGCACGGGTGATGGTCATATCGAGGTGCATCGGCGTGGAGGTCGCGGGATCCATCGTGATGAAGGGCAGGTTGACGTTGGAGGTGACCATGCCGGAAAGCTCGATCTTCGCCTTCTCTGCGGCCTCCTTCAGCCTCTGCTTTGCCATACGGTCGTTCCTGAGGTCGACGCCGTTGGTCTTCTTGAACTCATCGGCGATGTAGTTCATCAGCCTCTCGTCGAAATCGTCGCCGCCGAGACGGTTATTGCCGGCGGTCGCGAGCACTTCGATAACGCCGTCTGCGATATCGAGGATGGAAACGTCGAACGTACCGCCGCCGAGGTCGTAGATGAGGACCTTCTGGTTTTTCTCTTTGTTCATGCCGTACGCGAGCGCTGCCGCGGTGGGCTCGT
>JAFXSG010000012.1 GCA_017525875.1 Clostridia bacterium | reverse complement strand
ATACAACACCGCGCTTGAGCTTTACAACGCAGGAAAGTATGATGAAGCGATTACGGCGTTTAAGGCGTTAAACGGGTACAGGGACAGCGAAGACCAGATCATAAATTGCGAAACAGCCATTAAATACAACGCCGCGCTTGAGCTTTACAACGCAGGAAAGTACGATGAAGCTATCACGGCGTTTAAGGCGTTAAACGGGTACAGGGACAGCGAAGACCAGATCATAAATTGCGAAACAGCCATTAAAGATCCCAAATACAACGCCGCGCTTGAGCTTTACAACGCAGGAAAGTACGATGAAGCTATCACGGTGTTTAAGGCGTTAGACGGATACAAGGACAGCGACACACAACTCGAAAAGTGTTATATTGGCAAATACGGTGAAGAAAACTACAATCTGATCAAGAACATTAAAGTTGGCGACATATACAGATTCGGTAGTTACGAACAAAATAACAAGACCTCAGACGGGAAAGAAGAGATCGAATGGATCGTCCTTGAAAAAGATGGGATGTCTCTTCTGCTGATCAGCAAATATGCGCTGGATTGTCAGCCGTACAACACTTCTGACAAAAGCATAACGTGGGAGACTTGTTCTCTTCGCAAATGGCTGAACGGAACGTTTTTAAACGCAGCATTCAGTTCCGAAGAACGGAGAAGTATTATCAGTTCCACAGTGACAGCTGATAAAAACCCGCACTTTAATACTTTTGTCGGCAAGAACACGACCGACAAGGTATTTCTGCTCAGCATAAAAGAAGCTGATAAATACTTCAGTTCGGACGAAGCAAGAAAGTGTGCGCCGACAGAGTACGCAAAAGCTCAAGGAGCACATACAGACGCCAGCACTGGCAATTGCTTTTGGTTGCTGCGGACGCCCGGCATCAATTCCGACCGCGCTGCATATGTCGACTATGCCGGCGGCGTCAGCTCCTTAGGTTGCGGTGTCGACCTCGACGATCGCGCCGTTCGCCCCGCTTTGTGGATAAATCTCGGATCTTAAATCTTCTGATCTGAAATCGTCCACTGCGCCGAAGGCGCTGATCTCTGCGGGCGCAGCCCGCAAATCCGCAGGAGCGAAGCGCTTGCCGTATCCGCCGTAAGGCGGACGCGAAGTTTTGAAAATGGAGTTTTGCATATGGAGCGCAGGCAGAGCGAATTAACCGAAATAACAAAAGCAAAAGATCTGTGCTCCTATGCAATGACCGTAACGCAAAAGTCGCTTATAATAGCCCGTTGACGCCATTAGAACAGCTTCTGTCCAGATTGGAATTGAGGCAAGTTTTTCCAATGCAGACGGCGTTGGCCATTTTACTACATTTTTACTACAATCGTTTTTTCGTCCCTATTCGAACACAGGGTGGCTAAACTCGGCCCTCCTGAGCTCTTTTTTATGTCTTTTTCTTATTATGCAGCACATTTCTCTCGGTATTTATGCTTGCTCACGTTCTCCTCTCGTATCAATTTTTCCCATAAAATCAAGGGATTTTTTGCGCTGACCGAACTAACGCAAAAAATATATTTTACTCTGTTTCCAATTATACACCATCCTGTACAGTTTTTACCTCCTCCGTGTCCGGGTTTAGTTTACAATTGCACAGTTTTTGAAAAAATTCGCTTCAGAACGATATTATTTTTATTTAACCTCATTACGGCCCTTGACATAACATATCGCGTGCGATATAATACAAAAAACATATCGCGTGCGATATGTTGTTGAGGTGAAATAATGGATGATAAATATGCCGCACTGAGGCTGAAAAACCAGTTGTGTTTCCCGTTGTACGCCGTTTCAAACATCATCACCAGGAAATACAAGCCCCTGCTCGACAGGCTCGATCTGACCTATACCCAGTACGTCGCCATGATGGTCCTGTGGGAGAAAAAACAGGTCAACGAGAAGTTCCTGTGCGAGGCCCTTTTCCTGAAGTCAAATACGATGACGCCTCTTTTGCAAAAGCTGGAGGCCAAGGGCTATATTGAGAAGGCAAAGGATGCAAGCGATGAACGCAACCTTGTGATTACTCTGACAGAAGCCGGAGAGAAACTGCAGGACGACGCACTGTGCGTTCCTAAAACTATTGCGCAGGAGTTTCATCTGACGCCGGAGGAAGCGACGGGGCTTTATCAGCTCCTGTATAAGATGCTCGACGAAGAGAGAGCAAAAGGCTCAAATAATCAGTAACCATCATTGATGAAGAACCGGGCAGAAAGTCCCGGAAGGAGGACATGACATGAATATTCTCGATTCAATTCGCAACAGGCGGAGCGTTCGCACTTTTGACGGAATCGGGCTTCGGCCGGAGGACGCGCAGAAGATCGTGGATTTTGCCGGTAAGGCAGAAAACCCATATGATATCCCTATTATATGGGAGCTCCTTGACGCGAAGAAACATGGGCTTAACAGCCCCGTGATCGTCGGCACGGATCTCTATATCGCAGGGAAAATGCATCGTGTCCCGCATGCCGAGGAAGCCTTTGGTTATTCATTTGAAAAGATCGTCCTGTTTGCGGAAACACTCGGCATTGGAACAACATGGATCGCCGGGACAATGAATCGCGACGCTTTTGAACGGGCAATGAAGGTTTCCGCCGACGAAGTCATGCCCTGCGTCAGTCCGTTGGGATACCCTGCGAAAAAGATGTCCCTGCGTGAAACCATGATGAGAAAAGGGATCAGGGCGGACAGCCGCTTCGATTTTGAGGAGCTGTTTTTTGAAGGTGCGTTTGATAAACCATTGTCTGAAAGAGGCGCAAGCAAGCTTTTTGAAGCGCTTGAAGCTGTGCGGCTTGCTCCTTCCGCAGTGAATAAACAGCCGTGGCGCTGCGTCTTTTGCGAAGGCAAGGTGCACTTCTACGAAAAACGCAGCAAGGGATATGTTTCTGAAAGCGGATGGGATCTGCAGAAGATCGATATTGGCATTGCGCTGTGCCATTTCGAGCTTGCCGCTATAGACTGCGGGCTCGATGTTTCTTTCGAGATATCCGACCCTGCAATCCCGGTCCCGGAGAACATGCAGTACATTGCAACTTATATGTTGAAATAAAAAAGAAATAGAGGAGAAACACAGAATGAAGACAGTCTACGATTTCACAGTGAGAGACCGACATGGACACGATGTCAGCCTGTCGGAGTATCAGGGCAAAGTGCTCCTGATAGTAAACACGGCAACGGGATGCGGTTTCACTCCGCATTATGAACCGCTGGAGGCGATGTATAAGGATCTTCGCGACAAGGGTTTTGAGATATTTGACTTTCCCTCCAATCAGTTTGCCAACCAGGCGCCAGGAAGCGACGATGAGATCCACGAGTTCTGCACACTGAAGTTCGGCACGGAGTTCCCGCAGTTCGCAAAGATCGACGTAAACGGAGAGACCGCCGATCCGCTGTTCGCTTTTCTTGCGTCGGAAAAGCCGTTTGTGGGCTTCGGAAAAGGCGTCAAGAACGCCGTGCTGAACAAGTATGCCAAAATGAACAACAAGAAGTTCGGCGACAAGACGTATATCGGATGGAACTTTACAAAGTTCCTCGTTGACCGCGAAGGTAAAGTCATTGCGAGATTTGAGCCGACGGAAGATATGAAAGACGTCCGTGCTGCCGTCGAAGCGGAACTGAACAAATAAGGAAGATGGATGCATGAAATACGGAGAAAGCGCGTTTGATATTATTTATCTGCTCTTCGCGATAGCGGCGGGGATCTGCATTCTTTCCAGAAGGCGCGATAAAATCGGAAAGCTCATGGGCTTTGCGACGTTGATTCTCGGCTGCGGTGACGCTTTTCATCTTGTTCCGCGAGTGCTGAATTACTTTGTCGACGCTGATTTTACTGTATGGCTCGGCGTTGGCAAGCTCGTAACGTCGATCACCATGACTGTATTCTACGTGCTGATGTACCGGTTGTGGATCGCCGCTTACGGCAAGCGCGAGAACAAAGGGCTCAGCGCGGTCGTGTACGCTCTTGCGGCGATCCGCACGGTTCTTTGTCTGCTGCCGCAGAACAATTGGCTTGAGAACAGCAGCTCTGCGCTGTGGGGTGTGATACGCAATATCCCGTTCATCATGCTTGGGGTAATCATAGTGTGCCTTTTTTTCAGAACGCGCAAAGAGATCCGCACGCTCCGTTCGGCATGGCTGCTTGTTGCGCTTTCGTTTTTGTTCTATATTCCGGTCGCGGTCGCGGCGGCGCTTCTGCCGATGCTTGGGATGCTGATGCTTCCGAAAACCGTATGCTATATGATCCTGATCGGAGTGTTTCTAAAGTATTCATCCGATATAAATACAAATCAATAACCGAGAGGGGAAATTGATTTGAAGAAGACATGCCGCTGTCAACGGCGGTGAGACTTCACCGATACTCGACCTTCATTTGAGCGACATTGTGAGCTGCACGATCGGCGACAGACCGGTGCTGTCCATGGTGATGGACATGGCACAGCGGGCGTTGCCGGTTCTGCCCCGCGGGGCAGAACCGATCCTGCACTCCGACCAAGGCTGGCAGTATCAACACAAGCAGTACCAGAAGCTGCTAAATGATCACGGTATCGCGGACTTTCTCAGCGCGCTGATCGCTTTGATACTGTTCAGAACGATGAACCTCGGCCGCAAAACGGCGGAATAGCTGTGCGTTTCGCGTTCCGCCGTTTTCAAACCTCCCGGTTCAGGATCCTGTAGATAAGATCCATATCAAGCCCTTCACGGACGGCCGCGGCCAGCTTATCGTACTGGGCTTCCTTATAGGCCTTCGGGTCGAACGATTCGAGCGACGAGAAATCGGCGCTCTTTTTTTCGCAGAGGGCTCGCAAAATGGTTTCGGCTATGCCCGGAGCGTCGAAGATGCCGTGGACGTAGCTGCCGTAAACGCTGCCGTTTGAAATGACAGCGGGCAGCTTGCCGCTCCGACCCATGTGGATCTCGTAGCCCTCGTAGGCAAGATCGGAAAGAAGGGCGAAAATACCGAATAGCTCCGGAAAAGCGCCGCTGGATTGCCGCTGGACCTTCTCACCTTCGAATACAGTCGACACGGGCAGGAGTCCCATGCCGGCGATCTCCTTGATGCCGGAGGCCTCAAAGCCCGAGGGGTCGGCAACGCTTGAGCCGAGCATCTGATAGCCGCCGCAGATGCCGAAAACGGGCGTGCCCCGCGAGGCCGCCTGCTTTATCTTCGCCTCGAGCCCGCTCTCGCGCAGCCAGACGAGATCGGAGATCGTGCTCTTCGTGCCCGGGATCACGATGAGGTCAGGCTCGCCAAGCTCTGAGGGTTTTGCAATATAGCGCACGGAAACGTTCTCATACCGCTCGAACGGCGCAAGGTCAGTGAAGTTGGATATGCGCGGCAGACGGACAACGGCGATATCGATAAGCTTCGCCGCCGTATCGCGGTTAAATCTTTCGGATAGGCTGTCCTCGTCGTCGATATCGACGTGCAGGTAAGGAACCACGCCCGCGACGGGCACGCCGCAGAGCTTTTCAAGCATCTCGAGCCCGGGTTCGAGGATCTTTTTGTCCCCGCGGAACTTGTTGATGACGGTTCCTTTGATGCGCGCCCTCTCGTCATTCTCAAGCAGGGCGACGGTTCCGTAAAGCTGCGCGAATACGCCGCCGCGGTCGATGTCGCCGACGAGCAGTACGGGCGCGTCAACGAGCTTTGCAAGGCCCATGTTGACGATATCCTCACTCTTCAGATTGATCTCGGCAGGGCTGCCTGCGCCTTCGATGACGATGACGTCGTTCTCTGCGGCAAGTCTTTCGTAGGCCTCCATGATCGCGGGAACGAACTCGTGCTTACGGCGAAAATACTCCATAGCACGCATATTGCCGATGGGCTTACCGTTAACGATGATTTGGCTGCCGACGTCCGTGGTGGGCTTGAGCAGGATCGGATTCATCCGAACATCGGGCTCGATGCCCGCGGCTTCGGCCTGCACGACCTGCGCGCGGCCCATCTCAAAGCCGTCCTTTGTTATGAAGGAGTTGAGCGCCATATTCTGGCTTTTGAACGGCGCGACGCGATAGCCGTCCTGCCGGAAGATGCGGCAGAGACCGGCGCAAATGAGGCTCTTGCCCGCGTTGGACATAGTGCCCTGGATCATTATGTTTTTTGCCATAACACACCTCTGATTGCTTCGATGAGACGGTCGTTTTGCTCCGGAAGTTTCACCGCCGTGCGGAAAAAGCCCGGCCCGAGACCGACGTAATTTGAGCAGTCACGCAGCGCGATCCCGTGTTTTCGGAGTTCGCCGCTGAGCGATGGATCGCCTTTGAACAGCAGGAAATTCGCGTCAGATGGGAAAACTGTCAGCCCGAGCGCCGAAAGCTCCACTGCAAGCCGCTGGCGTTCTTTTTCGATAAGCCGCTTTGTTTTTTCAATGTAACCGGTCTCCCGGAGAGCGGCGGTACCGGCTTCTTGGGCGATGGTGGATACGTTCCACGGCTGTACCGTGCGGGACATCTTTTTAAGCAGTTCCGCGTCCGATGAGATCGCATATCCGAACCGGATCCCCGCCATGCCGTAAATCTTTGTGAACGCTTTAAGTACGGTCAGATTCGGGTATGACGAAGCCTTGCCGACATAGCTTTTGCCGCCCGTGAAGTCGAGAAAGCATTCGTCGGCAAAGAGCCGGATGCCAAGCCGTGCGCAGGTCTCGAGAAGCTCTGCTTTCAGCAAAGGATCCGTCAGCCTTCCGGTCGGATTGTTCGGGTCGCAGAGAAATACCGAGTCCGGACGGAGCTTTTCGATATCCGAAAGGAGCCTATCCGTCACCGCAAAGCCTTCGTCCTCGCGGAGGAGATGCCGGTGGACTTCGCAGCCCGTGCGCTCGAGAGCAAGCGAATACTCCGAAAACGTCGGCGCAAGCTCGATGGCGTTTTTCGGGCGTGCCGCCTCGCACCAGGAATAGATCAGCTCCGCAGCGCCGTTGCCGCAGAGTATGTATCCCTTCGGGACGTCAGCGTGCGCCGCGATCGCGGAAATGAGTTTGCGGCAGTAAGGATCGGGATAGCGGTCGAGCTTGTCAAGGCAAACTGAAATCGCCGACTTAACTCCCTCCGGAACGCCGAAAGGGTTGGTGTTGGCGGAAAAATCAAGGTCGATATCGCCCGCATATACGTCCCCGCCGTGAGGATTTTTCGCGTTATAAAGCATGGATAGAATACAGCACGAGGAGCCGAAGCCCCGAGAAGACAAAAAGAGAAAGAAACGCGGTCACGAACATGATGACGTTTGCCCGTTTTATGTCGTCGGTTTCGATCTCACGAAGAGGGTCGCCGATGAACTCCTTTTTATGGAGCGCACCGTGGTAATATGCGTCGCCCGCGAGCCGGAGACCCAAAAGCCCGGCCATCACGGATTCGGTCTGCGCGGAGTTGGGGCTCGCGTGCTTATAGCGGTCGCGCTTAAAAATGCGCCAACCGTTTTTGAGGCTGAAGCCCGAAATACCGCCCGCAAGCAGCATTATCAGCGCGGAGAGCCTGGCGGGAACAAAGTTGAAAACATCGTCCATTTTCGCTGGAACGAGGCCGATATTCTTATACGGCGGTTCGACGTAACCGAGCATCGAATCCATCGTGTTGACTGCCTTATAGAGCATACCGAGCGGCCCGCCGCCGATCGCGAGGAACAGGAGCGGCGCGATCACGCCGTCGGAGGTATTCTCCGCGACGGTTTCCACCGCGGCACGCGCAACGCCCTTTTCATCCAAAACATCAGTGTCGCGCCCGACGATCATCGAAACCGCGCGGCGTGAAGCGGAGATATCGCCCGTATCAATAGCTTTTTTGACCTTCATGCTCTCATTGCAAAGGGATC
Source organism: Clostridia bacterium (assembly GCA_017525875.1). Classification (GTDB taxonomy): domain Bacteria; phylum Bacillota; class Clostridia; order Christensenellales; family CAG-138; genus PeH17. The sequence goes on along the minus strand of JAFXSG010000012.1, from coordinate 57,311 downwards.
TCGCCGCAATGCACTGCCAGCACATAACGCTCTCTATACTGAAGCCGAGCCACGGCGAAACGTGATGGCAGAGCATCAGCATCGCCGCTGGAACGAAAAAAGCAAGCGTGCAGATTATGAACCACAGCACGCCTCCGGCGACGTTCTCACCGCGTTTCGTCTTCGGAAAGATTCTGCGCAGCAGCTTTTCAAGAAGCGAAACAAGCTTCCCAATCAGCACCACCGGGTGCGGCAGGAAGTGCGGATCACCGATCAGCAGATCTATGAAAGCGCCCGCGAGGAGCGCGAAAAGTGACCAAATGCCGAACATTACCTTTGCATTGTGAACACGTGAACGGGGTTCTGCGCGGTCATCAGGCTGTAGCCTCCGACGGCGCGCGCTTTTGCGACGTTTATACAGACCACCCCGGCCTCTGTAAAGCCGAATTCCTTCATGCATGCCGTCAGCTCCGATACGGTCTCGAGTGCGATCGCGGAGGCGACGATGCGCACAGCCGGGTTCTTTTCAAGGAGCAGCGCGACGATCTCTCGCATGTTGCCCGAGCTCCCGCCGATGAAGGCATGCGTCGGCGCGGGAAGATCCGAAAGCGCATCGGGAGCAGCTCCCTCGATGACGCTGATATTTTTGAGGCCGAACGCCGCTGAATTAGCCCTGATGAGTTCGCAGGCTTCGGCTTTTCTCTCTATGGCGTACACTTGACCATTTGGCGACGCAAGCGCCATCTCGACGGATACCGAGCCGGTACCCGCGCCGATATCCCAGCAGACGGAATCGTCAAGCAGGCGGAGCTTGCTCATCACGACCGCGCGAACCTCGGATTTTGTCATCGGAACCACGGGTTTTTCGTCCGCATTGCGGATAAACACCGCGTCGGGAAGACCGCAGGCGGCACTTTCGGGCGAGCGGTTCTCAAAAAGCAGCGCGGAGAGCGGATCGAAGACCTTTCCCGCAAGTTGAGAAACGGCGCCGGTCGTAATGCGCTCGTCATCATAACCAAGCCTTTCGCCAACGGTGACGATCACGCTGTTGATTCCCACTTCATTCAGTTCATCGATGACCCTGCCCGCGCCGTTTTCACCGCCGACGAGCGCGAAAACGAGGCGGCTGCGCCTTACCGCGGGAATGATCCCAGCGTTCCTGCCGTGGAGGCTGACCGTCATCGCGTTCTCATATGAATGGCCTGCTTTAGCGCACAGGTATGAAAGCGAGCTCACGCCGGGGATCACCGTGACGTCGCAGAAATCGAGCTTCGGCAGGAGTTTTTTCGCACCGCTGAAGAAACCGACGTCACCGCTCATCAAAACGGCGAAGCGCGAAAATTCGTTGTGTTTGCCTATGAAATCGGCTATCGCGTCTGGAGCGACCGCTTCAAAAACAGTCTGATCCGGGCGAGCTGCCTCCACCATTCGCGCTGCGCCGATCAGGCACTCGGCTTTGGAGATCGCCTCACTTGCTTCTATCGTCATGCCGGAACGCGGTCCGGGGCCGATGCCGATGACGAAAACCCTCGGCTTTGCCGTGAAGCCGAAGCGTTTTTCGAGGAGCCTGATCGTTTCACCGAAGGAAAGGCCGATCGCGCCGGATTCAGGCCTCCCGATGACAACGAGCTTTGCGCCGGCTTTCATCGCGGCAAGCGCCTTTTCCTCAAAACCGCCCGCCTTGCCGGATTCCTTCGTTACGACGTAGGCGGCGTTGACCGATCTTATCATTGCGGAATTCATTCCGATTGAGAACGGACCCTGCATGGCGAGGATATGAGCGGGTTTCAGCCCCGCTTCGCGGCAGGCGGTTATCGAGCTTTCGACCGGAAGCACCCGCGCGAAAGTCCGCTCTGCAAAATCGGTAATGCCGGAAAACGCCGCGAGTTCCTTCGAACCGGTCGTGAGCAGGATATTGCCTATCGTGCCGTTCAAATACTCCACGGCGGCGGGAACGTCCGGGAAACAGACGGCGCTCTCGGGTGCGTCTTCGCCGCCGCGCTCAAGCCTGGAATACTCCGTTTCGGTGTTCAGGCAGGCCGTCATCAGGTTTTCCGTAACGGCGGAAGCGTAGGGATGCGTGGCGTCGATTACGAGATCGAACCGCTCATTCCCGAAAAACTCCTCCATTTCGGGCTCATCCATGCGTCCGGAGCGGACGGTCAGCCTTTCCGCAGGCTCGATGAGCTCCCCGCCGTATTCCGTGGCGACGCAGGCGGTGATCAGAGCGTCCTGCTGCCTTAGATAATCGACTATCCTGCGGCCTTCGCTCGTGCCCGCAAATACACAAAGCTTAAACATCTCTGTACCCCCTCGGCGTGACCATATTTCCGTTTATCATTTTTGTTGAAGCGTTCCCGATAAACACCGTGCAGAACATATCCGCCGGAAATTCGGCAAGCTCCTTGAGATTCATAAAGAAGCGTTCCTCGCCCTCACGGCCGATGTTTCGCGCGACTGCACATAGACGATCCTTGGGAAGCGTTTTCATCAGTATTTCACAGGCTCTTTTGAGATGATCCGGCCTGCCGTGGCTCGCGGGATTATACAGCACGATGGAAAGATCAGCCTCCGCCGCCTTGGTCAGGCGTTTTTCGATGAGCTCCCATTCGGTCAGCCTGTCGGAAAGGCTGATAACGGCGAAATCATGCGTCAGCGGAGCGCCGAGGATGGCCGCGCCCGAAATGCAGGCGGAAAGACCCGGGATCACCTCGACCTCCAGCCCGGCATCCTCGCCGCGCAGCTCGAGGACGAGCCCCGCCATGCCGTAAACTCCGCTGTCACCGGAGCAGATAAGGGCGACAGTCTTGCCTTTTTTCGCCTCGTCCAAAGCCATTCGGCAGCGTTCGGCCTCCCTCGTCATTGGAGTGGTTAGGTATTCCTTTTCGGGCCAGCGGCCGCGCACCAGTTCCACGTAAACGTGGTAGCCGATGATCGTATCGCTCTCCGAAAGTGCTCTGTCCGCCCTAACGGTCATGTTCTCATAATTGCCGGGACCAATGCCCACGATGAACAGCTTACCCAAAGTTTACCTCCGTTTTTACAAGCGCCGCGGCGACGGTAACGCCCGCGAGCGCAGTTTTCCTGATTATCAGCTCGTCCGCATTAATGAGCGCCGCACGTTCGCAGACGCAGTCGACGCCGGTGATCTCCTTCACAAAATCCGATGCGGTGAACTCTCCGGGGACGGCTTTCAGCTCCTCCGCCGGATAAAACGAGAGTGGCAGTCCGTTTTCGCGGCAGTATTCGATAAGGCCGGCTTCGTCCTTTTTGAGGTCGATCGAGGCGGCGCACTTCACGGCGCGCGGGTCGACGCCGTACTTTGCGAGAGCATGGCGCACAGCCTCGGCGATGGCTTCCTTCGGCGTGCCTCTGCGGCAGCCGATTCCGAGAGCAACGCATTCCGGTACCAACCGCAGCGTGGTTTTGAAGGGCTTGTCCGTTCTGTAAGTGACGTAAACGCCCGTTGTGCCCTCGCCGCAGGTAAGCCCTGCGGGGAGCTCGCCGGTTATCGGAAAATCGCTTTTTATGGGTATATCCCCCTCGAGTATCGCGGCGGAAACGGCTTTTGCCGCCGCCATGTCCGAGATGGCAAAGCCGTGCGTTTCTGCCCACGCATCAACGGGAAATCGGCCGTTTGCGTCCGTTGCGGTAGTGACGACAGGCACCGCTCCGAGCGCGTCCGCTATCCTTTTCGCAAGTGCGTTCGCGCCTCCGATATGCCCCGAAAGCAGGGAGATGACGAACCGGCCCGTTTCATCGATGACGACGACGGCGGGATCGGTCGTTTTGCTCTTTACAAACGGCGCGATGCAGCGTACCGCGATGCCGCAGGAGGAAACGAAAACGAGCGCTTCGCACGAAGAAAAGCATTCGCCATAGAGCTCCGAAGAGGGCTTTATTATGGGCTTTGCTCCGTCCCCTGCGAGCCTCTCAGCGGTGAAGATCTCCGCTTCACATTCAATGCAGGCAGCGGCTTTTTTTGCCGTCACCAGGCCTTTTTTGCTGTACGCGAATAGAGCCGCCCTCATTCCTTTGCCTTTCTGAACTCCGTCGTGAAGCCCGGATGATACAGCAGCGAGCGCAGGTACTCTCCGCCCATGCAGCCGCCGACGATGATGAGGCTCGTTTTCGTGAGGCCGCTTTCGGTGACGGTCTTATGCAGCGTGCCGACCGTGCAGCGCAGTATCCGCTCGTCCGGCCAGGTGGCCTTGTAGACGACGGCGACAGGCGTTTCTTCCGCGTAGCCGCCCGCGAGCAGCTCACTCTGGAGCTTTTCCGTGAGGGAAGTCGAGAGGAACAGCACCATCGTCGCCCCGTGCGATGCGAGGGATGCAATGCTTTCCTTTTCCGGCACGGGCGTTCTGCCCGCAGCGCGCGTGATTATGACCGTCTGGCTGACGCCGGGCAGCGTGTATTCGGCCTTCAGGGACGCAGCCGCGCCGCAGAAGGAGGACACGCCCGGCGTGACGTCGTACTCTATGCCGAGAGTTTCAAGCTCGTCGAACTGTTCGCGCACCGCGCCGAATATCGAACTGTCGCCCGTGTGAAGGCGAACCGTGGTTTTCCCGGCGGCTTCGGCGTTTTTGATGATCTCAACGACCTCTTCGAGCGTGAGGCGTGCGCTGTCGAAAATCTCGCAGCCTTTTTTGCAGTATGAAAGAAGCTCAGGGTTCACTAGCGAACCCGCCCAGATCACGACGTCCGCTTCTGAAAGAAGCTTTGCGCCGCGAACGGTGATGAGATCGGCGGCTCCCGATCCCGATCCGACAAAATGCACCATAGTTAAAACTCCTTTAAGAATTCACGGGCGTTTTCCGTTTCGTCCAGTATGCCGTATTCTTTTGAAAACATTATCATTTCGATCCTCAATTCCTCGCCCGCGCGGTGGATAAGGTTCTCGTGCGCCTTTCGCGTCACGCTTGCGAGCGCACGCTTTTCAAGCGCTGGATCGGCTTCGCGCATGAGCCTGACCGCCTCATCGCAGGCAACGCAGGAAAGGATCTTCGCGATGAGTTCCGCATCCGCTCCCGCAGCGCCTGCGTGCGCGGCAAGTATCTCCATGCGGCAGTCGCCGTATTTCGAGTGAGTGTTCATCATGTTGCCCGCAAGCTTCACGAGCTTGCCGATATGCCCGATGAGCAAGGCTTTTTTGAAGCAGAGCCCACGGCAGAAATCGAGTGAATCTCCGATGAAATTGGAGGTCTGCACGGCTGTTTCGGGATCTATGCCGAGACTCGATTTTATGAACTCCGCGCCGTAATTGCCGGGCGTGAGCAGGACGCTTTCGTGCCCAAGCGCACACTTTTGCGTCAGCTCCGTGCGGATCGTTTCTACGAGCGCTTTTTCGCTCATGGGTTCAACGATGCCGGTCGTGCCGAGCACGGAGATGCCGCCGACGATGCCGAGGCGCGGGTTGAACGTTTTTTTCGCAAGCGCCTCTCCCGCAGGGCAGGAGACGGTGACGGCAAGTCCGCCGGAATAGTCGAAGAGCTTTACGACTTCTTCTATATTTTCCGTTATCATCCTTCGCGGGACAGAGTTTATCGCGGCGTTGCCGATAGGCTGATCGAGGCCGGGCTTGGTCACGCGACCTATTCCGAATCCGCCATCGATGGCGACGCCGGGTCGATCAGAATACCGTACCTCGGAATAGATCAGCGCGCCGTCTGTGATATCGGGGTCGTCTCCCGCGTCCTTTTTTACGGCGCACGATACTGTGTTTTCGGCTATCCTGATATCGTGCACGTCGAGTGTTAATGTGATGCCCTTCGGCGTTTCGATGGTTATTTTCTCCTTGTGTCTGCCGGACAGAAGCATATAGGCCGCTGCCTTGGAGGCCGCCGCCGCGCAGGAGCCTGTGGTGTAGCCGAGCCTTAATTTTTGTCCGTTTTGTATGATAAATTCGTTCATCTCGTCAGTTTATACATCAGCGCGTTGACGATCGCCGCCGCGACGTTTGAACCGCCCTTTCTGCCTCGCGCGACGATATGCGGCACGCCGGAAGCGATGATAAGCTCCTTCGACTCCACCACGTTCACGAAGCCGACCGGTACGCCGATGATGAGCTTCGGCGCGAGCTTCCCTTCATTGATCAGTTCATCGAGCTCGATAAGCGCGGTCGGCGCGTTGCCGATGGCGAAAATGAGGGGCTTATCGAGCTTTGCCGCCTTCTCCATTGAGACTATGGCGCGGGTCACGCCTCGTTCCTTAGCCTCAAGCGCAACGTCCTCGTCGGACATAAAGCAGTACGCTTCGCCGCCGAGCTTTGCAAGCGCGGTTTTGTTAATGCCTGACTTTGCCATCTGCGTGTCTGTAACGATACAGCAGCCGTTTCTGAGCGCTTCTTCAGCGAGTTCTACGGCATTCTCCGAGAATACGAGGTTTTCTATGTAATCGAAATCGGCGGTCGTGTGGATGACGCGCTTGATTATCGGTGCTTTTTCCTCATCGAGCGTGATGCTGCGTTCCGCGAGTATCGAGCCGATTATCTCGAAGCTGCGTTTTTCGATATCCATGGGTTTAATTATCTCGATCACGGTGTTTCTCCTTTATGCATGCAGAGATGAAGGCCTCGGCAAAGCGGGGCTCCGCCAGAAAATGAAAATGCGGGAAGCCGGCGTAAAGCGTATCCGACGCGAAAACGCAATCCCAGCTTCGCCCGTCCGCCTTTTCGGCAAAGAAGCAGTCGCCTGTTCGTTCGCAGTCCCACCTGTGAAACTCGTGCGCGGGGATGGATCCGCCGGCACGGCAGAGCATATTATCCTTTTTTGCTGTCAAAGTGACGTAGCCAAAGCGCGAAAGCTTGCCTGTATCGAACGAGTTCCCTTTGATGAAACCGACGGCGCTGTGACCCGCGATCGATCCCGTGAGATACATAAACCCGCCGCACTCCGCGATGCAGGGAAGACCGTTTTCGAGGGCCGTTCTTACGCTTTTTCGCATAGTTTCGTTTTCGGCAAGCTCATTTGCGTAAAGCTCCGGATAGCCGCCGCCGAGGTACAGGCCGTTTATGCCCTCAGGAAGCGTTCTATCCTCCAGCGGGCTGAACGGAACGAGCTCCGCGCCTATTGCTTCGAGAACGGCGAGGCTGTCCTCATAGTAGAAGCAGAACGCCCTATCGCGCGCGACAGCGATGCGCACCGACTCGCGTTTTTCGATGAGCGGGGGGTCAAACGAAAGCTTCGGCGCGGAAGCGGCAAGCGCGATGATCCCGTCGAGATCAAGGCTTTTTTCGGCCTGCTCCGCGAGAAGCGAAAGCTTTGATTTAAGATCGCCTATCTCGTCCGCAGTGACGAGGCCGAGATGGCGGCTTGATATCTCGCAATCCCGTATATGCGGCATAAACCCGAGCGGCTTGACTCCGAGGCGGGCTTCTATCTCCGGCGCAAGCGCAGCGTAGACCTTTTCGGTGCAGTTGTTGAGTATCACGCCGGCGACATTGTTATCGGGCAGAAAGTCGATAAAGCCCTTTATCTGGGCCAGGACAGAGAGCGACGCTCCCTTCGCACCGACCGTCAATATGGCGGGGGTATCGGTCTTTTTCGCAAGCTCGCACGTTGAGGCGCGCGAAGTCACGCCGAGGCCATCATAAAAGCCCATCACGCCCTCGATAACGGTGAGCTCCCTGCCTGCGCCGTGTGAAGCCAGCAGAAAGCGGAGCGTGTTTTCATCGAAAAAGAAGGGATCGAGGTTGGTACTCGGCACGCCAAAAGCGCTCCGGTGGAACATCGGGTCAATGTAATCCGGCCCGCATTTTGCGGAGGCGAGCGAAAGCCCGCGCTTTTTCAACGCTGCGAGCACGGCAAGCGTGACGGTGGTCTTCCCACAGCCTGAGTTAGTGCCCGCGATCAGCACCCGGTTAACTTTTTCGGTATTATTCATTTTTTAACAGTCCTTTTTCCGCGGCAAGAGCCAGGAGCCGTCCGTTCGCCTCGTTAAAGGTGCCGACGGGCGTGCCGGCGTCTATGACTCCTTCGCATTCGAGTATCAGCTGTTTCGCTTTTTCATAGAGCTTTTCACTTATCGGTTCGAACGCGGGAGCGATCACTGCCTCTTCCGCGAGCTTTGCCGCGACACGAGCGTCTATGTCGTTTTCAAAAAGGATGCCGGCTGCAAAAGGCACGCGCTCCCTTTGAAGCGAACGCATGACCGGTATGCCATGTCCTGCTCCTGCAATAACGAAAACTCGTGGTTTTCCATCGGGTTTTTCCAACTCCACACTGCCGAAGTCAGGGTCGTACGAGCCCTTTTCAAGCTCGTACAGCTCCTCCACCGGAAGCGAGCGCAGGACCTCATCGGGCGTTCCGAAGGCGGCGATCGTCTCGCCCTTTACGCAAAGCAGCAGGTCGGAGGCCTTCGCTGCAAGATCGATCTCGTGAAGGCTCATAATGACGGTCATGCCGCGCTCTCTTGCAAGGAAACGAAGCAGTGAGAGAAGCTCCGTCTTATGCTTGATATCGAGGTAAGCCGTGGGCTCGTCGAGTACGAGGAGCTCCGGCTGTTGGGCGAGCGCGCGCGCAAGGATCACGCGCTGCTTCTGCCCGTCTGAAAGCGTCGTAAAATCGCGCTCTGCAAGGTCCTTTACGTGGACGAGTGCAAGGCATTCGTCCACCGCGCGCCTGTCCTCATCGGTGAGACGGCCGACAATGTTGGTGTAAGGATAGCGACCAAGGCCGACGAGATCGCGCACCGTATAGAGTTCAGGGCGAATGCGTTCCGTCAGCACCACCGCCTGCTTTTTCGCAACCTCTTTGGCGCTCATTTTGAAGAGCTCCCAACCATCGACCGTCACTGACCCGCGGATCGCCGCAAGCTGACGGGCTATTGTTTTCAGTATCGTCGATTTGCCGGAACCGTTTGGCCCGATGAGCGTAAGTATGCCGCCTTTATTGAGGACGATATCTATATCGCGGATCAGCGTTTTGCCGTTGTAGCCGACCGAAAGGCCGTTTGTTTTGAAAAATGCCGTCATTGCCCGGCCCTCCTTCTGCGGTTCACCATCATGAGAATGACGACCGGCGCGCCGAAAATGCTCGTGACTGTGCCGATATTGAGCTCTGTAGGCGAGAAGACGGTCCTGGCGATCAGGTCGCAGAATAAGCAGAATACCGCTCCCGCGAGGAAAGCTGCGGGAATCACGAGCGCGGGCTTGGAGCTTTTGAGCATCGTCCTTGTGATATGCGGAACGGCAATGCCAACGAACGAGATCGGCCCGGCGAGCGCAGTCACGCACGCGGAAAGCAGGCTCGACAGAAGTATCAGCGCAAGGCGGAAGGGCTTTACAGCAACGCCCATGCTCTTTGCGTACCCTTCGCCGAGGGCGTATGCTCCCATCGGCTTTGAAAGGAGCCACGCGGCGATAAGCGCGGGTGCGCTGATCAGCGCCGCGGTTACGACCGATTCCCAGCCCTTGCCGGAAAAAGTGCCCATCGACCAGTATTTGAGATTGACGATGTCCTGCTCGCTTGCGAAAGTCACCGCCATATCTGTCACGGCGGAGCAGATATAGCCGACCATGATGCCTACGACCAGCAGCAGCTCCATATTCCTCACCTTCTGAGAGAAGAGCAGCACTACGGCGGTTATAAGCAGCGAACCGACGAATGCTGCGCAAACGAGCACTGCGGGGCTCAGGCTGATGCTGCCCGCAAGAAAAATCATCGTGATGCCGACTATCATTTTGGCTCCTGATGAAATGCCCAGTACGAACGGTCCGGCGATCGGATTTCTGAAAAAGCTCTGGAGCAGGAAACCCGAGACCGCAAGCGCACCGCCGAGTATTGCAGCAAGCAGCATTCGCGGCATGCGGATATTGAAAACGATCAGGCTTTCGGTGGATGCGTTCCGGCCGTTTTTGAGAAGATCCAGAAGCTCATTCGGGCTCAGACGAACCGAGCCGACGGCGAGATTGACTGCGAGGGCGATAATGAGAAGCGCAAAAAGAAGGCAGATCACGAGCGAAAACCTGCCAATCCCCCGACGCACCGCTTTGTCCTTTTCCATTTCCGCCTCCGATAATAAGAAAGGCCGCGCAGGCAAAAATACCTGCGCGGCCGTATTTCCGCAGCCAATTAAAGCAACTCTGCCTTCATACCTTCGGCAAAGCCCCATCTTCAAGCAGGTCTTCCGGCTCACGCATCATCGGCACGGGCGCGCCTTCTCGGAAACGAATATTCCAATGGCCGACTTTCGTCCTGCGCCCTGCCTCCGCGCTCACGGCGGCGGTTCCGCCCGGGAGTTTCACCCGGTTGTCTATTCTCCCCGCATGGCAGCGAAGCCTTGCGGAGCACTTGAAGCAGTTCTTTATTAACAATGCTATTGTATTATCGCAAAGCGCATTTGTCAAGCGCGGAGCAGTCGGGTCTGGAAATAAAATATACCGAAAAGCAATAAAAACTGTGTTGACAAAATGCGCGCTCTGCGTTATTCTTTTAGCGAACTGAATAAGCGTTTGAGTGCTCGTCATGGCCCCCGGGCTTTGATGAGAGAATAGGGAATCCGGTGTGAATCCGGAACGGTACCGCCACTGTATGCGCTTAGAAGCCCGCCTTTGACGAAAGTCGGTCATTGAGGGACACCTTGAGAAGGCTGTGCGTGCTTTGCTTGATGCGTGAGTCAGGAGACCTGCTTGGATGTGTGCTGTTGATGCGCTCCCGGCTTTGGGGCGCCAAGTTGCTGTGTTTGCGCACGTATCCGGCAGGGGCTATAAATAGCTTCTGCCTTTTGATTTCGCCCGAATGCTTATTCCTCCGATTGTTCCAAAGCCCTGCGAAAAGGACCGGAAATAAATACTTTTAGGAGGAACTAAAATGAAAAACATCGTAAAGATCGTATGTCTGGCGCTTGCCGTCTGCATGATCGCCGCCCTCGCCGCCTGCGCGAAGCAGCCTCAGCCCGCCGCCAAGACCGACAAAGAGCTTGCGGACGAAGTCGCCGCGCTGATCGACGCCATCTACGTACAGACCCGCACCGATAAGACCGAAGAGCAGTGCGCCGCTGCCAAGGCAGCTTGGGACAAGCTCACCGACGCGCAGAAGGAGCTCGTCGAAGGCGAAGAGGCCGATCCCGACTATTTCGGCAGGGATACCGGCGACGCCAAGAGTGACGACCCCCGCAATACCGATAACATCGGCGAGAAGGAACTGCTCGTAGTTTCATTCGGCACCTCTTTCAACGACAGCCGCGCGCTCGACATCAAGGGCATCGAGGATGCTCTCGCAAAAGCGTTCCCTGAGTGGGCAGTCCGCCGCGCCTTCACCGCGCAGATCATCATCAACCACGTCCAGGCCCGTGACGGCGAGAAGATCGACAATATGGAACAGGCTCTTGATCGTGCAGTAAAGAACGGCGTAAAGACCCTCGTTATCCAGCCCACCCACCTTATGCACGGCGCGGAGTATGACGAGCTGATGGATGCCGTCGCAAAGTATCAGGATAAGATCGCGAAGATCGTTGTCGCCGAACCCCTTCTCGGTGAAGTCGGCGCGGATGCTTCCGTTGTCAATGCCGATAAGGAAGCTGTCGCAAAGGCCGTTGTCGCCGCCGCCGTCAAGGATGCGGGCTTTGCATCCATCGAAGAAGCGGACGCCGCAGGCGCAGCTTTCGTGCTCATGGGTCACGGTACCTCCCACACCGCGAAGGTCACCTATTCCCAGATGCAGGCTCAGATGACGGCCCTCGGTTACAAGAACGTCTTCATCGGCACCGTTGAAGGCGAGCCCGAGGAGACCGCATGCGAGAACGTGATCGAAGCAGCCGCTTCGGCAGGTTACAAGAACGTCGTTCTCCGCCCCCTGATGGTCGTTGCGGGCGATCATGCCAACAACGATATGGCCGATCCCGAAGACGCGGAATCCTGGGTCTCCATGTTCACTGCATCGAAGAAGTTTGAGAAGATCGACTGCCAGATCGCCGGTCTCGGCCGTCTTGCGGACGTTCAGGCGCTCTACGTCGCTCATACTCAGGCTGCTATCGACTCTCTGACCGACTGAGAAAAATGAATCTAAAAAAGATCTTTTCATTCATTTTATGTATTGCCGCCATGCTGCTTCTGCTTTCCTCCTGCGGGCAGAAGCCGGGCGGCGATACGGAAGCTGAAAAAGCGCCTATCCCGGACGGCGTCTATTCTGCCGATTTCAAGACGGACGGCAGCATGTTCCACGTCAATGAGGCGCATCACGGCAAGGGAGTTTTGACCGTGAAGGACGGCAAAATGACCATCCATGTAAGCCTGCCTTCCAAGAATACGGTCAACCTGTTCCGCGGGACTGCGGAGGAGGCGCAGAAGGACGGCGCTAAACTCATCGAGCCCACGGTCGATAACATTACGTATGAAGACGGAACGACCGAGGAGGTCTACGGCTTCGATATCCCCGTACCGTATCTCGATAAGGAATTCGACTGCGCGCTTGTCGGCACAAAGGGCAAGTGGTACGACCACAAGGTCTCCGTTTCAAACCCCGTTCTCAAGGTCGAGGACGGTGAATACACCTGTGCTGTCACCCTGACCGGCGGCAGCGGCAAGGCAAGCATCGAAAGCCCCGCGAAGATCACCGTCAAGAACGGTGAAATGACCGCAGCGATCGTTTGGTCGAGCAAGCATTACGAGAATATGACCGTGAACGGCGTGGACTATAAGCCCGTAAACACCGAGGGCAATTCGACCTTTGAGATCCCTGTGACGCTGGATACCGATATCGCTGTCTCGGCGCTGACTACCGCCATGAGCGAACCGCACACCATCGAATACGTATTGCATTTCGAAAGATCGACGCTTAAAAAGTCCAACTGACCTTTGACTTTATCGACCTCCATGTGTCTTCTGCGCGTGTCATCGATTGGCATGCGCAGAAGTTTTATCAGAGTTTTCCAAGGAGCCCGTATGAAACGAATATTCCTGATCTTTCTCTGCCTGCTGCTGTCGCTTTCCGTGTTTGGATGCGGGCAAAAGCAATCGCCGGAAGGGCTCGGCAGCGGTCGGAAACCAGTGTCCAAAGAGGCGCTTTCATTCGCGCACGAGTTTTCGATAGAGGAATATGACGGCGGGCTCAAGCTGATCTCAATAAACGAAGGCGGTCGTTTTCTCGTCGTCCCTGAGGGAGCTGCCGCGCCGAACGGGATCGCAGATGATATCGTTGTGCTGCAGCAGCCGATCGGTAATATCTATCTCGCTGCGACCGCCGTTATGTGCCTTTTCGACGGTCTTGACCGCCTTGACGCGATACGCCTTTCCGGCACGAAGGCCGAGGGCTGGTACGTGGAGAACGCGCGCCTTGCGATGGAGCGTGGCGATATCCTCTACGCCGGCAAATACTCCCAGCCTGATTACGAGCTGATCCTTTCGGAAAGCTGTCCGCTTGCGATCGAATCCGGCATGATCGGCCACGCCTCGGACGTGAAGGCGCAGCTCGAAAAGCTCGGTGTGCCGGTGCTTATCGACCGTTCGAGCTACGAAACGCATCCCCTCGGCCGCACCGAATGGATCAAGCTTTACGGCGTATTGCTCGGCTGTGAAGAAAAGGCGAACGAGCTGTTTAACGAGCAGGTCGCTTTTATGAATCAGGCAGCATCCGCGGAACCGGCGGAAAAGACCGTGGTGTTCTTCCGCATCAGCGGAACGGGTTACGCCGTCGCGCGCAAATCCGGCGATTACGTAAGCCGCATGATTGAGCTTGCCGGAGGGCATTACGCCTTCGCGGATCTCGGCGACTCCAGCGCGATGGCAACGGTCAACGTTGAGATGGAGACCTTCTTCGCGGCCGCACGCAGCGCAGACGTCGTGATCTACAACTCTACGATCGGCGGCGAGGTGAGCTCGCTTTCGGAGTTCCTTGCGCTGAATCCTCTGCTTAAAGACCTCAATGCCGTTAAAAACGGCGCGGTCTGGTGCACCCGCGAAAGCATGTATCAGCAGACGCTGAACATCGGTCAGATGATCGGCGAGATCCATACGATCCTGACATGCGGACCGAACGACGAACCGCAGATTACATACTTTTTCCGGTTGAGATAAAGCGTGCATACAGCCCTGAACATATCTGGCAGAGAAAAGCTGACGTTTGTTTTCCTGCGCCGGACTGAATGATTCCTAATTTCAATAAAAGAAATCAATGCTGAAATGTGTGAAGACCCTGCTTAGTTTTCACACATTTTTCATACAGTCTCATTGAACTGGTTTGCAGAAGCTGCGGCAGTGGCGTTTTCTGCAACTGCTGCATCGTCCACTCCCGACATAGGTTAATGACAATTCTGATATGCGCTTAACGACCTGCCTGCTGAGCACGTCCATAAACGCGTCACGGTCGAGGATCATGCTCACCAACGGCGCATAGGAGATTAGTCCTTCATCCTCATGCTTTTTGAGCTCACGGTAGAGGGACGGGCGCGAAACGTTCATGACCATTGACCGGTTCGAGACCGATTCGGAGATGCGGATCGTTTCCTTCCCCGGCGGAAAGCATTGTTCGATCATCCTGCCGAACAAAGCATTGACAACGGGGCTTTTTAGGGTACAATTAACCTCATGGGAAGGGTGAGCGAAAAACTTCATACTCTGCGGGAAAACGGGACGCCCGGTGCGATAATCATCAATATGCTGATCGCGATCATCAGCCTCTTCGTCAATGGATTCGGGATCTATCTGACCATTCAGGCCAACATCGGCGCGGCGCCCTGGGACGTTCTGAGCCTCGGCCTTTCGAGGAGCCTCGGTATCCTCTTCGGCAGCGCGTCCATCGCGGTATCCGTCACGATACTGCTTATCGATATCCTTATGAAAGAGCCGGTCGGCATCTCCATGTTCATCGACGCGATAGTCGTCGGAAAAGCCGTCGACTTTTTCAACTGGACAAAGCTGGTACCGCCGTGCCAGTCTCTATGGACGTCGATCCCGGTGTTGCTCGCCGGGCTGATCGTTCTTGCATATACGCAGTACGTCTACATGATCGCTTCCCTCGGCTGCGGACCGCGCGATACGCTGCTTGTCGGCCTCGCAAAGCGCGCCCGGCGGGTACCTATCGGGCTTGTGAGCGTGTTTATTCTCGGTTTGGCAACGTTTATCGGCTGGCTGCTCGGCGGCCCCGTCGGGCTCGGCACGATCCTCTGCGCCGTCTGCGCAGGACCGATCATGCAGCTCGCTTTCAAAACGGTCCGCTTTGACGCGACCGAGATCAGGCACCAAAGATTGAGGGATTCTTTTAAAGTGCTTTTCAAAAAACAGTGATTTTTTCATGAAAATAGGAGGGCCGGTTCAAAGCCCTCCTGTTTTGTTTGGCAGCCGAACAGGCGTTAAATAAACCACCAGTTCAACTGGTGGTCAATAAAAAATCTTTAGATAACGACAGAGAAAACCTCCTGTGTTAAAGTAAGAGTGGCCTAGGAACCACAACAAAACACAGGAGGTTTTGTCATTCAAGATGACGTAAGAAGTTTATCACATAGCAAGTGGAGGCGCAAGTACCATATAGTGTTTGCACCCAAATACCGCAGACGAGTAATCCACGGTATTCTGCTTCTTTGCGGGCAGGAATAGCGCCGCGGATTCAGCAAGGGCAATCCACATAGAAACGCGTGCAGGACCGCATTATCGTGCATAGGGCAGCCGCTCCCACCGTCAGGGCTCAACGCTGTCATCCGTTTCCGCCTCGATCTGCTTGATGGAAAACTCGTTGCCTGTTAAGAGATATGTTTCCGCGCTGCCGCAGTAAGGACAGGTCTTTCCGAATTTGACCGTTTCGTAAGTTTTTTCGCAGGACGTGCAAAAAGTCACAGCTTCGATCGTTTCAACGTAAAGCGGAGCGCCCTTTACAAGCTCGTCTTTCTCCCGGAAATAGTTCCAGCAGTCGGCGAGCTGCTCGATCACTACGCCGGAAACCTCGCCGACCTCGAGCGTGACGGAGCCGATGCGGCGCACGTGGTTTTCTTCCACTACCTCCCGGAGCGTTTTGATCACATGCTTGACTATGCTCAGCTCATGCATGACGCTTCTCCCATTCTGACAGAATGTAATCCTCCCATGCTTCCATTCCGTCTCCTGTCTTTGCCGAAACGGGGAATATGAGGATGGATGGATTGAGCTTTCTGACTCTGCTCTCGACCGCCTCGAAGTCAAAATCAAAATACGGCGCTGCGTCCGATTTGGTTATAATGAGCACGTCGCTCTTGGAAAACATCAGCGGGTATTTCAGCGGCTTGTCATCGCCCTCAGGCACGCTGAGTATCATCACGTTTTTGTGAGCACCGGTATCAAACTCCGCAGGACAAATAAGGTTGCCTACGTTTTCGAGGAAAACGATCCGGTCTCCGGAGTTTTCCATGTTTTCAAGCCCGGTGCGCGTCATTCCGGCATCCATATGGCACATGCCGTCCGTGTGCACCTGTATGCTCTCGGCGCCAAGCTCGCTTATCCTTCTTGCATCCACGTCGGAGGCGATGTCAGCTTCCATTACACCTATCTTCACCTTGCCCGCAAGATCCGTAATCGTGCGTGAAAGCAGGGTCGTTTTACCGCTGCCGGGTGCGCTCATCAGGTTTATCAGGAAAATCCCTCGCTCCGTAAGCTCGCGGCGAAGGGCCTGGGCGTCGCGGTCGTTGGAATCGGTGACAGTCATTTTCAGCTCGATAACTTTCATGCGTCTGCCCCCTTGTGCTTTTTTTGCAGTTCCCGGGAAATCACAGCGGCAAGCCCGGCGGTAAAGCGGCCCATTCCTTCGCCCGTCTTTGCCGAAACGGGGAAAAGCTCGATATCCGGGTTGAGCGCGCGCACGTTCGCTTCGCATCTCGCAAAATCGAAATCGAATACCGGCGCGGTATCTATCTTATTGATCAGCATCCAATCAGATACGGTGAACATGAGCGGGTATTTCAAGGGCTTGTCGTCGCCCTCGGGCACGCTCAGTATCATAAGGCGCATATCCGAACCGACGTCGAACTCAGCCGGGCATACGAGATTGCCCACGTTCTCCAGAATTATCACTTCGGGAAGCGGCTTTTTAAACTCCTCAAGCCCTCGAAGGGTCATCTTCGCATCCATGTGGCAGGATGAGCCCGTGTGCAGCTGAACGACCTCGGCGCCGTGTGAAGCAACGGTCACGGAATCCACGTCCGCATCCATATCCGCCTCCATCACGCCTATACGGAATTTGGCCGACAGCGCATCTATGATATGGCAAAGCACGCTCGTCTTGCCTGCACCGGGGGACGCCATGAGGTTGACGAGAAAGACGCCCTCTTTTTCAGTAAGCTCACGCACGAGGGCGGCAAAGCGGCCGTTCTCGGCTTCTATTCCCGCCCTCACGTCTATTACATTAAACCTGCTGTCACTCATCTTCGGTCTTCTTGAATATGATCTTGACGGCGCGTTTCGCGGCGTACGGCAGCAGGGCTTTGACCTTCTGCTCGGACTTATACATTTTGCTCGCCTCGGGAACGTCCCTCGTCAGGTGGATAGCATCGAACTCGCACTTTGTTGTACAGAGTCCGCAGCCTACGCAGCGATTGGTATCGACGGTCGTCGCACCGCAGCCGAGGCAGCGCTTTGCTTCCTTCCGGACCTGCTCCTCGGTGAAGGTGAGCCTGAGGTCCTCGAAAGTGGCGTTTGCAGCTCCCGCTTTTTTACCGGGGATCTGGCGCGGAGAATTGTCAAAGCTCTCCATGCGGGAGGGATCGGCGATATCGTCCTTGTCGAGCTCCTTAAACTGCCTGAGATCGCGCGCGATGGTGAGGGAGTTGCCGGGATGCACGAAGCGGTTTATGGAGACTGCGCCTTCACGTCCGCCGGCGATAGCGTCAATGGCGAACCTTGCTCCGGTGAACACGTCGCCGCCAACGAAGATATCGGGTTCCGCGGTCTGGCGTGTAACGGGATCTGCGATAACACCGCCGTTAGGCCGCAGCTCGACCTTCGTGCCCTTCAACAGATCGCCCCAAATAATGCTCTGGCCGATGGAAAGGAGCAGATTGTCGCAGGGGACAGTGATGGTATCATTCTCGTCGTATTCGGGCGAGAAGCGGTGATCCTCGTCATACACGCGGGTGCAGCGCTTGAATACGACCGCGCTGACCCTGCCGTTCTCTGACAGGACTTCCTTCGGGCCCCAGCCGTTGACCAGCTTGACGCCATCCGAAAGGGCTTCCTCGACTTCGTCCTTTGCGGCAGGCATCTCGTCCAGCTGTTCAAGGCAGAGCATCGTCACTTCGTCCGAGCCGGCTCTCAGCGCGCTGCCGGCTACGTCTATCGCAACATTGCCTCCGCCAATGACCACGGTCTTGCCGTTAAGCCTTACGGAATGGTCGTTATTGATGCGCCGCAGGAAGCTGACGCCGGTCTCGACGCCTTCTGCATCCTCGCCGGGCACGCCCGCAAGTCTGCCGCTCTGCATGCCTATAGCAATGAAGAACGCCTTGTATCCCTGCTTCCTCAGTTCGTCGATCGTAATGTCCTTACCGACTTCGATACCGAATCTGAACTCGACGCCCATTTCCCTGATGACGTCTATCTCAGCCTGCATAACGTCCTTTTCAAGCCTGTAGGAAGGAATGCCGTGCTCCAGCATACCGCCTGCTCTATGTTCCTTCTCAAACACGGTCACGGGATAGCCGTCGCGCCTCAGGAAGTATGCGCAGGAAAGTCCCGCAGGGCCGGATCCGATCACCGCGACCTTGTATTCATCGCTCCACATACCGCCGTCGTGCTTCTCACAGAGCGGTATGTAGCGGTCTTTCTTGTTGAGATCGAGCGAGGCTATGAACTTCTTAATCTCGTCGATCGCGAGAGGCTTATCGACCGTTCCCCTAGTGCACGCGTCCTCGCAGCGGCGGTTGCAGATCGCGCCGCAGATCATGGGCAGGGGATTATCCTGCTTGATGAGCTTCAACGCATCGTCGTAGCGCCCCTCCGCAGCCATCTTGATATAGCCCTGCACGGAGAGGTGAACGGGGCAGGCGGTCTTGCAGGGAGCGGTACCGGTATCGTAACAGTTGATCTTTGCGTCCTCGCGGTAGTTGTAATTCCATTTATCCGCGCCCCATTTGCGTCCGTTCGGAAGCTGCGTCTTCGGGTATTCGACCTCGCTGCCGTCCTTCCTGCAGAGCTTCTGACCCAGTTTAGCTGCGCCGACGGGGCAGACCTCCACGCACTTTCCGCACGCTACGCATTTATCCTTTTCAACGTGCGCACGGTAGGCGGAGGCGGACATATTGGGCGTGTTGAACAGCTGCGAAGTGCGCAGAGCGTTGCAAACGCCGGGAGCGCAGTTACATATGGCGACGATCTTATCTTCACCGTCGATATTAGTTATCTGATGCACGTAGCCGTGGCGCTCGGCACGCTCGAGTATCTCAAGCACTTCCTCCTTGCTGACGTAGTGACCGATGCCGCGGTCGTCCATGTACTCGGCCATATCGCCAACGCCTATGCAGTAATCACCGCGGATCTCGCCGGAACCCTCGCCGCGCATCGTCTGCTGCTTGCGGCAGGAGCATTCGGAAATGCCGAACTTATCGTACATGTCGAGCCAGCGCGAAATATGCTCCACGGGCACGCTGCGGCTCTCGGCGGAGATCGCCTTCTCGACCGGGATCACGTGCATGCCTATGCCGGCTCCGCCCGGGGGAGCGAGCTGCGTGAGCCCTGCGAGCGGTATCTGCGTCATGAGGTTGAAGAACGTTGCGAGCTGAGGGAATTCATCCGTAAGCTTGTCCTGCATCATCATGAACTCGGCACTGCCGGGAACGAAGATCGGCAGCTCGTACTGAAGGTGCTTGTCCTCTGTCTTTGCACGATTCTGCTCGATAACGCCGATCCAGCGAAGGCGTTCGACCATCTTTTGCGTGTCCTCAAGGCTCATGCCGTTCATTTCGGCAAGCTCGGGAACGGAATAGGGCACCCTCGTTTTCTTGAAATTCAAAAGGAACTTGACCTGCTCCTTAGAAAGGATCATGTCAAGTATCCAGTATTCGGGGTCGCGGTTGTTGATCTTGTGAAGCAGCTTTTTCTTAACGCGGTCGGTTATCATCTCCGCAAGCTGCTTTACGAGCTTTTCCTTCTCGGGATCCTCAGGAACGTAATTCGGGTCCTGCCAATAATCCCTTTCGTTGATCATCGGATCCCCGATCTTCCATTCATCATAGCTCTTGCCCATGCCGGCACCCCATCTTTCTTTGATTATCGCGGTTTTAGTATTAACCCTGTTTGTAATATACCGCATTTTTGCACCGGAGTCAACAAATAACCGCCTGTTCCGGCAAAAAAGCCGAGCCTGTCGGCGCCGCCCTGCTTTTTCGTGCTGAATTGCCTTCAGAGCTGCTGCTCCGCGCTCTTCATTGCCTCTTTAAATTCCCCGGTGCCGGTGAATACGGGGCTGGAGTACGGATCCCTGTGCATCTTTATGAAACGCTTGATGATGACTGCGATGGAGAAGTCACTAAAACCATATGATTTGTTGCAAAACGACAATCCATCCGCTGCTTCGGACCGCTGAAACGCGGGCGGCGGCTATCTGCCGCAGCCCGCTTACAGAAGGAGAAAAGTATGTTAGGCTGTTTTGACCGGCAGTTTGGGCTCAAATGCTGTCGTCCTCAACTTTTTCGGGGGATCCCATACTGCCTGTATGCCCATGGCCATGCCCGGAATGCTCCGCCGCTTCGCCCACGGTCTTATCAAGGATCTCTCCGCTTACAGGATCGATCTTATAGGAATACTTCTGACCGTCGTACTTGAAGCTTATCTTGTAAACGAGCGTACCGTCCTTATCTGAAAGCCTTGCTCTCATTTTCCCGACTTGCTCAGCGCTCAGCCCTGCGTCGACCAGCGCGGCCTCTTTCGCGGCGTCCTTGCCTATCGCGTTTTCCGGTTCGGCGGGTTCTTCGGGCTTGGCGTGGCAGCCGCAGTCTCCCGATTCTGCACATTCGGCGTTCTCGTTCGTCCTATGTTCACACTTGCCTCTTTGCCGCCCGTTTCCCGATTGAGTCGTTTGCGCTTGATCTGTTCCGCTCGTTCTTCCTTCGGCTCTTGCCGCCAGCGCAGCCGGGACAGCGAGCGAGACGAGCAGCACTCCGGTCAGCACGATGGCCAGGATCCTGGTGCTTTTCTTTTTCATTTTGATCACTCCTTTTCTTGTTTTGCGGTTTTTCATTTCCGCCTGAGCGCATTATAGCAAACAGGGGAGGGCGGCATCTCCGAAAAGGCGTCGCGAAATTTACGAAAAATTTACGAATCCATTCGTGCACATTGCGGCAGCAGGAACGGGCTTTTGTCATTGCATTCACTAAAAAAAGCTGATACAATACAAACATATGAAACGCGGAGGTGAAGACGATGGACAATACGAAAAAGATCGTCTATATAGCCGATGATGACTCCAACATCCGGCAGGTGATAAAGACCTTCCTGATAAACGACGGGTACGCCGCAGAGGATTTCCCAACGGGCGACGCACTCCTTGCGCGCTTTAATGAAAGCCCGTGCGACCTTGCAATACTTGACGTTATGATGCCGGGCAGAGACGGATTTCAGGTGCTGACGGAACTGCGCAAAAAGAGCACCGTTCCGATAATAATGCTCACCGCACGCGATTCGGAAAACGACTATGCAATGGGGCTTGGCCTCGGCAGCGATGATTACATGACCAAGCCTTTCTCCGCGATGGCGCTGCTGATGCGCGTAAAGGCAATGTTCCGCCGCATCGAGTTTGAAAGCAGCAAGTATCGTGCTGCAGAGCAGGAAAGCATCACAGCCGGGAAGCTGACTCTGAACGAAGCGGGGAGGGACGTGCTGTTTTCGGGTGAGCCTTTGAACCTGACGCCGACGGAATACGGTGTGCTGCGGTACCTGATGCTGCATAAGGGAGAAGCCGTCTCCCGCGAGGAACTGCTTGATAAGATCTGGGGCTTCGAATCGATAGTGGAAACACGGGCGACGGACGATACCGTAAGGCGGCTGCGGCAAAAGCTTGCGGGAAGCGGCGCGGTGATATCCGCAGTCTGGGGCTACGGATTCAAATTGGAAGAGCAATGAAAAAGAAGATCCGTCTCAAAACGCGAATAATGATAACGCTGATAGGGCTGACGTGCGCGGTGCTTGCCGCAGTTGCGCTTGCGTTCAACCTGTCGATCAGGGGCTATATTCGTTCGCGAGTTTCCGCACAGCTTGACGGCGTATTCGAAAGCATCTCCGAGGAGCGTCACGACTCTCACAGCGGCAAGTATTTTGACGGCAAACCGGACAGAATAACCGGTGTAAGCGGAAATGCGGTCCTCATCAGCAAAAACGGGGACCTGATCGACGTGCTTCACGGCGATACCGCCGCAGCGGGCAGCATAGCGGAGCAGTTTAAAAACGGTACAGTCAAGATCGGAACGAAGTACGCGACGGTCAGGACCGAAAGCGGCACTTATGCCGTTTCCATGGATAAGGATCCGCTGCAGAAAGATGCGTACATAGTTTCATATGCCGACGTAACTTCGCTCACCGCGCTGACAGCAAGGATGAACATCGTTCTTATTATAGTGATCCTTGCGGCGATCATCGTGTCGATACTGCTGAGCCGCCATTTTGCAAGATCGCTTGCAAGGCCTGTGCAGGAACTGTCGGATTTTGCGAACGATATAGGCCGGGGCGACCTCAAACCGAGGGAGCTTGATTATAAGGAAGCGGAGCTGTCCGGTCTTGCGGACTCAATGAACCGGATGGCGCGTGAGCTGGACGAAGAAAAACGCAGGCAGGAAACCTTCTTCCAGAACGTATCACACGAGTTGCGCACGCCGCTTACCTCTATTCGCGGCAATGCGGAGGGTATTGCATGCGGCGTTATGGAACCAAATACGGCAGCCGGCGTGATACTTTCGGAATCCGACAGGCTTACCGCCATGGTAGAGGAGATCCTCTATCTTTCCCGCATGGACAGGGCAGCGGTTGACGCTTCGGCTGAGCCGATCGATATGAGAGAGCTCCTCTCACTTTGTGTTTCGGAGCAGCGCACGGAAGCCGAAAAGAAGGGCATAAGCTTCGCATTCGATTTTGACGAAGAGCCTGTGGCATATCCCATTAAAGAGACCGACGGCGAAAAACTGTTCGGAAATATCCTCGCGAATGCCGTTCGATATGCGAAGAGCCGCATAGACGTTTCCTGCCATGAAAAGGACGGAAGGATCACCGTAACCATCCGCGACGACGGCAGCGGGATCGCAGCAAATGATCTTCCGCACGTGTTCGAGCGCTTCTATAAAGGCGCGGACGGCAAGCACGGCATAGGTCTTGCGATCGCGAAGTCCGCAGCGGAGGCGTATCACGGCAGCCTGACGGCGAACAATGACGGCGGCGCTGTGTTTACCGCAGTATTCAACAGGAAATAGCATCGTTCAAACATTAAAGCTGCCGGCGATCCCGGCAGCTTTTTCGTAAATTCTGCGTATTTTCCGCAGCGGTTTTTCGGAGATTGGACGCCGCTTCCGGGCTATAATAAAGCCATCAAAACAAACGTGGGAGGTGTTCAAAAATGAAACCGATCAAAAATAAACTTTTCGCAGCTGTTACAGCACTCGTGCTTGCGCTCTCGATGTTCGCACTTGCCGCATGCAGCGTCACGCCTCAAAACACGGCGGCGACGGGCACGGCCGATACTGTACTCTCCGCGACCAAAGCATCTTCTTCCTCCTATACATCGACCGCGGCAACCGCTTCGTCGGATCAGTCGGCAAACGACTTCATCACCGACGCCTTCTCAAATAGGGACCTCGCCGGCACGTATGACTCCGACGAAGCGATCGCGATCACGCTGAATGGAAGCACCGCATTCGCGAGCTCTTCGGGAGTGTCCGTAAACGGCTCCGTCGTTACCATAACGGAAGCCGGGACATACGTTCTCAGCGGCACGCTCGATAACGGATACGTCGTCATTAACGTATCCAAGGAGGATAAGGTACAGCTGGTGCTGAAGGGAGTCGACATAAGCTCTGAAACGTTCGCACCGATCTACGCCGCGTCGGCCGACAAAGTGTTCATCACCGTTGCGGAGGGCACCGAAAACTCGCTTGCGAACGGAGGCTCCTTCGTGCAGATCGACGACAATAACGTCGACGCGGTAATCTTCTCCAAGGATGATCTCACCATTAACGGTTCCGGTACGCTTCACATCACCTCGCCCGCAGGGCACGGCATCTCGGCCAAGGACGAACTCGTTATCACCGGCGGCACCTGCGTCATCACCGCCGCAGAGCATGGGATCGAAGCCAACGACAGCCTCGCGGTGTCGGATGGCAGCATCACGGTCAAAGCCGGCAAGGACGGCATCCACGTTGAGAACGACGATGACGATACCCTCGGGAACATCTACATCGCCGGCGGCAGTTTCTCGATCACCTGCGGGGACGACGGCATCCACGCAAACACCATGCTCGTCATCGACGGTGGAACCTTCTCGATCACAGCTGCGGAGGGCATCGAGGCAACGTATATCACGATCAACGACGGCGATATCACGATCACAGCCTCTGACGACGGCATCAACGCGGCAAGAAAGTCCGCTGCATATACTCCGACAGTCGAGATCAACGGCGGCAGTATCACTGTCACCATGGGCCAGGGCGATACCGACGGCGTCGATTCCAACGGCAACATCGTGATGAACGGCGGCACTCTAAACGTTACCGGCAGTTCAGGCTTCGATTACGACGGCACTGCGGAGTACAACGGCGGCACGATCATCGTAAACGGCCAGCAGCTCAACTACATCCCCAACCAGATGATGGGCGGCGGTATGGGAGGCATGGGCGGTATGCCGGGAGGCATGGGCGGACATGGAGGACACAGATAACAACGATTTCAATCAACTCGTGATCCGAACGGTTCGGCCGTCACAGGCTGCAACAAAAAAAGAACAGGCTGCTGCCGCAAACATGTTGCAGGCAGCAGCCCTTATGCATTATTCGCTTATTTCTGTCACTGGCCGCGTATAAGTTCAGATGGCGGCCTTCCCGCGGGATCAACCCCACAGCGCCGTGAGCATCGGAATGATCTGTTTCTTTCTCGACATAATGCCGGGCAGGAAGAAGGTATTGCCCTTGGGCTCCACGGAGAACGCCCGGCGGATATCGTCATCGCTTCCGACGTAGACGATCCTGCTGCCTTCAAGCAGAACGTCTGTGATCATCAGCAGCACCGTTTCAAAGGAGCGTTCATTTTTGATCCTTTCCATGATCGAAAGGAACTCATCCTTGCGCTCGAGCAGCTTGTCGGACGCGTCGCAGGTGATCTGGCTCACTGCGATATTGTGCCCTGAGATATGGAACTCCTTGTAGTCAGTTCTGAAAAGCTCATCCGCGGGCTTGTCGAGATTGGAGGAGAACAGAGAAGCGCCGAGTTCTTCCAGCGAAATGCCGGCGATCTTCGCAAGCCTCTCAGCCATCGAGATATCCCGCTTCGTGCAGGTGGGTGATTTGAAAAGCACCGTGTCGGAAAGGATCGCTCCGGCCATCAGCCCCGCCATGTTTTTTGATGGCATGACCGCGTTTTCCTGATACATTGAAGCGATTATAGTGTTCGTGCTGCCGACCGGCTCGTTGCGCACCTTTATCGGTTGAGCGGTCTGAATATCGGCAAGCCGGTGATGGTCGATTATCTCAAGCACGTCTACCTGTTCAAGCCCGCTGACGGACTGCGCGACCTCGTTATGATCAACAAGCACGACCTGCTTCCTTCTCGGACGGAGCAGGTGGAAACGCGCCAGCATACCCACGACCTTCTCATCCTTGTCAAGTATCGGATAGTTCCTGAATCTGCTCTTCAGCATGATCTCACGCACGTCGTCTATGTGATCGGTGAGATGGAACGAGACCAGGTCGTTCGTATGACAGATCCTTTCGACCGGAGCGGCCTGATAGATTATCCTCATGACTCTTGCGGCGCTGAGCGGAGTTGCGATGATCGCCGTATCGCGGCACTCAGCCCATTCCTTTTTAAGTGCGGCGCGGCAGATGATGATGCAGCCGACGCCGTCCTGTATGGCGCGGTCGATGATCTCAGGCTGATCTCCGCACACGAGAACGCAGTTCGCCCCGGTTTTGGGTTCGTCATAGCTCTGCGGCATTGCAAGGAGCACTTCGCCGGAGATGGGGCGTATGTCAAGCGTAAACTCGTTCACGAGCGTTCCCTGCACTGCGCTGATAAGATTGAACAGGGGAATGCGTTCGATCCTGTTGTCATTCAGCGTGCTGATATCATACTCGGAAACGTCGCCCATTGAAAGGATGCCATAGAGCGTACCGTCCTCATTGGCGATCGGCACGGAGCCAAGGCCGTTCTCGCGCATGATGTTCCAGGCGTGTTCGATCGTGACGGACGCGCTGAGCGCTGTAGGCCGGTCAAAATCAAGGTCGGATACCTGCGTGCGCATATCGACCAGCAGCACCGGGTCGGCAAAGCCGAACCTTTCGAGGAGCTTTCGCGTATCGTCGTTGATCTCGCCTATGCGCGCGGGGATATAGTTCCCGTCGCCGAGCGCATGGCGAAGGTTGGCGTACGATATCGCCGCCACTATCGAATCGGTGTCGGGGTTTCTGTGCCCTGTTACGAAAACTTCATTCATTTTCGGACCTCCGGTCAAGCCTTTGCGTTACGGAAAATAATACCATATCGCCGGTTTTTTTGCAATAATGGGGGAAAGAATGACCAAATTCGATCAAAACCGAAGACAGATCAGCTTATTTTTGCAAAAATATGATCATTTGTGCTTGACATTGCTTGAATTGTAGTATATTATACTGTCGAGGTGAGTTGAATGCTTGCACAGGAACGGTATCAGATCATACTGGAGCATCTTGGGGCAGAGGGAACGGCGACGGTCTCCCAGCTCAGTGCTCTGCTCGCCGCTTCCGAGGCGACGGTCAGGCGCGATCTGAACGCGCTTGCAGCCGAAGGAAAGCTGAAAAAAGTTTTCGGCGGAGCTGCATCCATTAGGCAGATGGGTCTGTTTGAGGAGCACGTCAGCCGCCGCGAATCGGTCATGTTCGAGGAGAAGGACGCGATAGCCGCTTACGCCGCCACTATGATCCGCGACGACGACTTCGTCTATATCGATTCCGGCACGACCACCGCATGCATCATACCTCACCTGAAAAACACCAAAGCGACCTTCGTAACCAACGGCGTTGCGCACGCATACAGGCTGCTCCGTGCGGGATGCACCGTTTATCTTATCGGCGGCAGGCTGCGCCCGGCGACGGAAGCAGTGGTCGGTTCGGAAGCGCTGCGCGGGCTGATGAAATACAATTTCACAAAGGCATTTATGGGCACAAACGGCATTTCGCTGGATGAAGGCTTCACTACTCCGGATTCGGAGGAAGCGAACATCAAACAGTGCGCTATTGAAAGGAGTTTCGTCTCCTTCGTGCTCGCCGATCATACCAAATTCAACAGGGCGTTCCCCGTGACTTTTTCGCGGCTGGACGCCTGCTGTATTTTAACAGACCGAATACCCAAGGGAAAATTCGGTGAAAAAACAATCGTCAAGGAGGTGACCAAATGATCTATACGGTAACTCTAAATCCCTCAATCGACTACGTCGTTCACATCGACAAACTCGTGAACGGCATTACAAACCGCACCACCGGGGAGGAATACTATTTCGGCGGGAAAGGGATCAACGTTTCACACGTGCTGGCGGAGCTCGATCTTGACAGCACAGCGCTCGGTTTCGTTGCCGGGTTCACCGGCGAAGCAATCGAAAAGGGGACCAGGCACCCGCGCATCACCACGGATTTCATCCACCTGAAGGAAGGGATCTCGCGCATCAACGTCAAGATCAAATCGGAAGAGGAAACGGAGATAAACGGCCAGGGTCCGCATATCGGCGACGAAGCACTCGCAGCGTTCATGGATAAGACCGACGGCATCAGGGACGGCGACACGCTGATCCTCTCCGGCAGCATCCCCAAGACCATGCCGGATGACGTATACGAAAGGATACTTGAACGCGTGAAGGACCGCAGCATCCGCATCGTCGTGGATGCTACCAAGAAGCTCCTCGTCAACTCGCTCAAGTACCGTCCGTTCCTCATCAAGCCCAACCGCCAGGAGATCTCCGAGATCTTCGGCGCGGAGGTGAGGGATGAGCAAACGACCCTCTTCTACGCTCGAAAGCTGCAGGAGATGGGGGCGAAAAACGTGCTCGTTTCTCTCGGCGGGGACGGCGCTATGCTCCTCGACGAAACCGGCGCAGTCCATAAAGAGGGCGTCATTAAGGGAAAGGTCCTGAATACCGTCGGCTCCGGCGATTCGATGGTCGCAGGTTTTGTAGCGGGGTGTATCAAAAACAATGACTACGCCTATGCGCTGAGGCTCGGCAGCGCGTGCGGAAACGCGACGGCGTTCCTCGACGGTCTCGCCACGAGGGAGAAGATAGACGAGCTCATGAAGCAATTCGAACTCAAATCCAATTAACAGGAGGAAAAATATGCGTATCACTGACCTACTCAAAAAGGAGGGCATAAGGATCGGCGCCGCTCCCGCTGACAAAGCGGAAGCGATAGAGCAGCTGGTCGCTCTTCACGGATCCTGCGGCAATCTCAACGACACCGCCGCTTACAGGGAAGGCATCCTCGCGCGCGAAGCGCTCGGCACCACTGCCATCGGCATGGAGATCGCCATCCCCCACGCGAAGAGTGCGGCCGTTAAAGCCCCCGCACTCACCGCGATGACCGTACCTGCAGGCGTAGACTACGGTTCGCCCGACGGCCTGCCCGCCAAACTGCTGTTCATGATCGCCGCCACTCCGGACGGAGACGTCCACATGGAAGTGCTCGCAAGGATGATGCAGCTGCTGATGGATATGGACCTCACCGACAAACTGAAGAACGCGAAGACTCCGGAAGAGTTCCTTGAACTTATCGATGCAGCGGAGACCGAGAAGTTCCCGGATGAAGTCAAAGCAGCGCCTGTACCGGAAAAGAAGGAAGGCTACCGTGTGCTGGCCGTCACCGCCTGTCCCACCGGTATCGCTCACACCTACATGGCGGCTGAAGCGCTCCAGAAAGCGGGCGAAAAGCTCGGCATCCCGATCAAAGTGGAGACGAACGGCTCCGGCGGCGTGAAAAACGCACTCACCGCGGAAGAGATCGCAAACTGCGACGGCATAATCATCGCCGCTGACAAGAGCGTTGAGACCGCAAGGTTCAACGGCAAGCCCGTATGGTCCACAAAGGTTGCGGACGGCATCCACAAGCCAGAAGAGCTCATCGGCAAGATCGTGAACGGGGAAGCACCCGTATTCAAATCCGACAAAAAGGCGGAAGCTTCTTCCGACGTCGGCAACGAAAAACTCGGCCGCAGGCTGTATAAGCACCTGATGAACGGCGTTTCGCACATGCTCCCGTTCGTCGTCGCCGGCGGCATCTTCATCGCGATCGCGTTCCTGATCGACACCGCATCCGGCGTCAATGGCGGTTCGGATTTCGGTACGACCACCGCCGCCGCATCCTGGTTCATGGCCATGGGCAAGGCAGCGTTCAACTTCATGCTGCCGATCCTCGCCGGCTTTATCGCAATGTCCATAGCGGACAGGCCGGGCCTCCTCGTCGGTATCGTGGGCGGCTATCTCGCTTCCACCGGCGCAACTTTTGCCGATCCGTTCGCAGCTGCTGCAACTCCTTCCGGCTTCCTCGGCGCGCTTCTTGCAGGCTTCCTCGCAGGCTGGCTGATGAAACTCTTTGAGAAGCTCTGCGACAGGCTGCCCCGTGCGCTCGAAGGCCTCAAGCCCGTTCTCATCTACCCCCTCGCCGGCCTTGGCGTCGTCGCCGTCATGATGTGCGCGGTCAACCCGATCATGGGCATTATCAACAACGCACTTTCCAACGGCTTGCTCTGGCTCAACAATCATAACCTCGGCGTAGTTCTCGGCTGCATTCTCGGCGCGATGATGTCCATCGATATGGGCGGTCCGCTCAACAAGGCCGCCTACGTATTCGGCACCGGTATGCTCACCAATGCTGCCGCAATGACCGATCCGTCCGCTCAGGCTGTAGCCTACCAGATAATGGCTTCCGTAATGATCGGCGGTATGGTACCCCCGATTGCTATCGCGCTTTCCACCATCTTCTTCAAGAACCGTTGGAACGCCGAAGAGCGCAAGAACGGCGTGGTCAACATCGTTATGGGTCTTTCCTTCATCACCGAAGGCGCGATCCCGTACGCTGCGGCATACCCGCTCAAGGTCATACCCTCCTGCGCGATCGGCGCGGCTGTTGCGGGCGGCCTTTCCTGGCTGTTCAACTGCACTCTGATGGCTCCCCACGGCGGCATCTTCGTAGTGCCCACGATCGGCAAGCCTCTTCTCTACCTGCTGGCGCTCGTAATCGGTTCCGTAGTAGGCATGCTCATGCTTGCGATCCTCAAGCGTCCCAACAAGACCGAAGAATGATCTTCAACATATAAACACTGATAAGTAAAGGAGAAAAAACTCAAATGGTACAGAAGCATTTCACCGTTAAAAACGCTCAGGGCTTCCATATGCGCCCGGCAACCAATTTCGCGACCGCGATGGCGGCGCATCCGTGCAGCGTCATCATCCGCTTCAACGGCAAGGAAGTCAACGCAAAGAGCCCCATGCTGATCATGGCCGCCTGCATCAAGGTCGGCAGTGAGATCGACGTCGTCTGCGACGGCGAGGGCGAGAACGAAGCGCTGGCCATTGCCGCAAACATGATCGAAAGCGGCTTCGGTGAGTAATCAAACGAAAAACACGGTCCCCGGAAACCCGGGGGCCGTGCACTTGAAATCAGAGAAAAAGAGGTGATCTTATGATTAAAGGAACAGCCGCTTCCGACGGCATCGGCATCGGCAAGATACTGCTGCTCGAAGAAACCGTCCTTGAATTCACGCCGCATGCGGTCGACGATCCCGCATCGGAGATCAAAAGATTCCACAGCGCAGTCAACACCCTCGTAGAGGAGACCACGCGTGACGCCGCGGCGCTGCGCGAAACGGCGGGCGAAAAGGAAGCCCTCATCATGGAAGGGCATATCTCCCTCTTGAACGATCCCGCGCTCAAAGGCGAGACGGAGAACCTGATCAAGGCGGGCCAGTGCGCTGAGGAAGCCTATTCCTCCATGTGCGATATGTTTATCGGCATCTTTTCCTCGATGGACGACGAGATGATGCGCCAACGCGCGGCAGACGTCCGCGATATCAAAGCGGGCCTGCTGCGTATTCTGCTCGGCGTCAAGCAGACCAAAGTCTCGGACGCGCCGAAGGGTACCGTGCTGCTTACCAAAGAACTCACGCCTTCCGTCACTGCGGGCATCAAGAAGGGTAATATCGTAGGTATCATCACCGAGACCGGCGGCAAGACTTCCCACTCCGCGATCCTTGCAAGAGCGCTCGAGATCCCGGCCGTTCTCAGCGTTCCGAACGCGACATCTGTGCTGAAAAACGATCAGGCAGTTATTGTCGACGGCAGCGCGGGCGTCGTCATACCGGATCCAAGCTTTGACGAACTGAACGAATACACCGAAAAACGCGAAAAGTTCCTTCGCGATAAAGCGGAGCTTGAAAAGTTCCGCGGCCTCAAGACCAAAGGCGCTGACGGAGCGGAGTATGAGCTCGTCTGCAATATCGGCAAGCCTTCCGACGCAGAGAAGGTCATCGAATTCGACGGAGAAGGCGTAGGTCTTTTCCGCACCGAGTTCCTCTTCATGGACCGCAGCTCCGTTCCCACAGAGGAGGAGCAGTTCGCGGCGTATCAAAAGGCGGCGCTCATCCTGAAAGGCAAGCCCCTCATAATCCGCACGCTCGACATCGGCGGCGACAAGGAGATCCCGTATATGGGCCTTGAAAAGGAGGAGAACCCCTTCATGGGCTTCCGCGCGATCCGCTACTGCCTGAAGAACAGGGAACTGTTCAGGACACAGCTCCGCGCGATTCTCCGCGCAAGCGCGTTTGGCGATATAAGGATAATGTTCCCGCTGATAACCTGCGTGGAGGAGCTGCGCGAGGGCAAGGCCATCATCGAGGAGCTCAAAAAGGAACTCACGCTTCTCGGGATCACGTTCAATAAAGAAATCCCGGTCGGTATAATGGTCGAGACCGCAGCCGCGGCGACGATAGCGGATGTACTGGCAAAAGAATCCGCTTTCTTCAGCATCGGAACGAACGACCTGACCGGCTACACCATGTCCTGCGACCGCGGCAACAGCAACGTCGCATACCTCTATTCCGCGCTGCAGCCTGCTGTGCTCCGTATGATCGAACGCACGATCCGCTGCGGAGTCGAAGCGGGTATTCCCGTCGGAATGTGCGGCGAAGCAGCCGCAAATCCCAAGCTGATCCCGCTGCTCATCTCCTTCGGCTTGACGGAATTCAGCGTTTCCGCGCCGAGCGTACTTCGCGTGCGCAAATATATAGCAAAGTGGTCAAAGGCAGAAGCCGATCGCGTTGCGAAAAAGGCAATGTCCTTAACGACCGAGCAGGAGGTCAGCAGCTATCTCGCAACCGAAATCTGATCCAGTGTAAATTTGTTGCATGATCAAGGGGCTGTCTCATAACGAGGCAGCCCCTTTTTCGGTTTGTATAGGCGTTTCGCTTGCTGTTGTGAGCGGAAATGTCTGCTCAGGATAAAATGACAAATGCGATAACGACCGAAGCGAGAACGTACAGGATCCCGAGGAAAAGCGGGTAATTGAAAGCGTTCGCTCTTTTTTCTTTGCAGTAGCGCAGAAAATCAGCAGGATCCTGATCTTGTTTCACCCCCTCGGTCTGGCGGGGGGCAAACAGCCTGAACGACCTCACGCCGCGCTGAAGATAGTATCTGCTGATGTCGAAATCTCCATGAAGGTTCATGGCATAAACGATCCCGACGACAAGCATTATCAAGCCGACAATGGTGAGTGAGTCTGTAAAGGCCACAAGACCGTTGCGCTCCACGGTAAAAGCCTTTACCGCGGGGTAGGCCAGCGTAATGACCAAATGGGTGATCAAAGGACCCGGCTTGATGTTTTTCAGCTTCTTGATGATCATTCTTTCGCTTTGAACTTCTCAGGATACTTTCAGTTCCTGTCCTGCTCCATCTTGGCGATCTTCTCTTCGTACTCAGCAAACTCTTTGCTCGTGCAGTGTACGAAGTGCCCGGGACGCAGTTCGCGCATCTGACGCTCCTCGCCGGACTGGTCCAGCTGATTCGGATCGTAGACGATGTGCTTCCTGTTCTTTTCCACGAGCGGGTCCGGCATGGGGACCGTAGAGAGCAGTGCTGTCGTGTAGGGATGGATCGGGTACTTGAACAGAGTCTCCGATTCAGCGATCTCAACGATCTCGCCGTGGTGGATGACCGCGATCCTGTCCGCGATGAAGCGGACGACGGAGAGGTCATGCGCGATGAACAGGTAGGTCAGGTTCCTTTCGGCCTTGAGCTTGTTCATCAGGTTCAGCACCTGCGCACGGATCGAAACGTCAAGTGCGGAGATCGGCTCGTCAGCTACGATGAACTTGGGGTCCATGATCATGGCGCGCGCAATACCGACACGCTGACGCTGACCGCCGGAGAACTCGTGAGGATAACGGGATTTATGCTCGGGCAGCAGACCGACGTCCTCAAGCGCTTTGTCGACCTTGGCAATGCGTTCCTCTTCACTGCTGTACAGGTGGAAGTTGTAGAGGCCTTCGGATACGCAGTAGTCGATAGTCGCACGCTCGTTGAGGGAAGCGGCGGGATCCTGGAAAATCATTTGGATGTTGCGGACGACGTTGCGGTCTTCTTCACGGGAGATCTTGCCGGAAATGCGCTTTCCTTCAAAAACGATTTCGCCTGCGCTGCACGGGTTGATACGCATGATCGCACGGCCGAGGGTCGTTTTACCGGAACCGGACTCGCCTACAAGAGCGAAGGTCTCACCTTTGTAGATGTCGAAATTAGCATCCTTTACAGCAACAAGCTTCCTCTTGTGACCTTGATCAAAGGTAACGTCCACGTGTTTGATGGAAAGGATCACTTCTCTGTTTTCATTCGACATAGAAAGCACCTCCCTTAGTAGTCATCTTCTGGATCTTCTCATGCAGGTTGCAGATAACTTCCGGCTTTTCGACCTTCGGTGCGCGCGGGTCGAGCAGCCAGGTCTTCGCATAGTGGGTATCGCTCACTTTGAAGAACGGAGGCTCCTGCTCGAAGTCGATATTGAGCGCATGCTCATTGCGCGGAGCAAAGGCGTCGCCCTTGATCTTGTTGAACAGGGAGGGCGGGGTGCCGGTGATGTAGTACAGCTCCTGACCCTTTACGCCGATCTGCGGCAGCGAGGACAGCAGCGCCCAGGTGTAGGGATGCTGAGGATCGAAGAAGATCTCTTCGACCGTGCCGTACTCGATGATCTGTCCGCCGTACATGACGCCTACACGGTCGGCAACGTTAGCTACAACGCCAAGGTCGTGGGTGATGTAGAGCGTGGTGAAGCCGAGTTCCTTCTGCAGGTCGCGGATCAGCTGGATGATCTGTGCCTGGATGGTAACGTCCAGCGCGGTAGTCGGCTCGTCGCAGATCAGGATCTCCGGGTGGCAGCTGAGCGCGATCGCTATAACGATACGCTGGCGCATGCCGCCGGAATACTGGAAGGGATACTCATCGAAGCGGTTAGCTGCATCGGGGATACCGACGCGATTCATCATTTCGATCGCCTGCTTCTTCGCTGCAGATTTACCGATCTTCTGATGCTTCTCGATAACCTCTGTGATCTGGAAGCCGATGGTACGGATGGGGTTGAGAGAGGTCATCGGGTCCTGGAAGATCGTGGAGATCTTCGCGCCGCGGATGCCTTCCCAATCCTTGTCTTTCTTAAGCTTGGTCAGGTCCTGACCGTGGAACATGACGGAGCCGTTCGAGATCGTGCCGTTGGATTCAAGCATACCGGTAAAGGTCTTGGTGAAAACGGATTTACCGGAACCGGACTCACCGACGATGGCGAAAGTCTCGCCCTCGTAGAGATCCAGTGACACGTTGCGGATCGCTGTCAGATACTTGTCGCGAACACGGAACTTGACTTCGATGTCCTTTGCGGAAATGATAACGTTATTGCTCATAAGTCTTGCCCTCCTTTACATATGCGTGCGCGGATCGGCAGCATCAGCAAGCTTCTGTCCAACGATGTAAAGCGAAACGGACAGAAGGGCAAGCACTATAACCGGGATCCAGAACAGATGCGGATATCCGTTCATGTACGACGTATAAATGGAGATCATTCGGCCAAGGGAAGCCTTCGTGACGCCCAAGCCGAGGCCCATGTAGGACAGGAAGACCTCATAGGAGATCAGGCTCGGGATCATTCTTGCAACGTACGTCATAATGACCGAGATCAGGTAGGGGAGGATGTTGTTCTTGATCATGGTCCAAGTGCTTGTACCAAGGCACTTGGATGCAAGGTTGTACTCTCTGTCACGGATGATCATGACCTGCGTACGGATAAAGTACGCAACGAAGATCCAGTCGGTAATACACATAACGAAGATCAGCGTACCCATGCCGGCGCCGAGAACGTAGGAAAGGATCATGGCCAGCAGGAGGAAAGGCACGTTCGATACGATGTTGTAGACCTCGATCATCCATTTGTCCATCTTCTTGGAGAAGCCCCAGATCGCACCGATCGTGATGCCGATGATCATGTTGATGAACGTACAGACAAAGCTGATGATGATGGAGTTCCTTGCGCCCGCCCATACAACGTCGAACACTTCGTTGCCGACGTTGTCGGTGCCGAAGATATGCTCTTTGCAGGGCTTGACAAATCGCATTGATTCATCGGTGACGTTGGGAGCGTACAGCGGATCGTATCCGGAGAACATGGGCTGGATCAGCGCAAACAGGACCAGAACGATCATCAGGATGGCAACGGCGACCGTAAACTTATTCTTTATGAAAGTACGCCATACGGACTTCCAATAGGAATACTGCGGTGCGGCGATGTGTTCGGATTCATATTTGTCAAAGGAAGCAAACCCGAAAAGATCTTTCTCTCCAGTAATATTCTTCTCTTCCATTACGATCTACCTGCCTTTTCTGTAAGTGAGATACGCGGGTCGACTTTCGTCAGGATGATATCGCCTGCCAATACAGACAGCACTGAAATGGCGGAGAACATGAAGGCGAGAGCCACGATCATCACGTTGTTGTACTGCTGGATAGCGTTCGGGAGCATTTTACCCATACCGCCGACAGCGTAAATGGATTCGGTGATGATGGCGCCTGCGAGACATGCGGCAAGAGATCCGGGGATGCCCTGCGCGATCGGGATGCTGGCGTTCTTGAAGATGTGGCTGTTGAATATCTCTCTCTGATTAAGACCCTTGGCCTTTGCAAACTTTACGTAGTCCTGGCTCATCTGGTCAACAACGAACCTCCTTGTCCAAAGCATGTTGCCGGCAATGGACGGAAGAGCAAGGGAGATGGTGGGAAGGATCCAGGAACGGAGATCCTTGGCGCCGTACGTTGTGAACACGGAGGGCAGATCGAATGCTGCCGTGGCCAGATACCGGAACAGGTAAATGTACGCAAGTGAAGGTACCGCGATGATAAAGATGATGTAGACCATGCCCAGCTTGTCTGCGAGCTTGTCCTTGCGTCTTGCCATCAGCAGACCGATGGGGAGACCGACGCCGTATGAGATCAGCATCGCGAAGAAGCCGATAATGAAGGATGTGCCGATCATGGAGGGCTGATCCTTCTTAGTCTTGTAACTGGCATAGTTGTCAAGGAACTTCTGCCTGTCCATACGGTCAATGATGGGTTTGTAGGTTTCTGTGCCGAATATGATGCCGGATTCAGCCTCTTTGCCGGTAGCGAATGTTACGGGCCTCTTTACTTCAGAACCTTGGCTGTCGAACAGGACCTCCATAACGTCAAGGCCCTGATAAGTCGGGTAGGAATCACCGAAGTGAAGCTTGATGATGTTCTGATGCAGCCAGGGGAAGATGCTGTCGGTATACAGCAGATACTTATGATTTGAGCCGCTGCCGATCAGCGCAAGCCCGCCGGATTCTGTCCTGCCGAATGAAAGACCGCGATGCAGATCCGGATTGTTTTCGTCTTTAACGGCCCACGGAGTATCGATTTCGACAAGACCGGAGAGCCATACCAAAACGTGCTTGATAATGGGGATGTCCTTATAAGCATAGTAGCGCTTACTTTTGGGGTATTGTTCAACGGTGTACCCCTCAGCCTCATACTTTGCCTTGAACGCTTCGGCGGCCTCCGAGCCGGGCTGCAGCGCTTCTGCCATTTCCGGAGTATCCATTTCATAGATCTCCTGGAAATAGTCAGTAGAACGGACAAAATTCAAATATCCGAGCTTCTGCCAGATATTATACATGTACTCTGTCTTTTCATCAGGCTTTGAGGCGAGCTTTCTGTATCCGTCGTCCTTGGAGAAAATGCTGTTTCGCGGAATGAGTGTATAAACGAGGGTAAAGACGATCAGCATTATGATAAAAACGGAAATAACTGATCTGAGCAGTCTCTTTAGTATATAACCTTTATTCATAGGAACAACTCCCTCCCAACAAGAGAAATGAAGGGTTAGAGGAATGAGCTTCTTCTAACCCTTAATTCCTAATTAAGATTCGATCTTACTGATATGGTGATCAGTCATCATTTACCAGCAAGCCATGCTTCCTTTGCAGCATAGTACTCGTCAGCGGTGATGGGCTCATCGTAAACGACCATGTACTTGAAGTAAGGAACAACGTTGGTGGAAGCCTGACCATAGAGGCCGTAACCTGCGGAGAAGGGCTTCACCTTGGAAACGCCGAGGCCGGCGCCCCTGGTTGCGAAGGGCCTGAGGATACCATTGCCGAGCAGCTTGGCTTCGACCTGTGCGAAGAGGTCGATACGCTCGTCACCGGTAGCGGCATTCGCCTGATCCATCAGAGCCTTGAGCTCGGTCAGACCGGTAACGTTCAGAGCTTCGGTCTGGGAAGCGGGACGCTGGACGTCTTCGGTGATCTGCGGGGTGATGCCGGAGTAGAGAAGCATGTCGCCGTCGACTGCGTCGAAGCAGTGGATGTAGGTGTAGGGATCACCGTAGTCGGGGCCCCAGCCTGCTGCGAACGCAAGGTCCATGGAGTTGTCTTCACCACGCTCGTTGGTGTAGAACGCGTCATTGACCTGCTCTGCATTGTCCATGAATACGAGGTCGATCTTGACGTAGTCGCCGATCGCCTGCTCGATGGATGCCTGCATCGCGAGAGCCATGTTCTTGCCCATTTCGTCGGTGCCGTCCTCAATCACGTCGAGATGTACGGGCCACTCGGAAACTGCATCGCCGAGCTCTTCCTTAGCGAGTTCCATGAACTGGACAGCCCTCTCGGGGTTGTACCAAGCGTCATGACCGTCGTTGAGGTCGATGCCCTTGAAGATGTCATTCTCCTGCTCCAGATACTTGGTCACGAGGGAACCGTAGGATTCACCGGTGCTGAGGGTGGAGAAGGTGTAAGGAACGAGAGTGTTCCTGGCCCTGTCTTCCGCGATCTCGCCGAGAGCGACTTCGTAGTAAGCCTTCTCAGAGTAAGCGGCATAGACGCCGAGACGGAAGTTCTTGTTGAGGATCGCCGCATGGGTGTCGGCCTTCTGCTGATCGGTTTCCTTAGCGGTGGTGCTCTTGTTAGCGTCGGTCCAGAGAGCGTAGGCCTGCCTGTCGAAGTTGAAGGTGCCCCAGAAAGTGGTGGAGGTGGTCATGCCCTTGAACTGGTTGTTCGGGAAGAGCTCGTTTGCCTTAGCGACCATCTCGGGCTGACCGAGCTGGATAGCGGTGGTGGTGACTTCGCCGTTCACGAACATGTTGAAGTTCTGCATCGGATCCTTACCGTCGGTGTAGGTGACGGTAACGTGCTGAACGTGGACGTTCTCCTTGTCGTAGTAAAGCGGGTTGGCGTCAAACTTGACTTCCTGGCCTGGAACGACAGAGGAAAGGATGTAGCAGCCGTTGTAAAGGATGGAAGCGGGATCGACAGCGCCGAACTTGTCGCCCTGGGACTCAAGGAATTCGGCGTTCACAGGCCTGAGGATGTTGTAGGTGGTCAGACCATCGAAGTAGCCGCAGGGAGCGGTGAGGGTGTAGGTCAGCTTGTTGCCTTCAGCCTTGATGCCGACATCTTCCCAGCTGCCGGTGCCGTCTGCATACTCGGCAAGACCCTTGATCAGGCCCTTGACCAGGTTGAGAACGAGGCTCTGGGAGTCTGCTGCATGCTTCAGACCGGTGACGAAGTCTTCTGCCTTAACAACATCATACTCTTCGCCGGCAGCGGTTGCCCAAACAGCGTCATCACGGATGGTGAAGGTCCACTCGGAAGCATCCTCGTTGGGAGCCCACTCAGTGGCCATACCGGGAACCAGCTTGCCGTGGGGATCCTGGGTGAGGAGGCCTTCGGTAAAGTTGGCTGTGAAGTCACCGTTGGTGCTGTGGTTATCATAGAGATAGTCCAGCGTGGTGATGTTGAACGCATAGAGCAGGCTATACGAATCAACGGTGTTATGCGCGTCGGGCTCGGGAGTGGTCTCCACGGGCTCATCGGTGTTGCCGTCGTCGGGCTTGTTGGTCTCGGTGGGTGCCGGCGTGTTATCCTTGCCGGGCTTGCCGGTGCAGGCAACCAGAGCGAGCGCCATGATGACAGCAAGGACGAGTGCAAGAATTCTCATTGCTTTTTTCATCTTGGTTCCTCCTAAATGAAATTTGGGATGATTTAGAAAAACGGACCTTGCAAATCCGTAATTCACTTGGAAACGGGAATCGCTTTCCCGGGTCAATGCGGGTCTGAACCCGCTGTTATGTGGATCATGAGAGTATTCCGCGTGTTCCCGAACGACCGCTGACGAGCGGGCATACTAAAACACAGAACACACTCTTTATACACTGTAATTGTATCACATAGCCGCCCGGATTGCAATAGCTTTTTACAAATCTTTGACCCCTTGCGCTCAAATCAACGCGTTTCTACATTATTATATAGTTGCTCCGGCCGTGCAGCGTCTTCACGTCTTACATTAATATAACGAACGAGTACGCGATTTGGTTTATTCCGGGTCAGAATGATCTTGCCATGCTATCTTGCGGCAGCGCTCAAGCCGCCTGTTTATTGACCTGCATAGCTGAAACGACGCCTGATCATTGAACGGTTTTCACGTTGTTTTTAGCATCCGAACCTGACAAATAAACGAGGCCCGACGGGCCCCGCTTTGCTTCTCGAAGTCGGGCAGATCAATCGCGCTTGTTTCTGCCCCAGAAAACGTTGTAGCTGTCCGGCTTCCAGCCGGGCTTTATATCCATTACCGCTTCCGCCGCCGTGATCTCACGGTCGTCGTTGTCGATATCGATGAGCGTATAGCGGTCGTTCCCCATGCCGAGTTCCTTCATGTAGCTGAGCTGCCTGAGACCGTGGCGCGTTTCGACACGCTCGATCATCGCCTTTCCTCCGCCGTCGGGAAGATTGTAGATGAGGTCTATGCAGGCGTTGTCCGCAGCGAGGATGTCGAGCGAAGCCACGAGACCTACGTCGGGCGTGACCACGGGCTCGGCTTCCTTGCCCTCGCAGTCGCAGGAAACGGACATATTACGCATTGTATTTATATAGCATACGTGCGGCGCAAAGTGATCGATCGTAGCCTTGGTGCTTTCGCTGATGCGCTCCATCAGCTCCTCCTCCGCAATGCTCCACATATTGCCGGAACCTTCTGCCGTATGGATCTCCGCTTTGCCGATCCTGCCGTCTGCGCAGCCGATACCGATATTCTTATTGCTCCCGCCGAAACCGCCCATCGTGTGACCTTTGAAATGGGTAAGCACGAGGAGCGAGTCATAATCGAGCATGCCTTTGCCAACGTGCATCTCTTTGAACCATTTGCCGCCTTTGACCGGTAGCGCAGCCACGCCGTCCGCGTCTGTAATGTCAACGGGGCAGAAGGTCCAGCCGTTGATCTCAAGAGTTTTCCTGTGATCCTCGGTTGTGTAACGATCGCCCTCGTAGTAGGTATTGGTCTCGATGATCGCCGCATTTGCGAGACGGGATGCGAAAAGCTCCTTTACCCATGGACGGGGGATGATGTTCGGTCCCTCAGCCTCGCCGGTGTGAAGCTTGACGGCTACTTTGCCGAAAAGAACGGAGCTCACCCTGTCGTAGATATTCACAAGACCTTTCTCGGACAGATCGCGGGTAAAGAAAACAACGGAGCTTTCGCCCGTGCGCTCTTCAAAAGGAACGTATAAATTCCCGTCCTTGCCGGGAACAGGTTTATTTGTGCACATGTCTGATTCCTCCTTGCAGTTCGATTATTCGGTGATACTTTACGGTCAAACAGTCCTGCCCATTTGATAAGCTTCGCTGAAGGCAGGCGTGTTCTCAATCTCGCCCGGAGCGTAGACGCCGACGCCGTAGATCACGCCCATCTCCTTCGCGCCTTCGACACAGTCGGCATACCCGCGGAAGCATTCGAGGGTGCGCTGCTGTGAAGCAACAGCGTCGTCAGCACAGGTCATGATGTAATAAAACTCCTTGTTTTTGACTTCTTCCCAACGGGCGACTGTGCGGTCGATAACGGTCTTCAGCTGTGCGTCGATGGAGTAGAAGTAAACGGGGCTCGCCAGCACGATGACGTCCGCGTCGATCATTT
This sequence comes from Clostridia bacterium, assembly GCA_017525875.1. Lineage (GTDB taxonomy): Bacteria > Bacillota > Clostridia > Christensenellales > CAG-138 > PeH17. The sequence goes on along the minus strand of JAFXSG010000012.1, from coordinate 15,705 downwards.
TCTGCAATAGCTCGGTCATATCATCCTTCTTCGCGCAAACGCCGCCGGACTTCTGGCAGTAGTAGCAGCCGCTGCAGAAGCCGATCTTCTTTTCCGCAACGCGGATCTTTTCGACCTTATTCCCGGCTTCAACGGCGCCTCGCATGAACTGGTCGCAAAGTGTGTCGGAGTTCCCGCCTTTACGGGGGCTCCCGGACAGAATAAGAACGGTTTTACTCATAATCGTATTCTCCTTAACGGTCATCAGAATTGCAGCGCCCATTCTTTGAGCTCTGCGGCAGAGGCGGAAGCAGAGAACCTTCTGCCGTTCAAAACCTTCGCACTGCGCGCCAAGGCCTGCATGTTCTCCGTAGAATCACCGAGTTCGGAGCCGCCCGAAGTGCAGAAGGGGACAACGGTCTTGCCGGTGAAATCGGCACTCTCCATAAACGTGTCGATTATGGAAGGCTCACGGTACCACCAAACGGGGAAACCGACAAGTATCAATTCGTACGGCTCTAAGTCGGGTCGTTTCGCCATTGCGGGACGGCAGGAGCGGTCCTGCATCTCGAGAGTGCTGCGGCTCCGCTTATCCATCCAGTTCAGATCCGCGCGCGTGTACTTTACGGCGGGCTCGATCTCGAAAGTATCCGCACCGATCGCATCGGCCATTTTGAGCGCGACCTTCTTTGTAACTCCGCTTGCGCTGAAGTATGCCACCAATGTCTTTTTCATTACAAATACTCCTTCTTTATTATTCGTTTTTCTCCCATGAAAGCACGCCGGTTTCCACGGCTTCCTGATAACGGGATATCTTCCAATCGAGCAGTTCGACTGCTGCTGTGAGCTCATCGAGCTGCGTTTTCAGGCCGTTGCGCTCACCGATAAGCAGCTCAAGGCGATCCTTCAGCGTTTCATCGCCCATTTCAAAAAGGCGAACGTATTCGGCTATCGCTTCGACTGACACGCCGGCTTTGCGCAGGCACACGGCGTTCCTTACCCAGCCGATCGCTTCGGCGTCGTACTCGCGTATGCCGCCCTTGGTCCTTGCGACCTTCGGTATCGCACCGACCCTTTCATAGTAACGGAGCGTATCGGCGGTAATGCCGAATTCCTCGCATACGTCCTTTACCGTCATCTCCAATAACACCTCCGGGACGTTATCTGAAACCATTGTACAACATGGAGTTGACTCCAAGTCAAGCTGTTTCGGAGTAAAACACGGAATATATTATTTAACAGCAGCCAAGAGCTTACGACGGGCGAAAACTCGGTTGACAGCGCGGGGATGCGGGAAGCCTTCTTTTTTTGCAATTTGCATTATTTCCTGTCAATCGGGTTGCAAATTGAACCAATGGGCTGTAAAATAATAAGCAGTCCGACAAACGGCGTACCTGCCCCGAAGGAACGGGCGGTTGACTCCCGCTGCCGGTCGGAACGAATCTCTGACACCTATTTCGGAGGCCGCAAATGGAAAGGCACGACAGGATCTATGATCAGTTCATCCAAATAATGAAGGAAGAGCTCAAGCCCGCCATGGGCTGCACGGAGCCGATAGCGATCGCTTATGCTGCGGCAAAAGCGCGCGAGGTGCTCGGGAAAAAGCCCGAAAGGCTCGTTGTAGAGGTCAGCGGAAACATCATAAAGAATGTCAAGAGCGTTGTTGTGCCTCATACGGGCGGGCTTCGCGGCATCCCGGCCGCGGCCGCAGCAGGCGCCGCGGCAGGCGACGGGTCAAAAGAGCTTGAAGTGATCTCGAACGTCACGGAGGACGGCATCGCCGCCATGCGTGAATTCCTTTCGACCACGCCGATAGAGGTGAAGTTCGCCGATACTCCCAATATCTTCGATATTATGATAACCGCATACTCCGGCACGGAAAGCTCGTTCGTCCGCATCATAGAGTATCACACGAATATAGTTTGCATAAAGAAAAACGGCGAGACCGTTTTCGAAAAAAAGAAGACCGTGAAGGAGGATGGACTGACCGACAGGAGCGTCCTGTCCATCGAGCGTATCGTCGAATTCGGTGATATCGTTGACCTTGACGACGTTCGCGAGCTGCTCGAAAGGCAGATAAACTATAATATGGCTATCGCCGAGGAAGGCCTCAGGAACAATTACGGCGCAAACATCGGCAAAACGCTTTTGATGCAGGGGAACGATCTTCGCATGAAGCTCCGTGCCTACGCCGCCGCGGCGAGCGACGCGAGGATGAACGGCTGCGAGATGCCCGTCGTCATAAACTCCGGCAGCGGCAACCAGGGCATCACAACGAGCGTTCCCGTTATCGTCTACGCACGCGAGCGCGGGCATTCACATGAGGAACTGCTGCGCGCACTCACAGTTGCCAACCTCGTCACCACACACCTCAAGACCGGCATCGGCCGGCTCTCCGCCTACTGCGGAGCGGTCAGCGCGGGCTGCGGCTGCGCGGCCGGCCTTGCGTTCATCAAGGGAGGCCGGTTCAGCGAGATCGCTCACACCGTCGTCAACGCGGTCGCGATGAACTCAGGCGTTGTCTGCGACGGCGCGAAAGCGAGCTGCGCCGCGAAGATCGCATCCGCTGTCGAAGCAGGCATACTCGGCCTTGAAATGTTCGAGGCCGGCAACCAGTTCTTCGGCGGCGATGGCATCGTTAAAAAGGGCGTCGAAAACACCATCGCCTCCGTCAGCCGTCTTGCAAAGCTCGGCATGGCGGAGACCGATAAAGAAATAATCAGGCTTATGCTGGATGACTGACTAAGCAAACACGAACTGCACCGTAGAATCGGCGCAGTTCTTTTTTTCGGTTGTTTTTGCGGGATCCGCATTAAGAGGATCGCTCAGCCGGACAAGCTGGATGCAATATCCTGCAGTTGCCGGAGTCTGCTGCTGATCTGTTTTTTCAACGAAACGGCTAAGCTAAAAAATATACCTTGCAAAAGCATTTTCACTGCTATATAATAAGCATTTGGAGTATTGCTAAGAAGGTGAAACGGTAATGAATCTTTTGCTCTCAACAGGCATTGCGCTGTTTGCGGGGCTGATGATGACCCGTCTTTTCAAGGTCATGCATCTGAATCTGCCCGACGTAACGGCTTTTTTACTGGCAGGTATTTTGGTCGGTCCATACATGCTCGGCAGGCTCGGCGTCAGCGGCATCGGCTTCGGATCGATGGAAGAGATCAGCCAGGTCGGCTTTTTATCGAACGTTGCTCTGGGCTTTATCGCCTTTGATATCGGCAACGAATTCCGTCTGGCTCAACTCAAACACACCGGCAAAGCTGCAACTATCATCGGCATCGTGCAGGCGGTATCCGCGACCGTATTCGTGGACGCGGCACTCATTGCACTGCATTTTATTCTCGGGCCGGAAAAGCTCCCGCTGCCCGTTGCCGTAACGCTCGGCGCTATAGCAGCTGCGACTGCTCCCGCTGCGACGCTGATGGTTGTCAGGCAGTACAAGGCCAAAGGCCCCCTCACAGACCTGCTACTTCCGATCGTCGCATTGGACGACGCCGTGGGTCTGGTTCTTTTCGCCGTATCATTCGGCGTGGCGCAGGCGCTTGACGGCGGCAGCGTGAACCTTATCTCCGTCCTCGTGAATCCCTTGCTTGAGATCGTATGCTCGCTCGTACTCGGCGCTCTGATGGGCGGCTTGCTGACTCTGCTCGAAAAGATCTTCTATTCCAACAAAAACCGTCTTTCCATGACCATCGCATTCGTGGTCACGACAATCGCGCTTTCAATGCTGAAGATCCCGCTCGGCGGGGGAGTAAAGATCAGCTTCTCATCGCTCCTCGTCTGTATGATGCTCGGAACGATCTTCTGCAACATGAGTGAATACTCCACTGATATCATGCAGCGCTCCGAGCGCTGGACGGCGCCTCTTTACACGGTGTTTTTCGTATTGTCAGGCGCTCAGCTCGAGCTTTCCGTGTTCAAGAGCCCGGCAGTTATCTTGATCGGCGTCGTGTTCATCGTGATCCGCTGCGCAGGCAAATACGTGGGTTCCTATCTGCCGAGCCTTGCGCTGAAGCTTGATCCTAAAGTACGCAATCATCTGGGCATCACTCTCTTCCCGCAGGCCGGTGTAGCGCTTGGCATGGTTGTGAGCGCACAGGCGCTTGGCGAGGCCAACGGCTCCATAATCCGGAACATCATTCTGTTTGCGGTGCTTATCTACGAACTCGTCGGCCCGATGCTCACCAAGCAGTCCCTCCAGAAAGCGGGCGAGATCGCCCCCGCGAAGAGCGAAAAAGCAAACAGGGAAAGGTTCCCGAAGAAGGCAAAGGCAAACTAAACGGGAAGACAGCCTGCATCCGGCTGGTCCGTTCAAAACAGAAAGAGTGCGTCCTAACGAAAAGGCGCACTCTCTTTTTTCGCAATTCAATTAAACGCTCGTTATAGATGCGTCGGCTCCTGCATCCCGCTGACCGATCCCGCGTCGGCGTCCGGGGTGCTGCATGCCTTGGAAAGCTCTGATATGATGCCGTTTATCATCGAACGGACTGCGGCGGCATCCGGGCGTTTCTCGGGATCACAGTCCAGCATACCGGACAGCAGATCGTTTATCGCCCTTCGGATAACCGCACTGCTTTCAATTGCTCCCGAAACAGTGTCTTTGACCATCATATCACGGCTGAGTGAAAGCGGGATATCGGAATACAAAGCAGGCAGCCTGCCGCCGCATAAGCAACTGTAAAGAACAGCTCCCGCGCTGAAGATATCGGCTTTTTCATCGACGGGAACCCTGCCGCTCATCCGCAGCAGTTCCGGAGCGCTCCACTTTCTGTTAACGGATATCAAACTGTTTTGCCGCTTTTCTTTATCTGCGATAACGGACTTTTCAACCATGCTCCCAAAGTCGAGTATCCTAATGCTTTCTTTTCCGTTCCCCTCGTTTACGATCCTGATGTTCTGCGGCTTGAGCGAAATCAGCAGAAAGCCGCGATCATGGTATTCGTCCATCGCATCAAGCAAATGAAGCATGATTTTTAACAGAGATGAAAGCGAAGCCGTTTCCTCCAAAGCGGAAGAAAGCGGTTTGGAATCGATCCGGTCGGCTTCAGCCCAAAGGTTCCCGGTACGCGGGTCTTCGAAGATCGCGGAGGAGGGGAAGACAGGCTCCGCGCGCCCGCCGGCGAGCTCGGTACGGTACTGAAATGCAAGGTTCCGAAGGAATCTCTGTTTTTCGCGTTCGTAAACGATGGAGCCGGCCTGAAGCGCTTTTGGACAGAATTCGTACAACGACCGCCAGCCGCTTTTGTTGGGCGCCTGCCTGAATGCACGGTAACCGACGGACATAGTGCCTTTACCGATCATGTCATAGACAATGAACTTGCATTTTCCTGCCTGACCGACAAGCTCAAGCGTTTCATTTGCTTTGCAGTAATGTCTTTCCATCGAATTCTCCTTTTAGAGGCGATTGACGTTTGGATCAAAACCTGATGCCGATAACCGCAATTCAGCTCAAAACCATACAGGCGTCATCAGCTGCCCGGGCCGTGCGTGCCGCTTCTCAAACGCCGCCGCAGGGAGGCTATCGGGTTGGACGTACTCAGGCAGAATAGGATGAGCGCGTCGAAGCCGTCGCTCACGTCGAGCGCCCTTAACGCACACCGTTCGAGGCAGTTGTTGCATTCGGAGATAAAATCGTTGACCAGCTTTTCATTGGAGCGGCTGTAGCTCCCGGAAAGCACGAACGGCAGATCCGTACTGCCGACAAAGCTGTCGGCAAGGCTTGTAAGCGGGTCAAAGAACACTTCGGCAAAGCTGAGCAGAACGATCGCGCGCCGGATCATTTCTTCGTTTGCGCTGCCCGAAGCGATGCGGTTAAGTATCCTTGCGGAGGGAAAGTTCCGCGCAGCTCCGATCGCAGCAAGATCCCAAACCTCGCTTGCTTTGATACTGCCTGCAGCGTCTTCACTTCCGTTGCCCCTGAGGATCGGCGAAATGATCTTCTTGTTCTTTATCGTCCAATCGGCAGGCAGCTCATCGGCGGTTTTATTGTTGATCCTGAGCCAGACGCTGCGGCCGAGCTTTTCTGCTGCTCGGCGGGCTTCATGCATTTTTGCTTTCATTGCGGAGTATGAAGCCAGCGCGCAAGCGAATTCATCTTCGGTCAGCTCACGGTTTTCGATCGCGGAAACAATGCTGATCTCGTCGTCATCGGCTTCGATCGCCTCGGAAAGCCCGAGCATGAGCGCTTCGGTCTTCACTGCATGCAGCAGCCAGTCCCGATCATGCTTAATGAGAAAATGCTCGATACAGCACTCCAACTCATTCAGCCTTGTAAAAGCCTCCGCATGAACGACGCTGACAAAGAATTCGGTAACGGACGCTTTGCTCCGAAGGCCGAGGAGTGAGCACAGTTTGTAAACGTTGCTCCTTGAACGCTTGTCGTTCGGCCTTCTGGACGGATCGCGCGACGCGTTTCTCCAACTGATAAGCGTTATCCGGTCGATCCTGCATTCCAGCGGGAGAGTGTTGTTTCTGCGGTGCAGAACAGCGCCGAGCTCAACGCCGGTCTTGCCTTTGAACACCCTGTCGACCTCTTCTTCCGCAAACCGGCTCGAACCTATCCAGGCATTGACCCGGCTGATGAGATCGCCGGCAGGCCCGGAGCGATAGGGGCAGTTTTTGCAGGGACCGGAACGGCGGGGAACAGCTTCGGATTCATCCGGACTTCCGCAGCGGCACAGGAAACAACCCACGATAGCCTCCCATCGTGCTTCTTCGGCAGCAGTGCCAGCTCTTGTCAGAATAAGCTGTCCATATCGATTGTAAAACAAGTCTTTCAGCATTCCGCGTTCCTCTGTGCTTCATTATACTTTTTTCCTGATTATAATCAAGTAGTGTTTTTCGCTTTTTCGCGCCGGTGCGCATTTGCCCCGCCAAAGCCCTTAAATCGATCAACAGATGTTACAGTAAGTCCGTTGTTTCGTTGACCGAAGCTAAACGTTAATCCATAATAAAAAAGCACAAACGCATAAAACGTCGCCGCTGTCTTTTGCATTTCAACCGATCATTTTTCTGCCCTATGGAGGTCAGCACAGCATGAATAATATCTGTAACACCTGCGAAGTCGTCTATGATGACATCGACTATTCTGAAGGAACGGGAGGATTTTCCTCTATTGAAACAACACCAGGTTCAGCCGGAGAAGCGCTTCTCAACTGCCTGAACGAATTCGGCGTTGTGGATCTTGAATGGATGAGCTGGGAATCCGAACTGCCAGTCGAACAGCTTATCCGTGAGCTGCGCGGGAAAGCCATTTTTCAGGACCCGGAGGCATTTGCATCGAGTTCGCGCTGGTCGCCGCTCCTGCATTGGTACGCAGCCCCGGTTTATCTTCAGGGAAACATCCCGCAGAAGTACAGCATGGCCCTCAAAATGAACGAGCGCTTTAAGCATTGCTTCGATGCAAACGTCAAGGCGCTCAGGGCGATGCTCCCCGCTAAGGTCACGAGCGACTATATCCATCCCGCACTCGGCGCGACCTGGCTCCCCGCAAGGTTCTACGCAGCTTTTATCAAGCAGCTTCTCAAGTTTCGGACAGCTCCGGAAGTCAGCTTCAGCAGCGAGCTGGCGGAATGGAAGGTCAAAGCGCCGGACGGCGTAAGCGGCTCGATCGAAAACCGCTTTACCTACGGAACGTTTTACATCACTGCCGTGAAGATCATCGAGAAAACGATGAACGCGCAGACGGTCAAGGTCTACGATTACAACTACACTTCGCTCGGCCGCTGCGAAGTGACTCTGAACGATAAAAAGACTTTTGAAGCTCAGGAGAAACAGCGCCAGATCATCGCGGCCTTTGAGGATTGGGTGCACAGCGATCCCGCAAGGGAAGATAAGATCACGGAGTACTACAACGACGCCTTTGTCGGTTACACGACCTCGGCGTACGACGGCAGTTTCCTCGAGCTTCCGGACCTTTCACCCAATGTGAAGCTCTACCCTCATCAGCTCAACGCGATCGCAAGGATCCTGCTTTCAAAAAGCAATATCCTTTTAGCGCATGACGTCGGCACCGGCAAAACCTACGAGATGATCGTGTCGGCGCATGAGATGCACCGTATGGACCTAAGCCGCAAGAATATTGTGGTCGTGCCGAACAACGTGCTGGAAGCCACCGTGAGCGCGCATCGCAGTCTCTATCCTAAGGACAGCATCCTCGCCGTATTCCCGAAGGATTTCGTTCCGAAGAAGCGCTGCGAAACGATCGGGAGGATCCGGGACGGGGACTACGTGTGTATTTACATGGCCTATTCGTCCTTCGACATGATCCCGATGAGCAAGTCGTACTGGATCGCCAAAAAGCAGGCTGATATCAGCGCTCTCGAAAGGGAAGCGATCGCCGCGTCGACCGGCAGCGCGAAGCTCGCACTGTCGACGGAGATCGAAGCAAAGAAGAAGGAGCTTTCCAAATACGCAGTCGAGGGCAAGGACCCGGCATGGCCCTGCTTTGACAGCCTCGGCATCAACACGCTTTATCTTGACGAAGCGCATAACTACAAGAATATCCCGATTCCCACGAAGAGCGACGGCGTCGTCGGCTTGCGCAGGGCAGGCTGCAAAAAGTGCAGGGATATGCTTGAAAAGGTTCATTTTGTCGACCGTGCTGTGTTCGCGACCGGCACTCCGCTCACAAATTCCCTTTCGGATCTGTTCGTGCTGCAGCTCTATCTGCAGCCCGAGATACTGAAGCTGCGCAAGATCAATTCCTTCGATGCGTGGGTACAGACCTTCAGCAGGAAGGAATCCAACTACGAAGTGGACGTTACCTCCTCTTCGATAACGCCGGTCGAGCGTTTCTCTTCGTTCCACAACCTGACCGAGCTCATGTCCATTTTCTCGATGGTATGCGATTTCCACCACTCGACCGGCGAAAACCTGCCCTCGTACAGCGGGCCTGTGAACGTCAGCATCCCCAGAAACAGGATGCAGAACGAGTACGTTAGATGCCTTGTCAAGCGTGCTGAGGACGTTCACACTCACGCCGTCAACAGGAAGGAGGACAACCTCCTCAAGATAACGACGGACGGACGCAAGTGTGCGCTCGACGTCAGGCTGGTCGACCTTGATAAGTATGAGATACCGGTCGATCTCCGCATGGCAGGCGGCAAGGTGGAAGCCTGTGCAGCAAAGGTGTACGGGCTTTACAGGGCTTATCCGGGCACATGTCAGATCGTGTTTTCGGATATCGGAACACCCCGCCTGGGCTACAACGTTTACGACGCACTCAAGCTCGAACTCATGCGCAGGGGCATCCCGGAATGTGAGATCGCTTACGTTCACGACGCGGAGTCGGAAAGCGCGCGGTCAAAACTCTTTGCCTCTATAAACGAGGCCAAAACGAGGGTCATCATCGGCTCAACGCCGAAGCTCGGCATCGGCGTGAACATCCAGGAAAAACTGATCGCCCTGCACCATCTCTCCGTGCCGTGGCGCCCGTCGGACATGGTGCAGCGTGAAGGCAGGCTCCTGAGGCAGGGCAATTCCTGTCCGGAAGTCTTCGTCTTCAGGTACATCACCGAGGGCACGTTCGACAGCTACTCGTGGCAGCTGCTCGAGAACAAGCAGCGGTTTATATCCAGCTTTCTTTCGGGCGTTTCATGCGAAAGGGAAAGCGAGGATATCTCCGACGCCGTTCTGAGCTATGCGGAGGTGAAGGCGCTCGCGATCGGCGATCCGCTGATCAAAAAACGCGTGGAGACCTCAAACCGTATCGAGCGCACACGCATCGCAAGCACCCAGCGTCAGCGCACGCTCATGCAGCTCCGCTCGATAATCGAGGAGATCCCGGAAACTATCGAAAAACTCAAGCAGCTGAAAGCGACGGCCAAAGCGGATAACGACTATTATCGCAGCCGCCGGGGACGAGTAAATAAGCATGAACGCGAGTCGTTCGGTGATGCGCTGCTTGCGGCGGTTCGCGGCAACGGCATGTGTGAAACTGAACGCTTTTTTGACAGCTATCAGGGCTTTGACGTCATTCTGCCTATGAACATGACTTTCGACGATCCGTTTGTCATCGTTCGCAGCCGCAACGGAGGCAGCTACCGCGTGGAGATGGACGGCGATAAAGCCCTCGGCTGCGCAAAACGCATCGACAACCTGCTCGACGGTCTGCCGGCGTATATGGCTGAACTGGACAGGCAGATCCTTGAGCAGCGCAGAAAGCGCCGGGCAGCGGAGGCGGAGCTGGACCTCGGCAACCCTTACAAGGAGGAGATCGAGTCATTGCTCGATCAGCTTAACAAGATCGACGAAAAGATCGCAGCCAAAAAGGAGAACAAGAAATGAGTTATGAATCATCGGGCATGAATATCCCAAATCTCAGCACGGGAGCGGTCGTGGATCTGCTGTGCAGGCTTTACTGCGGTGCGGTCCGCGAAGGCATTCCGCTCAAAAGCCTTCCTACGCCTTTCCTTTGGGGCGCGCCGGGCGTCGGCAAATCCGAAGGCGTCGATCAGCTTGCGGGCAGGATGGCGGAAAACCTGGGGCTTAAAGTAAACGTCAGCATCGTGCATCTGCTCCTGCTTTCGCCTGTCGACATGCGCGGCGTACCTGTCGCGGACGAGCACCGCGAGTACACCGTTTGGCTCAAGCCGCTCATCTTCAAAATGGATCCGTCGAATGACGTTATCAACATTATCTTCCTCGATGAGCTCTCCGCATCGCCCCAATCCATGCAGGCGGCAGCGTATCAGATCACGCTCGACCGCCGTATCGGTGAGCACGTCCTGCCGGACAACTGCATCGTTATCGCCGCCGGCAACCGCACGACAGATCAGTCCGTAGCTTATAAAATGCCGAAAGCGCTTTGCAACAGGCTCATGCATTTTGCCATCCGCAGCGATTATGAGTCATGGAAAAAGTGGGCGATCGAAAACGACGTCGACCGCCGCATCATCGGCTTTGTGGGCTTCAACCGCAGCAGGCTCTGCACGGAGCCCGATTCGGCCGATCTCGCGTACCCGACGCCGAGAAGCTGGAGCTTTGTAAATACCGTCATCAAAGCGACCGGATGCGGCGACAGCCTCATACCGTGCCATGAATTCATTTCCGGATGCGTTGGGATCGACACCGCGATCGAATTCGAGCGCTGGTGCGCTGTCTACCGCAATCTGCCGTCGACGGACGAGATCTTTGCGGGCACCTGCAGGACTTATCCTAAAAAACAGGACGAGCTGTATGCACTGACGTCCGGCCTTGCGGCGGAGCTTATCAAGCGCAGCGCTTCGGTGCGCGTGACGGAGCTCGAAAACGTCTGCGCCTATGCGTCGAGGTTTCCTGCCGACTATGCAATGTCGTTCTTCAGCGAGATCAACGCGGATGAGACGCTTTCTCTGAAACTGCTCAAGTGCAGGGCGTTTGCTCAGTGGATCGCGAAGACCAAGACCCATTTCTGAGGGGAGTGAGTGCAGTGCTTGATAAAAACGAGATCCGTGCGCTGTCAGTCCGCATCGCGGGAGCAAGGGCCGATCTCCTTAACATGACACCGTTTTTCGGTCGGCTCATACTCAGGCTGCCGGTCGGCTACGCGGACTGCGGCACGGCGTTTACGGATATGCAGCGCATCGTATTCGACCCCGGATTTGCTAAGCAGCTTGGAGATAAAGAACTCGCATTCGTGCTGCTGCATGAGATCCTGCACTGCGTCCTGCACCATTGCACCAGGGGACGCGGGCTCATGCAGTATACCTTCAACGTCGCCTGCGATATCGTGGTGAACTCCCTGGCCCTGCAGATCCTCGGGATCGGCGAACTTGAAGTGGCAGGAGAATCCGTGATGCACCTTGCTCCCAATGGGCAGGAAGGACGGGAGCTCACCGCCGAAGCGGTCTACGATATGCTGACGGACCACGACCGGCAACAGGATAAATCCGGAAGCGGCGGCAAAGCCGGAAGCGACGATGATGGCAGGAGTTCAAGCGATACGCTGCCAAAGGACGGTTACGGCAAGATCGACTCCCATGACGCTTGGGGCTCGGTCGACGCCTCGGCGTGCGATGACCTTTGGGACAGCTATGTAAAAGAAGCACTCAATGCATTCGGCGCCGGCAGCCTCCCCGGGGGAATAAAGCGAACGCTCGTCAACATCCTGCGCCCTGCAAAGGTGGAGTGGAAACAGCTGCTGCACGATTTCATCAAGAACAATCGCGGCGATTATTCCTTTATCAGGCCCGACAGACGTTTTCAGGGCGATATCCTTATGCCGTCCTTTATCGAAAACTCAACGGGAGAAAGCGTGGAAGGCCTTTGGGTGCTGATCGATACCTCCGCTTCGATATCCGACGATCAGCTTGCCGCTGCATACAGCGAGATCATTGCCGCTGCCGACCAGCTTGACGGCATCGAAGGGATGCTGTCATTCTTCGATGCGGCTGTGTCGACTCCGCAGCCGTTTGCGTCGCGGGAGGACATCGCAAAGATGGAACCCATCGGCGGCGGGGGAACGAGCTTCCGCGCGATATTCGAGTATATGGAAGCATATTTTGAACACGAGCTGCCAATAGCCGTGATAATCATTACGGACGGTCAGGCTGCCTATCCAAAGGAAGAAGCAGCGCTCGGCGTGCCGGTGATGTGGGTGATCATGAACTCGCATGAGGATCCGCCGTGGGGCGTGGTAGTCCATGCAGAGTGAACCGGGGAAATGGAAGTGCTCCCCGCTCAAATTGCCTGGGGAACAGCGGCCTGCCCCTGCTGACCGCATTGGCAAAGCAAATCGAATATAAATGATCATTTGACGAAAGACAGTGTATACTGTATAATTATCTGCAGATCAAGATGGGCAGCAAGTCTCTGATACGGCCTTGCCGCCCGTGTTTGTTTCGGCAAATCAACAAGGAGAAAACATATGAGTCTGAACGATGAAATCAAAAAAATGCGGGCAATGAAAGTTTACAAAGCCCTGTTAAGCTTCCTTGATCAAAAGGGCTGGAAGTACAGCACCCAGGAAGGTGAACTGATCGTTCATCTTGGCTTTGTTGGCGAGGACATCCCAATGCCGATCATTTTTGACGTGGATGAAAATGTGCAGATACTCAAGGTGATATCAATCATGCCTTTCGGTGTAAGCGAGGAGCATTTTTTTAGATATGAGCATGGCAACTACCTACGTAAACAGCCATCTGCCTTTCGGCACTTTTATGCTGGATATGGAGCATAAAGTGCTTTCGTACAGGAATTCTACCTGCTTTGTCGACGGCGAAATCGGAGCGGAAACTTTTGACCTGCTTATAGACATTGCATGCACTCAGATCGACCGATACAACGATCGATTCTTCGCTCTTGAAAAAGGGATGTTAACACTCGAAGATTTTATAAGTGCCGACTGAGCACCGGCGCAGAGCCGGCAGCAGCCATCGCTTTGTGAAAAACGTAGACAATTAGGAGAAGCTCATGATAGCATACAACCAAGTACTGCAATCTATCTTTGATCATATCAAAGCAATGAAGGATGACGATAAGTCAATTACCGCTGAGAAATACCTTGTTGCTGCGATCGACATTATCAATGCGAAGCTCCCGCTTTTGATATCGAGCTCCGAAATGGATGCGATCCGGAAGGTGTTTGAAGAGCATTTACCGTCTGCCGGAGACTCTCTTGAGGACTTGAAAGGATATCTGCTCGAACGCGTCAACAAGCCCGGTTATCCCTTGATCGCTGATATTATCTATATGCAGAAACAGATCAAGAAAGCATCTGAAAATGCAGAAGGGGCAGGCAAAACGGAGCTGGATCCGTGTACGCTTCTCACAGCTATCTTCGAAACTCCGAATCGCTATCTGAACTCATATCTGGAGTCCGGGTCCCTTGATGAGCTGAATGATTCCATAGAATCGCTCTTTAAGCAATTGTGGGATAACGAGGAGTCTGATGAGGAAAAAGAGAGCGAAAGCGAACGACCGGCTGAAGGCGTCAGCTTCGGCCCAAACAGCAATAACTCGAAAAAGACGATTGCCGAACTGACAGCAAGAGTAAAGGATTACCAGGACAAACTGTCCCGGGTAGTATTCGGTCAGGATAATGCCATCACCGTTTTCTCGCAGGGCTTCTTCCGCTCTGAGCTTATCGCATTGACGGATAAGGAGCGCAAACGTCCCGCGGCAACTTTCCTGTTTGCAGGCCCTCCGGGCGTAGGCAAGACCTTTCTTGCCGAAACAGTCGCCGCTCTGCTCGATCGCCCGTTCAAACGCTATGACATGAGCGAATACTGCGACAAGGAAGCCTCGCTTGAATTCATCGGCAGCGATGCTGTTTACAAGAATTCAAAGCAGGGCAACTTTACCGAGTTCGTGCAGAAAAACCCGAAGAGCGTCATCCTTCTTGATGAGATCGAAAAAGCGCATATCTCGATCATCCATCTGTTCCTGCAGATCCTCGACGCGGGATTTATCAGGGACAGCAAAACGGACGAAGAGATATCTCTGCGCGACACGGTGCTTATTTTTACGACAAACGCGGGCAAACAGCTCTATGAGGATTCGGACCTCACCGATTTCTCGTGCGTATCAAGAAAGGTCATCCTGAAGTCCCTGCAAAAGGACGTAAACCCGATCACCAAAGAGCCTTACTTTCCCGCGGCGATCTGCTCGCGTTTCGCTTCCGGCAACGTAGTGATGTTCAATCATCTTTCGGTGCATAACCTCTGGAAGATCGCGAAGAACAAGATCGGCAAGCATGCTGCTGCTATCGAAAAGGAGACGGGCTTTAAGATCGACATCGACGACAAGGTCTATACTTCTATCCTTTTCTCGGAGGGCGGAAAAGTCGATGCGAGAACGATCAGCAGCAGGGCTGAAACATTCCTGGATGACGAGCTGTTCGAGCTTCTCCGCCTGCTTTCGGCAGACAGGTTTACTGACGGCATCGAAAAGCTGGAATCGGTTTCAATAAACGTCGACCTTCCTGCGGATAACCCCGAGATCATGTCGATGTATGTAAACGAAAGCGAATCAAAGGTGCTCGTAGCTGCCGACGACAAAACCGTCGAGACCTGCAGAAACACCTGCGAAAACGTCAGCTTTATCCAGGCAGACAGCGAGGCGGGCATCAGCGCGGCATTTCGCGATAACGAGATCGGTTTCGCCGTGATCGATATCAAAGCAGACCCGGCGTCGGGAAAGCAGTTCCTCAACATTGAGGATGAAGAATCAAAAGCCAGGGATCTTTTCTGGGTGCTCAGAGAATCTTATCCCAGCGTTCCCGTGTTCATTCTCCAGAAGAAGGGCGAGGAACTCAATGCCGAGGAACGCATTTCCTTCCTGAGGCAGGGAGTTATGGGCTTCATCAACTGCACGGACGATCCGTCGGACCTCAAGCGGGATATCGACGAAGTCTGCGTCAGACTGCATCAGCAGAACAGCGTCGCAAAACTGGCTAAAGCCAACAAGATAATAAGCTATGAGACCGCTCAGAGGCTCAGCGAGGATGGCAAACATGCCGATATCACGCTGTTCGACTTCGCACTTTCGACCGCGATAGACGCAGAGGACGCGAAGAACGTTCTCAGCAATGTTTCAAAGCCAGACGTCACTTTTGACGACGTCATCGGCGGCGAAGAGGCAAAGCGCGAGCTCAAATACTTTGTCGATTATCTGAAAAACCCGAAGAAGTATATGGGCACAGGCGTAAGCGCTCCCAAGGGCGTGCTTCTGTACGGCCCTCCGGGCACCGGCAAGACCATGCCCGCCAAGGCAATGGCGAATGAATCGGACGTAACGTTT
>JAFXSG010000053.1 GCA_017525875.1 Clostridia bacterium | reverse complement strand
TTTGCCCTATCACATCAGATGACCGCGAAATCGCTTGGACAGATCGGTGAAATTGGGGGACCACGTTGCTGCAAGCGAGATTCATTCTTGTCTATCCTTGCGGCTGTCGATTATGTGAAAGACCACTTTAGTGTGGAGATGGAGAAACCCGAAGTCGTGTGTAAGTTCTCATCTCAGAATAACCAGTGCATTGGTAAACGTTGTCCGTTTTCCAAAGTGAATCATTGATACAACTTCCGGTTTGTCGGGATGAAATCGGGATTTGTAAGGAGGCGATAATATGGATGGCTATAACGAGGATTTTTGGAACGCGTTAGATGAATTGGTAAGCAATTCAGAAATCGTGATCGATAGGCCCAGAGGCTCTGCCCATCCCAGATTCCCAAACTTCATCTATAAGGTTGACTATGGATATTTGAAAGATACCGCCTCTATGGATGGTGCAGGAATTGATGTGTGGGTCGGAAGCGGCGAGAAAAAGATCGATGCCGTTATGTGTATCGTTGATTTAATGAAGAGAGATTCAGAGATCAAAATACTGGTGGGTTGTACGGAAGAAGAAAAACTGGAAGTATACAAAACACATAATGAAACACAGTATATGAAAGGTGTTTTGATACGTCGGTAAATCGAGGCTTGTACTGATATTATTTAATCCGTATTTTACAGCCAAATTATGGGAGTAAACCAGCAGTCGGTTTACTCTTTCATAGAACTGAACTATAATCGTTACAGAAAGGAGGGAAAAGATGGATTCAATCAAGACCGGCAAGCTCATCTGCGAATGCCGAAAAAAACAGGGTATGTCGCAGAAGGATTTGGCAAAGAAGCTGAACATTACCGACAAAGCTGTCAGTAAATGGGAACGAGGAATATCTTTTCCCGATATTTCTATGCTGATCCCGATTTCAAAAGTATTGGAGATCAGTTTATACGATCTGTTAACAGGAGGTAAAGATGATGGATCGGAATGAAGCTGAAAATGTCATTAAGAACACGATAGAGTATGCAAACAGGGAAATAAAGAAGTCTAAAATAAGGTACCGGCTTATTATTGCCGCTATCGCTTTTGTAATCCTTGGATTTATTCTGTTCATGGCGTTAAAGCCTGTATCCGATAATATCAGCGATTCGGATATCTTCACGGAAGAAGATATCAATAAGGCCGTGGAATGCGTAAAGGTGGATTTTGCTTCACTTCAAGGATGCAAACTTTTTTCGTTATCTTATAATGGAGACACGCATAGTTTGCGAGAAAAGGAATATCAATTGAAACAAGGCTCCGAGTATGATGAGTATATTGTTATCGATTCAGTATTCTTATCTCCGATCTTTGGCGGCGGTGCATGGAACGCATGCCGTATTTATTCATGGAGTTGGATTCTTGGAAGATATGTTGATGGTGAATGGGTGGTAATAGATCGAGGTGTTTGTTAATTAACTTACTAATTGTTTGCTTTGCCATTATGCACAGCAACAACTTCCCGTTTGTCGTAGTGAAGGGAGATCCTCATGAACATAAACACACTAAATATACTTGCAGATGCCATATCCGATGTCGGCTCATGGCACCGGTGGCTTACTTGGAATGACATGGTTCAGGTACAGTTTTGCGACATTATGCTCTATGATGAAAACACTTCGGAGAAAGAACCACATAGTACTGATGTTTTGGCGGTTCGTTTCTATGGCAATGCATTTGCGGTCTTTCTGGATAATTTGAATGAAGAAAACTGGCATGAACGTTTCCGTGACAATGATCCTGTTATTTATCCTATCGATACGTACAATATGGCATTTGATAATATAAAAGAAGCTGAGCGGTTGTTGAATGATTATAAGCATAAAATCCCGATTAAATGTTTCGTCGGTTCAGAAACGCTTTTGACCGCAAAGCATCTGCTCAATGTCGGCTGCGATGATGTTGGATTTATCGTCGGCGGAGATGAGATAGAGGTTGTGGGGAGAAAGGGAAAATACACAGAAAAAGAAATAGAAACCGCATATAAAAAGTGGTGGGATTATTGGAGGACATATTGGAAACTGAGAGGAACAAAGGACGCATATCCAAAAGATTATGTGTGTGAAATATCGATCCCTGTCAGGGAGGATTGAATATACAACTTCCGGTTTGTCGCGCAGAGTCATTTTGGCAGGAGCTGCAGATATGTTTTATGAAGAGCTGAAGCAAATCATAGGATCCGTTTTACAACAAGGCTTAAGTGGTCAGCCATTGATGGGAGTATTAACAGCAAATGTCAATCCAGCAGAAATATATGCATCGGATGATATGCTTGTTACGGATTCTTATTTTTCTCTTTTGCATCTTGCAACTGGAGAAGAAATGGTCACGGATGCTGAATGGAAATACTTACTGGATTGTCTGAACGGGAACAGGATCTATAGTCTTGATGAGAAATTAAAAATGACCGGTGAAAACAGCATCAGAAGATCAGTTTGACAGATTTCAGCTAATGGAGATACGGTTTTGGATATTATTAAAACAGAGAATTACTACAGATTACTGAACAATGACAGTCTCTGTTCCTGTGATTACTGTAGAAACTATTATAAAGAGGTAAAAGCAGCGTATCCGGAATTATCAGATCATCTGGCAGGAATGGGGGTTGACATTGAGAAACCATTCGAAACAATGCCTCTTGAACCATATGAAGGAACTATTGAATATATTGCTGTCCAATACATCGTTATGGGGAATGCCGCTGATTTTAAGAGTGAGAATGTTTATGGAGTTCATATCGGCATTGCAGATTCACATCCCATGACAGATATTGACGAAGAACACTATGTTATTGAAATAACGCCGATAAGATTGACATGGGCTGTATAGACAACTTCCCGTTTGTCGAGCTGACGCAGCCAAATAGAAACACATTTACAGCGCTGCTTCGGCGGCGCTTTTTATATGTCACGGCTTTGGAGGGAGGAACGCAATGGCGGACGGAACCGCCCCGATCCATTCGGGACACAGCATGATCCACGGCCCGTTCGCGGGCACGGCGACCGCCGGGCCCGGCTGCCGGATGGAGCACATGGCGGTGAGCCGGCAGGCTGAATACCTACCTTGCCGACATCAACGAACAGGCGACGGAACAAGTGCTCCTGCTGACAAAGCAGATGGCAGAGCGAGAAGGCGTCACCGAACAGCTCAAAGCACAGGATCAAATGCTGTGGCTGCAGCGGATGAAAAACATCCTGGATCGGGCAAGGGAGATCGTAAATCATGATCTGATTTAAGCATAAGATATCAAAGGGACGGTATCTCTATTAGACCCGCAATATCCTGCTTTATAAATTGAATATCTCTTTTACCAGAGTGAGCACTTGGAAATTTCTCCCTAATGCAGAAGTAATGCGGAATCGCTTGCTCTAATCTTAACTCGGACAACACTTTTTTCTGCAATCCTATAAGTAAGTCGTGTTGCACATCGGCATTTTGTTCAATCAAAGAAACTGCTTCATCCGACCAAACTATATGTGCGATCAACTGTTCATCATTATCCGGATGCGTTTGGACCTCACACAACTTAACTTTGTCGGAAGACAAAATAGCGTTCTCTATATCAAAGTTGAATATAACTTTTCCGGAAATCACCGAATAATCGCTTTTTCGTCCTAATACTACTAAACTTCCATCTTCATTGATGTAACCAATATCGCCCGTTTTGCTCCATCTATTGCCCTCTTTATCCGTATAGAAGAATTCTGCTGTTGCCTCAGGATTCTTATAGTATTCTAGCATTCCAATTTCTGTTTTGACTAAGATATTACCTCGTCGACCATATCCCAACTCTTTAAAATCGTCATCAAATATTCCAATAGTTGTAATATCGGGCAGTGGGATTCCAGAGGCAGAATTCGAGAACTTGTGACCAGTAATATCTGTAGTGACCGTTGCACCACACTCACACTCGCCATATCCATTAAGTAGCCTTGCGGAAGACCCATGATCCCTAAATACAGTCTCAATGTTCATAATGTCTTTCTCGGTTAAGGGCTCTCCTCCTTCAACCGGGTACTTCAGAAAGCTTAGAGACTTGTGCTTTAGTTTTCTAAGGGTCTTTTTATATGTAAAACCCTGATACATGGATGTGTTTGTCAATATATATTCAGGACGAAACTTCAACACATTTTTTATAAACACATCATGGTCGAATCTGGGGTCTATGCACACCTTTACTCCATATGACAAAGGGAAATTGATTCCCAGGCTCAGTCCGGTAGAGTGCCACGGCGGAATGTTTTGATATACAGTTTGTCTTCTTGATGTATCAAAACCGGAGTTTCCATACGCATTAATTAATTTCTGAAAGCAGTCAACCGACAATAAAATTCCTTTAGATGCCCCAGTTGTTCCGCTAGAATAAACCATAGCTTGTGGTTTTAGAGGCTCGTATTCGTCTATGGGCACCTCGTCCCTACACAAGCCACATTTTTCAAACTGATTCCATGTAACTTGATTGGAGGAATACTTATTATTATATGGGGGCAAAAATCGAAGGAACGATGAATTCATAATGGGTAGTATAATAATGGACTTGTTTTTCTCCTGTTCAAGGATATCCTTGAACTTTGGCAAAAATTGATCGACAATGACAATTATACTGCTCTCACATTCATCAATTCGGCCAAGCAACTCTTCTGGGGTGTAAAATGGAGAAATAACATTAGCTATGGCACCTATTTTACTGATCGCATAAAAAAGATAAATTACTTCTGGAGTAGTTGTTGCGCAGATTGTAACAAAATCTCCTCGTTCTACACCGTATTCCTTTAATGCTTTTGCAGTATCATCAACATGCCTGAATAATTGAGCAAAGCTTATCTGGGATCCAAAATACTCAATAGCAATATCCTGTGGATACTGACGATTATTCTTTACCAACCCCTGATACGGCGTCGTGTTGAGAAATATATTGCTTTTTTCAATGTTACTATAAAACTGCGCCCAAGGCCGATCCACCGATGGATACCCTGTCAAGTTCTTGTTCTCTGCCATATAGCACAACTCCATTCTGCTGTTTCATTATCTGTTGATGGATGAAGAAACAAAACCGGACCCTTCTTATCTTGATTCAGAGCAAAAAGGTGTACATTTTTGTTTCACTGTTTTCATGATAAATCTGACTCGGATTTGAGCGAAAAACCAGCCCAGACGGGCAATTGAATCTTGACATAACAGGCCTTTTATGCTATAATTCTAATATTGTGGGGCAAGCAGAATCGTACACCTTTTTGTTTTAGAGAAAATGACAGGATATGATGCAGAGCGGGCCATCATAACAGTGTATAAAAGATAAAAGGCATTGACTTCCGGGCAGCGGATACAGTCAATGCCTTTTGTGATGAGTGCCGGTGTCTGCATATCGGTTTACCTTGTATCGGAAGGTGGAGGCAGGAATACCGAGTTCTTTCGCCGCCTGCTTTCCAGTCAGTTCTCCGGTCTGCCACCTGCAGTATACTTTATCGAAGCCCGGCGGCAGGGGCTGCGGTGGCCTCCCAAACCGGACTCCTTTGGCTTTTGCGGCAGCTATCCCTTCTGCCTGCCTCTGACGTATATTGGTTCGCTCATTCTCTGCCACAAAGGACAGCACCTGCAGGACCACGTCGCTGAGAAACGTACCCACAAGATCCTTGCCGCGCCTGGTATCCAAAAGCGGCATGTCGATCACGCAGATATCGATGCCTTTTTCCTTAGTCAGGATGCGCCACTGTTCCAATATCTCCGCGTAGTTGCGGCCCAGGCGGTCAATGCTCTTGATATACAGCAGATCACCACGTTTCAGCTTCCGCAGCAGCTTCCGGTACTTCGGCCGCTGGAAATCCTTTCCGCTTTGTTTATCCGTATAGATATTGCCGTCGGGGACGCCGTATTCGTGCATGGCAATGATCTGCCGGTCTTCATTCTGATCCTTTGTGCTCACACGCACATAACCATAGCTATTGCCCAATCAATACTCCTTTCCGTAAAACCGGCGGTAGGACCAGCACGATCCTATCCGCCGGATTATCTTTCGTAGTCTCTTTGCTGACTCTTTCTCAAGGGGTCCTGCCTCCTTGCATCGTTTCGGAGCTTGGCCTCTGCCTCCATGTCCCGGAGTTTCTTTCGGATGCTCGCTTTTTTAGGCGGTGAGCCGGTCGGCGGAAAACAACACTTCGGTGCATCCGCATAAGGATAAACAGCCTCAAAAGGCGCCTTTTCGTGTCCGGCTTCGCTCGCCATGCCCGGAAGACGCTCCGAGTATTCCTGCGCTTTTGCCTTGCCGGCTTCAAAAATCCGCTCTTTTGAGACGCCGGCGGTTTTCGTCCGCCGGGGAAGACAGGACCCGGGAATACGAATCATTCCCGGGTCCTTTGCTTTTTCCGTATCAGGGCTGCGGTAACGTCAGAACGCCCATTTGCCGCGGCGGAAGATCGGAACGGTCCTGCCGTCCGCGGTGACGGCGTCGATATCGAGGCCCTCGTAGCCGATCATGAAATCGTTGTGCTCCATGGAGTCGTTGACGCCCAGCGCGCGGCACTCCTCGAGCGTCTTGTTCTCATAGCCGCGGATGGTGTTGGTGAAGCCCATGCCCAGCGCAAGATGGCAGGAGGCGTTCTCATCGAACAGAGTGTTCCAGAACAGGATGCCGGATTCGGAGATCGGGGAATCGACCGGCACGAGCGCGCATTCGCCGAGGTAGGCCGCGCCCTCGTCTATGCTTATCATCTGCTCGAGCAGCGCCTGGTTCTTTTCGGCCCTGACCTCCACGGCCTTGCCGTTTTCAAAGCGGACGGAGAAGTTTTCGATCAGCTCGCCGTTGTAGGAAAGGGGCTTGGTGGCGTAGACGACGCCCTCGGCCCTGCCCTTCATCGGGGAGGTGAAGCACTCCTCGCTGGGGATGTTGGCGTTGAAGTCGACGCCCTGCAGGCTGGTCTCGGACGCGCCCATGAACATGCCCTCGGGGATCATGCCGACGGTCAGATCGGTGCCGTTGTCGCCCTTGTAGCGCAGCTCCCTGATGCCGAGGCTGTTGAGGTAGTCGCAGCGGGCGTGCAGGTCCCTGTTGTGCGCTTCCCACGCGGCGATGGGGTCCGGACCGTCCGCGCGGGAGGTGAAGAGGATCGCTTCCCAGAGCTTTTCGATGGCTTTGCCCTTGGGCAGGCCGGGGAAGACCTTCTTTGCCCATGCCGCGCCGGGCACGGCGGCGATGCACCACTGCTGCTTGTTTTCCATCTGGTCGTAATAGGGCTTCACGATGGGCCAGCTCTTCCGGTCGGCCTTGGCGATCTTCCCCTGATTGATGCCCCTGAGGCCGTCGGGATCCTCGGAATCGAGGTAGATCGAGCAGGGCAGGGTGTCCACGTAATGCTGCAGACGGGCCTTCTCCCATTCCTCGACCTTCGCAAGAGCGGTGACGGACTTGTGGCGCACCTCCAGCTTGTAGAGCGGCTGATGGCGGAACTCCACGCGGACGTCCCTTGCGCCGGCCTTGTAGCACTCGTCCACGAGCAGCTCAACGAAACGGGGCTGATCGAGCTGGCAGCGGATGATCACGTCCTGCCCCTTGCGGATATTGGCGCCCATGCGGGCGATCAGGCGTGCATAGTTGCGAAGTACGGTTTGTTTCATTTTTTCCTCCATTTGGCCCCGGACGCGGGGCGATTTTGTTTTTTTCTTTGAGCGTCAGTCCTTGAGGCGTTCGACCTCGGGCAGCTCGTTCCATGGCTTCAGATCCCTGTGGATCTTCGCCATATCGTTGCGTTTCGTTCCGCAGCGGCAACCGTTCACGCGCATATACGCGTTCCAGCGCATGTGCTCGGTGATGCGCGAGCGGCAGAGGCCGCAGCGGCAGTTCGGATCCCTGCGGTCGTGATCCGCCATGCTCCCCGGATCGGGTATATGATCCTTCTGCATGCCCTTATGGATCGCCTTTGCCAGGGACGAGCGGCGGAAATACTCATAGTGGATGTAATTGTTCAGCTCGTTCCTCAGCCGGGCGACGTTCTCATCCTTTGTGCTGTTAGTCCAGCTGCTGGCATCCTCGCCTTCGATACGGGTAAAGATCCACGAAATATGGTGGACGATCGCTTCCTTTTCGGCTTCCTCCAACTCCTCTATCTGCTTGTAGCTGAACTGGTCGCGCATGCTGCCTACGGCTTTGATATTATAGGGCAGACCCTTGTAATTCGTCAGCTCGACCTGACCGTTGACGCGGTTTGCCCGCATATCGTCATAGATGACGGCGTAGATATCCGGCTTGGAATAAAGCTTCGGATCGTTTTGCCTGCCGTCTTCAACGGCCTTGCCGACGAACAGCTGCCGCATCATCATCGCCGCCTTGAGGCTCGCATCGTCGTCGCCGAGGGAGCAGATGACCGCGTCGCTGCCGAGCAGGCGCTCTCTCACGCCGGAGCCCGCTTCGAACAGCCGGAGGAAACGGTTGCTGAAGCAATCCGTGCCGAAGAAGAAACGGACGTCATACTCGGCCTCGGTATCGGGATGGTGAGCTATGCCCTCCTGCCACAGGAGGTTGGTCTCGATCAGCTCCGGCCACTCGCTGGCCAGCCGGTCGTAAAGCGGATTGTGGGCGGCGTCGGGATCGGCGCCGAGCTCCGGCCCTGTCGCGTCGAACACGTTCACGATCAGCCTGCGCCCGTACCGCTGACCCATCCAAAGCAGGTTTTCGAGGATCTCCTTGCCGATCCCGCCAAGGCCGATCATGGTGACGGTCATGGTTTCGTCGTCGTTTTCCGGATGACGGCCGTGCTGCTCCGACAGTATTTCGCGGACGACGTCGGCAGCCAGCTCCGTCCCTTTGTCGATCCGCATAACGGAAAACGGAGCGGACAACTGAAGATGCTCGTTTGCGATCGTGCGGCGGATGGCGCCGAGCATTTCCGGAGGATAGGTTTCCTCTAT
The DNA here is from genome assembly GCA_017525875.1 of Clostridia bacterium. GTDB lineage: Bacteria > Bacillota > Clostridia > Christensenellales > CAG-138 > PeH17. Next base: position 14,942 of record JAFXSG010000053.1, on the reverse strand, counting down.
ATTCTTAACGCTGATCTCGTCGATGGCTTCTTTCAGGCGGTCGACGGTGCCCGGCGGCACGACAAGGTTCCGGGTCGCGGCGTCAAGGATCCGCGCCCCGGCTTTTTCAACGGCGGCTTGTACGTTGCCGGGCTTCCCGGACAGGTCTTTGGACAACTCTGAGTACGCTTCGCCGATGCTCAGCTCCAGCGCGCTCTCGGTCTCGGGCGGCATGAATTTTTTCCCGATGACTTTCAGAACAGAGGCTTTAACTTCTTCGGCTTCCGATCCCCGCTCGAGCGAATCGGACACGGCCTCCGTCAGCTTTTCCATGAGCTCGGCCGGCACGGCCCGGTTTCTGGATATCGCGTCGATCAGCGGCACGGAATCGGGCGAGGAGGAGTAAACGAGCACGCGCACGCTGTGCCGGTCCTCCGTATTCCCGGCCTCGGCTTTGGCCTCGGCTTCGGCTTTTTCCGCCGCGGCGAAATTCAGCTTTTCACTCAATTTGGATGCGTCCTGAACGTTTTTCGCTTCGTTCGTATCCATCAGGAAAAAGGTGATATCGTTCCTGAACTGCGAGACGTCCAGCTGATCGGCCTCGTCGTTCAGGAAAAGGACGTAAGCGTCCTCGCCCTCGGTGTAGGGCACGAGGCCCGTGAGCTCCTTCAGCTTTTCACCGTCCGTGGGAACGCCGCAGAAAACGATCATGTCCTTGTCGGGAGCCTTGCCCTCGTTCTTCCTGCCGAGGATGCTTTTGGCCATGGCCGCGGATTCCTCGTTAAGGCAGGAGAAGACGAAGAGAGGCGAATCATCGTGATTCCTGAACCGCAGCTTCGCAAAGGCAAATCTGAAAACGGAAACGATGACCGCGAAGGTGAAGATCGCCGGGCAGATCACGTACATCAAAGCGGCATACAGCGAAAAGAACACGTGCAGCACGCCGTTCATCCCCGCGATGCTTTTCACAACAAAATCGAACTCGCCGTCCAGGATGAACAGACGCATCGCGTTGTGGACGGAAAGCAGGGCCGGGCGGAGGACCGCCGCCCCGTCGCCGAACGAATACCTGAGATAGTAAACGGGCAGGAACATGACCGCCGCCGCCGCGAGCATACACAGCGTGAACCTGCGGAAGGCGCCGCCCGTGTCGGTGCGGATGCGTATCTGATCAGACAGCCGCTTGGCGCTGAAAAAGACTATCGCCGCCGAAACGATCATTGCGAGGAAAAACAGGATGTTTTCCCAAAATGTGAAAGGGACGGCCTGCTGCTGTTCGTTGATCCACGCAAGGATCTCTTCCATGAATGGTTGCTCCCTTCTTTCGCGCTTCTGCGCGAACGCAGCTTCACCGATAACTCGGCAAAGCGGTCATGACCTCGAAAGCTCTGCTTTCGTTCATTCCTCCCGGCGGCGGAGCGAATAGACCGTATCGCAGGATTCGGACGTTTCGTCCCCGTTGCGGAAATAATGCGACTCGGTCTCCCCGTCGCTGCTGCCGTCGGTGAAAAGGAGCCCGATATTGCCGCTCTTATACGTGGAGAGCCCCGAGGCCGAGACTTGCTCCGTGCCGATCAGCGCGCCGATGAAATGCCCGTCCTTCACGACGACGCGGTCGGTATAAAAATCCTCGAACAGCCGAGTGCTTTTCCACCTTGAGATATCGTCGCCGTGCCGGTAAAGCTCCTCCTCGTGCTCGCTCACCGCCTCCACGACCCACTGCTTCGCCTCGCCCAGGACCTGCGCCCTCTGCTCCGGCGTGACGGCCGCCTCCCTGAGGAAGGTATTGCCGACGGTCAGCTCGGCCCGGCCTTCGGTCGTGAGCTCATAGCAGCGCTTCGGGCGCCAGCCGCGGCTTTCCGCCCAGAACGGGATCCGCCCGAACCAGAAATGCCAGTCGTCGAAGGCGCCGAGCAGGTCCTGATACTCCTCGTCGGTCATCGGTCTTGACGGCTCGCCGCGGAAACGCAGCTCGCTGCGGTGCAGCCCGTCCGCAAACTCGCGGCGGTCGGAAGCGCTCTTCGCCCAATAGGTCAGATAAACGCTCGCCAGAAGATTTTTGACCTCGCCGAGGAGCTGCTGCTCCTCGAGCGGCAGGTCCGTCCTGACGCGGGGCTTCGCGCCGGGCAGCATCGCGGCTTTCACAAAGTTCAGAAACTTTTCGGGAAGCATCCCGGCTTCGCGCGGGGGCATGTTTTCGATGATCGTCCAAAGATCGTTGTATTCCTGTGCCTGTTTCATTCAAAACCTTTCGCCGCCCGCAGGGCGATCGCAGCCGCATCCCGCCCGGGCATGGTTATTCTGCCGGCGCTGACAGCTCAGCGCAGCGGCCGCGGATAATACAATATCAGTATAGCAAAAAACGCGGTTGCCTTCAAGTGTCTGATATGATTTGTCCCCATCGCCGGGATGACGGCGACCCCGCCCGCCGCGCCGGCTTTCAAGTCCGGGCGCCGCACAAATAAGACCGCCGCGGCTTGAAAGCGCCCGAACGGAAATGTATAATATGAATATCGAATAAAAACGAGGGATAAACCTATGTTAAACATGGTAAGGAGGTTTTTGATGAAAGGGATCCGCATCATTGCATTAGTGTTTGTATGTATTGTCCTTGCCGGCTCATACTGCGGTTGTAGCAAGTCAAACAGCATAACATCTTCTCCTCCTCCTGATAACACCGCTCAGGTTTCGGCTTCGGGCGGCGATCGGGTCGATGATCTTAAAAAGCTGTTTATGGACGACGAGACCTTTACAAGGCTTTTTGCTCCAATAGCCGAAGAGTGCATTGCCGTTTCGGATCAATCGAAAAGCTGCAAAGAAGGTAAATACTTTTCCTATTTGTTTGACAGGCAGGCCTTCTTTTCTGAGTTCACATACGAAGGAAAGCCGATACCTTCTTCCAAGCTCGAAGTCAGCGAACAAACAGCCGAATTGATCAAGGAATTGAAAGAGCTTTGCCCAAACCTTAGATTGTCGCTTTTCTCTCCTCGCTTTGAAACGTCCGGGGTATATTTGGTTAGCTTTGCGACACTGTTCAGCAGTCCGATCGACGTTGGAGAGTATGACAGCGAGGTGATCTACTATTGCCCTCATGATAGCGAAACTGATTTCTTCGATTATAGTGAATGTCTGAGAGAAAATTGGTATTATGAATACGCGATGTTTCCTAAACATTTTAACGGACGAGACAGCTGAATCTCAAACAAAAGAATGTCAAGGGGACGGTTCTTCTGACAATATTTCGGAGGATTATTGACGTGTCAATAGGACCGTCCCCTTAACAACCTTACTTCGATAACCAAGGGAAGCCAAACAAAAATGATTTGGAAAAGCATTGAATATGCATCGAGTAACACTAACTGCAGAACTGGCCTGAGGATTAGGGCCTCAACCGGTGTGAATGATGAACTGAAAAAAGAAGTCAGGCTATATGCTAAATGGCTGAGGCAACGTTTTTCGTTTCCGATTCGCGTCCCTGTTTATCTAAAGAAACAAGCATTGCTTACTGCAGCGGACGGCGACCACGCAAGTGCAATATTCTTTGAACCTGATGATCACAATGTTGAGCCGTATATCAAAATCGCAGCGGGTTCAGCTTCGGAAGACGGTCCGCTTGAAAACGAACGGATCGTAAGAGTGCTGTTTGATCTCACGCATGAACTTACGCATTACTATCAATGGCTCAATAATGCGAATATGTCGAATCGCGGTCGGGAACGGCAGGCAACGAACTATGGAAGGCGCATACTATGGGAATACATGATGTGGCAGTACCCCGGATTGTATGCTCAGATCACACAGAGCGTACCATGCTGTTCTGATGCCTATTGCCAAATAAAGCCGCTTGAGAAAGATCGATTTGGCCGCATCCTGTTCGAAAGCAGGATTGTAACTGATGAGTGCGATATAAAGGATCTTGCCGTTGTTTCGATTTGCCAATTGATCAATGGTAATAAAGCATTTTATTACCCAGATATTAGCTATAAGCTGTTTTCTAAATCAAAAGGGCTTGAGATGCAAGAAATTCTTGATTTGAAAGTGATAAACAGTTGGAATCAGCCAAGCGATATCAGTAAATGCATTTGCGCTGAGTTTTGAGAAAAGCTTCGTAAATACCTACGACGGTATGGGCAGGATAACCTCTATCAAGCTGAAGAACGGGAACAGCACGATCAACGATACCGCGATCACATACGTTCCCGGTGCGAACGGCAGCCGGACCGCGCTCGTTTCCACCTATAAGAACGGCAATGATTCCGCCTACAACTATGAATACGATGAAAACGGCAACATCACCTCGATCACAAAGGGAAGCCAGAGCTTCACATACGTGTACGACGCCGCGAACCAGCTGATCCGTGAGAACCTGTATTACGGCAGCGGGAACAGCAAAGCCCTCCGCTGCGTATCCACAGCGAAGGGCTTTATAATACGGATCCTTTTCCAGCAAGCCTCTTGGGATCATTCCTTAACCCCACAACCGGTGGGAACGGGAATGATGACCCAAATAAGGCTTGTTATCAATTTGTTATCAAAGGCGGTGCCGATGCCTCAAAAAGCCTTGTTTTGATTGGCTTTTTCTGGACTTGCCTGTCATTCCCACTCTATCGTTCCGGTGGGCTTGGGCGTGAGGTCGTAGAGCACGCGGTTGACGCCCCTGACCTCGTGCGTGATGCGGTCGGTGATCCTTTGGAGCAGGGCGAAGGGCAAGTCCTCGACGGTGGCGGTCATCGCGTCGCGCGTGTTGACGGCGCGGAGGATCACGGGCCACTCGTCGCAGCGCCTGCCGTCCTTGACGCCGACGGAGCGGAAATCGGGCACGATAGTGAAGTACTGCCACACCTTGCCCGCAAGGCCGGCGGAGGCGAACTCCTCGCGGAGGATCGCGTCGCTTTCACGCACGGCTTCGAGGCGGTCGCGGGTTATCGCGCCGAGGCAGCGAACGCCCAGGCCGGGGCCGGGGAAGGGCTGGCGGTAGACCATGTTGTCCGGCAGGCCGAGCGCCTTGCCGACAACGCGCACCTCGTCCTTGAAGAGGATGCGGACGGGCTCGACCAGCTCGAATTTGAGGTCCTCCGGCAGGCCGCCCGCGTTGTGGTGCGCCTTGATGCCGTGCTCGCTTTCGAGGATGTCAGGCCAGATGGTGCCCTGCGCGAGGAACTCGACGCCCTCGAGCCTGCGCGCCTCCTCGGCGAAGACCTCTATGAACTCGTTTCCGATGATCCTGCGCTTGGTCTCCGGGTCCGAAACGCCGGCGAGCTTTGTGAGAAAACGGTCGACCGCGTCGACGTAGATCAGGTTCGCGTCCATCTCGCCCTTGAAAACGCGGATGACCTGCTCCGGCTCGCCCTTTCTGAGCAGGCCGTGGTTGACGTGGACGCAGACGAGCTGCTTCCCGATCGCGCGGATCAAAAGCGCCGCGACGACGCTCGAATCGACGCCGCCGGAGAGCGCGAGGAGCACTTTTTTATTTCCGACCTGCGCGCGGACGTCCGCCACCTGTTCGGCGATAAACTTTTCCGCAAGCTCCACGGTGGTGATGCGCTGCATGTTTTCGGGTCTTGTAAGGATCGGCATTTCGGTTTCCTCCGTAAAATCTTCCCCCGGGAGCCCCCGGGAATATTCCACCTGATTATATCACAAGGCCCGTGCTTTGAAAACCCGGCAGCCGCGAAAAGTTGAAATATCCTGCGCAAAATGATAGAATAACTGCGATGAGTGACCGGCGATCGGCCGGTATGCCGAATGCCATGGGAGGGGATCTGATTGCACCGCAGAAAGAAAAAACTGTTTATCAGCCATTGCTCGTCCGATGCGGCAATAATGCAGCGCTTCACCGATCTGATCGATGAAACTTTCAAAAACACAAGCGTTCAGGTTTTTAATACGTTTAACGAAGAAACGGGAACGGACGCCGGGGAAGATCTGTCCGAAGCCCTCAGAAACAATCTGACGGATTCGGACGTTATGATCGCCGTCATTACGGACAACTACATGAGAAGCGTTAAGTGTTTTTCGGAGTTCTCGGTGTTTTGGTATCTTTCCCGCACGATCATCCCGATCGTTTTAAACGGTCAGCAGGGAAAGGACTTTGTAACCGGCGTGCTCGGCAAGGAGCCGATATTCCTGGATCCGATATCGAACTCGGGAAAGGACAACTCGATAAAGCTGTACCGAACGCTGCAAAACCTCAAGTTCCCGACGGGCTTTTCAAAAGAAGAGTTCTGTGAACGCTTTTCGGCCTTTTTTGACAACGCGCGCCAGACCCGTTCGGTGCGTCCGTACATTGGGAGCAAAGGCACGTTTGAAGACATCGTTCTTTACTGCACTAACAACGGAATAGAGAAAATAGCGGATAAAACTCTGGGATTGAGCTCGATAATGGAACGGCTCAGAGGCTGCAATGACGTCTTCGTGGTCTCGACCACGGGCGCAAACCTGATCAGCGGTCTTTCGACTTCTTTCCTGGAGGAAGAGCTGCTGGCCGGCAACAACTTCACACTGCTGCTTCCGAACAAGTTTTCCGCTTTCTTAGCTGACGTTGCCGAGATCGAGTCGCCGAACGATATCGAGGGAAACACCGGCAGGCTGGCAAATGCGTTCGACGATATTATGACAAATCTGCAAAGATGTGTCGATTCAGCTGCCGTAAAGGCAAACGGGCGACCGATCGGGCACGTCTGCGTCGGATGTGCTTATACCTTGCTTCGCCAGACGATAACGATCGGCCTTCGCGGATCGTCCTATTGGGGATGGCTTTCGGTCACCGTACCTCCGAGCAAAACAAATGACAAAACTCCGTCGTTTTCCTTTTCCGGCGACACGAGCCGGGATATGTTCGGAAGCACGATCCTCGCTCACGTGATGTCCCTCCGCAGCCTCGCAGAGAAACGCGGAGACCTGCATGAACTCGTTCCAAACGGGAAAAAACCCAATTGTTTTTATCTTGAGCCGCATTCTGCAAAGCAGTATTGGAAAGAGCTGCAGGCTTCGGCGAAAAGCAAGCAGATCGAGCATATTTCGAGAGGAAAGGGAATACTTATCGAAGCTGCGGCAAAGCACCCGCTCGTCATGGGAAGGTTCCCGGATGCGGAGTTTTCCGAAAGATTGAACTATGCGGCGGAGTTGTATCACCGCTTCAGGACGAATGAAAAGGACCTGCCGGTAATGATCTACGTTCCGGGGAGCAGGCACCGTTCGGGCACGATGAGCGACTGCGTCAGCCTGAGCGCTGCCGGCAGGGAATACCTGCTTGAGAAAGGCATACCTTCCGAGGACGTCCTCGGGGACGAGGAAAACCGCAGGTATAAGGGCGACGACGGGGTGTATAATTCCGCCGATGAGTGTTTCGTCGCTTCGGGACTTTATAATGAACGGTTCTTCAAAAAACTGTGCTGCGTTTGCTCTCCGGGCCAGGCCGCCAGAAAGCAGCTGTTTTATTTGGCCTTCGGAGTGATCCCGGAAATCTATACTGTTCCGTGTGACGACTCGGCGCATGACTTCGTTTATGAACTCCTTGAGGCTGTTCCCGACGTGATATACCGTGACCATACATGGCAGGATAAGGATTCTCCGAACCGGATCCGCACGCGAAATGACCGGATCCCGGAATAACGCGCTTAGCAGCGAACCGTATAGATAACAGGAGGCGGAAGCACGAATGATAACTGCGCTTATCCAAATGAACGTGACCGACCGCAAGGCGGACAACCTTTTAAGAGCGGCGGAGCTCGCGCGCCATGCCGAAGGCGCGGACGTGATCATCCTGCCGGAGATGTTCTGCTGCCCGTACACGCCCGGGGCGTTCACCGAGAACGCTGAGGAGGAGGGCGGCGCCGTGACAAGGGCGCTCTCGCGCATGGCGAAGGAGAACGGCGCGTACCTGATCGGCGGCAGCATGCCGGAGCGGGACGGGGACAGGATCTACAACACCTGCTTCGTGTTCGGTCCCGACGGCAGCAGGATCGCGCGGCACCGCAAGGCGCATCTTTTCGACGTGGATATCGAGGGCGGGATACGCTGCCGCGAATCGGCGACGCTGACGGCGGGGGAGGGCGTCACCGCGTTCGACACCCCGTTCGGCAGGTTCGGCGTGTGCGTCTGCTTCGATATCCGCTTCCCCGCGTTCATACGCGAAATGAAGGATATCGACTTCCTCGCAGTGCCCGCCTGCTTTAATATGACCACCGGCCCGCTGCACTGGGAGCTGCTTTTGCGCGCCCGCGCGGTGGACGAGCAGATCTTCACCTTCGGCTGCGCGCCCGCGAGGGACGAAAGCGCGAGGTACGTTTCCTACGCCAACTCCATCGCCGTCGACCCGATGGGCCGCGTGCTCGCCCGCGCCGGCACGGAGCAGACCGTCCTCTTCGCGGAGGCCGACCGCGAGATCGCGCTTTCCGTCCGGCGGCAGATACCGGTGGGGAAGGAATAACGCCGGTCCCTGGGCGCTGACGGTGCTGACGGCCGTGTTCGAGGGCGGCGAGACGCCCGAGCCTCTCCCGGGCGACTTCGACGGCGACGGCGAGGTGACGATCGCGGACGCGCTGCTCACCATGCGCAGCTCGATGGGGCTCATCGGGCTCACCGATCAGCAGTTCGCCGCTGCGAACGTGGACGGTGACGCGGAGATCACGATCGCGGACGCGCTGATGATCATGCGCGCCTCTATGGGGCTTTTGGAGCTCTGAACCGAACAAACAGGACCGTGGGGCCGCGCATCGCCGCGGCCCTTGCCGTTTTCCGGCGCTCGATTGACAACGCCGCTTTTTTTGCGTATAATCGAAACGGCGAAAGCCGATTTTTTAACGGAGAAGTGAAAAAATGCTCGATATAGGAATGAAGGCCCCCGCGTTCGCGCTTTCGGACGGGGAAGGCAACTCTGTCAGCCTCGAAAGCTTTATCGGCCGCAAGGTCGTTCTGTATTTTTACCCGAAGGACAACACGCCCGGCTGCACGAGGCAGGCCTGCGCCTTCGCGGGCGCGTACGAGGCGTTCAAGGCGAAAAACATCGCCGTGATCGGCGTCAGCAAGGACTCCGCCGCCTCCCACAGGAGGTTTGCGGAGAAATACGGCCTGCCGTTCATCCTGCTCTCCGACCCGGAGCTCACCGCCATCAGGGCCTACGGCGTGTGGCAGGAGAAGAAGAATTACGGTAAGGTGAGCATGGGCGTCGTCCGCACCACGTTCATCATCGACGAAAACGGCCTGATCGAAAAGATCATGCCCAAGGTCAAGCCCGATACCAACGCGGCGGAAATACTTGAATATTTAGGGTGAAGCCATGTTTTACGACGTAATAATCATCGGCGCCGGCCCGGGCGGCATCTATTCGGCGTACGAGCTCTCAAAGCTCGCTCCCGGCCTGCGCATCGGCGTGTTCGAGAGCGGCAACCGGCTTGAAAAGCGCCGCTGCCCGATCGACGGCGAAAGGATCAAAAGCTGCGTCAACTGCAGGACCTGCTCCATCATGAGCGGCTTCGGCGGCGCTGGCGCGTTTTCGGACGGCAAATACAACATCACCAACGATTTCGGCGGCACGCTGCACGAGTACATCGGCAAGAAAAAGGCGCTCGAGCTCATGCATTACGTCGACGAGATCAATCTCAGCTTCGGCGGCGAGGGGACAAAGCTCTACTCCACGGCGGGGAGCAAATTCAAAAAGCTCTGCATGCAGAACGACCTGCACCTGCTGGACGCCTCCGTGCGCCATCTCGGGACGGATATCAACTACAAGGTGCTCGAAAACCTTTACGAGCACCTCAAAAACAGGGTGGACTTCCATTTCAACAGCCCCGTTGAGAGCGTCGGTATCACCAAGACCGGCTTTGAGATCGTTTCCCTCGGCGAAACGCATACCTGCGAAAAGTGCGTCATCTCCGTCGGCAGGAGCGGCAGCAAGTGGATGGAGAGCGTCTGCCGTGCGATAGGCATCGGCACGCGCTCCAACCGCGTGGATATCGGCGTGCGCGTGGAGCTCCCCTGCGAGGTGTTCTCGCACCTGACGGACGAGCTCTACGAAGGCAAGATCGTTTACAGAACGCAGAAATACGGCGACCTCGTGCGCACCTTCTGCATGAACCCGAAGGGCGCCGTCGTCAACGAAAACACGAACGGCATCGTCACCGTCAACGGCCACAGCTACGAGGACCCCGCGAGGCACACGCAGAACACGAACTTCGCGCTGCTCGTCTCCAAGCATTTTTCGGAGCCGTTCAAGGATTCCAACGGCTACGGCGAGAGCATCGCCAGGCTTTCCAACATGCTCGGCGGCGGCGTCATGGTGCAGCGCTTCGGCGACCTGATCCGCGGCCAGCGCAGCACGGAAAAGCGCATCGCGGAGAGCTTCACGGTCCCGACCCTCGCCGCGACGCCCGGCGACCTCAGCCTGGTGCTGCCAAAGCGCATCCTGGACGGCATCATAGAGATGATCTACGCGCTGGACAAGATCGCTCCCGGCACCGCGAACGACGATACGCTGCTCTACGGCGTGGAGGTCAAGTTCTATAATATGGAGGCGGAGGTCTCGGAGCGCCTCGAGACCCGCTACCCCGGCCTTTATATCATCGGCGACGGCAGCGGCATCACGCACTCGCTCTCGCACGCCTCGGCAAGCGGCGTGTTCGTGGCGAGGGAGATCGCAAACTGATTTTGAATGGAAAAGCAGGATTTCAATCTGAAAGCCTTTAACGACAGCTTTTCGGCGGCGCTCGAAGGCAGCGAGCTCGATTTCGGCAAAATGCTCGTTCAGGCATACGACGAGGACCTTTCCGTTACGGGCAAATACGCTCCGCCCCGGGAAAGGGTCGTTTTCGGTGACGGGCTCGCTCCGGTCACCGTGGAGCGGGCGGATGAGGAAGCGCCGTTCTATTACGGCGTTTCGCCGCTGCTCGACACGGGCACGGTCATGCGCCTGCTGTCCCGCGCCGCGATCTTCACTCCGGAAGCGCTCGACGGCTTTATCGCCGAAAAGAAGGAGTGGTTCATGCTCCACGCGGGGCAGGGGGAGTACCTGCTGCCGATGGCAAGATACATCGTGCTCTCGGTCGCCGCCCATTTCGGCCTGCGCGTTTCCGTTTCCGGGGAGCTGTATACCTGCCTTGAGGAGCAGCTTAAAGGGGCGGGGCTTTCGGGCCGCGCGCTCGCGGCGATGCTCGCCTACGATGAAAAAAAGGCCGTGGTCACGGTCCGCGGATTCATAACGGAGCAGCTGCTCGATATCCTGAACGGGTTTTCCTTCGACCCCGCGGAGCCTCCGCGGGAGGGCGGGGAAGCGGCCGCCGGGTTCGTGATGAAGCGGGCCGGGGAAGGGAAGCTGACGATCGCTGAGGTTTATTCCTCCGGCGTCGCGCTCGTGCGCGGCAGAGTGTTCTATTCGGGCGCGCTGCTGCGGCCGACGCACATCGAGGTGCTGGAGAACTCCCGCGAAAACGACAGGGTGCGCTCGATCTGCATCCATTTCGAGCGCTCGACCTACGGCGCCTGCTGCGCGCTGGACGGGAACCTGACCGCCCATCCGCTGCTGGGCGAATGCCGCGGGAGGATGATCGGGCTGCTGAAAAAGGACGACGCGCTGAAGCGCAGGCTGAAAAAGGATATCGGGGATCTTCCCGATCCGGAGAACAAAAGCGCGAAAGCGCTGCTCGGGGCCGTGAACGACTACCTTGAGAAAAGCTTCAACGTGAACCAGATCGGCGTTTCCGCGAATATCGTTTCCCAAAACGGGTATCTGCTGCTCGGGCGGCGCAATGCCGCCTCGATAGACGAGGGCAAGCTCTACCCAGGCGTGAACGGCAACGCGGAGGTTGCGGACAGAAACGTGAGCTTCTACGGCCTTTCGGTCTATGAGGATTATCCAACGATAAACGTGGACGCGGACCGCATCGATTTCTTCGGCGAGATCGGCCGGGAGACGTTCGGCGAGCTGCATCAGGACCTCACGAAGCAGGAATGGATCTGCTACGGGATGATCATCTCCGGCAATATGCCCAAGTGCGCGGACGGCGAAACGGACGGCTACGACGAGCCCTTCCGCAGGATGCACTTCAACCTCATCTTCGAGCATGACTGCGGCAAAACGATGAACGAGATCGAGCTTGCCGCAAGGCAGGCGGCGGAGGCGTTCGAAACGAAGAGCTTCCTCGGCATAGCCGTTCACTGCGAAAAGAACCGCGGGATACATGCCTTAAGATCGGCGGCAAGGGCGGTCTCCGCGCTCGTGAACCAGCAGGATTTCGTTGAATCGCTGCTGGCGCTGATCGTCTTCCTTCCCGCCGTCGGGAGGTTTATCGACGCGCTCCGTGCGCACGAAAGGATCGGCACGGCGCTCAAAAGCCTTTTCACCGAGGGCTGGACGGGCACGGTCGCCATCGTGCTCGCGGCGCTCGTCGTGCTGTGGACGCTGTACCGCGTCGCCCGCCTCGGCGTGCGCTCGTTCGCTTCGCTCAACAAGGTGAGATCTCTGCGGCTGTACAGCAAAACGCCCTACGGCAAGGTGGACGGCATGCTCGAAAAGAAGCTCCGTATGCGGACGGGGAAATACCTGCTGCTTTCAGCCCGCCGGAGCCTCATGCGCGCGCTCGGGAAGGAGACTGAGCCGATCAGGCGCAAATACGTTTTTCACCCCGCGGCGTACGCCGCGCTAAGGGCGTATATAGACAACAAAGCTCACGATACCTTCTTCCTGAAGGACAGGAGATGACGGGAGGAACTATGGACAGAACGGCAAGGATCGACAGGAACCACTGCATCATAAGCCTCGTCTTCGCGGCGGCGGTGGTGATCTGCGTCTGCGTCGGCGTGGTGATGAACCTCACCACGCTGTACGACGAGGACTTCGACCACATGGGCCTGCGCACCTTCTGCATGTTCACGGTCAATTCCAACATTCTCACGGGGATCTGCATGTTCCTCACGATCCCGTATTCGATAGAGGAGCTGAGGAAAAGGAGCTACGTCGTGCCCGGCTGGCTGGTGGAGCTCGATTTCATGATGGTCACGAGCGTCGCGATCACCTTCCTCGTGTCGCTGCTCATCCTCGCTCCGGTCAAGGGCTTCGTGCCGATCTTCACCGGCTCGCGCTTCTTCCTGCACGGCGTCTGCCCGATCCTTGCGATACTGACCTTCTGCTTCTTTATAAAAGACCATTACCTGCCGTTCCGCTCCACCTTCCTCGCGCTGATCCCCGTGTTCATCTACGCGAGCGTGTACTTCGTCATGGTGGACGTGGTCGGCGAGACGCGCGGCGGCTGGAACGATTTTTACGGCTTCCTGACCCGCATCCCGCCGTGGATCTCGTTAACGCTCTTCATGCCCGTGACCTTCGGCGCGGCGACGGCGCTGCGCCTCGTCCACAACGCGAGCTGCCGCCGTTTCCGCAGGGCGGTGACGGATTCCCTGCGGCAGCAGTGCGAAAACGGCTCGCTCGAGGACGCTGTGCGCGGCCTTGCCGCAAGGTTCCGCGTGGATAACAGGGCCGACATCATGGTGCCGAGACGGATGATCAGGAACGTCTGCGGCCTTGAGGAGGACGGCGAGAGGCTGAACGAGCTTTGCCGCGTCTATCTCGAGGCCTGCCTTGAGGACGGCGGAGCGGCTGAGACCGCCCCCGGGGGCGAGGGCGGCCCGGGCGGAGAAAAGCAATGATCTATATCATCGCGGACGTTCACGGGAACACGAGGCGCTTCGATTCGATCATGGAGCAGATCGGCCTGCGGGAGAGCGACACGCTCTACGTGCTCGGGGACGTCATCGACAGGTATCCGGACGGGATACGCCTGCTGAGGCGGCTGATGGCCATGCCGAACGCGAAGCTGCTGCTCGGCAACCACGAGCACATGATGCTGGAGTGCCTCGACCGGGAGTACGACGAGAGCGACCCCGCGCAGCTCGCGGAGAAGGAAAAGAACTTCCGCCGCTGGTACAGGAACGGCGGAGGCGTTACCCACGCGCATATCAAGCGCCTCAAAAAGAGCCTGCGCCGCAGGATATTCGACTATCTCCGCGCCCTGCCGCTCAATTACGACGTTGAGCTGAACGGGCAAAAATACAAGCTCGTGCACGGCGCGCCGGTCGAGGATTACCCGAAGTACCGGGACAAATACGGGGACGAGACCTTTTTTGCGGTCTGGATGCGGTGGGACGGGGATCACGTCCCGGACGGGGATTACACCATGATCTTCGGCCACACGCCCACGGACCGTTATCTTCCCGGGAAGACGCTTCGCGTGTTTTTCGCGGAACGCATGATCGGCATAGACTGCGGCTGCTGCTTTCCCGGCCCGCCTCCCGAGGACGAGGAGCTGTACGGCCGCCTCGCGTGCCTGCGCCTTGACGACATGAAGGTGTTCTATTCGGAAGAGATAAACACGGAAAAAACAAAAGAAGGATGACCGCGTACAACAAAAAACACCATAAAACCCACCCACCGATACAATCATTCGTAGGGGCGGCAATTTGCCGCCCACCGGCAGAGGACGCAGAATACCGCGGCAGGAGCATTCATGCAGGTATTATGTTTTTCCATCGTGGCATTGTTTATTTCGCGGGTCGGTTGCTCGAGCAACCGATCGGCTGAATTGCCGCCCCTACGGGTTAAAGAAATCTTCAGGCCTTCCCCTTTGAGGGGATGCGATCCGGCAGGTCGCACGGTGGCCTCGGGCTTTAAAGCCCGAGGTCGGATGAGGTGTTAAAAATCAAGCATAAGAAGCCGGCAAGTCACCCGATCAGCCGTAGGGGCGGCAATCTGCCGCCCGTCAGCATCGGACACGGAATACCGCGGCAGGAGCGTTCATGCAGGTATTATGTTTTTCCATCGCGGTATTTTTTTTCGCGGGTCGGTTGCTCGAGCAACCGATCGGCTGAATTGCCGCCCCTACGGGTTTAAGGAAGCCCGCAGGCAAGGGAAACCCCGGCGGCATGGCTGTTCCCGTGGAGCTCGGTCAATAAAACAAAACGGGCGGCAGATG
>JAFXSG010000052.1 GCA_017525875.1 Clostridia bacterium | reverse complement strand
GGATTCGAACCCACGGTACATTGCTGTACGCCTGATTTCGAGTCAGGTCCGTTATGACCACTTCGATACCGCTCCAGGCTTATCTCGCAAATCAACCCTCGGAAAATGGAGAGAACTGATGAAGAGAACTGCGAAAAACATTCAGTTATCAAGGCTCGAAAAACCCAATAAAACAAAGGGTTTTTCGAGAGGAGGGTGCCGAATGGACAACTCGTTTTCGAGTCAGGTCCGTTATGACCACTTCGATACCGCTCCAGGCTTATCTCGAAAATCAACCCTCGGAAAATGGAGAGAACTGATGAAGAGAACTGCGAAAAATATTCAGTTATCAAGGCTCGAAAAACCCAATAAAACAAAGGATTTTTCGAGAGGAGGGTGCCGAATGGACAACTCGTTTTCGAGTCAGGTCCGTTATGACCACTTCGATACCGCTCCGTACGCTGATGAACACAGCTTTATTATTATACACTAACAGATGCTCTTTTGCAAGGCTGATGCCAATATAAATTTGATATAATATTATGCGCTCAAGCCGCTTCCCGCAGATTGAATTATTGCAGGAATGATCCGGGTTTGTCATAAAATAGCTATATTACCATCTTGAAAGATTACTTACAATGCGTTATTATTCTAATGCGGCTGCGGAAACATTTCACAGAATACAGTACCTTTTATCACGCTAATATCATTTTGAACAGCAGGAGAAAACAATGGGAAAAACATGGACCGAGAGCATGATAAGAAATGAGATAAAAGGACTTGATGCGATCACCGGGCTTGACGGGGCTTCGCTGAAGATCGCGTTTACAAGATCCTCAGTCGAATTCAAGAGCATCGGCGCAACGAAGCTTGCGCTTAAATGGATAGACGAAAACTGCTGATCTTGTGCGGTCAAACAATGAGTTTCGAGTGGAATCAAAAGCAGAAATGTGCTATAATAAACGAAAGACTCGAAGGGGAAATGCTATGACTCTTGTTGAATTCTTTGAAGCCTGCGTTGCCGAAAACATATGTTCCAGCCTGGTAAAGGCGCCGGATAAGATAATTTTTGTTGGAGACAACAGAAAGACTATGCTTAAGCATGCGGACAGATATAAGGCCTTTTTCGAATCACGGGATATCTGCATTGAGTTCGAAGTCGTTTCCGTCAACAGACATGACGTTGCAACTATTGTTGATGCACTGGAAAAAATCGCCGAGGAAAACAACGACTGTATTTTTGATCTGACCGGCGGGGGAGAGCTCTACATTTTTGCCGCAGGCATGGTGTGCGAGCGCTTCAAGGATGATCCGAACAAGCGGGTGCAAATGCACTTTATCAACATCAACAACCAAAATATATACGACTGCGACATGGACGGGGAGCATTTGCAAAAAACAGGACCGCTCAGGTTCTCCGTTGCAGACGACGTTTTCCTGTATGGCGGAAAGGTCGTCTACAATGACGAAAGAACGTCAGGCACGCACAGATGGAAAATGACTCAGCCGCTCAGCAGCGATATTATGAAAATGTGGAATATCTGCAAGGTCAACTGCAAGGGCTGGAACAATCAAACCAACCTGATCAGAGACCTCGATGAATGCACCGGCAAGGAGGATCCGCAGCTTGACGATGCATCGGGTAAGACCGCAAAGGAATACATTATAATACGTGACAGCAGCGGTTCGTTCGATCCGGATTCCAGGATCATAAAAGAACTGAAAAACGCAAAGCTCATCAATCAGTATTCGTCCGGCAAGGCTGATGAAATCGTCTTTCAATGCAAGAACGAGACCATCAAACGCTGCCTGAAGACGAGCGGGCTGATCCTTGAACTCAGGATCTTCCTTGCGGCTTTGAATTCAAAAGACGAGAACGGTGAAAGCACATACAACGACGTGCAGACGGGCGTGCTGATAGACTGGGATAACGTTCTCCATCCGGAGGCGCAGCGGGTCGACGTTGAAAACGAGATCGATGTGATCATGATGCACGGAATGCTTCCGGTCTTTGTGTCGTGCAAAAACGGAGACGTGCAGATAGAAGAGCTGTATAAGCTGAATACCGTCGCCACAAGATTCGGAGGGAAATACTCTAAAAAAGTACTGATCGCGCCTGCTCTGTTTGAAAGGGACGGAACCGAGAGCTTCAGGAATCGCTGCAGAGAGATGAACATACTGCTGATCGATGACGTGCATAAAATGGACGCAAATGAACTTGACAGCGTAGTTTCGATGCTTTGGAAGATCGGCAGCTACCAAAGCAGGTATACCAATAACTGACATTGAATAACGGAGAATGATTTATGAAAACGGTCATTAAAAACAAAGGGAAAACAGTCTGTGCATATAAACTCGGGACGGATGACGGATTGCTGACGGAGCTGATAAAGAACGGTAAACTGATCCCGCTGGAAAACGGGGATTACGAGGTCATGTCCCAGGAGGCGATAAGCGGGAGCACGGGCAAGGGTCAGCTTGCGCACACGGGAGACTATATAAAGATCGATCCTTCCGGCTGCCCGTACCCGAATACCGCAGAATTCTTCGAACAAAATCACAGGCATATCGAGGGCTGCACATACGAGCAGATCCCCAAGCCGCTGAAAGCATGGCTGTTCGGCGAGCCGATGTCCGAAGAGATACTTTTCCTTATGCAGAAAAAAGGATTGGTGATCAGACCGGACGACTACGATCATTATTTCACCGCGCCTCTTTTCGGGACGGTAGAATCCGCTGCCCGCAGCGCGGTGATCGTGTTCTACAGCATTTCGAGAAATGAACTCGGAGGCCTCCTGGATATCGACTTCAACTTTGTTGCCGCGGATGTATTCGACAAAACGTATTCATTTATCGAAGACTGACAGAAGCTGACAATGCAATGGCATATCGCCGGGCTGCGGTATGCCGTTATTTATAGAAATCAGTACATAAAAACGTACAGAATACGACTTGCTCCAGGCAACGCTGTTGCGGTTGCTGCGGGCACGGCGTATAATTAAAAGGGATAATTGCAAAAATGCGAAAGGAGGGGACCGAATGGCAGACCTGAGCAAACTGGCGGACATTCTTGCTGCGTCCGGAAAACTCTGCAAAGAGACCGCGCAGGCGCTTGCCGCTGCGCTGGCCCGCGCTGTTGGCGCGGATGACGGTCAAAAGAAAACAGCCGACCCGGGCGACGTGCCGACGATACCCCTCGATGATCCGCTTCCGTACGACGAAGGGCAGGACGACGGCAGCGACGCTTATGACCCGTTTGAACGATTCGACAGAACTTTCTTTGATGAAAGAATACCCGCAAAAAGGACGGAGCGCCCCGCAGGCCCTGCTGCAAACAGCCCTGTCGCAGCGCGAATAGCCGAAATGAGGCGCATCCCGTCCCGCAGGGAAAACAGGTTCAAAAGCCGTGAAGAGATCTTTTACCTTCAGGCAAAATATGCCGAAAACATAGAGGATGATTATTCCTCGCATCACGATATGCGGTGGGATGCATCAAATCGTGAGCTTGGGCAGTACTTCTCGGGATTTTCGGGGATGTCGGTCCATTCACTTC
Source organism: Clostridia bacterium (assembly GCA_017525875.1). Classification (GTDB taxonomy): domain Bacteria; phylum Bacillota; class Clostridia; order Christensenellales; family CAG-138; genus PeH17. Next base: position 12,371 of record JAFXSG010000052.1, on the reverse strand, counting down.
GCTCATATTTTACATGGAGAACAAAGCTCCGCAGGGGCGAATTGACTTATGGAACGCTTGTATTTGCCTTTATCTACACAACGGAGCTTATCAATCTGATCGGCGTAAAAACGGCCGAGGAAGCCTACTTTAAGCTCCGGGATTTCATGACCGAATACGCAAAGCTCGATCATCGCATGATCCCGTTCATCGAACGATGGCTTCGCGGGATGGTCGTTTGCTACGGCCTGCCAAAGGAACTCTTCCCGCCTGAAAAGAGCCGTGCGGCAGAAGCGCATTATGCGATCATCGATGATCCGAACGGCAGTTCCGATGATGATCTTTTTGCATCGCTGAACGCACTGTCGTCGTATAAGCCCGAAGCCTCAAGGATGTACAAGCTGTATGAACATGATTTCAAAGCGATCGTCACACGCGTGTTCCGCCAAGTCCGAAGCACTTCGGATCCGGAGGCTTTCAGAGAGAAATACGTCGGCCTGAAAAAGCGGATAAGCTACGAGCCTTTCAGCCCGGCGCTGTATTTTGAAAGAAACAGGATCAGCAGGAATTATGAACTTTCTGATTACTGCTCATACACGTATTCAAGGGGCAGGTGGTACGCCGAGAGAGCAGCGCATAACGCTGAGAACAGTGCCGCACTCGGAGCGCTGATAAAGAACACGGACTTCCTGATGCGCAAATACTTCAAAGTGAAGTCCACGCTGAAGTCCGATTCGCTTTCGGAGGACGAAGAAAAACTCATCGGCAGCGTGATCGCACGCTACCTGAAGGAAAAACGGGAAGCAGAAAGACCCGAAGTGAGGCTGGATCTTTCAAAGCTTTCCGGCATTCGTGCCGCCGCGCTCGAAACGCAGAACCTGCTTCTTGTACCGCAGGAGAATGAAGAGGAGAACGGCGATTTCGGTGCAGCCGATACAGCCGGATCCTGTAACGAAACCCGCCGGCAGGAAGAAATGAAAGAGCTTGCGGCGCCCAACAACGGAAAAGACACTCACATTGAGATCACGGCCGGGCAACCTGCCGAACAGAACTGCACAAGCTTCGGGATCGAATTGACCGAAGCGGAAAGACTGCTGCTCGCTCTGCTGATAGACGGCAAACCATATCAAACGGAGCTGCTCACAGCGGGCGTTCTGCCTTCAGTTGCCGCGGACAGCATCAACGAAAAACTGATGGACATCCTTAACGATACGGCGATAATCGATAACGGTGAAAAGCTTGAGATAATCGAAGACTACATAGATGAACTGAAAGGGATCCTCGGAAAAGCATGAAAGTACCGAAAAGAATAGCGTCTGTAATAATAAACGCATTAAAGGGAGGCGTTGTGCCGCGCATCGGCCTGCCGTATATCACCGTAGGCAGAGAGACGGAGATCCGTGCGCTGCTCCACGACGTCGATATCATTTCGGACGGCGGTGCGACCTTCAGGTTCATCGTCGGAAAATACGGCAGCGGCAAGAGCTTCCTGCTGCAAACCATACGCGGCTACGTCATGGACCGGAATTTCGTCGTTGTGGACGCGGACCTTTCGCCGGAACGCCGCCTTCAGGGCACGAAAGGGCAGGGCCTTGCCACCTACAAAGAACTGATCCGCAACATGTCCACCAAGACCAGGCCGGAAGGGGGAGCGCTTTCGCTCATCCTCGATCGTTGGATCAGCAGCATCCGCGCAGAAGTCGCTTCTGAAAGCGGCCTTGATCCGAACGATCCCGCATTCGGCAAATCGGCCGAAAAGAAGATCTACGACGTGATCGGTTCGATCAGCGAAATGGTGCACGGGTTCGATTTCGCAAGACTGCTCGCTATCTACTACAAAGCCAGCATGGAGGGGAACGAGGAGCAAAAAGGCTGTGTGGTCAAATGGTTCCGCGGAGAGTATGCGACCAAAAGCGAAGCCAGGTCGGAGCTCGGCGTGAACATAATCATAACCGATGACGACTGGTACGAATACATCAAGCTGTTCGCAATGTTCCTTCGCCGCGCGGGGTACAGCGGCCTGATGATCCTGATCGATGAGCTCGTGAATATTTACAAGATCCCGAACGCGATCAGCCGCCAGTATAACTATGAAAAGATCCTGACCATGTATAACGACGCTCTGCAGGGCAAAGCGAGCTATCTCGGGATCATAATGGGCGGGACGCCCCAATGCATCGAGGACACCCGAAGGGGCGTGTTCAGCTATGAAGCTCTGCGCTCAAGGCTTGAATCCGGACGCTTCTCGCGCGAAGGGGAGATCTCGGACATGCTTTCGCCGGTGATACGCCTGAACCCGCTTTCAAACGAGGAAATGCTTATACTCGTTGAAAAATTGGCTGATATCCACGCCGACCTGTTCGATTACGAACGGATCCTTACCGAGCAGGACCTTGTCGACTTCATCCGCATTGAGTACTCGCGCATCGGTGCGTCGACGCATATAACTCCGAGAGAAGTGATCCGCGATTTTATAGAGCTGCTGAACATAATCTGGCAGAATCCCGGCGTGAAGGCCGCAGAGCTGCTGAAGTCAGGCAGTTTCGGCTTTGCTCAGGCGGACGATGATGACGACGGTTCGGGCATTGGAGAGTTTGATATCTGATGGATACGTTTTCAAGATTTGCACCATTCATACAGGATTTTATCTACGCAAACGGCTGGGAAGTCCTTCGTGCGGTGCAGGTCGCCGCGGCGGACGTGATATTCAACTCCGACGACAACCTGCTGCTGTCCGCGTCGACCGCGGCAGGAAAGACCGAAGCAGCGTTTTTCCCGATCCTGACGCTGTTCAGCGAGGATCCGCCCGCGTCCGTCGGCGCGCTTTATATCGGGCCTCTGAAAGCGCTGATTAACGACCAGTTCGAGCGTTTGAACGATCTGCTCAGCGAGGCGGATATCCCCGTGTGGCACTGGCACGGGGACGTGTCGTCCTCTCACAAAAACAAACTGCTTAAAAACCCTTCCGGGATACTCCAGATCACTCCGGAATCGCTCGAAGCGCTGCTGCTCCATAAGCACGCGTTCATTCCGAAGCTGTTCGGCGACCTGCGTTTTATAATCATCGATGAAGTCCATTCGCTGATGCGCGGCGACAGGGGCGGGCAGACGATCTGCCTTATCGAAAGGCTGTCAAAGCTTGCGGGCGTCGATCCGAGAAGGATCGGACTTTCCGCAACGATCGGTGATCCGGAGGCTGCGGGCAGATTCCTTTCAGCGGGAACAAAACGCAAAACGGCAATACCGAAGATAGACGTCAAAGGCCAGCGCTGGCGGCTGAGCATGGAGCACTTCTTCATAACCGGCGATCAGGCAGCGAAGAATCAAGCGAGCCCCAAGATGAAAACGGGGGAGACGGCGCTGCCCGTATTGGCTGAAAGCACGGATCAGGCGCCGAAAAACGCCGATCCGGGTATCGGATACATATTTGAACACACAAAGAACAAAAAATGCCTCGTCTTCTGCAATTCGCGCGAAGAATGCGAAGCGGTCACGACAACGCTCAGAAGCTACTGCGAGGCGAATAACGAACCGGACCGCTTCCTGATCCATCACGGGAATCTGTCAGCGTCCTACCGGGAAACCGCCGAGGACGCCATGAAGGATGACGAACGCTGCATGACCACCGTCACAACAGCGACTCTGGAGCTTGGCATCGACATCGGCCGCCTCGAAAGGGCTTTCCAGATAGACGCGCCGTTCACCGTCTCTTCATTCCTGCAGCGGATGGGCAGAACGGGCAGACGCGACCTTCCGCCGGAGATGTGGTTCGTAATGCGTGAAGAACAGCCCGAACCGCGTGCCTTGATGCCTGAAACGATCCCGTGGAAACTGATCCAGGGCGTCTCCCTCGTGCAGCTCTATCTTGAAGAACGCTATGTGGAACCGCCTAAGCTCGACCGCCTGCCTTACAGCCTGCTGTATCATCAAACAATGAGCACGCTCGCCTCCTGCGGGGAGATGAGCCCCGGCGCGCTTGCAAAGCGTGTGCTCACCCTGCAGTATTTCAGCAGGATAAGCCTCGATGACTATCGCCTGCTTTTGCGCCATCTGATTGAGACAGATCAAATCCAGCGCACGGAAAACAACGGACTTATCGTCGGCGTCAGCGGGGAGAGAGTTGTCAACTCGTTCAAGTTCTACGCGGTGTTCCAGGAGAACGTCGAATACTCCGTACGCAGTGAATCCGAGGAGCTCGGCACCATAGTAATGCCTCCTCCCGCGGGCGAGCGCATCGCGATAGCCGGTCACGTTTGGATCGTTGAAGAAGTCGATCACAAACGCCATATCGTTTACTGCACTAAGATAAAAGGCAAGGTACCTGCCTATTTCGGCGAATGCCCGGGGGACATCAATACGAAGATACTCGAACGCATGAAAAAAGTCCTTGCTGAAGAAAAGCAGTATCCTTACCTGATGAAAAACGCGGTGGCGAGGCTTGCTGAAGCACGGCACACAGCCCGGAACGCAAAGCTCGACAGCGAGGTGCTTGTCAACCTCGGCGGAGACATGTGGTGCCTGACGCCGTGGCTCGGTTCGTACGCGTTCCTTGCGCTTGAAAGGTTCCTCAAACTCAAGTGCGCTCCGATCCTGGAGCTCAAGGGCCTCGATTCTTCAAGACCGTATTTCATTAACTTCCGAATGAAAGCGGGCAAGGCGGAGTTCTTCAGAGCAGTCACGGAGCTGGCGAAGCAGCAGTTCGATCCGATGGAGCTTGTCTATCCCGGTGAAGTGCCGCTGTTTGAAAAATATGACGAGTTCATCCCGCCGGAGCTCATCCGAAAGGGCTTTGCAAACGGCATCCTTGCTGTTGATGAGATGAGAAAGCGCGTTCTTGAGTGGGAGAGCTTTCTGAAAATACATGAAGTATAATAAAAAAGTTCGGCGAATCCGCTTTCATCCGCCGATAAAGCGACAGATCCCGGGAATACGGAATATCCCCGGGATCTTTGATTTTCTGTATTCGGGCTGCGGCTGAAAACCCGTAAATGCACATGCGGATACGCCGTTCGGCCGCTTTCCGCCAAGCGTTATTCTCCGAAAAGATCCGCCAGGATCTCCGCTGCGCTCTTTTCGGCAAAACCGTCCGGATCGGAGAGCCCGCTGCCGGAAAGATCCCAACGGAAGATACCCGTCACGCCGGTACGCTCAAAGCCGAGATAATCGCTGAAGGATCTCATACCGGCTTTATACCTTGCCGCCCATTCGGGGAAGTACTTGGTCTGATAGTAGTTCGCAAGCCTGTACGCTTCGCAGTCGGTGCTGTCGCCGTTCGGATTGAGCGCGCTGAGCTGGACGCCGCCGCCCTTGCAGCCGGTCACGCTGACTGAAGGAGAAGAATGGATGATCACTATGCTGCCGTCGCCGCATCTGCCGACGCAGGTCCACACGTGGCCCTTCATACTGACGATATCGCCCGGGCGCAGCTCGCCGTCGCCGAGTTCATAGCGCGCGCCGGTGTTATTTCCCCAGCCGTATTCGGCGTCGAGCGTCGATGCGAATTGCGTGGATTTGAAGACGTAGCCTTCTCTGCCGGATCCCGTCTCAAAAGTATTGTAGATCACCCAGCCGAGGTACCCGGAGCAATCAAGCCCCGCGTAGTAGTACTCATTCCAACCTCCGAAGGGATAGGTGCTGCTTTCCGGGTGCAGGCTGTCCTTATAGAGATAGTTTGCGTTCTGACTGCGGAAAAACACATCCCACGCGCCGCTGACGCCAATGCTCTTTGCCTGCGTTGAAGCCGCTTCGTCCTGCCAGTCCCAGCCGCCGCCGTAGACGTACAGCGTATGCCCGAGCGGCATCATGGCGGTAGCGAGAAAATTGCGAAGCGTTCTCCTGCCGGGCGTACCGGAAACAACGGCAGTGAACGGCGGGATGACGTCGGCCGGACGAGCGGAAACGACCTCGCCGCCGCTGAGACGGACGTAATAGCGATGACCTTCCATAAGAACGTTTTGAATGGGGAACGAATCGTACCCGCGGATCGAGAGGAGCCGCTCGCTCCCGCCGATCAGGAAACGGTAAACGGCATTCCCTTCAAGCTTTACGTCACCAAATGTGATCCTTCCGTAGTCTTTTACGCCGAGAAACACCGCTTCTGTCTCGCTTTCATAGGGAACGTCGGTGGGACCGGGAGCCACAACAGCGCTCTCGGAAGGATCGGGGGCAGGCGAAGCAGTCTCGCCGGTTGGCGGCACGGAGGAAGAAGGCCCCGGAGAGATCGGCTCTGCTGAAGGCCCGGCGGGAAAAGCAGGTGCGGGCGATACCGGCCCGGAAGGAGCTTCGGTCTGCCTGGTCACAGGCTTTGAAGTGTCTTTCACAAGGGAACCGTCCCGGCCGACAACTGGGTGAACGTGCGGGCTGAATACGCAGCCGGCAGCAAAAGAAAGCGCGCAAAGAAGGAGAAGGCCCGTTATGCCAACCCTTTCGATCATTGCCTTTAGAGTGTTCTTCATGCTGCCGTACAAGCCCCGGGGGGGGCCATCGTGACCCTTTCATTATTTCGCCTGAAATGATATCAAAGTGCAGGCTTATTGTCAACCGATGAAGAAGGACGCGGAAGCGGCAAAAACAACTTGACAGCGGCATTTTTGAGAACTATACTAATAATATATTTGCGGTCGGGCAGCTGGCCCGGTCGGGGAAGGAGCAGCCGTTGTTCGCAGTTAAAACAGATAAACTGACAAAGTTTTACGGAAAAAACAGGGGCATAGAGCAAGTCTGCCTGAACGTTGAAGAGGGAGATTTCTACGGGTTCATCGGCCCCAACGGCGCCGGCAAGAGCACGACGATACGCTTGCTCATCGGGCTTATCAACCCGACGGCAGGAAGCGCTGAGGTACTCGGGAAGAATATTCAGAAGGACAGGACCGAGATCCTGTCACGCATAGGCTATCTGCCGTCCGAGGCAATGTTCTATAACGGTATGAAAGTGCGCGAACTGCTTGCGTATTCAGCCAGTCTCAGAGGAAAGGACTGTTCAAAGGAAGCGGAGCAGCTTTGCGAACGGCTCGATCTCGATCCGACGAGAAAGATAGGCCAGCTTTCTCTCGGCAATCGTAAAAAAGTCGGCATCGCCTGCGCGCTGCAGCACGATCCGGAGCTGTATATCCTCGACGAACCGACAAGCGGTCTGGATCCGCTGATCCAGCATGAGTTTTTCAAGCTCCTCGGTGAACGAAACGCCAAAGGCGCAACGATATTCCTGTCGACGCACGTGCTTTCGGAAGTCGGTCATTACTGCCGCAACGCGGGCGTCATCCGCGAGGGCAGGCTGCTCGTGAGCGGCGACGTCGCTTCGCTCGTGCACACCGGCGCAAAGCAGATCGTTCTGCGCGGAACGAACACGATACCCGACATACCGGGCATCCAAAACCCGAAAGCCGAGAACGATTCGGTGAGCTTCATGTATTCCGGTGATCAAAAGCAGCTTATAAGCATGCTGTCCCAACTCGATTTTCGCGATATCAATATCAGCGATCCGAGCATCGAAGACGTGTTCATCGATTTCTACACGAAAGAAGGTGAGTGAAATGACTATATTCGGATTTGAACTGAAAAGGAACAGGATCTCACTCATCATCTGGTGCGCTGTAATTGCATCCATGATCGCGATCAGCATATTGCTGTTCCCTCTGATGGAAAAGACCATGACGGAGATGACGGAGCTGCTCGCAAACATGGGCGGCCTTTCGGCTGCGTACGGCATGGATCAGCTCAGTATAGGCGATTATCTGAACTATTACGCGATGGAGTGTTCGGAGATCCTCGGCCTCGGCGGAGGCCTGTTCGCAGCGCTCACCGCCATTGCCGCACTTTCAAAAGAAGAGCGCGAACACACCGCGGAGTTCCTGCTCACTCATCCGGTCTCAAGGACGCGCGTTGTGACCGAGAAGCTTCTCGCGGTGCTTCTGCAGGTCGTTCTCCTCAACGCTGCCGTCGCTGCCGTGACGGTGATCTGCACCATTGTCATCGGTCAGCATCCGGATGCTGCGAAGCTTGCGCTCGTGCTGCTTGCGTATTTCCTGCTTCACATCGAGATCGCGTGCGTTTCGTTCTGCATTTCCGCGTTCACAAAGGGCAGGGGAGTCGGGATCGGCATCGGGCTGGTGCTGCTTGCCTATTTCCTCAACATCATAGCGAACATCACCGATAAAGCAAAGGCGCTGCGCTGGATAACCCCGTTTGCGTATACGGACAGCACCTACATAATCAAGAACACAGCCGTTGACATGCGCTACCTTGCCATAGGCGTCGCGGTCTCGGTGATATGCGTTATCGCCGCATATCTGAAATACAACAAAAAGGACATTACCTGAAAAACCGATAGGGAGGGAAACATGAATACACTGGTCGTTTACTATTCGCTCGACGGCAACACAAAGGCCGCGGCCGAACGCATCGCGAAGGAACTCGGATGCAAGACGATGGGGATCGAACCCGAAAAGCCGATCACGAATAAAGGCTTCATGAAGATACTCGTGGGCGGAAAACAATCTGCGTTCAACGAGAAGCCCGCGATCAAGCCGCTCGGAGCGGATCTCGCGGAATACGATATGATCGTTCTCGGAACGCCCGTTTGGGCAGGAAAAGCCGCGGCTCCCGTATGGACGTTCGCAAACAGCTGCGATGCCTGTGAAAAGGTAATTGCGCTGTTCACGCTGAGCGGCAGCGGCGAAAACGAAAAATGCCTGAAACAGCTTAAAAACGTGTTTCCCGGCATTCGGATCTCCGCATCGCTGAAAGACAAAAAAGCCGATAAGAACGGTGAAAACGAAGAAATGCTCGCGGCTTTCATCGCGCAGCTGAGGGCTGCCGCACAGTGATCCCGGCCGGTCGGATCTTATAATATTCCGCGCCTGAAGGCCTGACTACAATATACTTTGCCGGCGGCCGGATTATTCATTGAACATAGCGAAACGGTTTGATATAATTTAGTGGCAGAAACATGACGGGAGGAGCAATTCAATGTCAACCATTCATGAAGGCAACGGGATCATTACCATCTTTGCCGGTTCGGCAAGCAAACCTTTTGCAGAAAAAATGTGCCGTTATCTGGGCGTAGAGCTCGGAAAGTCCACGACACACATCTTCTCCGAGGGCGGGATCTACGTCCGTGCGGACGAGTCCATCCGCAATAAGGACGTCTACATCGTCCAGTCGATCGGCAAGGATCCGAACAACTCCTTCACCGAGCTTATTTTCTGGATCGACGCTTTCACGCGTGCGAGCGCCAACTCGATCACCGCGATCATTCCGTACTTCGGCTATGCCAAGGCCGACAAGAAGGACGAGCCCCGCGTTTCTATCCGCGCGAGAGTCTGCGCAGACTGCATCGAGCTCTGCGGTGCTGACCGCGTCATCTGCATGGATCTGCACGCTCCGCAGGTACAGGGCTTCTTCTCCAAGCCCGTCGACCATCTCTACGCAAGCCCGCTCCTCTGCGAGTACGCAAAGCGCATCGGCATCGTCGACGACGAGCTTGTAGTCGTTTCTCCCGACGCAGGTTCCGCAAAGCGCGCAAGGGCGTATGCTAACCTCCTCGGCGTCAGCGTCGCGATCGGCGATAAGGTCCGTATCGGTCATGATGAGAACCCGAACGCTATTGAGATCATCGGTGACGTAAAGGGCAAGCGCTGCATGGTCATCGACGACTTCACGATCAGCGGCAACACGCTCTGCAAGGTCGCCTACGGTCTGATGGACAAGGGTGCGAAGGAAGTCTACGCGTTCCTGTCCCATGCGATCGTCAAGGAGGACGCCGTCGAGAGGATCGAACAGAGCCCGATCAAGATGCTCGTCACCACCGATACCGTCGACAATACCGACGTGCTCAAGAACTCCACAAAGATCAAGATCGTCTCCGCAGCTCCGCTCTTTGCAGAAGCAGTCCGCACCATCCACGAAAAGCATGCAATGGCCGATATGTTTGCGAACCTGCCCAAGCGCCTGCTGGACATGAGCTTTGAAAACACCGATAATTAAAGGAAATACCCGCAATTGATGGAAGACCTGTTTTCTGGGTCAATTAAAAAGAACGCACCCCTTGCCGACCGTATGCGGCCGACGACTCTTGATGAGTTCATCGGTCAGGAACACATCGTCGGCAGGGGTTCTTTGCTGCGCCGCGCGATCATGACCGACTCGCTGCAAAGCTCCATCTTCTGGGGCCCTCCCGGCTGCGGGAAGACAACGCTCGCGTCGATCGTCGCCAACACGACAAACAGCTATTTCGTGAAGCTGAACGCCGTCACTTCAGGCGTAAAGGAAGTTCGCGACGTGATCGCCGAAGCGGAACGAAACCTGAAACTTTACGGCAAGGAGACCTTCCTGCTGCTTGACGAATGCCATCGCTGGAGCAAGGCGCAATCCGACTCGATCCTTCCCGCTCTTGAAAACGGAACGGTGAAGTTCATCGGTTCGACCACCGAAAACCCGATGATCTCGATGACTGGAGCTATCGTCAGCCGATGCAGGCTTTTCCAGTTTTATCCTCTTTCGGTCGACGATGTGAAGCGCGCAATGCGCTCCGCGCTAGAGGACTGCGAAAAAGGGCTGGGGATGTATAACCCGGTCATCGATGACGACGCGCTCGATTTCATTGCCGTCACGGCAAACGGCGACGCGAGGAGCGCTTTGAACGCTCTCGAGCTTGCCGTTCGCACCACGGACCCGGAGCAGGGGAAGGTGCATATCACAAAGGAGATAGCCGCGGAGTCCATCCAGAAGAAGGTCATCAAATGCGATGAGCAGCAGCTCTACGATATGCTCTCCGCATTCTGCAAATCCCTGCGCGGGGGCGACAGCGACGCTGCGCTTGCCTGGTTCGGCAGACTCATCTATGCCGGGATGGATCCGCGCATTATCTGCCGCAGGATCATAGCGCATGCCTCAGAGGACGTCGGCCTTGCGAACCCGGCAGCGATGCAGCAGGCGGTCGCGGCAGCCCAGGCGCTTGAGCTTATCGGAATGCCGGAGGCGAAGCTGAGCATAACTCAGGCGATAATCTTCGTGTGCGAGAGCCCGAAATCGAATTCCGTCGTTATGGCGGTCGACGCGGCCTTTGCGGATGCGGAAAACACCATCGACGAGCCGGTCCCGATCCATCTGCGCGATACTTCCTTCAAAGGCGCGGCTAAGCTCGGCCACGGCGTCGGGTATAAATACCCGCACGACTATCCTAACCACGAGGTCGAGCAGGAGTATATGCCGCCCTCGGTGAAAGGAAAGCAGTACTACGTGCCTTCCGAAATGGGTACTGAGGGCAGGATCAAAGCCCGGCACGACGCGCGAAAGAAAAAGCAGGACGATGGCGGTAACAGTTAACTGAATACCAATTCATCGGCAACAACCGATTTTTTGAAAGCTCCGGAACACCTTGCCGGAGCTTTTCGTCGGGAAGACTTGTTTTTCGCGGCTTCAAATCTCTTATTTTATACCAAAAGAGAAAGAGGCAAGAAGCCTCTTTTTCTTTTGGCTGAAGATTGACGCTTCAACAAAATCAAGATTATCGTTAAGGGATACTCTGCTGCCGTTTTGGGTTTACAGCTTTTTACATGTGAAATCGTCGTACATCACGCAGCCGTCGCCGAAGGTCAGCTTGAGCATGCAGCCCTTTTCATGTGACTCGCGGGCTAAAAATCTGCATTATTGTATTATTGTCCATCGTACGATTCTCCTTTATTATTTTGCGTTTTTGTAAATCTCGCAGGCGATCTCGTCAATCGCTTCGTCAGCGGCTTCCGTAACGTTGTTGTACATCACGGCAACGCAGATGTCTTTCTTGCGGGAAAAGACCCAGCTGGTCAAAAAGCCCCAGTTTGCTCCGGTGTGGCCGGCAACGCTGTCTTTGCGCGCTTCCGATTCCCAAACGTCGAGGCAAAGGCCGTAGTTATCCATGACCGGCGTCATCATGCGCCGCGCGGTCTTCTTTTTGAGGAGGCCGCCTTTCCGATAGCTCTTCGAAAGCTCGAGGCCGATCTTGACCAGTTCCGTCGGCGTGGTCCAAAGCCCCGCCGCAGCGTGTTCGGGATAATAGTGATACCCGTGGGCAGGGTCCTCCTTCTGAGCCAGCCTGAAACCGAACGCTGCGTTGGAAACCAGCTCTTCGTCCAGCGGCTGGAAAAAGCCGGTGTGTTTCAGCCCCAGAGGCTCGGCGACCTCCTTTTGGAAGGCCTCGCGGAGGGTCGTGCCGGTGATACGCTCAAAGGCGAGCTGTGCCAGCGTGATGCCGCCGCCGGAGTACATGTGCTGCTTGCCATAAGGACGAATCCTTCTGAGCTTCGGCGTGTTGCCCTTGCCGTTCAGCACGTCCTCGAGCGAGAGCGGCTCGTGATCCGCGCGGTAGCCGGGGAAGCCGTGCAGGTTGTAGCCCGCCGTGTGGGAAAGCAGCG
>JAFXSG010000051.1 GCA_017525875.1 Clostridia bacterium | reverse complement strand
TCCGATCTTGCGAGCGGACTTGGCGTCGATATCGGCGGCGTGCTCGATTACGAATTCCCCGTGATAAACCCGGAGGAGGGCGGCAAGGACGCGCTGACGCTGCTCAGCGAGCTGTCGATCGGCCTTGACGTGAGCATGATCGGCAAGCTTGCGGAAAAGATCTTCGGCATCAAGATACCGAAGCTTGCTGTCGCGAAGGTCGACGAGGACTGCGACTGGAAGGCCGAATTCGTTCTCAGCAAGTACAACTGCGGCGTTCCGATGGATTATAAGGGCGCCGAGCTTGGGAGCGAGATCATCAGGCAGATCATCAAATACCTGATCGGCTTCTCGCTGCCCGTTTCATTCAACCCGTTCGACGGCTATATCAGCATCCCGACAAAGGCGATCCCGACGATACTCGGCATCGAAAACCCCGAGGATATTCTCGACCTTTCCGGTCTCGCAGGCAAGGCGCTTGAAAAGGCGAAGTCGCTGACGATGGACGATATCAGCAACTTCGGCTGGAGCACGGTGGTGGACGACTATCACCTCATGGCGAACGTCATAAACATCAAGATAGATTGGGATACCGATGACGACGATACGCTCAGCGGCTCCAAGTTCTGGGTGGACGACGATGAGGATAAGCGCCCCGACTATATCCTGATCCACGTCAAGGATGCCGACGGCGATATCGAAGGCTCGCCCATCACGCTGAGAAAGTCCGAATTTGCGGGTCAGGACGAGTGGACCTGGTCCATCGATAAACCCGAGGACGCAAGCCCGTTCACGTACTACTACGTTTCGGAGGAGTACCCCGCAAGCTATGAGTACAAGGACGATTACACCTACGAGATAGACGGGCTCGATATCACGAACACCTGGCATAAGGAGAACTTCGCCATCTCCGGCACGAAGATATGGCAGGATGGAGGCGACGCGGACGGCATCCGCCCGGAGACCGTCACGATCCGCCTGCTTGCGGACGGCGTGGAGGTCGCTTCCGCCGTGACCTCAAGGGCGGGCGACTGGAAGTATTTCTTCCCGAATCAGCCGAAGACGAAGGACGGCAGGACGATCCGCTACACCGTAACCGAGGACCCAGTCCCCGGTTACGGGATGAGGACCGACGGGTATAACGTGATCAACTTCCATTACAGCGGCGTGCTGAGGATCAGCGTGACCCGCTCCGCCGAGGACGCCGCAAGGGAGCAGAGCTTCATCTTCACGGTCGAAGGGCCGGACGGCGAGAATGCGCTGTCTCTCGAAGTTATGATCGTGCTTGCGGCCGGAGAAACGAGCGCAAGCGCCGTGATAAAAGCCCTGCCCGCCGGCAATTACACCGTTGAGGAGCATTCGGACTGGAGCTGGCGCTATGGCGCAGCCTCGGCCCAAACCGCCAGGGTCGAGCTCGGTAAGACCGCGGAGGTCAGCTTCGGCGAGGCCGTTGTAAACCGATACTGGCTCGACGGCTGCGGCTCGGATGGCTCCGGGAGCGCTGTCGCAGCTTCCTTCACGCATACCGCTGCGATCCTGCCCGACCCGGACGAGGATAAAAGGCGGCACAGGCTGAATGCCTGACAGGATGTAAAAACAAGGCTGCTGCGGGATGGGTGATTGCCTGCAGCAGCCTCTTTCATTATTTGACGATAGAAACAGCCTTATACTATCCTGCACCTGAAGCCCTGATTCGGACGGCATCTTTTCCGCCGCAGCTGCTCCGTCGAATCTTGACCGACGCTCCGAGTCGATCTGCGATCCTCCTCATTGATTCAGCGAAAATCTGCTCGCCCACTCTCAATGTTTTAAATGTAGGATAGTATTAATCCTGTTGTCTGACTTTTGGTTCGGTTCAAACCCCGCAAACATGAATTTATATTGCTTTTGATTGATATGAAGCGGTAGGGCCATTTGTGGCAGTTCTAATGTGTTCATGACAATCAACGCTTTCTATATTTGACTTTTGCTTATCGGTTCAAATCCTCGAGGCCAGATGGTGGAGAACGGAAAAACAGGCAGTTTCCATAAAGCCAGTAAACACAAGAATTTTTCAGGTTCGAGTCCAACAGTACGGACACTTTTTTTATTTCTTTGCAGAGTAAAGAAACGCAAAAAGTACACCAGAGTTTTATGCTCTTTTCGGCCTGTGAACACAAAAAATAGGGCTCTGGTGCGGCCGATCTTCCGCTCCGGAGCCTTTTTTTCGCTTGTTTTGCCTGATTTTCGTCAAAAAAGCAAGGAAAAACCCCTTTTATCTTGGTAGACAAAAGAGGTTTCTTAGGTGGCTCCCCCTGTTGGACTCGAACCAACGACACTGCGGTTAACAGCCGCATGCTCTACCGACTGAGCTAAGGAGGAATATTCAGTTCGTTCCGTTTGGAACAGGAAGTATTATACAGCAGTACATTTCAAATTGCAAGCCCTTTTTGAAAAAACTTCAAAGTATATTTTGAGTCTCGCCCATTTTTGCCGCCGCTGCTTTGTTTTTTGTGTGCGGATGGTAAGTATTGTATTCAGTCGGGCTTTGAATTATTCATCGGATTGACATAATGCGCTGTTGTTACGAGTGCGGATCTGTGCTATAATATTTGCATAAAAGAGCAGGAGGTGTTGGATTTGATAAATATTCTTTTCGGCAGCAAGGGCACGGGCAAGTCCCGCAGGCTCATCTCCATGGCAAACGAAGCGCATAATGAGCGCGATGAGAACTCCATCTTTATCGACAATGACGACGACCGTATGTTTATGCTCGAGCGGGATATCCGCTTTATCAACGCGAGCGAGTTCATGATCGACGGGCCCAAGATGTTCACGGGGTTCCTCTCCGGCTGCGCGGCGCAGGATTATGACCTTCAGGCGATCTACATCAACAGCTTTATGAAGATCGTCAAGCACCCGATCGAGAGCCTTGAGCAGATGTTCGTTTTCCTTGATAATTTTTCCGAGCGCAAAGGCATCCGCCTTGTGATAAGCATAAGCGGCGACGGAGAGCTCCCCGCCTTTCTTGAAAAATACCGTATATGACCGCGGCGGCGGTTTTTGAGAACACCTGCAGGACGGTTCCCGGCGGGTGTTTTTTTGCGGGAACGAAAGTCCGGTCTGCTCTTGAAATGGGACCGGACGGCTCCTTGGAAGCCGGAGGATCAAAATATATCGCTGTTTGAGCCGCATTAGGGCTTAAAACCTGCCGATTTGATGAAATTGCATCTTGTTAATTGGTCCGTAAAATGATAAAATACTTTAGAATAGTGTAGTCTGCGAACCGATATGCTCCGGCGTATTCCGGCAGGAAGCGGGCTCACGGTGAATTTTGCGGACCGGCGTCAACCGAACCGCAGGAAAGGACGTTATACGTTATAATGAAGTCAAGGTGTGACAAGCTTCTCAAAAAGCTTGCGGAAAAGAATATCGACGCCGCCATCATCACTTCGCCCATCAACCGCAGGTATTTCTCCGGCTTTACCGGATCCAACGGCGTTGTGATCGTTTCGGCAGCGGGCCGCGTACTCCTTACCGACTTCCGCTACACCATTCAGGCCAATATGCAGTGTGCAGGCATCTGTGAAGTTCGCCAGGTCGACCGCAGCATCAGCCCGCAGCTCGTTGAAGCGGTCCTTAATGAGTTCGGCGCAAAGGTCGTTGCTTTTGAAGACGCTGCGATGACCGTTGCCGAATACAGCGGCTACATCAAGCTGCCCTTCGAGTTCGTTCCCTCCTCCGACGTTATCTGCGGCTGCAGGCTCTCCAAGGACGCGCACGAGATCGCCATGATGCAGAAGGCGCAGGACTGCGCGGACGCCGGCTTTGCGGAGCTGCTCAAGCGCGCGAAGGTCGGCATGACCGAGATCGAGCTTCGCAACGAGCTGGATTACCTCATGCGCAGATTCGGCGCTGAAGAAAACTCCTTCGATACCATCGTCGGCTCCGGGCCGAACGGCGCGCTCTGCCACGCATACCCCGGCCAGAGGAGGATCCAGAATGGCGACATGGTCGTTATCGACTTCGGCGCGCGCGTCGGCGGCTACTGCTCCGACATGACCCGCACGATCGCTTTTGGTCAGCCCTGCGACGAGATGATGAAGATCTACAAGATCGTCCATGAAGCGCAGCTCAAGACCCTCGGCATCCTCAGGCCCAACATGGTCGCCTCCGAGCTCGATCTCTGCGCGCGCGACTACATCACCGAGCACGGCTACGGCGAGTGCTTCGGTCACGGCCTCGGTCACGGTTTCGGCCTTGAGGTCCACGAAAACCCCTACGCCAACTCCCGCTCCACCGAGCTGCTCGTTCCCGGCTCCACCATCACGGTCGAGCCCGGCATCTACGTCGAAGGTCTCGGCGGCGTCCGCATCGAGGACTGCTGCGTTCTGACCGAGGACGGATTTATCAACATGTGTCATACGACGAAGGATCTTATCATCCTTTGATCTGCAACAATAATCAAAAATTTACCACGGAGGTTTAATTATGATTTTAGCAGGCGATTTCAGAAAGGGCATCACCGTCGAGATCGACGGACAGGTTTGGAGCATTGCCGACTTCCAGCACGTTAAGCCCGGCAAAGGCGCGGCGTTCGTCCGCACCAGGCTCAAGAACGTCATGACCGGCGCAGTCCTTGAGAGGACCTTCTCCCCCACCGACAAGTACCCCACCGCACACATCGAGACCCGTGAAATGCAGTATCTCTACAACGACGGCGATCTGTATTACTTCATGGACAACGAGACCTATGAGCAGCTGGCTCTCAACCACGACCAGGTCGAGGACGCTATCGACTTCATCGTTGAGAACTCCAACGTGACCATCCGCTTCTACAAGGGCAATGCTTTCTCCGTTGCGGCTCCCAACTTCGTTGAGCTGACCGTTACCGAGACCGAGCCCGGCTTTGCAGGCGACACCGCGACCGGCGCTTCCAAGCCCGCGACCGTTGAGACCGGCTACACTCTGAACGTTCCCCTCTTCGTCAACGAGGGCGACCGCATCCGCATCGACACCCGCACCGGCGAGTACATGGCCCGCTGCTGATCGGAGGCATAATATGATCAGGGAAAAAGCTGAATACCTGCGCGGCCTTGCCGACGGCATGAACATCTCCGCCGAGAACGGCAACACCGAAAGGCTCCTCCGCGCGATCATCGACTGCCTGTCCGAGATCGGCATCGCGGTCGACGAGAACACCGAAGCTATCGACTCTATCGACGACGATCTGAACGACATCTACGAAGCGATGGACGTTTACGACGATATCCTCTTCGATGATGACGATGACGACGAGGAAGACGAGGAAGATGACGAAGACTGCGATTGCGATTGTGACGATTGCGATCAGGACTGCGACGACTGCGATTGCTGCGCGGAGTGCAAGCCCAACGTCATCTGCAGCAACTGCGGCGAGGAGATCCCGCTTGACGAGCTGCTGAACTGCCCCAAGTGCCATAAGCCCGTCTTCGGCGAGGACGAGGACGAAGACTAAGTTCAAAACTTAGCTCTATCACCAAAGACTTGTGCAGCAGGGTTCACATGGATATGCGGATCCTGCTGTTTTAAGCGGAGCCGGATGAACGGAGCAGGCAATAAAAGACGCGGGCGGGCGCTTCGCCCAAGGCTTGAGAAAGCGCTCGAGCTGCTTGGCAGCACTGATGTGCTTGCTGATATCGGCTGCGACCACGGCTATTTTTCGCTTGCCGCACTGCGTAAAGGCTGTTGCGAAAGGATCATCGCCGCCGATATCAGCGCACCGTCGCTTGCAAAGGCCGAAAGGCACGCAGTCGAAAGCGGGCTCGGCAGCAGGATCAGTTTCCGCTGCGGGGACGGGCTTTCCGTCCTATCCCCCGGTGAAGCAACTGCCGCCGTACTGCTCGGTATGGGCGGCGAGCTGATCGTTTCCATACTCGACGCGGCCAAAGGAACTGCGCAGGGTTTTGAGCGCATCGTGATGCAGCCGATGCGCGGAGAGGCGGAGCTTCGCGGGTACCTTATCAAAAGCGGATACCATATCGAAGACGAGGCCGTTGTTTTCGACGCCGGGCGCTACTATCAGCTGATCGCCGCGCGCTACGCGCCGGAAGAGGCGAACGCGTTCCCGGAGGGTTGGCCGGACGGCTATTATCAGTTCGGCGCATGCTCCCTTGAAAAACGTGATGAACTGATGCTTCCGATGATGCGGCGCTATCTTGCGATCATGGAAAACAAGCTCGAGAGAGCGGGCAAAAGCGGCAGCGTGCCGCCGTCTCTCGTTCGGGAAGCGGAATGCACGCGCAAGCTGATGGACTTGTTTGAGCAAACGGAGGAATGAAATGGAGCTTAAAGCATTTATTGACGTTATGAACAGGCTCGCACCGCCCGAGACCGCGCTTTCTTTTGATAACTGCGGACTGATCGTCGGCACGGAAAAGACCGATATCCGGCGTGTTCTCGTTGCGTTGGACTGCACGACCGCGGTCGCAGATGAGTCCGCTCGCGTGAATGCCGACCTCGTGCTGACCCATCATCCCGTGCTGTTCAACGCCGTGAAGCGCATCCTCCCGGACGATCCCGAGACCGCCGCGGTGTATAAGCTGATCCGCAGCGGCATAGGCTGCATGGCGGCGCACACCAATCTTGACGCCGCGGAGGGCGGAGTGAACACCGAGCTCTGCCGTATTTTCGGCCTTAAAAACACGGTCGTCGTTCCGCCGGAGAACATCATGCGCGTGGGCGAGCTTGAAACGCCGATGCAGCTCGATCAGTTTGCAAAGACCGTTGAGGAAAAGCTGCATACCACTGCGCTCATCAGCGGCGAAGACCGCCTCGTGCGGAAGGTCGCCGTTATGGGCGGCGCCGGAGGCGGAGACTGTGCGTTTGCGAAGGAATACGGTGCGGACGTTTATCTGACCGGTGAATGCAAGCATAATCAGGCGATCGCAGCGGGCGTGCTTGGGCTTGCCGTTATCGCGGCGGGACATTATGAGACGGAGAACCCCGTGCTCGAGCCCCTCATCCGCTATCTGAAAGCAAATACCCGTAACGTGGAATACATTCTGAGCGGCAGCAATAAGGCTGTTTTCAGGACATGCCGCGGCAGCAATGATAATGATTTCGTTTATTTTAACCTAGTAAAGGAGGATCAGGTATGAGCCAGCTTGACACCCTGTGGGAATACCAGAATACCGAACTGGAGCTTGCAAAGCTCAACAAAGAGATGAAGTCCTCTCCCGCCTATCAGAAGAGGAGCAAGCTCTACAAGCTGCTTGTTGAGCAGCAGGAGATCATCAAGAAATACGAGGCTGACATCGACGAGCACAGCAAGAGCATCGCCGTTATGGAAAGCCAGATCGAGGAACTGCTCCACGATTACGAGCTTGAAAACTCCGAGCTTTCCGCAATGGAATCCGATGAGGAAGTCACCGCTCCCGAGCTCACCGAAGCCCGCAAATCGATCGAAAAGCTTGTCGGAAGGATCAACGGCCTGAATAAGGAGCTTGCAAAGGTCATCGAATGGTGCGAAGGGATCTCCGAACAGATCACGAACACCTACTCCAAAGCCGGCCGCGCGAAGAAGGACTACGACGCCGTCCGCACGGTGTGCGACGCGGAGAAGGACAGCTTTGCACCCAAGCTCGAGGTCCTTCAGAAGAAGCTTGAGGAGCAGAAGGCGAAGATCCCGCCTGAGCTGATGAAGCGCTATGAAACGCTGAAAAAGAACTATGCAACGCCCATCGCAAAGGTCGTGAACGGCCAGTGCGGCGGCTGCTATATGATGCTTTCCTCCGTTCAGGAAAAGCGCGTCGCTGCGGGCAACGCGGTGATCCAGTGCGAGAACTGCGGCAGACTGCTGTTCATGTAACTCGCAAGGCCTTGAAAACAGAATATCGACCGAGTAAGCCAAGTGACCGCGCCACGTGCGAGGAAAGTCCGAGCTCCGCAGGACAGAGTGCCGGGTAACACCCGGTGAAGGCGACTTCAAGGAAAGTGCAACAGAAATAGACCGCCGCTTTGCGGTAAGGATGGAAAGGCGGGGTAAGAGCCCACCGATGCTTCGGCGACGAAGCATGCCCTGTAAACCCCACTCGGAGCAAGATTGAAATGGGAGCATTTAATGGCTGTCCGTCACGCTCCCCGTAATCGCTGGAACGTGCAGGCAACTGCACGTCGAGATAGATGGTCACATAAACAGAACTCGGCTTACGGCTTGCTCGGCAAAGATATCAAAGCATACGGTTTTCCGCCGTATGCTTTTTTGTGTGCTTTTGCCGATAATCGTTCTTTCGGAATATGGGCCGCGAAGACGTCATATAGAATAATCAGAACGGTTTCGGAGGGTTGAAATGGAATACAGGCGCAGAAAGAGAAACAGAAGAACGAGAAGAGGCCGTGCATTCGGGTATGGGATGAGCAGCAGCGTCGGCCGGTATACTGACGGCGATGCATACGCACGAACTGCGGAGAGCGGAGGCGTGCTCGGTACGGTGCTGCTTTTGCTGCTGGTCGGCGGTATAGTCTACGTTTTTGCGGCTACGCCCGTCGGCAGCTGGATAGTAGGAAAGGTGTTTGGACGCGGCGGCGAGGGCACTCCCCTGCCGACGCTTGCTCCGGCGGTGACGGGAGTTCCCGCCTCGCCGGAACCGACTGACGGAAATGCGATGAGCGAGGAGCTGCATTTTCCCGGTGTGGATATGTACGCGCTGCAGATAGGAGTCTATGATTCTGTTGACAACGCAAAGGGGCTGATCGCAACGCTGCACTCGCTCGGCGCCGGAGGTTACGGTTTTAAAAGCGATGCGGGTTATCGCGTGCTTGCGGCCTGCTACACGACGGAGGAAGCAGCGCAGAGCGTTTGCGCGAGGCTGACGCAGCAGGGCTATGCCTGCCTGGTTTACGGCATCAGTTCAGAGGGTATCAATATCACCGTCACTGCGGACGAGGCAGGGCTTGAGGCCGTTCATTCCGCGGTGGAGCTTGCACATGGGCTGGTGGACGATCTCAACGAAGAGGTGCTGGACTTTGACACGGAGCAGCGCAGCGCACAGTACGGCAAGGCGATAGTCGGCGAAATGCTGGAAAATATCCGCTCGATCCGTACAGCGATCTCGGGGATCGACGACGCCGACGGTGCGGTCAAGCTAATGGATCGGTTCTTTGAGAAAGCGGCGGAGGCCTGCTCTGCGCTCGTTTCAAGCCCGTCCGATAACCGTGTGGAGATCAGCGGACGGATGAAATCACTTCAAATAGGGGTCATAGAGAGCTATACGATACTGCTCGACGGACTTAGAACGCTGATGCAATGACCCTTTGGGGCTGCTTTTTACGCCCTTTCGTTTGCTGCGCCGCACCTTATATTCAGCTCTATCGCGGCGCGGCAGATGAACTCGAACAGCGACGGCGGGCAGCTTTCGCTGCACCCCGGGAAAATGCTGCGAAGCCTTGCGCTGCCGGGCGCATCCCATGCCGTGCGGATCGAATAGTTCATGCATTTGCGCAGGTTCACGATCGAAAGGCCGTACTTGGCGGCGAGCTTTGCAAGCACCCTCACCTGCCCCGTATAATAAGCCATTGGTTCCCCGGCAACGATCGCTATCGCGCAGGCGAGATAACCGAAGCCGCTGTGCTGCGGATAGAAGCCAAGCTCGGCAAGGAAAGCCGCTGAAACAAAGGTGTTCATATTTACCTCCCGTTGAGACGTCGGATACCGTCGGATAATGACGATCCCATGTGCTGAGGATAGGTTTTTCATTTAATTCCTGCAAGCTTTCACTCAAATATATTATTTCAAAAAGCTTGACATAATTAACCGAACGTGCATTACGCCTCTTTTCCCCGGTTTTGTTCGGCTTGTGAATAGTATCCATGATTTTGCAGATACTATTGCACGAAAACGAGCTGCGAGGAGGCAATTATGAAAGCAACCGGAATCGTTCGCCGCATAGATGAGCTTGGGCGCATTGTGATTCCAAAGGAGATCCGGCGGACGCTGCGCATCCGTGAAGGCGACGCGCTTGAGATCTATACGGACCGCGAGGGCGGTGTTATCCTCCGCAAGTACTCGCTCGTGGGCGAGCTTGGGGATTTTTCGAAGGAATATGCCGAGTCCCTGCACCAGGCGGTCGGTCATATCGCCGTCATCTGCGACAAGGATGCGATCGTCGCCTGTTCGAGTTCATCCCGCCGCGACTATGCGGCCGGCCAGCCGCTTGCACCCGGGAAACCGATAAGCGACGAGCTTGACGGCGTGATCGCCGCACGAAAGACCGTGATCCGTGAAGCCAGTAAAGGCGACGAGATGTTTTCGGTAGCGAAGGCGGACGACGGGCAGAGCCAGTACACGGCACAGCTGATAGCGCCGATAATCGCAGCGGGAGACCCGATCGGCGCGGTGATCCTGCTGGCGAAGGAAAAGAGCGTCTGCTTCAGCCAGGCGGATATCAAGGTCACCGAGACTGCCGCTTCGTTCCTCGGGCGGCAGATGGCAAACTGATCCGGAACACAATGAGGCTGCGGAACTGCGCGGCCTCATTTTGCTATTTCCGAAAAGTAGCTTTCGATCGTCCAGTCCGCAAGGCGCATGATCCGATTTAAAACGAACGGTTTTGCACCGCGCGGGATAACGTTCATACCGTTTCCGAAAACGAACACGGTCAGGTCTCGTGCGGGCTCCCACGCTCCGCTGAAGCAGCCGGAGCAGACTACGCCCCTGCACTCGTGTACGAAAACTGTGCACGGCCTGCCAAAGCGCGCGGAAAAATCTATGCTTGCTTCGCCTATCGACGCCGCGAGCTCCCATGGGCCCTCCGCGCTGTCAACGTAGGCCGCTAAGCTGATCCTGCCTTCATCTTCGAGATCTAATAAGCGCGCACCGGCTGCCGGGTCCAATCCTTTTTGGGGGATCACGACCGCAGGCGCGGAGAATTCGGCGAGCATGGAAAGAACCGGTTCGGGGTCTGCCGTGCTCTCAAGTATCAGGATAACGCCGTTGTTTTTCAGTTCACGGAGCCTATCCGGCAGCGTGAAGTCAAGGCCAAGCCCGCGCATGTATTCCATGTCGTGCCTCATCATTTCAAGCGTTTCTTTATCCGCCCCGCAGTAGGATATCGCATACACGGTCCGTTCCGCGGTGACAGCCGAGGCGGGCACGGAGTCCCCCTCTCTGTCGCGCAGCGCCACCGCGAAGGAGAGCACGAGCAGCACCGCAAAGGCAGTCGCCGCGGCGCTTCGCAGCCTGGATGCGGTGAACGAGCTGCGTTTAACTGCCGAAGCCTTTATATAAAAGATCCTCATCAAAAACTCCGCTTGCAATTTCTATGATTTACTTTATAATATGCAGAGAAGAAATATGACGGAGGATGAGAAGAAATGAGATGCAGCTGCAGGAACTGCGGTGTTTATATGATCCAATCCGATGATGCGCATCTCGGCTGCGTATGCCCCGAATGCGGCAGCCGCTGCACGGCGTGCCTCGGCACAAACAGCGTGATGAGCCGGGAAGCGGTCGAAGCGCTGAAAAATGATCCGATGCTTGCCGAAATGTTGACCGCACGGATCCTGGAAGAAGAAAACGACGGGGACGAATGACCCGCCGCATAAATCAAGGGAGTGAATACACTCCCTTATTTGTTTACAGATATTTTGAAAGCTCGTCTATGCTTTCTTCTTTTGTGGCCCAGCTCGTTACGAAACGCACGGCGGAATGCCCTTCATCCACCCTCTCCCAGAAGCTGAACGCGACTTTCTTTGACAGCTCGGCGATCCTTTCATCGTCCATTACGAAGAACTGCTGATTTGTGGGCGAATCAACGAAGAAGCGATAGCCTTTTTCTTTGAACAGCGCTTTGAGTTTTTCGGCCATGTCGATCGCATGGCGGCTGATCTTAAAATAAAGATCGTCCGTAAACAGCGTGTCGAACTGCGCGCCGATGATCCTGCCCTTTGCGAGCATCGCGCCGTGCTGCTTGATCAGGGTGTTGAAGCGTTCGGGCGCGTCGCCCTTAGGAAAGACCAGCGCTTCGCCGATCAGCGCGCCGACCTTGGTGCCGCCGATATAAAACACGTCGCAAAGCCAGGCGAACTCCGGTAAGCTCAGCTCCTGTTCCCTGCTCGCAAGCCCGTAACCGAGCCTTGCTCCGTCGATATACAGAGGGATGCCGTATTCCCTGCAGACGGAGTGCAGTTCGGAAAGTTCCGCCTTTGAATAAAGCGTTCCGAGCTCCGTCGGGAACGAGATGTAGACCATGCCCGGGAACACCATGTGCTCGTTGTTTTGATCGGCATGGAAAAGGGCGAGATAGCTTTTGACTTCCTTCGGGCAGAGCTTTCCGTTATGGGAGGGCAGCGCAAGCACCTTATGACCGGAGTACTCTATCGCGCCGGCTTCGTGGACGTTTACGTGCCCTGTCTCCGCCGCGATCACGCCCTCATAGCTTTTGAGAAGAGACGATATAACGAGCTGGTTGGTCTGCGTTCCGCCGGAAAGCAGGAATACGTCCGCATTCTTTAGCCCGCAGGCGGCTTTGATCTTTTCCTTCGCCCCTTTGCAAAGCTCATCCATGCCGTAGCCGGTGAGCTGCTGCATATTCGTCCTCGCAAGGCATTCGAGGATCAGCGGATGTGCGCCTTCGATATAGTCGCTTTCAAATGAGAGCATATCCCCTCCAGTTCAAACACCGTACGGATTGTTTTTTATCATTTCGATTGCCGCCTGCCGCATGGATGCCGGCGAAAGGATCTCCACCTCGGTAAGGTACTGCATGGTCCAGTACATAACGCCCTTTGGCACCGCTTTGATCCTTGCGATAAAATAGCCGTCGTTCTGCGGCTCGATGCGAACGCCGGAACCGAACTGATCGACGATGCCGCCGATAGCGGAGTTTTTGCAGCGCAGACGGATCTCCTCAGGCTGGCCGGCATAGGCGTAGACGGTCTTCCTCGCGGTGTTGAGGTCCACCCTGGAAGAGGGCATGGCAACGGGCTCGTCGAGGATCTTTATGTCCTTCATAAGGTCGATGCGGTAAAAGCTGAGATCCTGCTTGCCGTCCTTGATGCAGAGCATGTAGTACTTTTTGTTGTCGCAGACCATACTGTACGGGCTGACGACGTAGCGATCCTTGCGGCGCGGATGCAGACGCCTGTCAAGGCCGTATTCCATATAGGTGAACTCGACCTTGACGCGATCCGCGATCGCGGTCTCAAGCGAATCGATGTTGAAGAACACGCTCCTGTTCTGCGTTTTCTTATCCGGCTCG
Source organism: Clostridia bacterium (assembly GCA_017525875.1). Lineage (GTDB taxonomy): Bacteria > Bacillota > Clostridia > Christensenellales > CAG-138 > PeH17. The sequence goes on along the minus strand of JAFXSG010000051.1, from coordinate 50,782 downwards.
GAAGCGAAAAGATGGCGATATAGCTTTTTCTGGTGAACGCTGCAGGTGGACTGGAGCTTATCGATCAGGTCGTTCGTCTGCTTCTGCGGGATCGAATTCATAGAATAGACTGCGTCCATCATGAGGCGCAGCTCCGACGGCTCGAAAAGACGCGTGCGCAGGAAATACCCGCGGCGGTTCTCCTCGAAATCCGACACGTCGTATTTGAGATTCTGCAGTGTTTTGATCGAGCTGTAAACAGTTCGCCTGTCTATCTTAAGGCCGAAATCGTCATAGAACTTTGAAATGATATCCTTCATGGTGAGCACGTGCTCTTCATCGGAATACTGCTCCAAGATCTTGTAAAGGCATAAAGTATTGGCCTTGTCGGTAAGTTTTTCCTCGTTCACTTACGTTTCCCCGGCTTTGCGCTGCAAAGTCGCCTTTCCGTATGTTTATCGTTCAATGCCGGCGGCTCTGCCGGGCTATTATTCCGTGAAATTCAAAAACGCATCTCTCAGATAGCGCACCTTAATCAGGTTTATCCCCTTCACGCCGACGAGAGAATTGGAATTTGGCACGATCGCGTTCTTATAGCCGAGCCTTGCGCACTCCTGCACGCGGCTGACAAGCCTGTCCACAGTTCTGATCTCGCCGGTGAGGCTGAGTTCGCCGATAACGACGGTGCTTTCCGGCAGTTTACGGTCGAATATCGAGCCTGCCACCGCCATCGCTGCGGCAAGGTCCGCACCGCGGTCGTCTATCCTTATGCCGCCTACGGCGTTGGTGTAGACGTCCTTATCGCCGACGCGAAGCCCGCCGCGGCGCTCCAGGACCGCGATGAGCAGCATCAGGCGGTTGGTATCCATGCCCGCCGCGACCCTGCGCGGGTTCGCAAACGAGGTCTGGTTGAGCAGCGACTGCACTTCAACGACTATCGGCCGATTGCCCTCCATGATGCAGGTGACCGCGCAGCCGACGTCGTTGCCGCCGGTGACGAACAGGCCAGCGGTGTTTTCGATCTCGCAGAGGCCTTCCTGCTTCATTTCAAAAATGCCGATCTCGTTCGTGGAGCCGAAACGGTTTTTGACTGCACGCAGAAGGCGCAGCGCGTCGTGGCGGTCGCCTTCGAAATAAAGCACTGTATCGACCATGTGCTCGAGCATGCGCGGGCCGGCGATGGCGCCGTCCTTGGTGACGTGGCCTACGATGAACACCGCGCAGGCATTTGATTTTGCGATGCGGGTGAGCGCCGTTGTCGCTTCGCGGATCTGCGTCACGCTGCCCGTCGAGTTGTTGAGCTCCGGGCTGATCATGGTCTGGATCGAGTCTATAACAATGAAACGCGGCTTCAGCCTTTCGACCTCGGCTTCGATCGCGTCGATATTGGTCTCTGTCATGATGAGGAGCTCGCCGTTCACTCCGCATCGTTTCGCCCGGAGCTTGAGCTGGGCTTTGGATTCCTCACCGGAAACATAAAGCACCGCTCCCTGCCGCATGAGATTGCTGGCGGCCTGAAGCAGGAGCGTGCTTTTGCCGATGCCCGGATCGCCGCCGACGAGGACCGTCGATCCCGCGACTACGCCGCCGCCGAGCACGCGGTCGAATTCGCCGATGCCGGTGGAAACGCGGGCGGTATCCGTTTCGGTTACGGAGGCGAGCTTCACGGCGCGCGTCCCATCCGAAAGAGGACGGCCGCCTGTTTTTGAGGGGACTGCCGCCGTCATTTCGACGAAGGTATTCCACGCGCCGCAGGTCGGGCAGCAGCCCATCCACTTGACGGTCTCATACCCGCATTCTCCGCAGACGAATTTGGTTTTTTCTTTCATAATGCGTTCTGTTTACACTGGCGGGAAGGCAAATTTTATGATGTCCCTCTCGCGGGAGGTGACGTCCATCCACATAACTGCGCCACCGGAAACGCCGAGGAACTGGGTGGTCTCGCGCTCCGGAGATACGCGATACGTCAGACCGTTATCGAAGACGTACATATAGACGGCGTTATCGACCCCGTAGGCAATAAAGCTGTCGGAAAGACCGAACTCCGTCACGCCCGAGGCAATGAGCTCTGGCTCACTCGCCGTGTCTGATACGTACAGGTTTGTGCCTTCTGCATGGTTGGAATCGAGCCAGGCGAAATACTTGCCGTTGTATTCGGGATCGTGAACGTAGGTCCCGGGGCGATACTCATAGACGGTGGAACTGTCAAGCGATATGTAGCGGATCGATGAGAGCGAAGGCATGGAGCTGTCCTCCGCTGCCCAGCACAGGCAGCCGCCGCCGAAAGAGGGGATGCTCGTTCCGTAATCGGATTTGTCGAAATAATGGATGACCGTGGTCTCCTGCGTGGAAAGATCGCAAACGAAGATCTTGTCTCGGTCGGAGCCGGTGCGCTCGATCCAGCTGATGTAGTTATCGTATAGCTTTATCTCGGGCTGGCCGATGTATACCTGCTTGATGACGACGGGGCGTGCAGTCCTGTCCGTAAGATCGAGTGCGCAGATATTGCCGCCGCCGATATTGTAGTTCGCATCGAAATAGACGAGCCAGCGGTCGTTGAACGCCGGGAAAAGCAGATGGTCGTTCTTTGCGTCGACCGAAAGCTCTCGCATGACGCCGGTCTCGGTATTGAACTCCACAAGTCGGAACATGCGGACCGAACCGTCTATCAGCCTGCCTGCAGAGCATACGATCTTTTTGTCGTAGCAGTACGGATCGCCAAGCCACGAATAAGTGAAGTCCGACGGGAAAACGACCTCTTTTTCCTCGCTCTCCGCGATGAAATCGTCCATCGGGTAAGGCGTGGGCGTCGGCTCCGGCGTGATGTACGGCGTGGGCGAAACGACGAGCTGAACGTTGAAGCGGTTTGCAAGGTCGCCAACAACGCCGTCCGGCGGGAGGGGCGTGTCTATATTGAAAAACGCCTCGAGCACGAACATGACGGCGAACGTGACGAACGCGACGGCGATCAGGCTGCCGAGCACTGCCGCGATCAGTTTGATTACCGAACCGGCTTTGTTTTTCTTGCGGCCGAAGCGCATGCGGCGCCTCGCGGCCTGTCTTTTTTGATAGTGCTTTTTCATACCGCCATTATAGCATATCTATACAAATAAGTCACCACCCAATTTACGTTTTTTGTATAAATAAAGCGTTTTTAGAAATCGGTGTGCTAAGATTTGCGCAAGCTGTTTTCTGTGTTAGAATCCGGGCGTTCGGGGAAACTATGATAATGAGAATGATGATCACGAGGTTGAAAACCAGGATACGGACCATCCTCGCAGGCAGATTTTGCCCGCGAAACATCGGCATGGTTTTGATGGCGCTCGTTTTTGTTTTCAACTTTTCTCCTGCGATGATCGCTGTGAGGAAGCTGCCGGAAGCGTTTTTTGTTGAAAACGGAGACGAGGTGCGCTTTCCCCTGCAGGGCGGTACCGTGAGCGCCGCTTATTCCGGCGACGAAACGCTCGGTTCCGAACGGGTGAGCGTGCGGTTGTTCGGATCTGTCGAGCTTGCTAACGTGCCTGTGTTCACTGCCGAAAGGGCGGAGCTCATCCCCGGCGGTACGGCCGCCGGGATCTCGATCCGCACTGCAGGGGTGCTTATAGTTGGGTTTGGCGACGTTAAAGCCGGCTCGTGCCCTGCGGCAAAGGCCGGTCTGCGCGCAGGGGATCTGATCATCTCCGTTAACGGCGAAAAGGTCTATACCGCTGAGGAATTGCAGCTTGCGGTCAGCGCCGCCAAGGAGCTTGCGATCATCGGATATGAACGCGGGGGCAAGCTGAAAACAGCCTCCATCGCACCGGATTCCGGCCGGATCGGCGCCTGGGTGCGGGACAGCACGGTCGGGATCGGCACGCTGTCGTTCATCACGGCAAGCGGACACTCCGCTGCCTTGCTCGGGCATGCGATCGTCGACGCGGACACGGGGCGGCTGCTGCCCGTTCATTCGGGCGAGACCTGCATTGCTTCGATCGTCGGTGTTTCAAAAGGAGAAACGGGACTGCCCGGGGAACTCAAAGGAACTTTTTCGGAGAACAGCGAGAGGATCGGAAAGGTGCTTGAAAACTGTGAGCTCGGTGTTTTCGGGACATGCGATAACGCAGACTTGACCGGCGAAGCAAAACCTTTGAGCTGCGCATTTCCAAGCGAAGTGCATACCGGGGATGCGTTTATTATCGCGCAGACGGACGGCGAAGGTCCGCAGCAGTACTCCTGCCGGATCGTCAGAGCGGCAAGGCAAAGCCGGCCGGATCAGAAGGGGCTTGTGATCGAGGTCACGGATGAACGCCTGATCGAAAAAACCGGCGGCATCGTGCAGGGAATGAGCGGCAGCCCGATAATACAGGACGGAAGGCTTGCCGGAGTGGTGACGCACGTTTTTGTCAACGATCCGCTGAGGGGTTACGGAATCTATGCCTACTGGATGCTTGACAAATGCGGAGGAAGATGACAAAAGATCCCTCCCGGGATTTGGGAGGGATCGGTTTTTATTCGGCATGTATCGTGTTTTTGAATTTGTCTGCTTCGGCGATCAGCTCCGCCGCATAAGCGGCGGCCGATTCGGCCGGACCCGCGGCGCCCATTATCCGGGCAAGCTCGTATTTGCGTTCGTCCTCGGAAAGCAGGCGCAGCTCGGTGACGGTCCTGTCGCCGTCGACACGCTTTTCGACGAGCAAATGATTGTCCGCAAAGGCGGCGATCTGCGGAAGATGGGTCACGGAAAGCACCTGTTTTGCTCTTGAAACGATGCTCATCCGCTCGCCCACTTTAACCGCGGTGCGGCCGCTGATGCCGGTATCGACTTCGTCGAAGATCAGCGTCGGCGTGCCGTCCGAGCCGGCGCAGACCGTTTTGATCGCAAGCATGATCCTTGAAAGCTCGCCTCCCGAGGCGACCTTCGAAAGCGGTTTGAGCGGTTCGCCTGCATTTGCGGAGAGCATGAATTCAACGTCGTCAGCGCCGTTCTTGTGCACGCCGTCCTCCGTTTCCCGGAAAGCAACGTCGAACACGGCCTTTTCCATGCCGAGCTCATGCAGTTCGCGGTTTACACCGATCCGGAGCTCATCCGCCGCGGCTTTGCGAAGCTCGGTCAGTTTCCCGGCGGCTGTACGGTATTTTTTGATTATGTCGCTGCGTTCTTTGGCAAGCTTTGCGCGAAGCTCGTCCGCGCCGGTGAGCTCTTCAAGCTCCTGCGCCGCTTTATCGCGGAACTCAAGTACGGCTTTGAGCGAGCCGCCGTATTTGCGCTTTAGTGAGGTCAGTTGGTCGAGCCTGTGTTCAAGCTCGTTCAGGCGTTCCGGCGAGTACTCGAAGCCGTAGCGCAGTTCCCGAAGCTGGTAGGCGGCGTCCTCCAGCTCGTAATAAGCGTTGTCGAGCCTGGAATGGAGCTCGCCGTACTGCTCCGAAATATCGGAGATATCGGAGAGTTCCGACACGGCGCTGCGCAGCTTGTCGAGAACGCCGTTGTCTCCCGAAAGCAGGCTCCCGCCGTTTTCAAGGGCGGAGTTGATCTTTTCTGCGTTTGAAAGGAGGCGCAGTTCCTCCTCGATAGCCTCCTCCTCGCCGTCAACAACTGCGGCTTTGTCTATCTCCCGGATCTGGTAGCTCAGGATATCGAGCCTGCGCTCGCGCTCCTCGGCGGAAACGAAGCCGGAATTCAGCTTTGATTCCACCTCGCGGAAGCTGTCGCAAAGGGCGGCGACCTCCTTGCGGGCCGGCTCGATCTCCTTTGCGCGGAACGCATCGAGGATGCCGATATGCTTTTTGGGCTCAAGCAGGGACTGGTGCTCGTGCTGACCGTGTACGTCCACAAGGCTGTCCGTGATCGCGCGGAGCGCTGCAAGCGTCACGAGCTCGCCGTTGACGCGGCAGAGGCTTTTGCCGGACGCGGTCAACTCGCGTACGATCATCAGCTCGCTGTTATCCGCCTCGATGCCGAGCTGCTCAAGCTGCGCAAAAAGCTCGCTTGCGGCTTCGCCCGGCGCGATATCGAAAAACGCCTCGACCCTCGCCTTCTGCTTACCGTATGAGATCAGATCCTTGCTGCCGCGGTCGCCGAGGACAAGATTGACGCTGTCGATAATAATGGATTTGCCCGCGCCGGTCTCGCCGGTGAGCACGTTCAGCCCCTCGGAAAGCTCGATGTCGAGGTGCTCGATCAGCGCGATATTGTTGATGATCAGTCTTGAAAGCATATTGCCTCCCGGCCGGTTTTACGGTTACGCGAGCTTTTCGCGGATGAGTTTGAATACGTTTCGTTCGCCGATGCGGATAAAGCTGACCTTTTGCTCCGCTTTTGTGACGGTGAGCGACGTGTTTTCGGGCAGGCTCATCAGCTGAGTTCCGTCCGAATGAAGCACGCAGTCGCTTCGGGTCACGACTCTTACCGTGGAATCAAATGACGCGACGACCGGGCGTGCCGTCAGCGAATGAGGGCAGACAGGCGTGATCAGCATCACGTCGAGCTTCGGCGCGACGACTGGGCCGCCTGCGGAAATGGAGTACCCGGTCGACCCGGTCGACGATGAAATGATAATGCCGTCGCCGTTTATCATGCCCATGCTGCAGCCGTCGATGCTGACTTCGACATGGGAAACAGAGGAAAAGCCCTTCTTTGCGATCATAAAATCGTTCAGGCAGACGAACTCCATCCCGTCGTCGAGCACGGCTTTCAGCATTGAAGCCGATTCGATGCGGTACGACCCGTTTTTAACGCTGCGGAGGGCCTCCGCAAAGCCGTCTATACTCGTTTCGCTGAAGAACCCGATATGCCCGAGGTTGACGCCGAGGATCGGTGTGTCTACCGGCAGACCGCTGTTCACGGCGGAAGAGATGGCGCTGAGGATCGTGCCGTCTCCGCCGATCGAAACGATGCACTCCGGGGCTGTTTCGGCGCAAAGCGCGAAGACCTCGATGGGATCGGAAAAAGCCTTCGTTTCGTAGCCTTCTCTTTCGGCGATGCTTTCCACTCGCTCAAGGACCTCCTCCGAGCCGCTCTTGGTCATATTCGAGATGATGTAGATCTTTTTGCTCATATTCTCTCCGTTTTCCGCCGTCAATCAAGCGTTTCATGCGCCGCGAGCACGGTATCCGCGATCGCTTTTTCGAGCGTTTCGCCTGCGAGCGCCTCCGTCTGCGCTTCTCCGCAGGGGAGCGCAAGGTACATCAGGAACTCAATATTGCCCTTCGGCCCGGTTATCGGCGAAAAATCCACGGCCTTTATCGTAAAACCGGAGTTAACGGCAAAGTCGCATGCGCCGGAAAGCACTTCGCGATGGGTGTTTTTATCGCGCACCACTCCGTTTTTGCCGATCTTGTTCCGGCCCGCCTCGAACTGGGGTTTGACGAGCACGACCGCTTCGCTGCCCGGGAGGAGCACTTCCGCGATGCGCGGGAGTATGAGGCGGATGGATATGAACGAGACGTCGCACGAAGCAAAGCCCGGCGCTTCATCGAACCACGAGCTCTCCATCTCCCTTGCGTTCCGGCGCTCCATGCAGACGACCCGATCATCGTTGCGCAGCTTCCAGTCGAGCTGGCCGTAACCGACGTCCACAGCGTAGACCTTTCTTGCCCCGTTCTGGAGCATGCAGTCCGTGAACCCGCCTGTCGACGCGCCTACGTCAACGCAGACGCGATCCGCAAGATCGATCGAATAACGTTCGACCGCCTTCTTGAGCTTCAGCCCTCCCCTGCTCACGAACGGTATCGGATCCTCTTTCAGGCTGAGCACCTGGCCTTCGCGCATGGGGTCGCTCGCTTTCATGACGCGCACGCCGTCAAGCAGCACCACGCCCTCCATGATGAGCGCTTTTGCGCGCTCACGGGATTGCGCGAGCCCGAGTTCTACAAGCTTGTTGTCGACTCTTTCAGCCAAATCTATGCTCCGTTAATACAAATTCTTTAAAATGATCTGTCGGATCTGTTCCGCAGTCAGGCCGCAGAGCTCATCCTGCTCGTGAGGCGTCGCCGCAGTTATCGGGATGCTCGGAACGCCGAGGGTGAGCACTTTGAGCCTGCCCTCCGCACACGCGAGCCTTGCAAGCTGTGCGCCGAAGCCGGCGTCGCGGCTGCCGTCCTCAACGGTGATTATCGTTTTTGCTCCGTCGAGCATCCGAAGCTCGCGCTGACCGAGCGGGCAGAGCTTTCTTGCGTTTATAAGGCCGACCGAAAGCCCCTCGCAGGCTTTTTCGGCGACTTCAAGCAGCCTGCCCGACGCGACGACGGTGCAGGGCTTGATATTTCGGACCATCTCCCACTCATCCATGGGGACGACTGTGTTCAGCTTGCGTGAAGGCAGGAGCCCCCTTCCATAGCGCACGCCGCAGGGACCGTCCTGCTGACCGACGGCAAAGCCGATCATCTCGGCCAGCTCCTCCTGAGAGGATGGCGAGAGCAGCTTGAAGCCGTTTGGGAGCGTGGAAAGATAGGCGATATCGTAAACGCCCTGGTGGGTCTCGCCGTCCGCGCCGACGAGCCCTGCGCGGTCAATGCCGAGCACCACCGGCAGGTTTTGCAGGCATACGTCGTGAAGGAGCTGATCGTAGCCGCGCTGCAGGAAGGTCGAATAAACGGCGAACACGGGTTTGAGGCCTGCGGAGGCCATGCCGGCCGCCATCGTGACGGCATGCTGTTCTGCAATGCCGACGTCGAAAAACCTTTCCGGGAACTGCTTTTTGAACTCCGAAAGCCCGGTGCCGGAGGGCATTGCGGCGGTTATCGCAACGATGCGCTCGTCATTCTCGGCCAAACTGCAGAGCTCCGCTGCGAAGAGCTTGGAATTGTTGAGCGCCGAGCGGCTCTTGCCCGAGGCCTCGTCAAACGAGCCGATGCCGTGGAAGCGCTCCGGATCCTGCTCCGCGGGCGCATAACCCCTGCCCTTTTGCGTCACAACGTGGATGAGCATGGGCTTATCGGTGACGTTTTTCTTTGCGTGCTCGAGGATCTTAACAAGCTCGTCGATATCGTGCCCGTCGAAAGGACCTGCGTAGGTATAGCCAAGTTCTTCAAAAAGCACGTTCGGCAGCATGAAGTACTTGATCCTGTTCTTCAGGCGCTCGATCCGCCTGCTGAGGCCCTTACCGATGATCGGGATCCTATTGAGCCTTCCCGCGAACTTCTTTTTGAAGCGTTTGTAGCCGCGGCTCGTGCGGAGCTTTGATAGATGGGAGCTCATCCCGCCGACGTTGCCGGCGATGCTCATCTTGTTGTCGTTCAGTATCACGATGAACGGCAATTCCTTTTCGCCCGCGTCGTCGAGCGCTTCGTAAGCGAGGCCGCCCGTCAGCGCACCGTCGCCCACGACCGCCACGACACGGCTTTCGGTGTCGCCTTCAAGCCTGAGCGCGCGCAGGATGCCGAGCGCCGCGGACGCCGCAGTGCTGGAATGGCCTACGTTGAACGCATCGTATTCGCTTTCGCTCGTTTTGGGGAAGCCGGAGATGCCGTCCTTCTTGCGGAGCGTGCAAAACTCCTCCGCGCGGCCTGTTAGGAGCTTGTGCGGATAGCATTGATGGCCAACGTCGAAGACGAGCCTGTCCTTCTTGAAATCGAAGCAGAGGTGCAGCGCGATCGTCAGTTCCACGATGCCGAGGTTCGAGGAGAGATGCCCGCCGTTTTTTGCGACGGTGGATACCATGTACCTGCGCATTTCATCCGCAAGGAGCGAAAGCTCTTCACGCGAAAGCGCTTTCAGATCCGACGGATCGTGTATTCGTTTCAGGAGCGTGAGCTCATCGAAACTTGTCATATCAATTCTTTCTGTCCTTAATAAGATCTATCATATCGTGCAGGAATCCGGCCCTTTCTCCGAAGGGGAGGAGCTGCTGTGCCGCCTGCCGCGCTGTCTCTTCGGCAAGCGTTTTGGCTTTTTCAAGCCCGTATAGGCTCACGAAAGTGAGTTTGTTGCTTTTCTCGTCCTTGCCGAGGGTCTTGCCCATCAGCGCTTCGTCGCCCTCATGATCAAGAATATCATCCGTGATCTGAAAAAGCAAGCCTATGCCCGAAGCATAGCTTTCGAGCGAGCGGAGCTGTTCGCCGGTCGGGTTTGCGGTATACGCACCGGCGAGAACGGCCGCGATGAGCATATCGGCAGTCTTTCGGTCGTGGATCGCGTATAGAGCGCGTTCATCCGCAATGCCGTTCTGCTCGGCTTCGAGATCGAGCGACTGCCCTGCGACCATACCGCCGGCGCCGGCGCGGCGCGCGATCTCGAGCACTGCGCGGTAATAGTTCCGGTCGTTCTTTTCGATGCCCTGACCGAGCATCCATTCGAAAGCATAGGTCAGAAGCGCGTCGCCCGCGAAGACCGCCTGGCCTTCGCCGAACACCTTATGGTTCGACGGTCTGCCCCTGCGCATATCGTCGTTATCGATGCAGGGCAGGTCGTCGTGGATGAGGGAGTAGGTATGGATCATTTCAAGGCCGCAGCCGAGTACGAGCGCGGCTTCCCTGTCGCCTTCGAGCATTTCGGAGGTGCCGAGCACGAGGCAAGGGCGAATGCGCTTCCCGCCCGCTTCGAGGCTGTACCGCATTGCTCTTTTCAGCAGCTGCGGAACGTTCGGCAAGAGCATCGCTTCATCGAGTTTATCGTTTATTGCCTCGCCGTAAGCTGCGAGCTGAGCTTTGATATCCATCGCTTTGCCCTTTCGTCATTCCTCGGGACCGCCGCCGGCTGAAGCTTTTTCGATCCTTCCGTCGTACTCCGCAAGCAGAGCCATGCAGTGGTCGGAAAGGGCGATGCCTTTTTCATACAGCGCGATCATCTCGTCGAGCTGTACACTGCCGGAGTTAAGCTTCGCAACGATGGCTTCGATCTCCGAAACGGATCGTTCAAAGCTCTTCTTTTTGCCGTTTTCATCGAGGATAACGGGATCTGTCTTTACGTTTTCTTCCATATCGTCCTCCGGTTGTTATTCCTTTTCGGTAAGTTCAACGCTTTCCGCTTTTGCGGCTACCCTGCCGCCGGATAGAGTGAGTTCAAGCCTGTCCCCTGCGGCAACGGCCGCCGCGTTCACAACGGGCTCACCGTGCTCGTTCCTGACTATCGCATAGCCGCGCGCAAGCACCGCAAACGGGTTTAGCGCTTTCATTTTTTCGGTTAAAGTATCGGTTTTCGCATAGGCCGCCGCCATCGCCGCCTGTATCGAGTTCTCCATCGAAACGATCAGCTGGCGAAGATCGGAACGCTTTTTGTCGATCAGTGTGGCGGGCTTGGACAGCGCGGCGCTCGAGCGGAGCAGCGCGAGCTGTTTTTCCGCGTTTGAAAGGCCCTGACGCGCGATCTGATCCATTTTGAACCGCATGTCGGCAATGCCGGAGCGGAGCGCTTCATATTCCGGAACGGCAAGCTCCGCCGCCGCTGAGGGCGTGGGAGCGCGCATGTCCGCGGCAAAATCCGCGATCGTGAAATCGACCTCGTGCCCGACGGCGCTGATGACGGGGATCGGGCTTGCGAAGATGGCTCTCGCGAGCGCTTCGTCGTTGAAGCAGGACAGGTCCTCATAGCTGCCGCCCCCGCGGCCGACGATCAGCACGTCCGCTTTGCCGCATTTTTCCTGCAAACGTATCGCGTCGATCATGGACTGCGGCGCGGTCGGGCCCTGCACCTGAGCGGGCGCGAAAAGAACGTTCATCTTCGGAAAACGCCTTTTCGTTACGGTAAGGATATCGTGCAGCGCCGCGCCGGTCTCGCTGGTAACTATGCCGACGCATTTGGGCAGGAACGGGATCGGCCGTTTTCTTTCGAAAAGGCCTTCGCGCTCGAGCTTGTCCTTAAGCTCGAGGAAGCGGCGGTAGAGCTCGCCCTCGCCCGCTTCGCGCATCGTGTTGACGTAGAGCTGGTACTTGCCGTCCTTTACGAAGATCGAAACGCTGCCTGTAACGACGACGCGCAAGCCGTCCGACGGGCTGAAGCGCAGCGACGCGGCGCTCGAACGGAACATGACGCAGCTGATGGCCGCCGCCTCGTCCTTAAGTGTAAAGTACAGGTGGCCCGAGCTGTGACGTTTGAAACCCGAAAGCTCGCCCTGTACGCGCACGGAATGAAGCCGCTCGTCGTTTTCGAGCAGCGCTTTTGCATAGTTATTAAGCTGTTCAACGGTCAACGCCGTTTCATTCAGCTTCATTCATTCTCTCCGCAGCTGTCAGTGTGTTTGCAAGGAGTATCTTCCGCGTTACGGGGCCTACACCGCCGGGCACGGGCGAGATATAGCCCGCGACCTTTTCTGCGGACTCAAACTCCACGTCGCCTACGGTCTTGCCGTCCACTCTGTTGATGCCGGCGTCCACTACCACGGCGCCGGGCTTTATCATATCGCCCTTAATAAGACCGGGCACGCCGACGGCCGCGACGAGAATATCGGCATCCCGTGTGTGTGCCGCGAGATCGGCCGTCCTCGAATGGCAGATGGTGACGGTCGCATGCTCCTTGAGGAGCAGCATAGCGGCGGGTTTGCCTACAACGATGCTCCTGCCGACGACTACGGCGTTTTTGCCTTTGATCGGTACGCCCGTGCTCTTGATGAGGGTCATGACGCTGCTCGGAGTGCAGGGTGCAAAGCCTTCCCGGCCGGTATAGAGCGCGCCGGCGTTTGCGACTGTAAGCCCGTCAACGTCCTTTTTAGGGGAGATATGGGCGATGACCTCATCGCTGTTCATGCTCTTCGGCAGCGGCATCTGCAGCAGGATGCCGTGCACCGCGGCGTCGGCATTAAGCTGCTCGATAAGGTCGACAAGCTCCGCCTGCTCCGCTACCGCGGGGAGGGTATGGGTGATGCTTTCAAGGCCGATATCGGCGCAATCCTTGAGCCTGCTGTTCACGTATTGATGGGAGGCGGGATCGTCCCCTACGATGATAACGTCAAGGCGGGGCGAAACGCCCTTTTCTTTAAGCGTGAGCACGCGCTGCGCACATTCGTCCCTGAGGCTTGCGGCGATCAGTTTCCCGTCGATCATATTTGCCATAGTTTATCCTTTCAGCCTTTCACGGCTTGATCATTCATTAAGCTGTCCATACAGAGAAACGCCGCGCCGACAGCGTTGTCGCTTGAAAGCCGGGGCTTGGCAAAATGCAGCTCCGCTCCGCTTGACGCAAGACGTTTTTCAAGCATTGAACGAAGAAGCGCGCTCGATGCGACGCCGCCCGCGAGCAGAAATCTCGTGCAGGCGGGTGAGCCCTCTTCTTCGCTCATTGCGTTGTTGATCGTTTTCGCAAGCGTTCTTGCGATAAGGTCGTAAACGGAGTACGCGGTATCAGCAGGGTCCGCGCCGTTATCAAGCGCCCGGGCTGCCTTCGTTTCCGCTCCGGAGAAGGAGAAATGCGTACCCTTCACGCTTGCAGGCAGGAGCAGGCCGCGGCCGGAAGCCGATGAGGCAAGCTTTTCAAGCTCTTTGCCGGCAGGAAAGCTGAGGCCCATACGCACGCCGAGCCTGTCCACAAGCTGACCGGCATTGATATCGGTCGAGCCGCCGCAGACGGTGATGTTCATTTTCTCGTCCACATGCAGCAGTTCGCTCGTTCCGCCGCTCATGTGGAACGCATAAAAGGGCTTCGAGATCAGCTCTTCATTGCTGAAGAGCGCCGCGCGAATATGCCCCTGCTGATGCGTGAAGCCGAATACGGGCACGCGGAGCGCGGCGGCGACCGATTCCGCGATCAGCCTGCCTACGAGGAAAACCGGCATATAGCTGTTTTCCCGGCTCGAGGGACAGACGCTTACGCCGACGCCGGCGACACGGGCTGTATCGACCTCTGAAAGCACGCTCTTCACGATATCCGTCATGTTTCTCGTATGCAAAAACACGGCATCGCTTTGGCGAAGCCCGCGCTCCCCGCCCGAAACGGCGAGGAGCCTGCGGTGCTCCGAAACGATTCCGTTAACGCAAACACAAGCTGCGGACGAAGTGTAGCAGCTTGTATCGAAGCCGAGAAACAGACGCTCCGCTTCCATTATTATCCGCGGACGACTTTCCCGAGGAGTCCGTTTATGAATTTGGGAGAATGCTCGTCGCAGTAGGTCTTTGCGAGCTCCACGGCTTCGTTTACCGCGACCGCAGCGGGCACGGAATTGCCGAAGCGGATCTCATAGACCGCGTTGCGCAGGATGGAAAGATCGACCTTCGGCATTCTGTTCACCGTCCAGCCTACAGCGGCGCTCTGGATGATCTCATCGATCTCGGCAAGGTTCTGCTGGACTCCCGACACGATATCGTTTGCGAAAGCGATGTCCGCTTCCGAAGGCTCGTCTTCGATGCCGGACTGCTCGAGCACCTCGTGATAGGTCTCGTCACAGCCGAACATTTTTTCGTAGGTCAGCTTCATTGCGACCTCGCGGGCGATTTTTCTGCTCATATCTTTTGTTAAAGTTCTTTCTTAAAAGTAATACGTTTTCGTGCCGTAAGGACCGGCACGAAAACCGAAACAGTCGTAAACCCGATCAGCGTCTGCCGAAGAGCTTCTTGAAGAACGCTCCTATTTCACTGTTTGCATCAATAAAACCGAACTTGTCGATCAGGCACCCGTAGCCGAAGCAAAGCCCTGTCAGCACGATTATCAGAAGTGTTCTGAAGAAGCCTATTGTCAGAAACAGGACCGCGACAAGAAGCCCCAGCAAAGCAAGTGCGAGCTTATATTTATGTTTGGACCAGAATTCCTGAATATTTTTCAGCTTCATCAGTTCACCCTCTTGGTCTCGGTCACGGGTTCTGTTCCCTGAACGGTCTTGATGATGTTGACGGCAACGTTGCGCACGGGGATGCCCGTGACGCTCTCGATCTCCTGCTTGATGCTGCTTTGAACGGCAGTGCAAAGCTGGTTCAGATCGGTCCCGGAATAGACAGTTTGCCTGACCTGGACGTTAACGCCGTCCTCAACGGGGATGACCTTGCAGCTTGCGCTCTTGATCTGCTTGTTCTTCTTGAGGATGCGCTGCACGAGCTCGGAAACCGCTTCGTTGCTGATGAAGGATTCGCCTGCGCTGCTCCGTGTGAGCAGATTCATCTCGCCTGCGTCAAGCTCCTTGCCGAGCTTGAGAGCCCTGATTATCACGTAAATGACGCCTGCACACAGAGCGACGAACAGGATGCCGAGCAATACGCGCAGGATAGCAGGCCCGTCTTCAAGGAAGTTTGTGAACTTTGAAAGGGGTACTATTCCCCACGACTCGGCAGCCAGAAGAAGCAGCACGGCTCCGAAAATGCCGAGGGTCAGTGAGATCAGGAATTTTGAGAATTTATCGGATTTCATGATTCGTACCTCTCGAGCGCTTTGATCAGCGCGATGCATTGGTGTTTGATCAAGGCATTGGGCCGGAGCGAAACGCGCCGCTCCGGCTCACAGTATCCCGATCATTTGACTCTCGGAGTTTCTTCGGGCTTTTTCTTTTCGGGCTTTTCGGGCTTCTCGGTCTCAAAGGTGACGCCCTGAACGAACACGTTGACTTCGACTACGCGAAGGCCGGTCATAAGCTCGATCTCATTCTTGACCGACTTCTGCACTTCGGCGCATACTTCCTGGATCTTGCAGCCGTACTTGACGTCGATGCTGAGATCGACAGCCGCTTCTTCGGTGCCTACTTCTACGCGGACGCCCTTGGTGTAGCTCTTTTTACCGCCGAAAATACCGCTGATGCTGTCAGCAAAGCCGCCGCCGAGGCCGCTTACGCCCTCAACTTCGGTTGCTGCGAGGTTGGCAATCGTTGCAACGACATCGGGAGCAAAAACTACCTTGCCGGTTTCGTTTACCTGAACGTCGGTCATGACCTGATTCTCGTTATCCATAGTTGGACACCTCCTTATATTAAGTCATGGTAATTATACCAAACTTAAGCCAAGATGTAAATATATCAGGAGGATTATTCACAAGATTTACATACAGATTGCCGATTTCGTGCCTGTTTTGGCGGATCTGTCGCCATATCCGGCCGGATCATACGCTGCCCTTGCTGAGCGAGATCCTGACGGCAGAGGCGGATACCCCGGTCTCGTTGCGAATGATATCCAGTATCCTTGCGACCTCCTCTTCGGTCAGCGTTTCACCGTCTATCACGACCGTTACGGAGTCGTTTCTGAAAGTGACCGCCGCGTCGAGGAAGCCCTTTGCACGGATCTGGCTTTCGATGGAAAACTCTTTTTCCATGTTTGAAACGAGCTGCATCAGCCTCTCCTGCGCCCCGGCGACCGTCTCCGCGTCCGAGGTTTCGTCCTGCAGGATCATCCTGAGATACTCGATCTCCTGTGCGCGCACGCTGCTGCGCTCATCCCTGAAGTTTACGAAATACCCTGAGTAAACGTTCGCGTTCACGGTTTGGGAGCTGCCGTCGCCGTCGTTCTTCGGAGCTGCTGTGTTTGCTGCGTCCTCTCCCGGAGCGTTTACGCCCGGTCCGTCCGCGCCGAGCTTGATATTGAGCCAGACCGCGCCTGCGAGCAGTACGGCCAGCAGCACGAGCGCGATGGCGCCCCTTTTTGTGAGCCTGAATCCGTTCTTCATTTTGTTTTCCTCCTTCATGCTGTGAAAAATCAATGTGGAAGCCCTGCTTCATTCACTATTCTATTACGGCCGTCCGCTCTCCATGACAAACACCTCCACGCATTTCTCGTCGATCCCGAGCACTGTGCTGACGGCTGCGGAGATGTTCACGCGTACGCTGATATTCGCCGCGCCTTCCGCGACGACGATCACGCCGCGAACGCGCGGAAGCCGCTCTGTGAGCACGATGGGGCTCTCCTTGCCGCCCTCGGAAACCGTTGCCGGGCGCGACTCCGTGCTCGATCCCGTTTCGCTGCTCGAGCTTCTTCCGTCCACAGCAAGCACCTGTTCCTCCGTCTGATCGAGGGTAAGCATGACCGTGACCTTACCCACTCCCGCCATGCGGGAAAGCACGGTTTCGAGCCGTCTTTCAATGGATCCTGCGGCGTCGGCATTCGGAGCAGGGCTTTCCTGCACCGCGGGAGCCGATCCCGTCTTTTGCGGCCTGAACACGCCGGATGTTAAGAACAGCAGAGCCGCGAAAAGGGCCAAAGCGGCGCAGACGGCAATTCGCAGGCGCTTGTTCCTCCCCAGCAGTTCCGCGGCGGCAGTGAGTATCGATTTTGAGTTTCCTTCCGTTTTCAAGTGACCTTCCTGCATCATTTTACAAATCCCGAGAGCACTGCCATCACGGCCGCAAGCATTATGACCTTTCTTGCACCGCGCTCCGTTTCCGGCAGGAGCGCGTCAAGAAGAGCGGCTGCAAGCGCCGAGCAGACGAGACGGGTAAGTACGTGTTTATATAGCTGTATCAGTTCCATCATCCGAACATAGTACTGCCGGCTGCGATGATCATCATCACGGTGACCGTGAACATTGCGAAAACCGAGCACGCTGCGGCAAAGAGCAGGGAGACGGTATCAGCAAGACCGTCGAGCATGCCGGGTATGCGTTCATCCGAAAACGGTTCGGTCACGGCAGCGGCGGCGCGAAATGCGAGCATGCCGCAGGCGGCGGTCATAAGAGGCCGCAGTATAACGGCGGCGAGGATCAGGATCGAGGCGCTTCCGGCAGCGTTTTTGAACAGCAGGGTCCCTGCCCTCAGCGCGTCCGCCGCTCCGCCGACCAGCCCTCCCGCCGCCGGGATGAGCCTGTCGACGGCAAATCGCGCAGTTCTGAATGAAATACCGTCCGCCGCTGCCGCGCCCAGGCCGCCGGCGACGGCAAACGCCGTATAGCACGCACCCGCAAGCGCGAGCAGCCACTTTGCGGTCTTGTGAAGCAGTTTCACCGAGCGGCCGAGCCTGAGAGCATCCGTCAATCCGTTCAGCACTGTAAGGACGCCGGACGCGAGCAGCATCGGGATAACGACCGAGCGGATGAACGCCGCTATGCCGTCTGCAGCGAAAGCAAGGCGCGGCGCGAGCAGGCCGGCTGACGCAGCGGCGCCCATGCCGGCAAGAAGCGTTCCGAGAGCAGGCGCGGCAATGCCGCAAAAAGAGGCTGCATCGTTCACAGCCGCATCCACCTCCCCCGCAAGGCTTGAGAACACAGCCGTGACGCCCAGTATCGCGGATGCGCAGAGGAAGAGGAGCACCAGCTTTTTGGTCCCGCCTTCGTCGAAAACGATGGAGCAGAGCCCCGTCAGAACGGCGATCGCGGCAACCGGGATCATAACCGACAGCGCACTGCGAAGGCCCGGGAGGAACAGCTCCGCGAGTACGTTTGAAAATGAGTTTTGTACTGCCGCATCCGGGTTTTCGGCAAGCGCTTCTATAAAACCGTTCACCGATCGAAAGCCGGCTGCTTCATGCGAAATCTCCTTCAGCCGATCGAACCATATCTCCCAATCCGAAAGATCGGTCTCGCGGGAAAGTTCGCCGATCCGCTGCTCTATATCCTCCGCCGTCAGCGGTCCGGCGGTTTCGGGAACGGTTCCGGTTTCGCCGCGGGAAAGGATCGGGACGAGCATGGCCAAAGCAAAAAAAGCTGTCAGCAATAATGTTTTCAGGCAGTACGATAGTTTCACAGCACTTGATCTATGAGTTTAATCAGCAGTTCCGCCAAAGAGCGTATCAGCGGAAGCGCAAGCAATGCGAGCAGTATGCGGCCGACAAGCTCGGAGCTTATGGCGAGCGACGATTCGCCGAGGTCGCGGCAGATCGATGAAGCAAGCTGTGCAGTGTAGGCAATGCCGACGGCTTTTATCGCGGCAGCCAGCATATCCGTCCGTATCCCGCCGAGGCTGACGATCGCTTTGACGTCATCCAGAAAGCCGGTGACAGCCGCGAGCAGTGAGAGCATTATAAAAACAGCTGCCGCTGTCGCGAGGCTCAGCCCCGCCTGCTCGTTGAAACGGCGAACGGTAAAGCTCAGCACCGCGGAAGCCAGCGCGAAGCCGATCAGCCTGTAAAGCTCCATCGCTAATACAACTCAAAAACGCTTTTGACGCTGCTGAACAGCGAGGCGATCAGCCCTATCACCATTGACAGCACTATCACGAGCCCTGCAACGGCAGTCAGCATCGCGATATCGTCCCGGCCCGTCTGCTTCAGCAGCTGACACGCGACTGCTACGAGTATCCCGATCCCGGCGATTTTGAAAACGATATCTACCCCATCTGTTTTCTCCATGAATAATTCAAAGCACGAGCAGCGCGGCCGCCGCGCCGATAAGAGCGCCGACGGCACGATACGCGCGATATTTTCCCTCGAGAAGTTCCCTTCCCCGCGCTGCGATCTCATGGAACCGGGCGCGGGCGAGCGCAGTTCGGGTGAGCTCGGTCTCGATATCGCCGTTTCCGAAGCTTTCCGCGAAGGCGTCCAGCGGCGCGAGCGACGCCTGATCGAGCGTGAGCATGGTTCGATTATGTTCCCACGCAAGCGAAAAGGAACTGCCGGCGGACATTTCTTCCGCCATTGCGCTCCACAGTTCTTTTCTGCAGCCGTGACCGGCAAGGCTCCCCATCACGGCGGAAGCATCTGCATGCTCGAGTTTAAGGCTCGTCTCAATGGAGGCAAGGTCCCGTTCGAGTTCGTCAAAAAGGCGCAGTCTGAGACGAATGCTTTCTGCGCGGACAGCCCCGAAAAGCGCGCAGAGCGCGAACACCGCAGCGGCGGCAAGCAGCCTCAGCACGGCTTTTTGCGGGCGAGCTCGGTTTCGCTCAGTATAAAGCGGTCGAGACTGCGCTTAAGCATAAATACTTTGAACGAGCCGGATCCGTTATACAGCCAATGCTTCCCGAGAAGGTCTGCTTCGCTGCCCGCATGGATGCTCGCAAACACGGCGACGCCGCAAGCGCTCGCCCGCAAGAAAGCGGACATATCCTCGTCTCCGAGCAGTTCGTCCGTGATCAGCACCTCCGGCGCCATGTTGCGCACGAGCATCGGGACAGCGGCGGCCTTCGGGACGCAGGCGATTACGTCCGTCCTCATACCGAGATCGAGGGTCGGCACGCCGTCCCGCGAAGCGGACAGCTCGTTTCGCTCGTCCGAAACGGCGGTGAGGAAAGGGCGTGAAACGCCAATGCCGTTTGAAAAGCAGCGCGCGCAGTCGCGAAGGAAGGTGGTCTTCCCTTCCCCCGGCGGCGCGGCGATCACAGCGGAAACGGGAGCTTTGCCGTCCGTAAAAAGGTGCATGAACGGTTCCGCGCAGCCGATCATCTGCCGTGGGATGCGGAAATTGAAGCCCGAGACCGACGTAAAGCGGATCGGTCTGCCGTTTTCAACGACGGGCTTGCCCGAAAGCCCGACGCGCACGCCTCCCCGGAGCGTTATAAAGCCGTTTGCCAGCTCCCGCTCATGGGCGTAGACCGAATGATCGCAGAGCTCCGCGAGCATGGCGGCAGCTTCATCGGAGGTGAAGACCGGCTCAGTTTCGAGCAGCAGTTCCCCGCAGGCGCGAACGATCTGGACGTGTCGGCCTACGCGAAAGCGCAATTCTTCCACCCGTTCCGTGATACTGCTGTCCGATACGTTCAGCAGCCGGCCGATCTGCTCCGCGAAACGCTTTGGGGCAGCGCGGAGGATCGCCGCTTTTGCGGTTTCACCGCAGCCGCGTTCCGCCCGGAAACGACTCTTTTCCGTATTTTGTTTCAGCGTTGAGATAAACTCCATTTGCGCATCCTCCGCTTTTCTGTATGAAAATATGAACTTTTCCCGCGCGATATCACGCGGGAGGAGCGCAAGATTTGACGGTTGAAGGATCAGAGTTCGGACTTGACCCGACGAGATTTGATCGTGCTTAACAGCTCTGGAAGCAGGGATACGAACAGTATGCCGAGCCATTGCAGATCCAGCATCCTGCCGGTGAGTTCGAAGGTGCCGTACCCATCAGAAGCAAGGCCGAACAGCATCATGAAGGCTGCGGCGAAAACCGGCGTCAGCGCGGAGGCGAGCAGGAGCGTTGGCCGGGAGCTGAGTATCGGCGCAGCCGCAAGCGGGACGAGCGCGGCAAGCACCGCTGCGGCGTCCTGATCCAAAATCAGTTCGAGCGCTGCCGCAGGCAAAGCGCAAACGGCGGCTGCGGCGACGGCCTTGAGGCAGTTTTTGCCGTTTGCAGCTGCTGCTGCCGCGAAAAGCACGCAGGCGGTGAAAACACAGCCTGCGTTGACCTCGTATTCCGGGGAAAACGATACGGTCGCGATGCGAAGCAGCGCGGCAAGAACGATGAAAGCAAACACTTGAAAGCGGCCAATATGCGGGTTTTGGAGCGAACGATCGAGCAGCCCGCTTGCGAGCGCGATCAGCAGCATGATCGCCGCCATTGTGGATAAAGGCATAAAAAACTCCGTTTCATCAGAAAAGTCCCATAGACTATTCTGAACAAAACGGAGAAAAACAAACGGTTATATCAGAAAGAAATCAGTTTTTCATGCGAAGGAAGCCTATCATTGCGCCGGTCCCCGCCCCGTCCCTGCGGTAGGAGAAGAACAGGTCCCTGCGCTCAAAGGTGCAGAGCCCCATCGAGCAGATGCTTTGGGGCGGTATGCCTGCATCGAGAAGCTGGATGATCAGCGCTGCTTCGATATCGACGTAGGCTTTGCCCGGTCTGCCGGGTTTTGAAATGCCCTCATAATCGAATTCAGCCGCGAAATCACGGCCGATGCTTTCGTCGACCTCAAAGCAGTTTTTACAGATGCAGGGGCCGATCGCGGCTGCGAGCTTTGCGGGATCCGTGCCGAACTCCTCCGCCATCTTTTCCGTCATGCGCTGGCCGACGCGTTTGAAAGTGCCTTTCCAGCCCGCGTGCGCAAGGCCGATCGCGGAGTGCTCCGCATCGTAAAGATAGACGCAGGAGCAATCGGCATGGAGCGTGACGAGCGTCACGGTGGGATCGTTCGTTATGATGCCGTCGCAAAAGGGCAGCGCTTCACGCGTGAGTCCCCTGCCGAAGTCGCGCCGGTCCACACGGACGACGTTTGATGCGTGTTCATGGTTCACGAGCACGAGCGAACCGAAGTCGATCCCGAACGCATCCGCGAAGATGCGGTAATTGCGTTTTACGTTTTCCTTGGCGTCCGCCCTGGTGAGGCTCATGTTCAGTGAATCGAACGGTGCGGGACTGATCCCGCCGATGCGCGTGGAAAAACCGTGCTCGATGCCTGGCATGGCGCTGAGATCATCCGCTGCCGCGATCCGCACGCCGGCGCTTTCGATGATTCGGCAGCTCCTGTTGACGGACCGGCTTATCTCGCTGAAGTTCTGCATTGGTTCAGTCCTTAGGCGCGGGTCTGTCGGCTTTCGCTTCGTTTTCGCCGAGAAGAGCTTTGAGCTCCTGCATGAAGGTATTTATATCCTTGAACTGGCGATAGACGGAGGCAAAGCGGACGTATGCGACCTCGTCGAGATCGCGCAGATGCTGCATGACCATTTCACCGATCTTGATCGTGGTGACTTCCTGCTCCAGGGAATTGAAGATCTCCCTCGTCACGTCGTCCACGAGCTGATCCTGCGCGAGCGAGGATACGGGGCGCTTTTCGCAGGCCTTGCGAACGCCGGCCAGGATCTTCTCGCTGTTGAACGGCTCCCTTGAGCCGTCGCGCTTGACGACGAGGATGGGGATCTCCTCGATCTTTTCATAGGTCGTGAAGCGCCTGCCGCAGTTCGCGCACTCGCGGCGGCGGCGGATCGCTGTGCCGTCCTCTGTGGGACGGGAATCCACAACGCGGCTCTCAAGGCACGAACAATATCTGCATTTCATCTGGAAGTACCTCCTGCTTGCGGGCAAACTAAATCTTGCCGATGCATTTGTAGTATTATACCACATCTTGCGGCGAAACGCCAGAACTATTTATGCGTCAGTCCGACCTTGCAGCGTTGTTTATATCGACGAGGATGACGTCGTCCCCGATCTTATGGATCTTGCAGAACGGGATAACGAGCTCCTCCGAGCCTCTCAGCAGCCCGAGCAGCCTCGCGGGACCGGGTACGATGATCGAGCAGATCATGCCCGTGCAGGTATCTATCTCAAGATCCGATATCCTGCCGAAGCACGCGCCGTCGCAAATGTTGATTATCTCCTTATGCCGAAGTTCCGAAAAGGTTTGGTTTGGCATTTGCCGCCTCCTGCCGTTTTTTAACAGCATACGCGCCTTCTTGCCGAAAAATGCATAAAGAAAAACCGGGCGGAAGACCGCCCGGCAAAAGCCGCTTTGGTGTGATCAGAACTCCATGCTGCCCGTGGTCCTCGGGAACGGGACGACGTCGCGGATGTTGGCGACGCCGGTGAGGTACATGAGGATCCTCTCGAAGCCGAGGCCGAAGCCCGCGTGCTTCACGCCGCCGTACTTGCGGAGATCGAGGTACCACTCATAGTAGCTCATATCCATGTGAAGATCCTCGATCTTCTTGCGGAGGACGTCGTAGCGCTCCTCACGCTGGCTGCCGCCGATGATCTCGCCCACGCCGGGAACGAGCAGGTCTGCCGCGGCGACGGTCTTGCCGTCGTCATTGAGGCGCATATAGAAGGACTTGATCTCCGCGGGATAGTCGGTGAGGAATACGGGAGAGTTGTAGATCTTCTCGCAGATATAGCGTTCGTGCTCTGTCTGCAGGTCGCAGCCCCAATAGACTGGGTACTGGAACTGCTGGCCGGAGGCGAGCAGGAGCTCCACCGCCTTGGTATAGCTGCAGCGGACGAATTCGGAATTCAGAACGTGGTTCAGACGCTCGATAAGGCCCTTATCCATGAACTGGTTGAAGAACGCCATCTCATCGGGACAGCGCTCGAGCACAGTCTTGATGATGTATTTGATCATCGCTTCGGCGGTGTCCATATAGCCGGCAAGATCGCAGAACGCCATCTCGGGCTCGATCTGCCAGAACTCGGCGGCGTGCCTTGCGGTGTTGCTGTTCTCCGCGCGGAAAGTGGGACCGAAGGTGTAGATATCGCGGAACGCAAGCGCGAACGCTTCGCCGTGGAGCTGGCCGCTGACGGTCAGATTGCAGTTCTTGCCGAAGAAATCCTTGGAGAAATCGACCTTGCCGTCCTCGGTCCTGGGCGGGTTATCCATGTCGAGCGTGGTCACGCGGAACATCTCGCCCGCGCCTTCGCAGTCGCTGCCGGTGAAGATCGGGGTGTGGACGTATACGAAGCCGCGCTCATCGAAGAAGCGGTGGATCGCCTGCGCAACGACGCTGCGGACGCGAAAGACCGCCTGGAAGGTGTTGGTGCGGGGGCGGAGATGCTGGATCGTGCGCAGATATTCGAGCGAATGGCGCTTTTTCTGGAGGGGATAGTCGTTCGGGCATTCGCCGTCGATGACGATCTCCTTCGCTTTGATCTCGAACGGCTGCTGCGCCTCCGGGGTGAGCTCGAGCTCGCCCTTGACGGTGATCGCGGCACCGGTATCGAGCCGGCGGAGGATCTCATCCGGAATGGCGTCGTTTTCATAGACGACCTGAACGCTCCTGAAGGCGGAGCCGTCTCCAAGCTCTATGAAGCCGACGGTCTTGGACTGCCTTGCGGTCTTTATCCAGCCGGAGACCTCGATGCTGCCGACGTACGCCGCCGGATCCTTATGCAGTTCGAACAATCTGATCATAATGCACCTCTCGCATTAAATTTCTTTGAATTTTAGCACAATTCACCCTGTTATGCAAGGGTATTGCCAATATATTTATTTTAGTCTGTTTTGTTCCGATTATCCCCTGCGAACGCGGAAAAGGAAAGCGGGCGGGATCGCTCCCGCCCGCGCAGGCCGGTGTTATTTCACCATGCAGGCTTATTTGCCGCTTCTGGTATTGTATTCGATCCAGGCCTTGTTAAAGACCTCCGCAAAGCTGCCGAGATCGTGAAATACAGAGCAGCGGGAGAGCACTTCGTCGGAGGGGTTGAAGATCTCGTCCTCAACGAGCTCGGCGTCAAGCCTGTCGATAGCGCCCTGATTCGGGGTGGAATAGTAGATGAACTCGGTGTTCCTTGCCGCAAGGTTCGCGTCGTTGATGAAGTTGATGAAGGCGTGCGCCGCCTCGACGTTCTTTGCGGTCTTGGGGATGACGACGTTATCGAACCAGACGTTGGAGCCCTCCTTCGGGACTGCATAGGCGAGGTTCTCGTTCTCGTCGCAGCAATAAAGTGCATCGCCGGAGTAGAGGACTGCGAGCGCGGCCTTGTCGTTGATCATGAAGTCGCGGATATTGTCGGTCCCCTTGCCCTGGAGCAGCGGGATCTGCTTGATCAGTTCGTCCTTGGCCTCTTCGACCTCCGCTTCGTTCCTCGTGTTGATGTCGTAGCCGAGCCTCAGCAGCGAGACCGCGATCGCGTCGCGAACGGAATCGTACTGCCAGATCTGACCGGTGTATTTCTCATCCCAGAGGATATCCCAGCTGTCGACCTCTTCATCGACCATGGTGGTGTTGTAGAGGATGCCTACGGTGCCCCACATATAGGGAAGCGAATACTTCGCGCCGGGATCAAAGACGTTTGTAAACTCCTTCATGCGCTCGGAAATGTTCTTTGCGTTCGGGATCTTGGAGTAATCGAGCGGGAGCACCATATCCTCGGCGATCAGCTGCTCGATGATGTAGTCGGACGGGAAGCAAAGATCATAAATGCAGTCCGCGGAGCGAAGCTTGATCAGCATCTCTTCATTCGAGGTAAGCTCGGAATAGTTGACCTTTACGCCGGTCTCGTTTTCAAACAGGGTGATGAGCTCGGGGTCGATGTATTCGCCCCAGTTGAGGATGTTGAGCTCGCCGCCGATCTCTTCGTACTGATCGCCGTCAGCGAAACTGTAATCGCCCTTTTCGCGGCTGGAGCAGGCGGCAAAGGCAAGAAGCATCACGGATGCGAGAACGAGGGCAATAATCTTTTTCATTTTTTGTTAACCTCCGGTTGATTTATTGAGCTTTGTCCTTTAGCTTGACTTTTTTGTTCTGGATCTCGTATTCACGCTCCCTTGCGATCCTTCTGAGGTTCACGATCAGCAGCAGCGTCACGAGAGGTATGAATATTACGGTGGCAAGAGCCGGGTTAACGCCCATCCTCGCCGAGGAGTAAATATGCACCGACAGCACCGGGCTGTTCGCAACGAACCAGCTGACGACGAAATCGTCCAGACTCATGGTGAGCGCCATGACGAAGCCGGAGGCGATGCCGGGCATGATATCGGGTATTACGACCTTGAGCAGCGCCTGCATAGGAGAGCAGCCGAGGTCCATCGCCGCCTCGTAGAGCATGTCAGAGCTTTGCTTGAGCCTCGGCAGCACCGAGAAGATGACGTACGGAACGCTGAATGAGATATGGGCTATCAGCAGCTTGATAAAGTCGCCGATCTGGTCGAGGCCCATTTTGATCAGTATCGAGTTGATGAACGCGAACAGCATCATGAACGTGATGCCGGTCACAAGGTCCGGATTGACCATCGGGAGCTGGGAAACGTTGAGGATCGCCGTGCGGGTGCGCTTACGCATCGAATTGATGCCGATCGCGGCCGCTGTTCCGAGAACGGTCGCAACTACGCTCGAGATGCCGGCGATCTCGAGGGTCAGCAGCAGCGCTTCTCCTGCCGCGCCCTTGAACAGCGTGCCGTAGTTATTGAGCGTGAACCCGTTCCATTTCGAAAGATTGATGAATACGTCCTTGTGCTTGCTCGGATTGTAGAAATCGTTGAACGAGAACACGATCAGGTAGAGGATCGGCAGATACAGGAAAAACAGCATCAGCGCGAGATAGACGTATTTCAAAGATTTTGTCGCTTTTTTCATGCCGTCCTCCTCACTGGATCTGTTCCTTGTCGAAGCGGTTCATGATCAGCGAGGATACGAACACGCTTATGAGAAGAATTATGGACAGCGTACTGCCTCCGGCGTAGTTCGGCGTCGGCTGCTTGAACGCGATCTCGATAATATTGCCGTACAGGAAGAAATCGGGGTTGCCGTTGCCGATCATGACGGGAACGGTGAACGCCGTTATCGCGGGGATGAATACCATCGTGATGCCCGAAACGATGCCCGGGACCGAGAGCGGGAGGATGACCCGGCCGAAGGTCTGGACCCCGTTTGCGCCAAGGTCGCGGGATGCTTCCAGCAGGGACTTGTCGAGCTTGGAAAGCGTGTTGTAAAGGGGCAGCACCATAAACGGCAGGTAGTCGTACACCAGCACCAGCAGGACCGCCCACTCGGTGCCAGTAAACGTCCCCTTGGAGCCGAAAATGCTCGGGAGCACATAGTTGAGGATCGCCTGCCAGGCATAGGTGCGGAGCACGAAGTTCATCCACATCGGGACGAAGAACAGGACGGAGATGAAGCCGGCGACCGACTTCTTCATGTTTGAGAGGATGTAGGCTATCGGATAGCCGAGCAGCAGGCAGATCCCCGTGGTCTTGAGCGACATTACTATGCTGTCGAGCAGCAGCTTCCAGTTGACGGGATTCTTCAGCGTATCCCAGAACACGCTGAGGTCGAGCTTCCCGCTGATGGTCACCGCATAGTAGAAGATGAACAGCATCGGCACCGCGATGAACAGTATCATCCATACTATGTACGGATAGGCAAAAGCGCGTCTTTTCATCGGCTCACTCCTTCTTGTCGGAAAGCTCGAGATCCGCTGCGTCTACAAGGATGCCGACCTCTTCGCCGTCCTCCATGAAATCATCGGAATGGGCGATCCAGTCGTTCTCCTCACAAGAGACCGTGATCTGATAGTGGGTGCCGAGGAACATGCAGCCGCGGATGGTGCCGGTCAGCTTGGCGTCCTGCGGGGCGACGATCTTGACCTTTTCGGGGGCTATGCTGACGAGCGCGATCTCCTTGTTTTCGTAGCCGTCGAGACCGTTCGCCTCAAAGCCGACGTCGTCTATATAGATCATACCCTCGGAAGGCCACACCTCCGCGTCGAAGAGGTTGTTCGCGCGGGTCTTCTTCATGATGTGGATCGCGTCCGGCGGGATGGAGATGCCGACCTGCTGGCCGACCTCCGCATAATCGGTCGACTGCACGACCCACTCATAGCCGCCGCAGTCCACGTCGATCTCATAATGGACGCCCATGAATATGACCGAGACAACCTTGCCGGAGATGCGCGCCGCCTCGGGCGCGACGATGTCGATATCCTCCGGCCTGATGACGACGTCAACCTCGACGTTCTTGCCGAAGCCCGCGTCCACGCACGGGAAGGTCATGCCCTTGATGCGGACCTTGTAGTCCTCCAGCATGACGCCTGGCACGATATTGCTTTCGCCGATGAAATCCGCCACGAACGGGTTTTTCGGCTCGTTGTAGATATCGGTGGGCTTGCCGATCTGCTGGATGACGCCATCCTTCATGACGACGATCGTGTCGCTCATGGTCAGCGCTTCCTCCTGATCGTGCGTTACGAAGACGAAGGTGATGCCGAGCTGGCGCTGCATGCGCTTGAGCTCCACCTGCATCTCCTTGCGGAGCTTGAGGTCGAGCGCGCCGAGGGGCTCGTCGAGCAGAAGGACCTTCGGCTCGTTGACGAGCGCGCGTGCGATCGCGATGCGCTGCTGCTGGCCGCCCGAGAGCTGGTCGATCCAGCGCTTGCCGTAGCCTTCGAGGTTGACGAGCTTGAGCATCGCTTCGACCTTTTCACGGATCTGATCCTTCGGGAGCTTCTTGAGCTTGAGGCCGAAGGCAATATTGTCGTACACGTTGAGGTGCGGGAAAAGAGCGTATTTCTGGAAGACCGTGTTTACGCGCCTTTTATGGACGGGGACGGAGATGAGATCCTTGCCGTCCATCAGGATCTGGCCGGAGCTGGGAGTGATGAAGCCCGCGATCAGACGAAGCAGTGTGGTCTTGCCGCAGCCGGAAGGCCCGAGCAGGGTCAGGAATTCGCCGTCGTTGATATACAGGTCGACGTTGTCAAGTGCGACGTCGCCGTTGTAGTCCTTCGAGACGCCTTTCAGTTCGATCAAGCGGGTGTTTTCCATATCGGTTCTCCTTAAAATTATCAGAATGACGGCGGGGTCGAGACCCAGATCACCTTTGCCTCGCGCTTGGCGGGGTTGATTATGTAATGAGTTTCGATCGGTTTGAAGCAGAAGCTGTCGCCCTTGCGGAGCTTGAGTTTCCTTGAACCAATGATCAGCGTTACGCTGCCCGAGAGCACGTAGCCGAATTCCTCTCCCTCGTGCGGATCGTCTTCGGCAGTACTGCCGCCAGGCCCGATCGAAACGAGAATGGGTTCGAGTTCGTTCTTCTGAGCGTTGGGAACGAGCCAGCAGATGCTCGAGCCGAGTTCATCATCAGATTTTTCGAACATATCGTCCGGTGTGAAGACGACTTTCTCGTTCGTTTCGGTTGAGGTGAAAAAAGCTGCGAGATCCGTACCGAGCGCCTCGAGAATGTCCGCAAGGGTCGCGATCGAAGGCGAGGTGAGGTTCCTTTCAAGCTGGGAGATGAAGCCCTTTGAAAGCTCTGTCCTTGCGGCGAGCTCCTCCTGCGTGAGCCCCAGTTTCAGGCGCGTGGTCTTGATTTTTGCTCCGATATCGATCATTTGATCCTCTCCTTTTTGCCGTTTGCGGCTGCATTCCCGTTGGTTTTGCTCCGCTAAACAGCGCGTTTAGAAAAGCTTATCACGATGTTTTCAAACGCTAAACACGCAGTTTAGCGACGCTTACGGGCCGAGTCACAAGCACTAAACCCGCAGTTTAACTTTACTAAACTTTAATCTGTATTAAATCACCGTTCCGTATCTTTGTCAATAGATTGACAACAATATACATTTTTCAAGTTTATCATGCGCTGCATAGATTATCCGGCCTGTTGACCGGCGCCTGCAGCAGTAACGCGGTCCCCCGCAGCAGCCGTTCGCGGAAAACGAAAAAGCAGCCCGAACGGCGTATCCGCATAAGGAGATACAGGTTTTCAGCCGCTGTCCGAATACAAAAACGACAGATCCCGGGAATATTTCGTATTCCCGGGATCTGTCGTTTTCTTGGCGGATGAAAACCGCGCGGCGTCTCAAAAGAGCAGATTTTTGAGGCCGGCAAGGCAAAAAGCGCAGGAATACTCGGAGCGTCTTCCGAGCATGGCGAGCGAAGCCGGACGCAAAAAGATGCCTTTTGAGGCTGTTTATCCTTATGCGGATGCGCCGAAGAGGGCTGCCATTGTATTTATCATCGGATCGGGCTGCGGAGTTATTCCGACACGATCTCGATCATGCGCGGATCGAATTTGCCCATCTTTTTGAACTTCGGTTCAAACAGGCGGATGATCAAAAAGGCTATGACTGCCGCGCCGATGCCGAAAACGGCGGTGAACAGGTCGCTGATGAAGCTGCCGATGAGCACGCCCGCGAGCAGAGCGACGAGCGGGATGCCATACATGATGAGGCTGGCCGTGAACACGCTGCCCGAATGCAGTTCGATCGAGACCCTGTCCCCCACTTTTGCGCCGAGCGTGTTCGCAAGCTCCGTTTCGGCCTGATCGGAGCCAAAGGAAACGCAGGCATGGCAGTCCCCGCAGGCCTTTGAGCGGGTGAAGACCACCTTTGCCTTATTGCCGTTCAGCTCCGTTACGGTGCCGACTGTTCTGAGCTCGCCTTCCATAGCTTTCTCCGTTATGCGGTGAAGAACGAAACGATCTCGTCGAGCATGACCATCGTTTCGATGCCGTCCGCCATGTTCTTGACCTTCGCACAGCCGTCACGCAGCTCGTCCTCGCCGATGACGACAGTGTATTCCGAATTCAGCTTGTTTGCATACTTGAACTGGGCTTTCATGCTCCTGTCCATATGGTCGAACTCTGCGCTGACGCCGTTCTCGCGGAGCTGCTCCACGAGGCTGAATGCGCGAAGCTTGGGCTCGTCGCCAACTGCGGCAAAGCAGACCTTTATGCGCGGCATATCCGGGAAGATCGCCTTGGTGTTTTCCATCACGAGCAGCAGCCTTTCAAGGCCGAGACCGAAGCCGACAGCGGGCAGGGGCTGGCCGCCGAGCTCTTCGACGAGGTTGTTGTACCTGCCTCCGCCGCAGACGGTGCCCTGAGCGCCGACGTTGTTTGAAACGATCTCGAAAACGGTGCCGGTGTAATAATCGAGGCCGCGAACGATATCGGTATCGACTTCGTACTTCACGCCGCAGGCGTCGAGGCTGCGCTTGAGGCCCTCGAAATGCTTTTTACAATCGTCGCAGAGATAGTCGATCGTTCTCGGCGCGCCTTTGCAGATCTCCTTGCAGTGCTCTTCCTTGCAGTCGATTATGCGCATCGGGTTGCGCTCGAGCCTGCCCTGACAGGTGCGGCACATCGTGTCGATATGGCCCTTGAGGTAGTCGTACAGCGCTTTATTGTATTCCGCGCGGCATTTGCCGCAGCCGATGCTGTTTATCTTGAGCGCAAGCTCTTCGAGGCCGAGCGAACGCAGCAGATTCAGCGCAAGCATGATGAGCTCCGCATCCGTTTCGTAGGAATAGGAACCGAAGACCTCAACGCCGAACTGGTGGTGCTCGCGCAGCCTGCCCGCCTGGGGCTTTTCATAGCGGAAAACCGGTGCGTTGAGATAGTACATCTTCTGGGGCATGGTCTCGTTGAACAGCCTGTTTTCAAGGAATGCGCGGACGACGCCCGCGGTGCCCTCGGGCTTCAGCGTGATGGAGCGGTCGCCCTTATCCTTGAAGGTGTACATCTCCTTCTGGACGATATCCGTCGTGTCGCCTACGCCGCGCAAAAAGAGCTCGGTATGCTCTATTACGGGAGTGCGTACTTCGTAAATGCCGTAAAGACGGCAGAGCTCACGGATCTTGCCTTCTACGTACTGCCATTTGTAGCTTTCCTGAGGAAGGACGTCCTTTGTTCCTTTGGGGGCCTGGATCTGCATATTATTCCTCCGTTATCTTGACTCCGAAAATCTCGGTTGGTAGTTCTCTGTTTACGGTCACGCTGCCGTCCTTGAGCACGAGCTCGATCTCATACGGAGCGATGCACTCGGCGGCGACGCGGTTGAGCCTGGATCTCGATTCCGGCTGTGATGCTTCATTATAGTTTCTTCGCTTTGATTTGTCAAAGCAAAAATACAGACATTCGCTGTCGCACCAATGGGCGGCGGCAAGCTGCAGGTGCATGGCCAGCATGATATCGGACTGGCAGAGCCTTGCCATATAGGCTTTGTAAAGCTCCTCCGCCTTGTCGGACGCCGCCGGGACCTCGTATGAATCGGGCACGACCGACGGTACGGGTTCCTTAGGGCCGGTCTCTTCGGGCTTTGCCTCTTCGCCCGGCTTATCCGTCCTCCCGCCTTCTTCCCCTTTGGCCTGCGGCGCTTCCCGGACAAAGCTGCCTTCGCGCAGTTTGCGCTCGAGTTCTTCGATGCGGTCCATCAGCGCGGTGAGTTCGGCCTGCTCCTCGGGGTGCAGCAGCTTCATCAAGGTGCTTTCAAGCAGCACCCTCGGGTGTGCGACCCATTTGAGGCCGGGCTGCATCGCGACGAGTTCCCTGAGAGTGCGTTCAAGGCGCGATCTGCCGGCGTTCTTTGCCTGGTCGATATAGCGCTGCATGGTATCGGCGGTGCAGTCGAGGATATCGGTGCAGCTGCCCATGACCTTCGCAAAGAGCAGTGCGCGGAAATGATCGGCAAGATCCTGCACGAAAACGCCGAGGTCCCGCCCGCCGGAAACGACGCCCTCGACGCCGCGCATAACGGCGGCCGCGTCCGAATCGAGCACGCTCTGAGCGAAGTCGAACATCAGATCGGGATTGACGCTGCCGAGAACGGTCAGCACGTCGTCCTTGGTGATCCTGCTGCCGCCGAACGAGAGGCACTGGTCGGCGATGCTGAGGCAGTCCCTCATGCCGCCGTCCGCAGCGCGGGCAATGCTCATCAGCCCGTCGTCGTCTATCTCGGCGCCGGCGTCAGCAAGGATACGGCGCGTGGTGGTCATGAGGTTTTCGATCGAGAGCCGGCGGAAATCGAAGCGCTGGCAGCGGGAGATTATCGTTGCGGGGAGCTGCTGCGGCTCCGTCGTGGCGAGGATGAAGACGAGGTGCGCCGGCGGTTCTTCAAGCGTTTTCAGAAGCGCATTCTCGGCGCTGTTTGAGAGCATGTGCGCCTCGTCGATGATATAGATCTTGGTTTTGAGGTGGATCGGGGCGAACTCGGCTTTGTCAAGCAGAGCGCGCATTTCATCCACGCGGGAGTTGGACGCGGCGTCCATCTCCACGATATCGATGCTCTCCGCGAGATTTATGCGGCAGGCCTCGCATTCGCCGCAGGGCTCGCCGTCCTGCGGGTTCAGGCAGTTTATCGCCCTTGCGAAGATACGTGCGGTGCTGGTCTTGCCCGTGCCGCGTGTGCCGCTGAAAAGATAGGCGTGCGCGATCCTGCCCGTGCGGACCTGGTTCAGAAGCACGTCGGTGATGTGCTCCTGGCCGATGACCTCCGAAAAACGGGAAGGACGGTATTTCCTGTATAACGCGTTATATGCCATGCGGCCTCCTTGCGGTCAATAACGGCTGATCAGTTCATCTCTTCGGCAGAGCGTGTATCGTCGGGAGCGTTTCGAGCTCATCGAGCCAGATACGGCTTGTCGCGTCGCTCGGCATGCGCCAATCGCCCCTCGGGGAGAGGCAGACGGAGCCCACCTTCGGGCCGTCGGGCAGGCAGTTGCGCTTGAACTGCTGGGTGAAGAAGCGGCGGTAAAAATTCTTGATCCACTTGAGGATTATCTCATCCGTGAACTCGCTTCCGCGGAACGCTTCCTTTGCGACGCGGTAGAGCTTTGCGGGCGGATAGCCCCAGCGGAGCACGTAGTAGAGGAAGAAATCGTGAAGCTCGTACGGGCCGACCAGATCCTCGGTGATCTGGGCGATATTGCCCTGCTCGTCGGGCGGGAGCAGCTCGGGCGAAATGGGCGTGTCGAGGATGTCATAAAGCACCTTTTTGACCTCCTCGCTGCCGATGAAGTTGGCGTAATAGCGGACGACGTATTTGAGCAGGGTCTTCGGTACGCCGCAGTTCACGCCGTACATACTCATGTGGTCTCCGTTATAGGTAGCCCAGCCGAGCGCAAGCTCGGAAAGGTCTCCGGTGCCTATGACCATGCCGTTTTCTTTATTGGCAAGGTTCATAAGCACGAGCGTGCGGACGCGCGCCTGCACGTTTTCGTAGGTCACGCTGTGGTCGTTCTCGTCATGCCCGATATCGTTGAAATTCGCGCGGACGGTGTTCGTGATATCGACCGTGTCGCAGCGCACGCCGAGCGCTTCGCAGAGCTTGATCGCGTTGTTCTTCGTTCTTGCCGTGGTGCCGAAGCAGGGCATCGTTACGGCGTGGATGAAGGAACGGTCGAGACCGAGGCGGTCGCAGGCCTCGGCGCAGACGAGCAGCGCAAGGCTTGAATCGAGACCGCCGGAAATGCCGATCTGGCAGGTGGAAGCATGCACCTGCTCGATGCGGCGCTTGAGGCCCATTGCCTGGATGGCGAGGATGTCCCTCGCCCTCGCGGTCATCTCGCCGCTGTCCTTCGGGACGAAGGGGTTGCGGTCGAAGCTGCGGGTGAATCTGACCTCCGGGAGCTCGATGGGAAGCTCGTTCAGATTGCCGTCCTCATCCCTCGGCAGGAGGCTGATATTATACATATTGTCGATGAAATCGGTTTTGAAGCTGTTCGTCCTGCGGCGCTCATACTGGAGACGACCGATGTCGATCTCCGTGACGAGCAGCTCGCCGTGCCCTTCAAAGGGCTTTTGCTCGGCGAGCAGAGTGCCGTTTTCATAGACGAAATTGTGGCCGGAGAAGACGAGGTCGGACGTGGATTCGCCTTCGCCTGCGCTGCAGTAGACGTAGCCAGAAACGGTTTTGCCGGACTGAACTGCGGCGAGGTCCTTTCGGTATTCCGCTTTGCCGATGATCTCGTTGCCGGCGGAGCAGTTGACTATGATGAGAGCGCCGTTCCTGGCAAGCTCGTTGGACGGCGGATCCATGACCCACAGGTCTTCGCAGATCTCCACGCCGAAGCGGAACCCCGGGATCTCCTTGACGTTGAACAACGCGCCGCAGGAGGGCACCCAGCCGAGATCGTCGAGATAGAAGGTCTTGCCCTCGCCGGTAAGATCGAAGGGGGTGAACTGCCTGGCTTCGTAAAACTCGCCGTAGTTGGGCAGATGCTGTTTTGCGATGAAATAGATCCCGTCGTTCATCGAGGGAGCGAGCACGGCCGCGCAGTTAAGCAGCTTTCCGCTTACGCGAAGGGGCATGCCGATGACGGAGATGATCTGAAGATCCTCCGTTTCGCGCTGGATACGCTTGATCTGCTTTTCGGCTGTGTCGAGCAGGATCTCGTGCTCGAAAAGGTCGCCCATGGTGTAGCCTGTCAGGACCAGCTCCGGGAACGCGATCAGCGTTACGTCGAGCTTTGCGGCTTTTTTGATGGCTTCGATGATGAGATCAGCGTTATACCTGGGATCGCCGAGCCTGATCTTCGGGGAGCAGGCCGCGACTTTGATAAAACCGTGCTTCATGCTTGTATCCGCCCTTCGGGTGAATTTGGCGTCGTCTTTCGGCAACTATACGGCACCATTGTAATTATACCACAGCTTCGACTGATTGTAACCTAAAATTTGCAAAATTCATGCTTGGGGTTGAAATCCGGCGAAAAGGCTGTATAATACTTGGAGCGGACGGTAGTCTGACGCACAAATCAACAAAGAGGATAAACAAATGCTTGAAGTTGGGATCAAAGGCAAAAAGATATTCAAAGTTACCGACGAAAACACAGCGGAGCATCTTTTGAGCGGTATGCTGCCCGTTTACGCAACGCCGTCGCTCATAGCGCTGATGGAGTACACCTGCTTTTCAAGCGTGCATCCGCTGCTGGACGAAGGGCTCGGGACGGTCGGAAGCTCCATCATGTGCAGCCATATCTCCCCCACCCCCGTCGGCGGGACGGTGACCTGTGAGAGCGAGCTCATCGAGGTTGACAGGCGCAGGCTCGTGTTCCGCGTGCGCGCCGAGGATGAGTTCGGCCTCATCGGCGAAGGCACGCACGAAAGGTTCATCATCGATAATCACAAGTTTATGAACAAGGTCGCGGAAAAGCAGGCGGCGCTTGAAAAACTGAATGCCGACGGAGCCGGAAAGCCCGGATCCGAAAGTCACCCGTGGTAATGCTGTAAAAAAGCGGCGCCGCTCCCCTCGCGATGAAGGGAGCGGTGCTTTTTTTGTTGGGGATTTCGGTTCCCGCGCGCAGCTCAAGCCCTGTGCCGGGATCAAAGATCTGCCTCGGAAATGGTTACCTCATCATGTTGTTCGAACCGGAGTTCGAATTGTTCATGGAGTTCATGCTGCCGTTCATGTTGTTCTCGGCATACTCGATCATGCGCTTGACCATCTGACCGCCGATACGGCCTGCGTCGCGAGCGGCGATATCGCCGTTGTAACCGTTCTGAAGGTTGATGTTCATGGAAGAAGCGACCTCGTTCTTGAAATTGCCGAGCCTGCTCTTCATTTCCCTGTTGCTGCTGTTGCTTTTGTTGCTGTTGTTGTACATAATGATTCTCCTTATCATATTCAGTCGGCCTTAAGGCCTGTTTTTCTCATCACGGGTGCGGTCGTGCAAAACGATCACATGTTCTGCTCTGCGTAGCTGATCATCCTGCGGACCATCTGGCCGCCGATACGACCTGCATCGCGAGCGCTGATATCGCCGTTATAGCCGTTGTTCAGTTCGATGTTCATAGAGGAAGCGACCTCGTTCTTGAACTGCTCAAGAGCGGTGCGTGCTTCGGGAACTGCGAGCCTGCTGCTTTTTGACGCCATTTGTTTCACCTCCGTTTCTGTTGCTGCCCGCACCGCCTTTTTGCGGGCGGCGCGGACTATCTTTCACGGAGCGGCGGGGACAAAAAAGAGCTCACGACTCTGTGACGCTGTTCCCCGTTCACTCACCGTGCGCTCTTAATTTGTTCTTTTTTGACGAAAATATGATAGGAAAAATCTGTATTTAATTTATCGCAACGTTCTCGAGAGAGCGTGCGTATTTGCGCATCGCTTTTTCGATGATCTTTGCGCTTTCATCTTCGGGCCCGGAAAGCAGCGAGGCAGCGCACTCCTTGGCGAGACGCAGCGTTTCGATATCCATCGCGAGCGCGGCCGCGCCGAATTCACTGATGCCGTGCTGGCGCATGCCTATGAGTTCGCCCGGGCCGCGCAGTTCGAGATCCTTTTCCGCGATCCTGAATCCGTCGCTCGTCTCCGTGAGGAAACGCAGCCGCTCGAGGGCCGTCTTCGAGCCGGAGCCGGTCAGCAGGAAGCAATAGCTCTGCTTATCGCCCCGCCCTACACGGCCGCGAAGCTGATGCAGCTGCGCAAGGCCGAAGCGCTCCGCCGATTCGATGACCATGATGCAGGCGTTGGGAACGTCCACTCCGACCTCGATGACGGTCGTGGAAACGAGCATATCGAGCTCGCCTTTGCGGAAGCGCTCCATCAGCTCGTCTTTTTCGCCGTTCTTCATCCTGCCGTGGAGAAGCCCGATGCGCAGGGAAAGATTTCCCCTGAGCTCTTCATAAAGCGATTCCGCCGAGCGTACGCCTTCAAGCTCCTCGTTTTCCTCGATCATCGGGCAGACGACGTATGCCTGGATACGCTCGTCGGCGATCAGTTCTTCGATGTAGCGGTACATATCGGCGCGTTTGCGCTCCGGAACGAGCTTGGTCACGGCGGGTTTTCTGCCCGGCGGCATGCCGCGGACCGTGGAGATATCGAGATCGCCGTACAGGATCAGTGAAAGCGTTCTCGGTATCGGCGTGGCGCTCATTATCAGCGTGTCGGGCGCTTCGCCCTTTTTCCCAATGGCAGCCCGCTGACGTACTCCGAAGCGGTGCTGTTCGTCGGTTATGACGACGCCGAGGTTTGAAAACTCAACGCCGTTCTCGATCAGTGCGTGCGTTCCGCAGACGGCGATCGTGCTTCCGTCCGCGATGCCGGCAAGCGCTTCACGGCGTTCCTTTGCCGTCATATGCCCGGTCAGTATCGCGGCGCGCTCGCCGAAGAAATGCCTGAGCTGCTTGAAATGCTGTTCCGCGAGGATCTCCGTGGGAGCCATGAGAACGGACTGATAACCGTTTTTCGCGGCTACGTACATTGCGTAGAGCGCGAGGACGGTCTTGCCGGAGCCGACGTCGCCCTGGATGAGGCGGCTCATAGGCTGATCCGACGCCATATCAAGCGCGATCTCGTTCATTACGCCGTACTGCGCATCGGTCGGTTCAAACGGCAGCAGCGGGAGGAATTCGCCGAGGATACCGACGGTATTGAAGCTGATGCCGCTTGTGCTTTTCTTTACGCTGCGCAGTTTTTCAAGCACGATCGTGAGTACCGCGGCGTCCTCGAACGCGAGACGGCGGCGCGCTTTTTTAAGCGTTTCCGGATCTTTCGGGAAATGCACTTCCGAGATCGCTTCGCGGAGCGGGATCAGACCGTACTCGGTGATGATACGCTTCGGCAGGGTCTCTTCGACGCCGTCAAGGCAAGCGTCGAGCGCCGCTTTGACCGCCTTTCGGACGGAAGCCTGATTGAGGCCCTTCACGAGCGGATAGACGGGAACGACGCCCGGGAGCTCCTTCATAAACGAAGCGCGAAGGAAGCGGGCGCCGCTGCGCCTGTCCATCGTGCCGACGATGTATCCGCCCGGTTCCTTCGGAACAGCCTTCATGATATAGGGCTGATTGAACCAGGAGGCGGTCATATTCCCCGTTTCGTCCCCTATCGAGACGGTCGTCACGGTCACTTTTGTTTTTGAGCGGAAGAGCTTTGCCGGGCCGATAAAGCCGATCCGCACTGCGGCGGCCTCACCGTCCTCGATATCCGCGATCTTTTTCGGCCGCGAATAATCGAGATAGCTGCGCGGCAGGAATTCCAAAAGATCGTTCAACGAAAAAAGCCCCAGACGGGCGAAGAGCTCTGCTCGCCCGGGGCCTATTCCTTTGATAGTTGTTAACGGCTGGGTAGGATCCGATGCCAATTTATTCCACCGCTATATAGTAGTAATACAGGGGCTGACCGCCGTACTGGACGGCAAACTCCGCTTCGGGATACTTCTGCTGGCACTGTTCGCAGAGAGCCTCCGCATCCTCCTTGGGAGTATCGCTGCCGTAGTAGAGCGAGACGATACCGTCCTGACCGCGTTTTTCGAGCATCTCGTCGATCAGCCTGCCGGCCGCTTCGGCGACGTTGCCGGAAACGACCTCGATTTTGCCTTCGATGATGCCGATAATGTCGTTCTGATTGATGACCTTGCCCTCGAACTGCGTATCGCGTACGGCGTAGGTGACGGAGCCGGAAAGCACGTTTTCGACAGCTTCCTTCATGCTTTCGGTATTGGTCTCAATGTCAACATCGGGATTGAAGCCGATCATCGCGGAGATGCCCTGAACGATCGTCTTTGTGGGGATCACGACGACGTTGCGGTCGCTGATCTCGGCCGCCTGCTGGGCAGCCATGATGATGTTCGGGTTGTTGGGGAGAACGAACACGTTCCTTGCATTGGCTTTTTTGATCGCCTGAGCGATAACGTCGATGCTGGGGTTCATCGTCTGCCCGCCGGGGATGATGGAATCCACGCCGAGGCTCTCGAGCACTGCGTCGATGCCTTCGCCTGCGCTGACGGCGACGACGGCAAGCTCTTTTTCGCTGGCCTTTAACTGCTCCGCGATCTGGCGGTTCTGCTCGCGCATGTTTTCGATCTTGATCTTGTCGATCTCGCCGAGGCGGAGAGCAAGCTGCAGCACCTTGCCGGGATCGTTGGAATGCACGTGGACCTTGATCATTCCGTCATCGTGCACGACAACGACGGAATCGCCGATCTTCATCAGTTTTTCACGGAACCTCTCGACTTCGTTCGCTGCAAGCGTATCGGAGATCCTTGTAACGAAAAACTCGGTGCAGTAGCCGAACTTGATCTCGCTCACGTCTTCAAGCGTGATATCCTGCTGCGCCGGTTCCTCTTCGACGCTGAACTTGAACGAATCGGAGATCTCCTCGCCGTCCATCGCCATTTTGAAACCGCGATAGATGGTCAGAAGGCCCATACCGCCGGAATCGAGCACACCCGCTTCCTTGAGGACGGGCAGCAGATCCGGAGTGAGGCGGAGCGCTTCTTCGCCGCTTTCGAGCATGACGTCGACGACCGAATAAGCGTTCGCACCGCCGGCGACGGCCTTGGAAACGGCCTCGCTCATCATGCGGGCGACGGTCAGCATCGTGCCTTCCTTGGGCTTCATGACGGCTTTGTATGCAGCTTCCGTGCCGCTGGTGAGCGCTTCGGAGAGCAGCTCGGGGGTGATCACGTCCTTCGTGCCCTTCATCGCGCGGGAGAAGCCGCGGAAGATCTGGGAAAGGATGACGCCGGAGTTGCCCCTTGCGCCTTTGAGAGCGCCGGTCGCAAGTGCGGCGGCGATATCTTCAACGGAGTTTGACTTGACGCCATTGATCTCCGTTACCGCGCGCTGCATCGTCATTGACATATTGGTTCCGGTATCTCCGTCCGGGACCGGGAAAACATTCATCGAGTCGATAGTCTGCTTGTTCTTTTCAAGGCAGGCTGCTCCCATGAGCAGCATTTCACGGAACAAGGACCCGTCAATCGTACGTTCTAACAAAACTCTATCCTCCAACGGTTACACCGGAATCAGACCTGGATGCTCTCGATATAGAAATTGACTTTGCGCACCTTGATGCCGGAGAGCTCTTCCACACGGTATTTGACATTGCTCATGGCGTTCTCCGCAACTGCTGGGAAAGAAATGCCGTAAAGCAGCGTGACGAAAAGATCGATATCCACCCTGTTGTCCTCAAGGGTCGTGACCTTAACGCCGCGGCGGACGTTTTCACTGCCGATCATCTGGCGGAGCGTGTCGCCTGCGGTCTTGCTGTTCATAGCAACTATACCGTAATTCTCGCAAGCCGCATAACCCGCGATGCTTGCGATCAGATCTTCGTTTAGTGTAATGGTGCCGTATTCGTTCTTGATCGTTGCTTCCATGATTGCACCTCCTGTTTTTATGCAAATGCATAGTTTAGACTATTTTATAGCATTCGGCGGATTTTCGCAATAGTTTATTGGGATTATACACCATTTGCTGCATTAAATACAGAATAATATCGGGTTTTCGGGCAAAACAGACCTTTTTCCTGCTCAAACGACGCCGATCTGGCCGTCCGAGCCTTCGCCGTCGTCCGGATCGGGCATCGGCGGAAGGTCCTCAAGGGAATGCAGGCCGAACTTTCTGAGGAATTTATCCGTCGTTCCGAACAGCATCGGCCTTCCGATGCAGTCCTTTCTGCCGAGTTCGCAGATAAGGCCCTGTTTGAGCAGCTGCGTTACGGAGTACTCGCACCGGACGCCGCGCACGGCTTCGATATCCGCCCTTGTGACGGGCTGACGGTATGCGATAACGGAGAGGGTCTCCATCATGGAATCGCTCATGGTGCGCTCCTCGGGCGGCGAAAGCAGCGATACGACCGTGCTGTTATAACGCGGGTTCGTTACGAGCTGGACCGTGGAGCCCGTGATGAACGGAAGCACTCCCCTGCCCGCTCCGCGCATCTGCCACTCCATCTCAGAGAGCAGGGCGATGACCTTCTGCTCCGGGATATCGAACACGCGTACGAGCTCGGCAAAGCCGATCGGCTCTCCGGAGACGAAGAGCAGGCTTTCTACCGCGCCGAAAAATTCCTCGTTTGAAAAGGATTCCTCTTTGGATGCCCCTTTCTCCGCGGGGCCGCTGTTCGTGATGTCGTCCTGATTTTCCATATTAGTCCTGCTCATCCGTATAGTTAATGTTTTCGTCGTTCTTTAAAAGCTTCTGCTCGATTATGAAGATCTCGCCGCAGTATTTCTTCTGTTCCACGCGTATCTCTCCGCCGGTGATCATCTCCAGAATGGACATGAAGGTGACGATGATCTCCATCCTGCCCGCACCGTTCACAAGGTTTGTGAAGGTCGTTTTGCCGCGGTCCTGCCGCAGGCGGTCCCTTATCTTGCGCGAACAGGAACGGATCGTGTAAGTATCCTTTTTGACCGAGTGGACGGTCTTGACCGTTTCCGCTTCCGGAACGCGGTTCAGTGCGGCAAGCATGGCCTCGAAGAGGCGTTCGACGGTCGTATCGCGAAGGATGATCTCCTTCGGCGGGAGCGGGAACTCCTCCGGTTGCTTGGTGCGCATTTCGGAGGCGGTCCTGGCGAGCTGACGCATCGCTTCGGACGCTTCCTTGAAGGCCTTGTATTCGCGCAGCCTGCGGACGAGCATTTCCGCCGGATCCTCCTCTTCCTCGCCATCCTCCTTTGGTTCCGGCGGGAAGAGCGAACGGGATTTGGCGTAGACGAGCGTTGCGGCGACGGTCAGGAACTCGCTTGCGGCGTCCGCATCGAGCTGGTCGAGCTGTTTCATGTATTCAAGGAACTCCGAGGTTATCTCGGAAACGAAGATATCCCGGATATCAAGCTCCGATTTTTCAACAAGGTGAAGCAGCAGGTCAAGCGGCCCGTCGAACTGCTTTATATGAACGCGGTAATCCATCGAGCCGCTCCTTTCAAAGATTTATCGTTTTTGCTTACACCCCGAAGACCCAGAACGCGAATGAGGTCACGACGGAATACAGCTTCCCGGCGATGTATCCGACCGGTGAAAAGCCGCTCCTGCCGAGGAGCAGTATGCCGATCAGGATGTACTGGCCGTAATTGCGCAGGAAAAGGAAGACCTTCGGCCCGAGGGGCTTTGCGAGCAATACCTCCGCGACGTGGAAGCCGTCGAGCGGATAGATCGGTATGAGGTTAAAGACCAGCAGGCAAAGGTTGAGCATGATGAAATAATAGATGATCACGTTCAAGCGGGTGCCGGCCGTGCTCGCGATGAATTCCACGCCCGCATACTTGTAGTACGCGGCGAGGATGATCGCGCTGATGACCGCCAGGATGAGATTCATCGTTACGCCCGCAAGGGAAACGACGATCTCACCGATCCTGTAGTTTCGGTAATTATGGGGATTTACAGGCACCGGCTTTGCCCAGCCGAACCCGAAGACGAGCATCATAAGAAAGCCTATCGGATCGATATGCTTTAGCGGGTTCAGCGTCAGCCTGCCCAAATTGCGCGCGGTCGGGTCCCCCATTTTATACGCCGCAAATGCGTGGCCCCACTCATGAAAGCTGAGGCCGATGATCACGGCGGGGAGGATATAAAGCCTGGAGATCAGGTAATCGACAAAACTTTCCAAATCAAAGCTCCTTTATCATCGGTAAACGGGCGGCGTTATCGAGGCGCTGCCGCTCCGCAGTCCTTTACACATAATTCCAATCGTATTATAACATATTTACGTCTGTTCCGCAACGCCGCCGTTCAGGCGGTATTCACTGCCGGTAAAAGCGCGGAGAACGAACGCGAAGCAGTCTATGAATCCGGCTTTCGGAGCACTGTCCGCGGCAACGAGCTCTGTTTCCGCAAGCACTTCTCCATCCGTATCCCGTATTATCAGTTTGCCCACGGTATCGCCTTTTTCTACCGGGGCTTCGAGCACGGGCGGGAACTCCGTCCCGGTCACGTACCCGCTCCCGTTCGTTTTCAGCAGAAGGACTGTGTCATCATTTGAAACGGCTTCGATCTCGCTGACCAGTGAACCGGTCACGGGCAGCGTGCCGAAGGACTCCCCCGCAGTTCCGACCCTCACGCTCCTGAACGCGGAAAAACCGCAGTCGAGCAATGCGGCGCCGATCCGGAAGCGCTCCGCGCCGGTATCCGCGCCCAGCACGACGGCAACGAACACGGTCTCACCGCGTTTCGCCGCGAACACGCCGCAGTAGCCCGCCTGCTGTGAGGAACCTGTACCGACGCCGAGACAGCCTGAGTATTGGCGCAGCAGCTTGTTCGGGTTCGCAAGCTCTGTTTCGCCCGCGCCCGAATGCAGGATCTTCTCATAATACTTCGTGCCGTACGTATTATACGTGCCGCTCGTGATCAGCGCGGAGCCGAGCCTTGCGAGCTCCCGGGCAGTGAACAGGCGGTCCTCCCCGCAGACGTCGGCAAACGAAGCCGGTATGCCGAGCTCCGCCATCCGCTCGTTGATGCGCATCACAGCGGCGGTCTCACTGCCGCAGACGGCGCTCGCGAGGGCAGCGGTCGCGTCGCCCGCGTTGATCATCGCAGCCGCGAGCAGCAGGCTTTCCGCGTCGATCTGCTCGTTTGCGCGGAGGAACGCGGTCGTCCCGCCGATCCGTGAAGCCCGGTCGCTGACGGTCACGAGTGCTGCTTTGTCCATCTCCCCCCTGTCGAACGCTTCGCAGATCACGAGAAGCGCGGCAAGGCGGCTGAGCCCCGCTGCCGGGAGCTCTTCGCCCGAGTTGTATTCGAAGAGCGGTTTGCCCGTCTTTGCCTCGATAAGCAGGCAAGCTTTGGCGCTGCTGGTATCGACGGGAGCCGTATCGGCTTTGGCATGGTTTGGAAGCGAAAAGCACGAAAGCATCGCGGCGGCAAGCAGGCACGCCGCTGATTTTATCAAATTCTTTCCGATGTTTTTCAGCATAAAATCACCCCTTCACTTTGCTGTTACAGCATATTCCGTGAAAGGGTGATATTATTCTGCTTTATGCGCACTTATGCGGCGCTCGGCTCGGTTCAGTCCTTGATGACCTTCCCGAGGAACGAAGTACCGACGCCGAAGTCCTCGCCGGTGAGATAGTCCACGACTGTAGCGCCGAGATCCGCGAAAGTGGAAAGCGTGCCGAGATCGCAGCTCTTCACGTGCCTGCCCCATACGAGGATCGGGATGTATTCGCGGCTGTGATCCGTGCTCGGGGTCGTGGGATCGCAGCCGTGGTCTGCAGTCACGATCAAAAGATCGTCATCG
This sequence comes from Clostridia bacterium, assembly GCA_017525875.1. GTDB lineage: Bacteria > Bacillota > Clostridia > Christensenellales > CAG-138 > PeH17. Next base: position 6,039 of record JAFXSG010000051.1, on the reverse strand, counting down.
CTCATCGCATCCATGATCTCCGGCAGTTTTTTATCGAAGTACTCGAGAGCACCGGCGTAGCCCTCGACGTCGTTGCGGTGACCGTAGAGCATGTCGGTATCCACAAGGTTCGTGAAGATGAAGTCGCCCCTGCCCTCTTTGAGGAAACGGATCGTCGCCTCGATGCCGTCAGGATTGTTCTTGGTGTGGTCGACGGTCGTGACGCCCCTATGAGCGAAGATGTCCTCGATCTTGCCGATGCCGACGACGTCCATGCCTTTGCCGGAGAGCCGGTCGAGGATGGTCTCGCCGATGGGCTCGAGCGCGAAGTCGCGGCGGTTCTCCGTCCTGGTATAGTGACCGTCCGAACCGATGAACGGGCGCGCGATGACCCTGCCGACGAGGTTGTCGCCAACGAGCATTTCCCTTGCTGTCTCGCACATTTTATAGAGCTTGTCGAGCGGGATGACCTCTTCGTGAGCGGCAATCTGGAAAACGCTGTCCGCAGAGGTGTAGACGATCGGCTTGCCCGTGCGGACGTGCTCATCGCCCAGTTCGTTGATGATGACCGTGCCGGACGCGACGCAGTTGCCGAGAGTGCCGCGGTGGATCTTCATTTCGAACTCGTTCATGACGCTCCTGGGGAAACCGTCCGGATAAGTGCGGAAAGGAACGTCCATAGGCAGGCCCGCCATCTCCCAATGCCCGCTCGTGGTGTCCTTCGCCTTGGTGCGTTCGGCTGACCGGCCGTATGCGCCGCGCGGGTCCTCAACGGGCGGGAGTTTTGAGTTCTCGATATTTCCGAGGCCAAGCGCAAGCATGTTCGGGATCTCCATCGGGCGCTGTGCATAGGTATTGCCGAGGGTGTGGGAGCCTTCGTCGCCAAACTCTGCGGCGTCGGGCATTTCGCCGATGCCGACGCTGTCCAGAACGATGATTATTGCACGTTTTTTCATATTTCCTCCTTGGCGCCGCGCTTGCCCGCGGCCGGCAGTTTGCTGTGGATCCGCTCCGCAGCAGTACATATATTCTTCAATTGGATATTATACCACCCGAACACCTGTTTAGGCAATGTTTTCTTCATCAAAACTCGTCATTGCTTTAATGCTGATGCCGTGGTATAATAAAGTTTAGCGGGCGGACGCAGCTTCACAGGATAAAGCGTTCTCCTCCTAAGCGAACGGCTCCGCGTTCAAATACAGCTATATATGTACCTGTAGCTCAGCTGGATAGAGTGTCAGACTCCGACTCTGAAGGTCCCGGGTTCGAATCCCGGCAGGTACGCCAACCCTTCATACCAATTTTGATACAATTCGGTATGAAGGGTCTTTTTGTGTAAATAATACAGCAGATAAAGCAAAATATCAGTGTCACTGTGTAGTATAAAGCCCCTCCGGGCGGTTCTCCGGAGAGACTTTTTCGTGTTTTCACGCATCAATCGTTATTTTGTGGTCGGTAATCGTTTATTTTGTGGGTCAAATCAGGGTAATCGTTTATTTTTGAACACCCCCCTCAAAAAAGGAAATGTCTCGTTAGCGTTATAAATTTCGCTACAATAAGGCCAGCTGCACGGAGTTTTAAGGCCACCGTCACGGAGTTTTAGGGCCACCTTCACGGAGCGTGAAGGCCAGCTGTATAATAAGTGTGGCACGCAGGTATGCGTGACTAACACATTGGAGGTGGGTCAATGATTGACTATGAAGAGCTGCTGAAGCGCGCTATGGAGATCAAGTATGCCTCCTGCTACACACGCGCTGCTGTCGGCATCTTCATCGCACAGATGGTTGCACTGCAATCCGTCTGCAAGACTGGAGCAGGAGTTCGAAGACCGGGAGACTGAAGCGGCAGCAGAAGGCACAGCTGCACACGCGCTTTGCGAGCACAAGCTCAAGCGAGCGCTGAAGATGCGGTCAAGAAAGCCCGTAAGCCGCTACGATTCGGATGAGATGGACACCTGCACTGACGGGTATGTCAGCTTCGTGCTTGAAGCTATCGCCGAAGCAAAAAAGAGCTGCCCGGATCCGCAGGTTTTGATTGAGCAGAAGCTCGATTATTCCTGCTATGTACCCGAGGGCTTCGGCACGGGCGACTGCCTGATCGTTTCGGATAACGTTGCCATAGTATGCAACGAAGAAGGCAAACTCGAAGGCCTGGAACCTAACCGCGCGCTTCGCGACAGCATAGGCCGCATCTACGATATCATTGCCGGAACCTTCCTTGTTGTCGGCCTTGCCCAGGAGGAGTTCGCGAGCCTGACTGACGTGCAGCTCGAACGCTACAAAAAGCTTTATCAGACGCCTGAGGATTATGGTATAATAAGGCCATGATTTATCTAACAGGCGACATACACGGCGACCCGTGGCGAATAGTGAACTTCTGCAGGCGAATCAAGCCCTGCCGGGATGATGTCATCGTTATTCTCGGCGACGTCGGTGTGAACTTTTTCGGCGGGCAGAGGGACGATGCCGTCAAGGCTATGCTCGATATATGCGGCCCGAAGGTGCTCTGCATACACGGCAATCACGAAATGCGCCCGTGGACCGTGCCCGGATATACGCTCAGGGATTGGAACGGCGGCAAAGTGTGGGTGCAGGAGGATTTCCCTAACCTGCTCTTTGCCAAAGACGGAGAGATCTTCCTGCTTGAAGGCCGGCGCTGCATTGTGATCGGCGGAGCGTACAGCGTAGATAAGCCCATACGGCTCGCCCGCGGTTTAGGCTGGTGGGAGGATGAGCAGCCGTCCGATGAAATCAAGCACTTTGTCGAAGAGCAGCTCCGCACTCACAAGATCGACGTTATTCTTTCGCACACATGCCCGTATAAGTACGAGCCGCGAGAGATGTTCCTTTCCTGCGTCGATCAGAGCACTATTGATGACAGTACCGAGCGCTGGCTTGATTCGATCGAAGAAAGCCTGGATTATTCGGCCTGGTACTGCGGACACTGGCACACCGATAAACGGATAGACAGGATGCACTTCCTGTTTGAATCCTTCGAAACGCTGTGACAGTTTCAAAGGAGAGACACTATGGAAGAAGATTATAAGCTTATAGCACCCGATATAGACCGCCTGCTTCGGTATTTTGAGCGCGGCTACCTGAACCCATCCGCTCCGTCCGAACGGATCGTTTCTGCCATGGAGTCTCTTTTCCGCGCGTTTGCGCCTCTTGCTCCGCTTGAAAAAAGCCAAGAGGTGAAAGTCCTTTGGATCGCCGTTCCGCGCGGGACTATCGAAGACTACGACTCGTTTGAAGACCTGAAGAGCTACGGAGAAGTCGAAACCTACGAGGAATATGAAGCCTTGTGGCATGAGGATTATCCCGAGCCTCTTGCTTGGTACGAGCTCATCGTTTCCGAATCGTTCAACAGGGGCGGCGAGCTGTTTCATAGGTCGATATCGTTTGGAGACAGAATTATAGTAAACGCCGTATTTGATATGGGGCTCGCCGAGCATGGCGGTTACAGCGAGAGTGCCGCCGTAACGCTTATCGGACTGCTGACTACCGCAGCGGAAGATGCGATCAGAAAGCTTGAAAATGGCACGTATTACGATGAGCTCAATGCGCTGCTTCCATATAGGTTCAAAACCGGCGTCATCAAGCGCTCTGCCCTATGGGAAAAGGACCCGGAGTGGAAGGAAAATGCAATGGACGGGCTCGATGATGAAACCATAAACGCTTTCAAAGAACTGATGGCTTCCGGCGCGAATGACGCTGATAAGATAGGCCGGCTCGAAACGATGACCGCAAACGATTTCTTCCGAGCCTGTTCTATCGGTTACATAGCCTGCGGCTATGATTGCGGAGACCTCCCGCTCGTCGATCAGTACGATAAATATGCTGATGGGCGTGACGAAGGGCTGACCGGCCGCGGTTACGGGTTAAATGAAGGCCCCGGCATTGACTTCGACAATCCCGCTGCCTGGGAACAATGGTATTTTGACAGATCACGTGGCGGCGGCCATCCATGGGAGGTCATCCGTGGCGGCAACAGCACCCATGTTGATCTGGTTGTCTGCAACGACAGGCAAAGTCTTGATTATAAGGTCCGGATCGGAGAACTGACTGCCGAGGAAGCGGCAAAGCGTCCCTGCGGATTCTGCTTTGCCATAGCCGGCAAACACCGTCAGCGGGAAGCGGTTAGCTTTTATGTCGCTCTTTCACGGGCGGGGCTTCCCGTCATCCTGCGTGACGCCGATGAGATACTCGCAAGGTTTGAAGGCAGTGACTATGTCGGTATAGTCCCGCACTCAGTAATTCCCAAGTACTGCGAAAGCATGTTCCCGGCAAAGTACGGTGTAGTCATCGACTTTATGCACGTGTATGACGAGGAAATGGAGCTGTTCGGGGATGAAATAGAATGGCTGCTGATAACAACCTCTGCTCTTCGTTAGATCGTCTCATAATTTAAACGCAATACTAGTCGTTTGCTTTGAACACCCCATATCACGAGGTGTTCATTTGCATTCAAATAGTTTCCCGGCAACTGTCATTGGAATTTTTACTCATTTTGCTTGACTTTTCTATTTGTGCAAGGCTATATACAACTGAATCATCAGAATTTAGGAGGGTTCCCATGATATATGGCTATGTTCGTGTATCGACAAAGGATCAGAACGAAGCACGGCAGGTAGTAGCCCTGAACGAATACGGCGTTAATCGTATAATCGTTGAAAAGCAATCCGGCAAAGTTTTTGACCGACCGAAGTATAGAAAGCTAAAGAAGGCATCTAGGAGGTACAAGATGAGAAAAAGAGTCCTTACTGGAAAAGGAATGAGTTCGTTCTAATCATTGTTATATTAAAGAGAGCGGCTTGGCCGCTACCATAGCTTCCTTCCATTAAACAACAAGGGTTTATATGGTTTATTACCGAAAAATAGTACTAGTTATTTTAACGTAAAAAGCAAGTTGGTCGGTACCGATGACCGACCAAGCAGAAAAATGGTACCAGTTATCAATAATGGAAAAGTCAGTTCCGAAAGGTAATAGAGAAGTGGATCAATATACGATACCGAAGATACGGGCATCCGAGACTATTCTCCGGTTAGATTCGCTCAGTGGTATACAGCGAGTTTGGCTATATCTGCAGAAAAAGCAAAAACTGTTCCCGGATTTCTTAGCTACGCTTGTAACCATGGTAAACAATTACCCTGGTAAAAAAGTGCACAAGGAAACGATTCTGAACGCGATCAAGAGGGCTCTTGATGACAGCCGTATTCCATATGAGCTGTTTCACGATGATGATGAGGTTTTCTATTTTCCAAATGGCGCAAAAGAGCTTGACGGCGCACTGGTTTCCGAGCCGTTGGAATGGCTGTCTGACTATCCCAAAGCACGTGTTACTTTCGCAAGAGCTTTAAAGCAGTATTCTGACGGAGCCTATGTCAGAGATGTTGCTGACAATTTTAGGAAGTCGCTTGAAGAGTTCTTTCAAGAGTTTTTGGGCAACAAAAAGAATCTCGATAACAATAAAGCGGAAATATACCGTTATGTGCGCTTTAACTTCGTTGAGGATTTCAACACAGGATTCAAGCAGTTCATCCAATCCCAATCCGTTGATATAAGCATTAATAACAAAGCTTGGTGTCAGTACTTTTTCGAATTCCTCTAATCGTCCCGCGGCATTCATGAACCTTAGGACATCCGTATAATATGCAATGTTCTTTGTTTCTAGAGCCAGATAATAGTCAAGGAGATTATTGAGGCTTGAACGAATGAATATTTTGCGTCTCTCCAATGCAGAGGCAAACAAGATAACGCAGGACTGCATGAAGGCCGCCCTTGTTAAGCTTTTGAACGAAAAGGATCTCCCGCAAATATCCGTCACGGAGATCGTGACGGCGGCTGGGGTCTCAAGGCCCGCGTTCTACCGGAACTATTCCTCCAAGGAGGATTTGCTGGAGGACGTTATAGCCTCGATAAAGGAGCTTCTCTCCAAGGTCGTTATGCTGTGGAGAGCGGCCGAAACGCCTTCCGAAAAGATGGAGTGGATGACGCAGGCGTTTACCGAAGCGGGTAAGAACAGCGTGGAGCTCGGCTGGCTTATAAACATCGGGCATC